>JBJMQT010000065.1:0-11309 GCA_045802525.1 Gemmataceae bacterium
GCCGGGATAGGACGCGCTCGGTGAGATCTTCTTTCCAGTGGCCATGCGTTATGGCCAGGTAACCCAGGTAAGTAATCCACGCCAAAAACAACCCCGACGTCAAGAACAGAAACAAACGCGCGCGCAGCATAGTTAATCCGCCTCGTCCAGGCGGATGGCGAAACCTTCCTTGAGAACGCGGTCTAGATTAACAACGCCCTGAAAATCAGCTTTGCTGTCGTTGTTCGTTTTGCTCATGAGATTGCCTTCGATCAAGTTGAAGACGATCTCGCCAAAGTCGTCGGATTGGGTGATGCCCCACTGCTTGAAGACAGTCGGCGCCATCATGCCAAACTCGTGCAGCGCTAATTCGCAGGCGCCGCGAACCAGCTCGGCGCCGGAGACATGATGGTCCTCCGAAGCCTCTGCCTCTTCGCGCGGCGCCCGGCCCAACATCTTCTGGGTGTGCGCTAAGGCAGCAAAGACAAACTCGTACGCCTCATAGGCATAGCGCGGGTCGCGGCGCACGAGTTCGGCCAGCTTGGGGTGAAACATCGTCATGCAGCGGAAGCTCTCCTGTGGTGTCAGTGGTCAGTGGTCAGTTGCAAAGACAAGACGCCCTTCCATGTAGTGAACATTAACTGACAACTGACAACTGACAACTGACAACTGACAAATCATCCCATCTTTGTCAAAACCTCATCAAGCGCGACGACGATGCGGCGGCCGTCTTCGAATTCTACGAGCATCTTGCGGGCAAGAACTTCTTGAGCCAGCACACGGCCCTGGCCTTTTTTCGTGAGAATGCGAGTGCCTATGGCCGGCAGCTGTTGGTAGAAATCCTCGTAGACATCTTGTTCGAAGCGCAGACAACATTTGAGCCGGCCGCAGCGGCCGGAAATCTTGGAAGGATCCAGCGTGGATTTTTGCAGCTTGGCCATGCGCATCGACACGGGGGGCATAGTGGTCATGTGGGTATTGCAACAGACCGGTTTGCCGCAATCCCCGTAATCCGCCAGAAGCTTCGCTTCGTCGCGGACGCCAATTTGGCGCATTTCAATGCGCGTCTGGAATTCGCGCGCCAGATCCTTGACTAGGTCGCGAAAGTCTACACGCTTTTCGGCCAGGAAGTAAAACACAATCCGTTCGCCGCCAAACAAATGCTCGACATCCACCAGCTCCATTTGCAAATTTCGGGTGGTGATAAAAGTGCGGCAAGCCTCGAATTCGTGCCTTTCCGCCTCTTTTATATGATCCAGCGTCGCTTGGTCTTCAGGGGTGAAGGGACGAATAATCTTGCCCTTAGTCGGCTCGGCGATAATTTGAACGGCCCGCTCCGTTGCCTGTCCCAAGACTTCACCGGCTTCGAGACCGCGCTCGGTCCGGGCAACGACCCGATCCAGCCGGTTGTAGGCCACGCCGTCGGGACCTTCGAAGTCGCCCAAGAAGCGCATCGTGCCGTGGCGGACAATATAAGAAGCCATTAACCAATACTCCGGCAGCCGATCCTCATCACGAGCCTGCCATTGTAAACCAACGCGATGAGAAAAGAAGTGCAGCCCGTGCGAATCATCGACTTGGCGTGGCGGCGGATTTAGCGAGCCATGCCCGGACGAGTTCCGGCAAATATTTCACAGGCGGGGTTCCCTGGTCCAACACGGCTTCGTGATAGCGCCCCAAATTGAAATTCGCGCCTTGTTCGCGCTCGATCTGTTGGCGCAAGCGATAGAAAGCCGTTCGGCCCACGAAATAGGTGGACAACTGACAGGAACTCTGCTTGGCCCGAATGACTTTGCCGAGCGCCTCGCCTTCGGTTTGGAAGACGTGTTTCATTAGAAAGTCCATGGCCTGTTCGTCCGAGAATGGAGTGCAGTGCATCTTGTAATCAAGGATGGCATTAGCCACGGCACGGAGATAGAACTTGAGCTGTTGCATGCGCAGGGACAAGTCCCCTTTGCCGTAGCCCTGGTCCAGCATCATTTGCTCCGTGTAAACGGCCCAACCTTCCTCGAAGACGCCCGTGGAGAGCATCTTGCGAACGAGGGAGGAACTGCGATTGCCGTATTCCAACTGTACGTAATGGCCGGGATAGGCTTCGTGAATGGAAAGAATCTGCAGCATGTGCCGGTTGTATTCTTCCATGAAGCTCTTGACTTGGCGCGGGCTCCACTCGCGTGGCGGCGGGCTGACGGCATAGTAGCTAAACGCCTTGGCATCCAGAGGCGGCGCAGGGTTCAGGAATGCGACCGTATTGCCGCGCTGAAACTCGGGCATTTCGATCACTTTGCAGTTGTCGGGATCGGGCAGGCGAAGAATGCCGTGATCTCGGATGAAGGCTTTGATGCGTTCCACGCAATCTTGCGTGTCGCGCAAGAGGTCTTCGGGCTTGCCATGGTCCTGGCCGATCTTGTCAAGGACGTGAATTATCGTTTCTCTTCGTCCTTCCGCATCATCGGGCGGCAGCGGCTCTCCAGGAATCGCTTCAGACCACATTTGCCGAGCGATGACGTAGAGATCGCGCCCTACGCGCTCAAATTCCGTTTCCGCCTCGCGCAAAACCTCCTCGGCCGTTAACCCCGCATCAAGCTCGAGCATCAGTTTTTGGCCATATTTTTCCTTGCCGAGCCGCCAATCGCCCTTGGCCTTGGGCAGCAGATCGTTTTCGAGGAACTTTTGATAATCCTTGAGAGCCTCCACAACCGGTTTGGCGGCCGGCTTTAGTTCACTTAACTGCGGAGTCTCGCCGGCTAATAAGAAAATGCCGTTTTCGTAATACGAAATAGCGCCCCGATTCTGCTTAATGGCCGTCTCGACGAACACGCGCGGCGGATTGCGCAGGCTTTCCTTAGCGGTCGCTACAAGGCGTGGGATGTAGGCCATGCGCGCGAGGCAACTTTTGACGTTGGTTGCCTGCGACAGTGTCGACCGTGTTAGCAGCTCATAGGTGCATCCGGTGATATATTCGTTGTAAATCCGCGGATCCTCTTCGAAAGGATGAGTGTTCTCGGCCAGCCACAGAGAGCGCGTCAAACTATGCTTTAAAATCTCGAAATCAATTTGCCCGGCACGCGTGAGCTTCTCGTAGGCGATTTCCTTGGGAAGGCTTTCGAGCGCTTTCTTATCAAGGGCTTTCCAGAGAGCACGAGCTTTGGGAGAAACGTCCTCGAGCAAATGATCGAAACGATGGTCGCCGGCGCGCGTCGCCGTGTAAGGTTGCAGCTTAAATTGGTCATCCAGGTAGTTCTTGAAGAACCGGGCCAACTGAGCGTCTTCATCACCAGCGGCGCGCGCGTAGGAACAGCTCATTACCCATCCAGCCGAGAAGAGAAGGAACACAAGCCGGCCAGTCATGATTTCATTTCTCCCAAGTGAAACCCGCACCGGCCCTACTCTAACGGTATTGGAAGGTTGTGCCAACCAAATCACCCCTAACACCTTTCCTCGTGAGGAAGACGAAGCCCGGGATCGGATAAAGATTCGGTCAATTCGGGCCGGGACTCAAGTGCCGCTCATTGACATCATAAGGCGTTCTCTGGAACGCTGGCAGCCGGGTGGGGCTACATGCAATGCAACGTATTTAGGCCGGTGCTAATAGCACCTCGGCGGGCGGGATCGCGTTCTAGGTTTTAGGCCCCGAAGTTTCTCAAAATCAAAGGGGGCCAGGCCAAACCCGTGGCCCCCTTCGACCGACGCTGGCCACCTTCGAATTGGCCGGGAGCCTCAAAGGCCACGAAAAGGCACGAAAGCCACAAATGCTTTCCACGGGCTGTTTTTGAGTGTTTTCGCGGGGGGCTTAAAGACTGCCTTCCCGCAAAGAACTCGCCTTGTCGCATCTTCGACTTGCGCGTATAAGCCCGCCCACTATGAAAACCAAAATACGGCTTGTTTTGTGCGCCCTGGCCGCCATTCCAGGCTGGGCGGCGCTTCACGCGGACGATCGGGGCGGGGACCCAACCACGGGTCACGTTCTCATTCTTGAAAGCGAACGAACGCTGGAAGGGGATGTCGAACGCGTCGGCGATCATTATTGCGTCAAGCGCGCCAGTGGAGGCAAGACCACCGTTCCCAGCGATAAGGTCCTGCACTTGGCCGCCGACATGCCCGACGCCTATCGCTTTCTTCGCAGCCAGGCCAACTTAAGCGATCCCGACGAACGTCTTCGGCTCGCGCAATGGTGTCATTATCGCGGCCTTAAGGAGGAAGCTCTAGCCGAGGTCAAGGCGGCCGTAACGCTGCGGCCCAATCACGAGCAGAGCCAACGCCTGTTTGACTACTTGACCAAGGCCAAAGCCAGTGACGTGAAGCCCAGCGCTAGAGAAAATAAAAATGCCGAACCCCAGGCGGAGCTTCCTTCAAACATCGAAGTGACTGCCGAATCCTTAACGCTCTTTTCAACGCGCGTGCAGCCGATATTGATGAACGCCTGCGCTCAGTGCCATGCCGGTGACAAAGCAGGCAAGTTCCGCCTTGCCCGGGCGTTCGAGCCAGGCAACTTGGGCCACAAGACGCTGAAAGAGAACCTCACCGCAGTTCTTAGCCAGGTTAATTTAGAACGCCCCAATACCAGCCCGTTTCTCCTTAAATCAATAAGCGTTCACGGCGCCATGTCACAGCCTCCGCTCAACAATCGCCAGAAGGCCGCCTACAAGACGCTGGAAGAATGGGTCAACCTCACGCTGGCAAACAATCCGCAACTGCGACAGCCGCCCTTGGAGACTGCCGTGGCGAATGCAGCGCCCAAAGAGCCGTTTGCGGCATCCGGCTCGAAGAACGGCAAGCCGGATGGCGAAAAGCCCGTAGAGCCGCGCGTCATCGCGCCCGTTATGGAAAAAGCGGGGACAGCGCCCGCGGCAGGTTCGGCGCCATCAGGGCCAGGAGACCCCTTTGATCCCGCCATTTTCAACAAACAAGTGCATCCCGAAGGATCGCCTATGCCTGAAAAGGACAAGCCATAGATTTCCTATCAACCCTTCACGTTGGATAACTGTTTGAGCGCCAGCATTAACGCCTGCGTTCCTTTGCGACCCCATCCGTTCGCCTGGACGGCCAAGTAAAGCTGATTCGCCAGCGCGAGACCGGGCAGCGACAAATTCATTCTTTTTGCCTCCTCCAGGGCGATGCCCATATCTTTGATGAAGTGCTCTACGAAAAAGCCGGGCTCGAAATTGCGGTCGATGATGCGCGGGCCGAGGTTGTTCAGCGACCAACTAGCTGCCGCCCCTCCGCCGACGGATTGGAGTACGGTTTTCAGATCGAGTCCCGCCTTGTAGCCGTAGAGCAACGCTTCGCAGACGCCAATCATATTGGTGGCAATTAGAATCTGATTGACCATCTTGGTGTGCTGCCCCGCTCCGGCTGGTCCCTGCACTACCAGAGTCTTGCCCATGCATTCCAGGATCGGTCGGATTGCTTCAATAGCGTCCGGATCGCCCCCAATCATGATCGACAGGGCGGCATTTTTTGCGCCCACATCGCCGCCGGACACCGGGGCATCCATGCTCGCTACGCCCTTGATCTTGGCTGCTTCGTAAATCTCCTTTGCCAGCGAAGGCTCGCTTGTCGTCATATCAACGACCGCCATGCCGGGCCGGCTACCAGCCAATGAACCCTTGGAGCCGAGGAACACTTCGCGCACATCTTTGGGAAACCCGACAATGGCGAAGACAACGTCCGAGCGTTCTGCAACCGCCTTGGGCGAATCCGCCCAAGCCGCTCCCGCGTCGAGCAGGGGTTGGGCCTTGGCCTTGCTGCGGTTGTAGACCGTCGTGGCATAGCCCTTGGCTTGAATGTGCCCACACATCGATCGGCCCATGACGCCGGTGCCAATCCAACCGATGCGTGTTTTGCCCGGTTCAGCCTTCGCTAGTGCCATAACAAACCTCGTAGACTTAGTCGCCAATATGCCGCTACGGAAAAACAGGATACCAACAATTGCCTGGTTGTGCTTTTCTGTTTCCCAAATACCGTTCTTCGCCCCATTTCGTTGTTACGAAGGTGTTACACCTCCATGCCGAGTTAGTAGGTAGGATTGCAATGGCCATGACACTGTTCATGGGCCTCTAAGCCGGAGGTCTCCGGCCGGGTCGAAGTAAAGGAGAGTGATTCATGTGGAGCCGAAAGCGAATCCTAGGCGTGATCTCGATTGTTGTTATTGGCAGCTTCTTGCTCATGGGTGTCATTGCCGGTTCGGTCATGGGGGATGATGCCAAGTTTGACAATACGCCTGTCTCGGTCGTCAAAAATCCCGGAATTCGGGCTGACGTTGGCAAAACGGTTGCCATTGAACCGCCTACCAAGGCTATTGTGGCGGCCAAGTCCGCCACGGTGATCGAATCGCAGAATCCAAAAGTGATGCCAGGCAAGGTCAAGTGGCATTCAAATTTCAGTGACGCCTGTGCGGCTTCCAAAAAATCCGGCAAGCCGGTTTTGCTCTTTCAAATGATGGGCAAGCTTGACAACCAGTTCTGCTGAACGAACGCGCGTTTAGCGAGAACCGTGTTGTTCTCGAAAGAAGACGTGGCCCAGGCCATTAACACTCTCTTTGAGCCCGCCTGGGAGTCCGTTCGGGCCGTGCCGATCGTGAAGATTGACTTTGGTAACGGCAAAGTCGTAACTCGTACCTTAAACGGCAATATTGCCACGTATGTTTGCACGCCTGAAGGCGAAGTGCTCGATATCATGGCCGGCATCTATACGCCGGCCCAGTACCTGGCGAACTTGCGGGAATTTAATCTGCTGGCCCGGTATGTTGACCAGCAAGGCAAGGACAAACGAGGCGAGTCGCTCAAGAGCTACCATGAAGTCCAAGAAAAAGCGTTGAAGGAAAACGGCCAAGCGGCCCGGCTCGTCGGCGGCTTCCGCGACATGTCAAAAATGAAAGTGATCGAAAAGCCTCTCTTGGTCCTGCTCAGAGTTCCGCCGCCGGCGGCTGCCCAAGGGCGGCAGGGGGAAAAGGCGAGCCCGGCCGAAGAGTCTCCAAACCTCGAAAATCCGGACGACCTCGCCAATTGGAAGGTGTTGGCCGAAGACACGCGCGTCAATGAAACGGTGCGCCGCCGGGAGATTCATGCTTTGCTTAAGGAGTCCGGCCTGGTGCATCCTGAAAAGATAACCAAACCCCTCTACAAGGACATCCTTCATGCCGATCTTGACGATCCCTATCTAGGCTTGGGGGAGACGCTTTTCGCCAACTATCCGTTTGCTAAGGAGGATAGGCGGAGCAACTAAATGGCCAACCCTCCGACCCTCTGGATTAATGTGTGCGGGTCCAGAGGGTCGGAGCCTGAGCCAGAGGGTAAAGGTGGACTGATGAAAACCAATAAGAAACGCGCACTAATCGGAAAGTTAGGATGTTAGAAGCGTTGGGCATTTCCCCTCTCCCTCTGTACTCAGGGGGAGAGGGGCAGGGGTGAGGGGGTCCGTGTCCCCGCGGAGTATATCAATGATTCTCCAGGGAACCTGCACCCCTCACCCCCAACCCCTTTCCCCTGAGTACAGGGGAGAGGGGAGATTCGAGCGCAACGCTTAATGTGCATGGCCTCTTTGGACGACACAGCGACGGCAGCACTTGAGACAAGTCTCATTTCCTGAGAGAAAATAGCTATGAAACGATTTAAAGCTTGCCATATAGTTTGGATTTCCGGTGTCGCGGCCGGGTTGTTATTGTCGGCCGGCGGCTGGAGTTTCCTTGTTCCTGGATCGCCCATGCAAAGCGCGGCCCAGGCACGACCGGCCCCGCCCGCTCCTTTCGATGAACGTCTCCTGGAAATCGCCAAGAATTACCTCAAATACGGACGGGTCGATGATGAAATGCGTGTGGCCCCCGCGGCATGTGCAGCGCCGGCTAACCTAAAACCCGGCATCGCGCGATTCAGCAAAAGCGATGACGCCCAGACGCATGGCAACAAACTCTATTCCGTTTTTGCCGCCAATAAATGGATCTATCAGGCTGCGAAAGATCAAAAGGAGCAGCCCATCGGTCAGGTGGTCGTCAAGCAATCGTGGGTGGCTGACGAAGTCAAAGACGAAAAAGACAAAGAGCGCAAAGTGATCGTTACGCGCGTCAAATTGCCACCAAAGGATACGACGCCCAAGGAGTTGGCCAGCGGGGAAAGGATCGACCATTTCCTGCCCTATGCTGAAAAGAACGGCAAAGTTTACCGAGCGTCCAAGCAGGCTGAACTTTTTATCATGTTCAAGGTTGATCCCAAGACCAAGGACACGGATAACGGCTGGGTCTATGGCACCGTCACTGCGGACGGCAAGAAAGTGACCTCGGCCGGCCAGGTGCAATCGTGCATGAAATGCCATCAAGACGCTCCGCATGATAAACTGTTTGGGTTGCCGGAAAAAAACTGATCGTTTAGCCGCGTTAGAGTTACGCATTTAGGCGGCACACCGGCTAAAGTCGGAACTCCAACGGCTCGCCGCTAAATGACTAAGCGACCTGACAAACCGTATGAACGCAACGCGCATCGTGATCATTGAGGACGAGTCACCCATCCGGCGTGGAGTGGTGGATGCCCTTCGGGCTTCGGGGTATCAAACCGCCGATGCGGCGGACGGCCCCCGCGGATTGGAGGAAGCCGTTCGCCATGGCGTTGATCTGGTCTTGCTCGATCTGCTTCTGCCCAAGCGCGACGGCTTGGAAGTCCTGGCCGAAATACGCAAAGTCCGGCCCACTCTGCCGGTCATCATTCTGACCGCCCGCGGCACTGAGGACGATCGCGTTCGCGGCCTGAAGATGGGCGCGGACGATTATGTCGTCAAGCCGTTCTCGGCACGAGAGCTGTTGGCGCGTATTGAAGCGGTTTTGCGACGCACCACGGGCCGTCCCCAGGCTGCCGAGGAAGCGACGTTGGGCCGAGCTGTGATCGACTTTGCCCGCAGGGAAGTCCGCTGGTCCAATGAAGACAGGGTTGAACTTTCGGAAACGGAGGTTGCGCTCCTTGGTTTCCTGGTCACCAATCGCACGCGGGCCGTTTCACGCGATGAATTGTTAACCCACGTGTGGGGCATTGAGCCGCGCGGGCTGGAAACGCGCACCATTGACATGCACATTGCCCGCCTGCGCACCAAGCTGCGGGACCCGGCGGAAAATGAGTCGCCGGAGGCGATTGTGACCGTGCGCTCCCATGGCTACATGGCTGGCCCGGAATTGCTGCCCATGGCTGAAGGAAAAGATTAACGCCGTGCGTTATGATTCCAATCGCGATTCTTATGGGGCGCGCCAGGTTTAAAATTGTGACTTTCGTTGCGAGCCGCATCACATGAACACGTGGCTCCAAGGCAAACGCCGAGGGCTGATTGTCTTTTTGCTCATCGCGGTCCTGGTGGCCGGCGGGCTCGGCTGGGTCACCTCGGCGGCCTTGCGCTTGGAAGCCGATCAGGTGGAGGCGCGCGCCAAGGCCGAAGCCGACGCCACGCTGCGGCTGGCGATGTGGCGCCTGCAAAGCCGGCTGGCGCCGGCTTTCGCGCGAGAAGAAAGCCGGCCGTACAACCAATACACTGCCATCTCGCCCCCGTCCCTATTGGTCACCAAGGAAGGCCGCACGGTGCCGCCGGGGTCGGTGCTCGAACCGTCTCCACTTCTAAGTGCGGACTTGCCCGATTGGATGCTGTTACACTTCCAGATGGACGACAAGGGCGTCTGGGCATCCCCGCAAGTGCTGTCGGAATCCTTGCGCACGCGCTTGGCCGACAAGTTAGTTAGCGCATCGCTCGTAAATGCTACACCCGTTCGTGCCCGGTTGCTTGCCGATTTGTCTTGCCAGGTTCCTCTAGCAACGGTCCTTCTCAATGATGTGCGCGCTCGCAGCACACTGGAAGCCGTGAAAGACACCGCCCTGGTGTCTGCACAAAACTTATCCGACAATAGTTACGGGATGAATGGCTCAGCCATCGCCCCAAATTCCCCTGCCCAAGCGCAGAATGCTAATGGCAACGACTACGCCAATCGAGTTGGACAGCAAGCTCGCGTTCAACGTGAACTTTCCGGCAACTCTATCGTGAATGATCGTAATGCCTTGGGCAATCTCGATCGCAACGGCGAAAACTGGCTCACGCCCTCGTCCCCGAAGAAGTCCCAAGGCGTATCCGTCGAAATCAATGTCGGCTCAATGGTTCCGGTTTGGTTGCCCGGCGGGGCTACCGACCGCTTGCTGTTGGTTCGCCTGGTCCGCGTTGGTTCCAAGGAAATCTGCCAGGGGGTCGTTCTCGATGTCGCCAAATTGCAAACGCTTCTTGCTGACGAGGTGAGTGATCTTTTCCCTGAAGCCCGCATCGTGCCCGTCCGCCAAGAGGATGAGGTCAATCCGGACCGGGTTATGACCGCATTGCCCTTGCAATTGGATCCGGGCCCGTCGACTTTAGCCGTCGCAGATTGGCAATGGACGCCGCTCCGGGTCGGCTTGCTTCTGGCCTGGATTGCAGCTCTGGCCGCGCTTTTGGCCGTGGGGTTAGGCGGCTGGTCGCTTCTTGACCTATCGGAACGCCGCATCCGTTTTGTTTCCGCAGTCACCCATGAACTCCGTACGCCATTAACGACATTGCGCCTTTATCTCGATATGCTCACTGGCGGCATGGTGAAAGAAGAAGCGCAGCGCACCGAATATCTGCACACGCTCAACGCGGAAACGGACAGACTCAACCGGCTGGTCGCCAACGTCCTGGACTTTTCGCGTCTGGAAAACCAGCGACCTGTGTTGCATAAATCGGAAATCGCCGTCGCCGACATGCTGGAGCACACGCGCGCGACTTGGCAAGGGCGGTGCGACGATGCGGGAAAAGAACTAATTATCGAAAACTTTGCCGAGAAAGAGGACCGATTTGTCAGCGATAAAGAACTCGTGCAGCAGATTCTTGGCAACTTGATCGATAACGCTTGCAAATATAGCCGGTCTGCCGAAGACCGCCGCCTTTGGCTGCGCGCTCGGAATGAATCGGGTTCTCGTCTCATCTTTGAAGTGGAAGATCGCGGTCCTGGTGTTGCAAGACAGGAATCCCGCACGATCTTTCGACCGTTCCGGCGTGGCGGCACTGCCGATGTGACCGCCGGCGGCGTCGGTTTGGGGTTGGCGTTGGCAAGCCGCTGGGCTGGATTGCTGGGCGGCAGATTGAGCGTCGGCAGCGGCGCTCAAGGTCTTGGCGCCTGTTTTCGATTGGAGTTGCCAAGGAGACAGTAAACGGCAGGTCATCCCGACCGGGGTGTGCGCCGTGCAAAGGTGTTGTTTTCCAGTGGGTGCGAATCCCACCCGGCAACTTGATCATTCTAGCCGGTAGCAGTTCAAGAGACTCGGGAGGTAACAAACGGGTCGAAGCCTTGAATGACA
>JBJMQT010000066.1:0-46575 GCA_045802525.1 Gemmataceae bacterium
CAATCTCCTAGATAGCCAATTCGGCGGGCGCGGCGACGCGTCACGCTCCAGGCGACAGGCTTGAGTTACCCGAGGCCGAGAAGTCCCGATCGTCCCCAGCCCCGCAACCGTCCGGAGCTCCGAAGAGGCGTTAGCGGTCAGCGAAAGTTCCCCCGGCGATGTCCAACCGCAACCGGCCCGCTTTCGCTGCGTAAACAGGCACCGGCATCCCCCCAAAAACTGACCTTGACGTGTGGAGGACAGGGTCTTCACTTGAGCAACAGGGTCAGGGGCCGAGACCTTCAAAAGCCACGAAAAGGCGCAGAAACTCACAAATGCTTTCCATGGGTCTATCTTTGAGTGTTTTCGGGGGGCCTTAACGACAACAAGGGATTCCCATAATAAGTTGGCCTATGTTAGACTGGTTGGCTCTCAACCCCCATCGTTCAAGGAGTTCACAAATGCTCCGTTTGATCGGCAACATCGGGACCATTGCATCGGGATTAATACTCGCATGGGCTCCGCTCGGCTTGTTGGCTGCTCCTGCCGGCGAACCAAAAGCAAAGCCGGAAAGCGCCGCTGAAAAAGTCCGCAAGGCGCTTGATCAGACAATCGACATAACTCCGGAAGGCGTCGGCTCAACGCTCGACTCGGCCACGGCTTTCTTCCAAGAAGCAACCAAGGCCAATTTCACCGTGGATCGGGGAACCCTCGCTCAAATGGGGCTCGATCCCAATTCCATGCAACTCTCCGTTAAGAAACAAAATACCAAAGCTCGTACAGCCCTCCGCGCTATTCTGCAACCTCAAGGGTTGAGCTATGCCATTTTGGGCGACACCGTTCTTATCACGAGCGACGATATGGCCCTCAATCGCCAGCTCAAGCAGCGAATCAATGTGGATCTCGATAGGGTTCCTCTGGAAACGGCCCTCAAGGACTTGGCCAAAGAGACCGTGTCTAATTTGCTGATCGATAAAAAGATTGCCAAGGAGGCCAAGGCCGAAGTATCGCTTCAGTTCGAGGACATCCCCTACGAAACAGTCGTGCGTCTGCTCTGTGAACAGGCCGGGCTCAAGCCGGTGCGTCTAGGCAATGTCCTCTACATTACTTCCAATGCCGTCGCCAAGGAACTGAGAGCGGAACCGGATTTGGCCCCCAGCGGAATACCCGGAATGCCAAGCGGCCTGGAAATGAATGGGCCGCCGGCGCCGGCCGTTCCCGCCATTGGCCTTGTTCCGGGCAGGGCAGGCGCTCCGGTCGTCGGGAGTCCGGACGACCCGGCGCCCGGTGATGCCTTGCCGGCTTCCCTCGATAAGAAACCCGCCGAAAAGAAACCGGAAGAAGGCGAAAAGAATAAGCCGGAGAAACAGAAGAAGTAAGTGGGCCTCAGGCGCAAATGACTGTGCCAAAGCGGCAGCGCGGGATCCTTTCATCCCGCGCTGCCGCTTGGGGCTCGTTTTACTGTGCTTTTCGGGCGAAGCGTTTACGCTCCACCTCTTTGAGAAACATCTTACGGAGCCGGATCGCTTTGGGCGTCACCTCGACTAGCTCGTCGTCCTCGATATATTCCAAGGCGAGTTCTAAGGTCTGCTGGCGGGCCGGTTTTAGGACGACCGTCTTTTCCGAGTTGGCCGAACGCATGTTGGTGAGCTTCTTTTCGCGGCAAACGTTGACCGGCAAATCATTGTCGCGGCAATGCTCCCCACAAATCTGCCCTTCATAAACCTGTTCGGTTGGATTGACAAAGAGCACGCCGCGCTCCTGTAGGTTTTCGAGCGCGAAGGCGGTTGTCTTGCCGGTCTCCGTGGACACCATCACGCCGTTGATGCGGCTGGGGATGCTGCCGCGCAGGGGCTGGTAATCGTAAAAATTGTGATGCATGACCGCTTCTCCCTGCGTCGCATTCATAAGACGCGTGCGCAGGCCGATCAGACCCCGAGCGGGGATCGTGAATTCGATATGGGTCGTCTCGCCGTGGGAATTCAGTTTCAAGCACTCGGCCCGCCGATTGCCGACCAGCTCCATGACAGCGCCGACCGACTGGGGCGGCACCTCGATGACTAAGTATTCAATCGGCTCCATCGTGTGGCCGTTGACGACCTTGTTAATGACGCGCGGCTTGCCGACGGAAAGCTCGAAACCCTCGCGCCGCATGTTTTCGAGCAAGATCGACAGGTGCAAGAGACCTCGGCCGGAAACGTGAAACTCATCCCGGCGTTCTTCATCGGGGGTGACGCGCAAAGCCACGTTGGATTCCAGCTCCTTCATAAGGCGGTCGCGAAGCTGCCGGCTGGTGACGTAGGTGCCGTCTTGGCCGACAAACGGCGAATCGTTGATACGGAAAATCATGTCCAGCGTCGGCTCGTCTACTTTGATGGGCGGCAAAGCGACGGCATTCTCAATGTCCGCAATCGTATCGCCTATGTCCACGCCATCGAGACCGACCACTGCGCAGATATCCCCAGCGCCGATTTCGTTAGTCTCCGTCCGGCCAAGCCGATCGAAAACAAACAGTTGGGACATATTTTGATCGATACGCTTGCCGTCGTGCTTGAGCAAGGCAATGCGTTGGTTTTTGCGGATCTTGCCCGCCACCACGCGGCCAATGGCAATGCGGCCGACGTAGTCGCTGTAATCGAGCGTTACGACGAGCATCTGCAGAGGCGCGTCGGGGTCCACTTCCGGAGTGGGCACATGCTTCAGAATGGCATCGTACAGAGGCCGGATATCGGTCGCAGGAATGCTGAGATCGGTAGTCGCGATGCCATTGCGGCCCGAGGCATAAATCGTGGGGAAGTCCAGCGTGGCGTCGTCGGCGTCGAGTTCTACAAAGAGATCGAAGACGCCATTGAGCACCTCCGCAGCGCGCGCATCGGGCCGGTCGATTTTGTTGATGACCACGATGGGACGCAGTCCGCAATCGAAGGCTTTACGTAAGACAAAGCGGGTTTGAGGCATGACGCCTTCCGCCGCGTCCACCAGCAGGAGCGCGCCATCGGCCATCTTGAGGACGCGTTCCACCTCGCCGCCAAAATCCGCGTGGCCGGGCGTATCGATGAGGTTAAGTTTTGTGTTGCCGAGCGTTAAGGCAATATTTTTGGCCAGGATTGTGATGCCGCGTTCGCGTTCGAGGTCGTTGGAGTCGAGAATGCAGTCGCCGCGCAATTCACTCTCGCGAAAGAGCCCCGATTGACGTAGCATCTGATCGACAAGAGTGGTTTTGCCATGATCGACGTGGGCGATTATCGCCACATTGCGGATGTCCGAACGCTTCATGCCTGCGCTTCTCTACAATAGGGCCGGGGGTTCAATCAGGAGAACTGTTCCGGAGAGATAATTGATTATAGGGAAAGAGTTTGGTTTTCGCCATGCGAAGGAAACGCCGTGCGGCTTAACCATGGACGCAATGGCTGGCGTTACAAACGGATACGGTACGTAGCACAAGCGTCTCGCTTGTGCGCTTGCCCAACACACAAGCGAGACGCTTGTGCTACGGTCGAATGGTTCTCCCAATCTGGTATGACAATGCACTAAGTTGATCGCCATAGAAATCGTCTCGGTTTCGTTTCATTGCCTTATGTTGGAATTTCGTTTCATTTCGTTCACTTGTTTACTGCCAAGGACTTACGACAAATGGGGTGTGTCTGTGAAATGAAATGAAACGAATTGGGGGTTGGTCAGAAAGAGGGTCGATTGAGAAAGGCACTAAGATGGACTTGTATTTGATTCGCCATGCCGATGCTAAGCCTTTGGGCGAGGACAACGTTCACGAGGATGCCAATCGGGCGTTGACGGAAACGGGGCATGCTCAAGCCAAGGCAGTCGGCGCAGCGTTTCAAAGACTGGGCAAGCGCATCAATGCCGTCGTAACGAGCCCCTTATTGCGGGCGAGGCAAACGGCGGAAGGCGTGATCGGGGAATTAGACAAACCGGCCCCGGAATTGTTAACCAGCCAAGATCTTGGGCCAGGCGGCAAACGCCGCAAGCTATCGCGATTTCTTCGCAATCAAGGAAGCGAAGTCATCGCTTTGGTGGGCCATCAGCCGGATCTCAACCATTATGCCGCCTGGTTGATCGGCAGCAAAAAGGCCCAAATTGATTTGGAGAAGGCCGGGGTCGCCTACATCCACTGTCCGGACGGCCCCCGTAAAAAGGGCGGAATCCTGACCTGGTTGGTGACGCCCCATTGGATGGGGGCATGACTGGCTTCAAGCGGCCATGCGTGTGCTTTTTCGCAGAAACGACGCGCAACTCTGAATAACGCCCTGCTGCTGGTCCAGCATGATTTCGGGGAACATAGGCAACGCCAGCACGCACCCGCATGCCGCCTCGCTCACCGGGAAATCACCTTCCCGATGGTCCAAGTACGCCAAGCATTTCTGACGGTGCAAAGGAAGCGGGTAGTAAATCTCGCAGCCAATTTTTTCCGCTTGGAGATGGCGCATTAGAGCGTCGCGGCGGCCGTCGGCGACCCGGACCACGTATTGATTGAAGACGTGCCGGCACTTGGGCCGAACGATCGGTCGCTGCAGGAAGCTGGTTAGATGGTTGTCCTCAATTAAGCCATTATAGCGCTCCGCCGCGGCTTGCCTTTTCTTTGTCCAGCTTTCCAGATAGGGCAGCTTCACGCGCAGAATGGCGGCATGAATCGCGTCTAGGCGGGCGTTCCAGCCGAGATGCTTGTGGAAGTATTTGGGCTCCATCCCATGAACCCGGAGACAAGCCATACGGGCGGCCCAATCCGGATCGTTCGTGACGGCCATGCCTCCGTCGCCGAATGCGCCGAGATTTTTGCTCGGATAGAAGCTTAAGCAACCTATAGCACCAAGGCTGCCGGCCCTCTTGCCTTGATACTCGGCTCCCAGGGCTTGAGCGGCATCTTCGATAATGGGAAGATCGTGTCGTTCGGCGACACGCCAAAGCGTCTCCATCTCGGCAGACTGTCCAAAGAGATGGACAGCCATGATGGCGCGCGTGCGCTTGTTGACCTTGTTTTCGACTTGCAGCGGATCGAGATTGAAGGTGGCCGCATCAATGTCCACGAAAACCGGCTTGGCGCCCGTTCGGGCCACGCAGCCGGCCGAAGCAAAAAACGTGAAAGCGGGAAGAATGACTTCGTCGCCTGCGCCTATATCCAGAGCATGTAACGCGAGCGATAAGGCCTCGGTGCCCGAACCGCAACCGACCCCGTGGCCCACCCCGCAGTACCGAGCAATCTCCTGTTCCAGCCCCGCTACTTCCGGACCCTGAACCACCTGGCCAGAGGACAACACTCGGGACACCGCTTCATCGATTTGCGGCCTCAGCTCACGGTACTGTGCCTGAATATCGCACAAGGGCACGCCCGCAAAGCGCGTCATTGTCATGGCCGACTCCCTTCAGCCTATGGTTCCTTGTCCTTTGGCTTACACCCGCGGTGCGCAGCGCAGCGAATTAAGACGGTAATTTTATAGTTCTGCCCTGTCAATACCGGCTACAAAAGCTGTCGAGTAGAAAAAGGACATCTCGTCGGCGGTGAAGTAACTATGGGCGGATCTAACGCAGAATCTTGGTCATTCACGGCGCGCTTCATCTTTCCTGTGGACTCGCCGCCGCTCGAAAACGGCATCATGGCGATCCAAGGGGACCGCATTAAAGCGATTCATCCCGCCGGCGCCCGGACAGCCGATTTCAATCTAGGCAATCACGCGATCATTCCCGGCTTAGTAAACGCGCACACGCACTTGGATCTGAGCGGTCTACGCGGCAAGATCCCTCCAACGACTCGTTTCACAGATTGGCTCAGAGCCGTCATTCATCACCGACGCAACCTGTCGCCAACAGAAGTTCAAGAAGCCGTACAAGCAGGCCTAAAGGCATCTCTGTCTCTTGGGACAACGCTTTTGGGCGACATTGCGAGCTTGGGATTGAGCTGGGACGCTTTATCAAACGGCAATCTCCGGGCTACCGTGTTCTATGAGCTGCTCGGTTTACCCGGCCCGCGCGCGGAGCAAGCCTGGATTGGCGCGCGAACTTGGCTGGCGAGCCGCCCGGCAACCTCCAAATGCCTGCCCGGACTGAGTCCGCACGCTTCCTACAGTGTGCGCGCGTCGCTTTTCGAATTGGCGGCCCATTCCCATGTGCCGGTCAGCATCCATTTGGCGGAAACGCTTCAAGAGATTGACTTGTTGGAACGCCATGCCGGCGAGTTTCGCGAGTTCTTGCAAGAGTTAGACGTCTGGGACCCAAACGGGCTAGTTCCCAGCATTTCGGAAATCCTCGAGATCAATAAGGCGACCGCCAATCTGATTCTGATTCATGGCAACTATTTAGATCCTAATTTCGATTTGCCAGGCGGAGCAACGGTCGTTTTCTGTCCACGGACGCACGCCTATTTCGGGCATCCGCCGCACCCGTTCCGTGAATTGCTCCGGCGAGGCGTCCGAGTGGCGCTCGGAACGGATAGTCTGGCCTCGAATCCCGACCTCGATGTCTTGGCCGAACTGCGCTTCCTTGGCAACCAGTTTGTTGATGTGCCCGGCTCGACGCTGTTGCGGATGGCAACCCTCAGCGGCGCTGAAGCTCTTGGCTGGCAAGAGGAAACCGGCAGCCTGACATCCGGCAAATCGGCTGATCTCGCTGTTGTTCCGTTGCCGAATCAAGAGCGACCCGATCCCTACCGGCTACTGATCGAAGGATCGGCACCGGTACAAGCGGTCTTATTACAGGGTCGTTGGGTTTATGACAGAAATGAGGCCTTTGCGGCGGGCAAGAATAGCTCGGGAATGCCCTTCACTCCTTGAAAAGAACTTCCCCCGGCCGAAAATAGCTCGACAGCGTTTATTTCGACAAGGTCAGCTAAGGATGCACCCTGATGCCGCTCGGTTATTTCAGCCTGGTTCTCCATGCGCATTTGCCGTTCGTACGCCATCCCGAATACGACGACTTCCTTGAAGAGGACTGGCTTTACGAGGCGATCACGGAGACTTACATTCCGCTCCTGGATGTCTTCGATGGGCTCGAACGCGACGGCGTCGACTGGCGAATGACCATGTCGGTCACGCCCACCCTGGCCGCCATGCTGAGCGATCCGCTCCTGCAATTTCGCTACGTTCGACACATCGACAACCTCATCTCGCTGTCGCTCAAGGAATTAGAACGGACCCGCTGGGAACCGGAATTCAACCGCCTGGCGGAGATGTATCACCAGAAGTTTCAGCGGTCGCGCGATGTGTTCGTCAAGCAGTACAATCACAACCTTATCAACGGCTTTCGCCGCTTTTTTGAACTGGGCAAGCTCGAACTGATTACCTGCTGCGCGACGCATGGCTTTCTGCCGCTGATGGCTCATAACCAAAAAGCCATGCATGCCCAAATCGAGATTGGCTGCCGGGAGTTTGCCCGCCATTTCGGCAAGCGGCCGCAAGGGATCTGGCTAGCGGAATGCGGCTACACTCCGGGCGTTGAAAAGTTACTCAACGATTCCGGTCTTCGTTATTTCTTCACCGACACCCATGCCGTTCTCTATGCCGAACCGCGCCCGAAATACGGCGTTTACGCTCCCATTCTTTGTCCGGACACCAATGTCGCGGCCCTCGCCCGCGATACCGAATCGTCCAAACAAGTGTGGAGCGCCATCGAAGGCTATCCGGGGGATTACAACTATCGCGAGTTCTATCGGGACGTCGGTTTCGACCTCGATTACGAATACTTAAAGCCGCATTTGCATCAGAACGGCATTCGCAGCCATTTGGGCATGAAGTATTACAAGATCACCGGTCGCGGCGATCACAAGCAGGCGTACGATCCCAAGGTGGCCATGGACCGAGCGGCCGATCATGCCGGCAATTTCATGTTCAACCGTGAAAAGCAGGTGGAATGGCTAAGCGGGTCGATGGATGGCCGGCCTTCGCTCATTGTCGCCCCCTACGACGCCGAGCTATTCGGCCATTGGTGGTACGAAGGCCCCGACTGGATCAACTTCCTGCTCCGCAAGATGCACTACGATCAGCAAACGGTGAAGACGATCACGGTGCCCGAGTACCTCGATCTATTCAAAACGGTTCAGGTCAGCCAGCCGACCATGTCGAGTTGGGGCTACAAGGGCTACTGCGAAGTGTGGCTCGAAGGCTCCAACGACTGGATCTACCCGCATCTGCATGAAGACGCCGACCGCATGGTGGAATTGGCCCAGCAAAACCCCAATCCCAGCTCCCTCGCCCTCCGGGCGCTAAACCAGGCTGCCCGCGAACTCATGCTGGCCCAATCCAGCGACTGGGCTTTCATCATGAAGACCGGCACGATGGTCCAGTATGCCAACGAGCGAACTAAAGTCCACGTGCTCAACTTCAATCACCTTTACGAGCAAATCAAACACAACGATATCGACGAGCCCTGGCTCTGCGAGATCGAAAAGCGCCACAATCTTTTTCCGGATATCGATTACCGCGTATACGCATAAGGCGGGTCTCAGTTTAGCCGCGGTGCGTCCAGAAGAGCCAGCGAGCGCTCCGCAATGTCAAAAGCCGCGCGCGGTCGGCCTAGCCGTCGTGCATTGGCCTTGATCTGGGCCAGGCGGTCGCTGTCGTGGAGCAACGCCGCGACTTTGTGCTTTAGCGTGGCAATGTTGTTAACCTTGATGGCGGCTCCGTTTTCCAGCAGGTAATCGCTATTGCGGCTCTCCTGGCCGGGGATGGGGTTGACGATCACCATGGCCGCGCCGCAAGCCAGCGTTTCGGATGTCGTCAAGCCGCCGGGCTTGGACATCACCAGGTCGGCCACCCGCATGAACTCGTCAATTTCCGGGGTAAAACCGACAATCTTGGCGCAATGGCGAGACGGCGTTTTAATCGCGTCAAGTTGGGTCTTGGCCGACTCGTTGCGGCCGGTAATCGAGATGACCTGAAGCGGGACGTCGATTTCCAAAAGCGCCCGATACAGTTTTTCAATCGGACCCACGCCAAACCCACCAGCCAATTGAAGGACGATGGGCCTATCCCCCGCCAAGCCATGCTTGGCAAGGAGCGCCGAGCGGTCTTTGGCCTCCGAAAAGACCGGGTGGACGGGGATTCCCGTCGTCGCGATCGTTTCTCCTGATACTCCCCAGTTTTGCAAGTACTGGCCGCCTTCTTCCGTGGCGGTGAAGTAACCATCGCACGGCTGATTGACCCACAACCGGTGGGTCTCAAAATCGGTCGTGACCGTAACCTGGGGCAATTCGAGTTTTTTCTGCTTGCGCAACGACGCGATGATTTCGGCCGGCAAGAAATGCGTATTGATGACGAGGTCCCAGGGCTCTTCCTGAAGAAAACGCATGAAGGCGCGCAGGTTCACCTTTTCGAGCGCCAGACGAAGCCGATCGCTGCGGTGTTTGCCGGAGCGGCTGGGCTTGTCCATAAGATCGTAAAAATACCCCAGCACATGAGGTGCTTTATTGACCAAATCGAGATAGGCTTTACCGTAGAGCCGGCGAAACGCGGCATTAGTCATTTGCAGGACATCGACGTTTTGCACGTACAAGTCGGGATGCGCTTGCCTGAGTGCCAACTCCATGGCTTGGGCCGCCCGCAGGTGGCCCGCGCCGACCGAAGCGGACAACACCAGGATGCGCTTGGTCATAAATGGAAGCCCTGATAACGATCCGGAAAGGCCTAGCTGACAGGCGGCGTTTGAGGTCGGGGCAGGATATCGCCGATGGGCCGCAAAGTGGGCTGATCAGGGATAACGCCGGACAGCGGTTTGTCGACATGCCCCGCCGGTTTATCGCTTCGTGGAATTGCAGGATAGCGATTTTTGTCTTGGTGGTTTCGCTTTTTCTTGCGGCGCTTTTTCGAAGGACCTTTCTCCCTATTGGGCTCAGGCAGGGCAATCGGTTCTTCGCAGGATTCTAGATCCTCATCACGGAGGGGAGCGGAAGAGACTGGCGGCTTGGGAATCGGAGGCAAAACCGCGTTGACCGCGCGACCGGCCTTGGGCTCCCAGCGAAGCTGATACCTTAGGCTGCCAATCGTCAGTTCATCGCCTAATTGCAGCCGGCCCTCTTTGACACGAACGCCGTTGATGCGAATTCCGTTGGTGCTGTCCAGATCCCGAACAATGAGATAGTCGGCGACCTGGGCCAAGACGCAATGGCGGCGGGATACTTTGCGGGAGTCTATCTGAATATCGCATTCCAGGTCGCGGCCGATCAACAAAATCGGCTGATCGACCACAATTCCCGGACCCGCGTTCAAAGCCACCAGCTGCACGGGCATGTCAAATGGCCCAGTAAAGTAGAGTAGATTTCGCTCGAGCTATGCAAAAAGTATAGTCGCTAATCCACCACGGCGAAAGCGCATTGGAAAGGCGCAACCTGAGCTTAGCGTCAGCCGGAACTCCCATTATGGCCTTGGTTTCCCTTGGAACCGATCCTGAAGCGCGGTTACTGTCAGCGCCTGCTGTTTCAACGCCTGGCAAGCCTGGATGGCCGCCTGCGCGGCGGCGATCGTGGTAATGCACGTCACGCCGTTGGCTACCGCGGCTGATCGAATCTTCCCCTCGTCGGTGCGCGCGCCTTTGCCGCTCGGCGTGTTGATGACCATGGCGATTTGCTTGTTTTTCATGTGATCGACCAGGTTGGGCCGCCCTTCCTGGAGCTTCGGTATCTCCTCCACTTGAATGCCCGCGCCACGCAGCATTTTCGCGGTCCCGCGCGTGGCCAAGATCTTGTAACCCAGCTCGCTTAAGCCGGAGGCTATCGCGACCGCCTCCACTTTGTCGCGATCGGCAACCGAAATGAAGATTTGCCCTTTAGTAGGCAAGGCGCTGTTCGCCGCCAATTGGCTCTTGGCGAAGGCCATGGGAAAACTGTCGTCTATCCCCATGACTTCGCCAGTCGAGCGCATTTCCGGACCCAGAATGATGTCGACTCCGGGAAACTTGTTAAACGGAAAGACGCTTTCTTTAACCGAATAGTGCCGGGGCGTTATCTCCTCGAATAAACCCAGATCGTCCAACGTTTTGCCGACCATTAGGAGAGCCGCGTTCCAGGCGAGCGGGATGCCGGTCGATTTGGATACGAAGGGAACCGTGCGGCTGGCCCGGGGATTGACTTCCAGCACGAAGATTTGGCCAAATTCCTTGGCGCTCAAATTGAGATCAGGATCCGATTTCCCTGTCCCTTGTTTCTTAATCTTGGGGTCGACCTGGATCGCGAGCTGAACGTTCATCAAACCCTTGACCTGAAGCTCGCGGGCTAACTCACGGGTTTGCCTTTTGATCTCTTCAATGATGGAAGGTGGCAAGCTATGCGGAGGAATGACGCAAGCTGAGTCGCCGGAGTGGATGCCGGCTTCCTCGATATGTTGCATTACGCCGCCGATCAACGTGCGTGTGCCGTCGCTAAGGCAGTCCACGTCGACTTCAAACGCCGACTCAAGAAACTTGTCGATTAAGACCGGCTTGCCGGGAGTCAACTCCATGGCGCGCTCCATATAGCGGTTCAGAGCGCTGTCGTCGTACACGATTTCCATCCCTCGGCCGCCCAGTACGTAGCTGGGTCGAACAAGGACCGGGTAGCCAATGCGGCGAGCGGCATGCAAGGCTTGATGCAGATCGAGAGCCAGTCCGTTGGCCGGCTGCTTCAGGGCCAAGCGCTCGACCAATTCTTGAAAACGCTCGCGATCCTCGGCAATGTCGATGCTGTCTACGCTAGTCCCGATGATCGGAGCGCCGGCCGCTTCGAGAGCCTTGGAGAGATTGAGCGGCGTTTGCCCGCCAAACTGGACGATGAGTCCGGCCGGCTGCATGCGGTCGCAAATGTTCAGCACATCTTCGGTGGTGAGCGGTTCGAAAAAAAGATAATCGCTGGTGTCGTAATCGGTGGAGACGGTCTCCGGATTGGAGTTGACCATGATGGTCTCGTAGCCGTTCTTCCGCAGCGCGAAAGCAGCCTGGCAACAGCAGTAATCAAACTCGATGCCTTGACCGATGCGATTAGGTCCGCCTCCAAGAATCATAATGCGCGGCTTACTAGTGGAAGGGCGCGTTTCGTCTTCGCAGCGGCTTGCCGCCGACCCATTTGGCTGTTTCCGCCCATCCAGGGCCACGGAAGCGACGGGCGCTTCGTACGTCGAATAGTAATAGGGGGTATAGGCTTCGAATTCGGCCGCGCAAGTATCCACCAGTTTGAAACACGGTTCGATGCCGCGCGCTTTACGAATCCGGCGCACTTCGTTTTCCGTTGTGTGCCAAATATGACCCAGTTGCCGGTCCGAAAAGCCATACTGCTTGGCTTTTAAGAAGAGTCCCAGATCCAAAGTCTCCAGGCTGAAGTGTTGCCTGCGATTGGGCGGTGGCGAGGCAGACGATTGGGCCGCAGAACTGGAAAGCGAACTAGGGTGCTGAGCTTCTTGGCGAAGGCGTTCTTCCAACTCGACGATTTCGTGGATGTTTTGCAAAAACCACGGGTCGATTTTGGTGCGTTGGTGGATGTCCTCAAGCATCATGCCGGCCTTGAAGGCGTACCGTATAAACCAAATGCGCTCGGCGGTTGGAGTCGCCAGGCGCGAGTAAATTTCGTCCAGCGCCGGTTGGGAGGACGTGCCCCAGCGATCGGCCCGATCGCTGCCTAGTCCAAAATGGCCCGTTTCAAGACCGCGCAGCGCTTTCTGGAGCGATTCCTTGAACGATCGGCCAATCGCCATCGTTTCGCCAACCGACTTCATCTGGGTCGTCAAGGTGGGATCAGCGTCGGGAAATTTCTCGAAGGCCCAGCGCGGGATCTTGGTCACGACATAGTCGATGGTGGGTTCAAAGCAGGCCGGCGTCTCTCGGGTAATGTCATTGGACAATTCATCGAGCCGATAACCCACGGCGAGCTTGGCGGCAATCTTGGCGATGGGGAAGCCGGTCGCCTTGGAAGCCAGCGCGCTCGAGCGGCTGACGCGCGGGTTCATTTCGATGGCGACCATCTTGCCGTTTTCCGGGTTGATGGCAAACTGAATGTTGCTGCCGCCCGTTTCAACGCCGATCTCTCGAATGATGCGCTGCGAAGCGTCGCGGAGAACTTGGTATTCCTTGTCCGTGAGCGTTTGGGCCGGAGCGACCGTTATGGAGTCGCCGGTATGCACGCCCATGGGATCGAAGTTCTCGATCGAGCAAATGATGACGACGTTGTCTTTGTTGTCGCGCATCACCTCCAGCTCGTATTCCTTCCAGCCGATAACGGATTCTTCGATCAGCACCTCCTTGGTGGGGCTCAGATCGAGTCCGCGGACGATGAGTTCGTTGAACTCCTCGCGGTTGTAAGCGATGCCGCCCCCGGTGCCGCCGAGGGTGAAGCTGGGACGGAGAACACAAGGCAGCCCAATTTCCTCGCACACGCTCTGCGCCTCGGCCAAGGATCGAGCCACGCCGCTGCGCGGGACTGCGATGCCGATTTTCTGCATGGCGGCCTTGAACTTCTCGCGATCTTCCGCCTTGTCGATTACTGCGGCTGTCGCGCCGATCATCTCGACGCCGTATTTCTCGAGGACGCCGTGCTCGTAAAGCTGCATGGCCGTGTTGAGCCCGGTCTGCCCGCCAAGCGTGGGCAAGAGAGCGTCGGGCCGCTCTTTTTCGATGACCTTGGCGACCACTTCCCATGTGACCGGCTCGATATAGGTTCGGTCAGCCATCTCCGGGTCGGTCATGATGGTGGCCGGATTCGAATTGATAAGGACGACTTCGTAGCCTTCTTCGCGGAGAGCCTTGCACGCCTGGGTGCCGCTATAGTCGAATTCACACGCCTGGCCGATGACTATCGGGCCCGAGCCGATGAGCAGGATCTTCTTGATGTCCGTCCGTTTTGGCATGATCCTGTCCGTAAGCCCTGGTTTGATGTCCCAGGCTGTTCGCTCAAGCGCGCACCGTGAACCGACAATCGGTTTACTTCATCCTATTAGACAGGATTTCCTCTCCAAGAGTGGAGCGGACAGAGGGGAAAAGACGTTCACCGCCGAGCCATAAAAGGCAATTATTGACCGACGGGAGCGGTTGGACCCGTCACTCAGGCTTCCTTTTCCAGCTTGGCCGGTAATGCTGAAGGTATCCCAGCACGTCTGATTCAATATCCGCATACCCCGACGCTTCCAGATCCGCAATGGCTTGATCGTTCGTCCAATGATCCTGTTCCATGTGGAAAATGGCGCAATAGGCGCCCGTGCGATGGATGCCGGCAAAGCAATGGATCAGGATGGGAAAGTGATTTGGATTGGCAATGATATCGCGAAAAGCTTGGACATTTTCTTCTACCGGCGCGGCATCGTCCCAGTTTTCGGCTTGCCATCGTTGAGGAGGCAGACGAAGGAAATAGATCTCTTGGGCGGCGCAGTAATTTTCCTCCGCTTCGTCCGGGGAATTCGGTCCGCTATGCGACTTGTCGCGCAAGGACACCACCGTCCGGATGCCATATTCATGAACGATGCGTTTCAAACCCTCCAGACTCATTTGGCCGCTGCGATACAGCACCTCGTCTTTCACGACACGAAAATTCCGCACCTGGTTCTGCTGGCGGGCAGCGAATAAGACGGGGCCGGCAACCAGAAGAGTAACCAGTAAGAAAGCAAAGGAATTGATGAGCCAACGGGGCATAGACGACCTCCTTGTCGATTCTGCAATCGGCGGGCTCCGAAACTGCTCAAGGCGCAAGGGCAGATGGAAACCTTCTAGCCGACTTGAACAGGCGGATTGGGCATCTGGAGCAGCCACAAGGTGAACCGGCCCAATTTACGGACCCAGCGGCGTGCCCAGTCTTTTTCGGGTTGGATTATCGGGGGCAACCGGTCGCTCAAATTAGGCCGGAAGATGATCATAAGCAACAGCGGCAAATACCAAAACACATGAACGCCGCCTTGGTCAGCATACCAAAACTGAATGCCGATGAAGACGGCCCCAGACAGCGCCAGCAAGTGACCAAGGTTTTTCGGCCGGGGCCAAAACGCGGTGCCGATGACAAAAGCCCCGTAAGCAATGAACACGGGCAAACGATAAGCCCAAGCGCCAGGAACGACATTCCAAAATCCAGGTGTGCCGCGCCGCGGTTCCGACCACGGTTGCCAGTCGGATAAAGACAAGGCCGAGGAAAGGCTTCGCGGCCAGGCCCCTTCGGACAACGAGAGAGCCAAGACGCTTGAAAAGCACAGGAGGATGGTCAAAAGGCAAGCCGCTGAGAACCTTCCCGCCCCGCGGCGTCCATAAAAGCTCACCCACACCGGCAAAACGAAAACCGGAAAGTAAACCGTGCCCGTGGCCAGACCGATGAGAAGTCCGGCGACAGTAGGCATCCGATAGGCCGCCACTGCCCAGACGATCAACGCCATGGGCCATACGTGATACCACTGGCCCACCTGGAGCGGATTGAAAGGCAGTAATAAGTAGGAATAGGGCAACAACAGATAGAAGGTCGCCGCTGCCACGCCGGCGCGGAGGTCTTGGAAATGGCGAAGCCCCACAACAATCAAGCCCACCGCAATGGCTATGTGGCAAATGACTGTCAAACTGCGACCGACCAAGAAACGCACATCCAGATTATCGCTATCCGGACCGCCGATTTGGCTGGCCACTTCCCCCGTCATGCGCTCGGCCTGCATTTGGGCTTGCTTAATTTGGGTCGTTCCTGTGCGGACCTGGCTGACATCGTCGCCGGGCTGGCGCGCGGCCACCGCCACTAAGCTGACAAGGAGCGCCGCCGCCATCCAGCAAGATCCGGATAAATTAAGATTCGCAGTCAAAGCCGGGCGCCGAACCAAAGCCAGATCCCACAGGCACCGCAAAAAGAAATAAGCCGAAACGGTCATCAGCCAAAGGAATCCGTACCAATTGTGAGCGTCTTCCAGAAGGAGAAGCAATCCTGGGACCAGCAAATAAATGGTTACGACGTCCAGATTCCGTATGCTCAGAAAGCGGGAGAATTTGAAGAAGAATCCGACGGCCAGGAGGGCGGAGAAATAAAACCACGTTGTGGCATTAGGCAGGCTGAAATCAAGGAATATTTGACCGGACGCAAACATACTACGCGGTCCCCAAACGATCAGTGAGCTTTCCGCTCAGGCGCGGGCCAGATGAAAGCTAACAAATGGGAGGCCGTCAAGCCTACGCGAATCGCTGTCGGGTGTGCCAGAAATCACCTTTCTAATAAGTTATCCTGGAACTTCTGTCAATATCGGCAAGATTGGCACTCTTCGAAGGTTCCAAAGAGTAGGCTAACCTCCAACCGAACATTTCCTTATCGATTCAGCCAGTCGACCATTGTCTTGGTGACAAAAACCGGCGCGTCCCGATGGACGAAATGGCCCGCTTTAGGAACGGTCACTAGCGTCAACTTCTTTTCAAGCCACTTCCACGTGTCGTTCAAAGCTCCCGGCAATAGATACGGATCCTCCAGCCCATGAATCATCAGGACTGGGCATTTGATCGGCGGCAACTTGCGATCGATTTTATAGGGCGGCTTGGGGTAATTGGCTTTGTAGTAGTTGAGCATGCCTTCGATTGACGAACGCTTGAAAGCTGCGACGTAATCCTTTCGGGCATCCGGCTCCTTCACCCAGAATGCCAGCAGTTCAGGCTTGAGCTTGCTTGCCGCGTCTTCTTTTTGAAATTCGCGAGCATATTGACTGTTCTTTTCCTGCTCGGGATTATTGGCCAACTCGCGGGCGATTCCTTTGGGGTGCGGGCAGTTGAGGACGATTAGGCGGTCAATTCGGTCCGGATGAGCCATGGCATACGCCCACGCCACCGCGCCGCCCCAATCATGGCCGACAATAACCGCCTTGTCCTTCTTGAAATGCTTGACCACGGCGTCGACATCGCCCACGAGTTTTTCGAGCGCATACTCGTCGACTCCTGTGGGCTGATCACTCTTGTTGTAGCCGCGCTGATCGATGGCCACGACTTGAAAATGCTTGGCGAGCGCCGGCATCTGATCCCGCCACGAATACCAGAAGTCGGGAAAGCCATGAATCAGGATTAGCAAGGGGCCTTTGCCGGTCATGACATAGTGAATCTTGACTCCATCGGAATCGGCAAAGCCGTCCTCACCCAGGTCTGCCGCGGATAAGAAGGAAGACAAGCAAAGGACTGCGAGCAGTGAAATCAAGAACGGCCGGGCCATGACGAAAACTCCAAGCAAACCAAAGCCGCTCGCGTTTGCAAGGATTACGGTCGCGGCCGGGTCTTCACAAACCGTTGATGCGCAAGCCATATGGCACAAGAATCCGTCCAAGCGGAGCAGGGCTGGTCGCTCTTGCGCACGCCGAAATCGTGGGTCGCCCCGGCATAAATATGCAGCTCCGCCGGTACGCCCGCCCGTTTCAGGGCCCTATACATGACTACGCTGTGAGCAGGATCGCTAATGATATCGTCACCGCCGTGCGCCAGGAAGATCGGCGGCGTGTCCTTAGGAACGCGCAAGCCCGGAGCCAGTTCATCCTTGTCTTTGGCTTTCAAGTAGCCGGAATAAACCAGGACGGCGAAGTCTGGCCGGCAGCTCACCTTGTCGATGGGATCAAGGGGCGTGTAGGTTCGCTTTTCGAAGGTTGTCGCCGTAGTCATGGCCAGATGGCCGCCGGCTGAGAAGCCGACCATGCCGATTCGCTTCGGATCGATTCCCCACTTCTTGGCATTGGCGCGAACAAGGCTAACGGCCCGCTGCGCGTCCTGGAGCGGGCGTCGGGCCGGCTCGCCTTGTGGCTCATCGGGGCGGCGTGGCACCCGGTACTTCAAAATGATGCCGGTCACGCCGAGCGTATTCAACCAGGCGGCCACCTCTTCGCCTTCCAGTTCCCAGTATAGATTCCAGTAGCCGCCGCCAGGGCATATCACAACCGCCGTTCCGGTATCCTCGTTCTTGGCCGGCCGATAGATCGTGATGGTTGGTCTAGTAACATTGGTAATCATTCTGGTCGACTCGGTGACTTCCACTTGCTTGCGGTCGAGCTTCGGCGACATGACGATCTTGTCCTCACCGATATCGCCGGTTTCTTCGGGAGCTTTATCTGGCCATAGGCTCACGACCAGCGGCTTGTCTTCAGCGATTGCCGGCGAGGCGCCGCACAAGCTGGCTGCTAGGGAAATTAAATATACGAATCGCATCACGATTGTGCTCTTTCTCCAAGGCGCGAGCCTGCTCCGGTTTGAATGCTCCTCCTTTGGTGTGGGAGATTATCGCACACCATTGCCCCTTTCCGAGCGCTGTGTCGCGCGATTGTGCGAACATTGTGTCGCTTCGGCCCACGAATTGCAAGCAACTCGGCACCGAACTCGTTCCAGCCCGCTGGTCAAAAGGAGCCTGCCCGTGAAGAAGAAAATCAGGGAATGGCTATCGCACCGGTTCGATTTTCCCGAAATACCGGTCTCGCTGCGCAGGCTCAAGTCCGCCGGATTCGCTCCGCGCCTCATTTTTGATGTGGGCGCCTATCATGGCGAGTTCGCTCAGCTGTGCCGGCAACTCTTTCTGTCGAGTTCTCCGCAACTCGAAATTGCATGCTTCGAGCCCCTCGAGTCCGCGCTTGCCGTCCTGAGACCACTAGAGCAAAAGGGCCAACTACGCGTTGTCCCCGGGTTGGTAGGCAGTCAAGCGCAAACTTCGGTCGTGTTCCACGAAATGGAAACCGCCTCCTCCGTTTTGGACGAACACTTTGATCAGCCCCATGCCAACAACGCGCAGCATGAGATGCGCCGCCTTGACGACTTCGCAACCGAAACCTATCCCGGTCAATCGATTGATTTGCTGAAAGTTGATACTCAGGGCTACGAGCTGGAAGTCCTCAAGGGAGCGGAAAGGATTCTGCCGACAACCCGGGTTTTATTGCTCGAATTGAATCTACTCGATATCCACAAAGGCGTGCCGCTCATGCACGACGTTATGACATGGCTGGCCCAGCGCCAATTCGTGGCCTACGACATTGCCGGCCTAACCCGGAGACCTCTGGACAAAGCTCTGTGGCAAGCCGATGTCGTATTCGTCAAACGAGACGACCCGCTTCGGAAAGACAAAAGATGGAAATGAATTGCTGGTGGCGCTATTCCCAGCGTTTTAGGGCGGGTCGCTTAGCCTCCGACAAATCCGCCGCATTCAGCCACCACGGGGCCGTGGCAAGCCCTGATTTGGCAGCGCAGGGTTCTGTCTGAAAACCGGGCGCCTGAGACCTATGCCTGGCAAACGTTGGGTTGTCGAACGAGCCTTTAAGATCGATTGGCTGCTATCGAAGCTTGAGCAAGGAGCACGAACGGCGGATTGGGCGCTACAGGACTTGAACCTGTGACCCCTAGCGTGTCGAACGGCACAAAGTGAAAATCGAAAGAGCCCAAAACCACGTGATTTACAATACTTTATCGAGAGTTCGGTCACTTGCAAGAGCTTGCATCCAGTATCGCCATTTAGCACGATTTGGTGGAATCTCCGCGCTTCGCGCGGAACGTTCCGCGCAGGCGCTTACCGGAATTGAATCTATTCCACTGGGGAACCGGTATGCTTCAAAACACGATAAACGCTGGGGCGCGACAGTCCGGTTATTCGTGCAATTTGTGTAATAGGCTTTCCCGCTCGGTGCATTTCGAGGATAGCGGCCTCCTGGTCGGCTTTGACTTTCCAGCGCCAGCCTTTCTTTGAGCCGCCCCACTTCTTGCCATTGCGCCGGGCGACCGCTTGTCCGGCTGCGACTCGCTCGGCCCGGATTTCAGTTTCGTACTCGGCCACGCTCGCCAAGATCCGGGCATGCAAGCGGCCGGCTGGCGATGCCAGAGAGAAGCCATCCTTGATGGAAACTAGATCTACCTTCCGTTCAGTCAATTCGTCAAAGAGCTGGCAAAGACCCTTCGTTGTTCGACCCAAGCGGTCAAGGCGCCAAACCACGATGCGGTCCAACCGCCCCGCGTACAAGTCCACCATAAGCCGGTCCATACCTGGCCGGTTCATGCTTTTGCCGGTGAACGTGTCTTGGTGCCACGCGACAGAACCGGCGTTGGCCTCGGCCCAGCGTTCCAGGTCCGGCAACTGGCTGGCGTGCGATTGATCCCGGCTGCTGACTCGGCAGTAAATGGCGCTGGTCTTCTCCACGATTTCATTCCCTTCTTTCGCTCGATTGTAAACTGTCAATTTTGCGTGACCCGTTACACATAAGGCATGTCGTCAAATCTGTTGTTTTGAGGCCCGGAAGGGCGAATTTCCGGGCATATTGACTGTTTACACTCATTGGCCTTTTGCCTCAGCCAGAAGCGCGGCTTGCTCCTTCAGGCGTTCTACCACGGCATGATGGGTCTCGATGTCCGGGTAGAGCAGCTCCTGGCCGTCATCGTTGCATTTCGACCGCTCAGCACGGCCGACTATAATTTTGGCCTTGGCGCTATCGCTGACCGGGACAACAGCCTGGCATTCGATGCACTGCCGAATAACCTCGGACTCGCCGACCAGGTTGTAACAGGCATTGCCCGCCATTACCCCGCTGCCCTCGGTGTCCGTACTGAACGGTAAGCCCCAGCCGTCTAGCAGGATGTCGTCCCTAGCCATGTCGAGGTAAAACTCCTTGCGCTTGCCGCGCTGCCGTACCACGGCCACGCGCTGCCGTCGCCCCTCGTAACCGACCGACTGCGGTTCGAGAACCGACCGGACTTCCAGTTCGTAGCGGTGCGTCATAGCCAGGCAATCGTCGATCTTAAGAAGCGTCAGCCGTTGCCCCACAGAAAGTGCCATATTGATTTCCTCTCTTTGGAAGCGCCCGGCTCGAAGTGAGCCCGGCAAGCGGCCGGCGGGAGCGCGACTCCCCGCGATGACGCTTCGGCCGTGTGATTTGCGACGGCCTAGAGCAGCCACCAGCGGCAGGCGACGCGGTTAAGGATGTTGGCCAAGGTGAATGCGTCTTCTTTCAGCAATTGATCGGCCAGCGTGTCCCGGCGCAGGCAATCATCAGCCGGCGTGTACTGATTGACAAACCAAGAGCCGTTGTCATCTTGAAGCGCTTCAAATTCAGGCATGGAATACACTCCCTCACAAGGATCAAGAGAAGGCGCCAGCCACGCGCTGGCGCCGGTGGAAAATCCCTAGACGCAAGTTGGTTGTTTGATCGGGTCAGTCTGGGTAACGTGAAAGACGGTAGCCGTCCAGGGACGGCGAAAGCCGCCGCGCTTGGGCTTGTCGGTTCCGTCCAGGTCATTCGACGCCACGCCGTCCTTGTCTTCCTTGCCATTCGTGGTCACGAACGTAATGACCTTGATGCCATGCTCGCCACGGCGCACTTGTCGCCCCAGCGCTCGCCAGGCGTGATAGGTAAAGACGTTTTTCCTTGGCCGGATTTCATGTTCGGGAATGCCCCGTGCCATGAAACCGTGAATGATCGCCGGCCAGTTGGTTAGGGCTTGTCCGTTGGCGGCGCGGTCGAGTGCCTCTTGCTGAATTTGTTCACGCAATGCGCGCATGATCTAACTCCTGAAAACAAAGTTGAAAGAGGATGGAAACAGGCAGGAATGAAGGCCCGCGCTAGGTGCCGGCCGAAGAATGGAGCTAGGGGAGCATCTCCCCGGCTTCGATAGCCTGGAGAGCTGCCCTAAGATTGTTGCGATGAGTCTGCATCAATTTGACGTAGCGCTCCAGGGGTTGGCCGTCCAATCCCTCTTTCTCCGCGATTGCCTTGGCCCGTTCCGCAAAGGATTTCGCCAAGTCACGGCGCGCCAAATCAAGCCTCAAACAGCGGGACAATAAGGGGGTAGCATCGTCGTAATCTTCAAATAACGACTCTTGCCCTTCGACGGTGGTTGTGAAGACGATAACGACGTGCGCCGGGATGCGCTCAAGGAGAACCAGCAATTGCCGAATAACGTCTTTGCGCAGGCCATGCGCTTCGTTAACGACGTAAGCGCGGCCGCCCTTCTCACCCCAGCCGCGCACTTGCATATCGCGTTCGAGATCGCGGAGCTGCGCGACGGTCAAGGCGCTAGCGTCCACTTCTTGAATGCAGATTTCGTCCGCTACTTCGGCCGCAATCAAGCGCCCGATAGTGGTCTTGCCCTGACCACTGCCCCCGCTTATCCAGTAGGCGCGGCCAGCAAGCCCGCGCTTGCAAAGGGCTTGCATGCGCTGGACGATCTTTTCTTGGCCGATTACTTCGGACCATGTTTTCGGCCGATACTGTTCTGTCAGCGGACCACGGAATAGGGTAATTGCAGACATGCGACTCCTCATTACTAGGGGTCTTGTGTTGAGAACTGGCCGCGTGTTATCAGCATGCGGCCAGTTCGCCATTTGGACTGAAGCGATCTTGCTATACTGATGGGAAATTCGTCAAATGCCGGTCCGGTATGATTCTTTTCCCGCTATTTCGGGGCTATTTCCGGCCTGTTTGCGGCCTGTTTCGGCCATCTTTTTTCGTTATTTCCGGCCTGTTTATTTGATTTGCTGACCCATTCGTCAGAAATCTTAACCACACCCCCCAGGGTCTTCGATGGGTCCCTCAGCGACTTATCCCCCTTTTCTCCTCGACTTGCTCCTGCACACCAAGAGACCTGATTCATCGGGTCAACTAGCCAAGTTACGGCTTGCCATGGAGGTCAACCAGTTCCAGGAGTTATTGGGTTGGGAACGGCGTGGGATCATTGTTCAGCTCTTGGACGTACAGGCCTATACATCGACGGCCACCGTGCGCTTGTTCCTGCACATGCTCGCCGCTATGGCCGAGTTCGAACGGTCCCGAATCATTGAGAGAATCCGCGAGAAGGCCAACTTGCGCAAGTCGATGGGTCTGACCGGCAACGGCATGGCGCCTTATGGGTTCAAGAAGGCAACGGTTCACGGCAAGAAGCAGTTCGTCAGGGATAACTGGACGCGGTACCTTGGCGGTCGGATTGTCGAGTGGCGCGCCAAGGGTTTCACTTTTGACGCGATCTACTGGCATTTGATCAAAAAAGGATGTCGCCAACGGAATGGTAAGGAGATTAGCCGGAGCTTGATCTACAAATGGTTCATTGGTGAGACGCAACTAAAGGCTAAGGAGGCCGTCAAGAAGAGTGAATGATTGGGTTTTAGAGTCCGTGGTTGCCCAGGGCATCAACGATTGCGGTCCGCCGGTTCAGCTCATCATAGACATACGTCGTCGTGTGGTTGAGCGGATCGGTGACGGCGGTCTGATTGCCGGCGGCGTCGAAGGTCGAGGTAGTGAGGTTGCCCAGCGCATCGGTCGTCTGGGTGACAGCAGCTTCGACGCGCCGGCAACATCGGCGCTTTGCGCAACGCCAATGGCTGTGCACCTGCAAGAGCGGCTACACAGCCTTTAACTGATTCCAGTTTGAGGCACATGTGAAAATGACGAGGACAATTAAATGTGCATGCTGCTAAACATCTGCCGACAAGCCGGCAAGACTCGATACCCGGCTCGATTACGCGGGCATGGCATTTCTTATCTTTCTACATTGGGTAAATCCTGATCCGTTAATAAGTTAGGAAGATGTTTTTTGAGATCGCTTATTCCACTTTCAGTAACATCCGTGCCCCTGACATAGATGAAACGGAGGTTCTTAAGCTTTCTCAAGTGCTTTAATCCTTCGTCCGATACGTTGGTCCTTCTGAGATCAATTTGTTCCAACTTGGCAGTTCTTTCAAGATAGCCTAGGCCTTTATTGCCTATATTGGTTTCTCTAAAGGTTACCCTTCGCAAATTTTCTAGTGTGCTTATCCACTCACATCCCTCATCACCGATCTGATTTTCATCAACGTCCAATACCTTTAGCTTTGTTAACCGGCTTATTGATTTCAATCCCGCATTGGATATTCTGTTCTTGAATAGGTGCAGCTCTTCAAGGTTTTTCAATTCCCCTACATGCTTCAGCTCGACATCCGAAACCCTTGTCGCCCCGATGTGCAAATATGTAAGGTGCTTCATATGTTTCAATCCCTGCAGCCCACTTCCTGTTATTCTGGTCGCATAAAGGCTTAGTCCTGACAATTCGGTCAGATCCCGTAGAGGCTGTAATCCATCATCGGTTATCGCAGTATTGCTTAGATCGAGCACACTGAGATGGCTCAGCGATTGGATTGCCTTCACATCTTTATCATTTACTCGTGTGAAGCTCAGGTTAACATGCTCCACAAAACCGGCCGGGAATGCGAATTGCGTCTTCCCACCCAATCCTTCAATATGATTCACGGCATTCCGCTCAGACTCCGGGCACGGTAGCATAAATATAAAAGGCAGGAACACGATGGAGTAATGGCTTCCGAGGCTCCCTGATATCATGCCCATGAGAAATCAACTCCAGAATTACCGCGATGGAGGTTTAGAGCGATTCGATTGGAATGTAAAAGTCCCCAAATCGATATTGTTTCTTTTTTGCGTGGAGTTGACTCCCTTGTCGCCTATGGCTCCATCCAAGGATGACTTTCCATTCTTAAAAACACCCTTTTGATAATGCTTTAACTCAGCACCGATTGTGTGCCCGTCATGTCCCTTCGCTGCGACAAGAACGTAGAACCACTGCTCTATTTTTGCACCGTTAAACTTCTTCAAATCCTTTCCTTTTTCCGCATGAACGCCAGGTGCATCCGCCCACTCCGCATCATTTTTTCCATGGGTCCAGGTTTTACTAGGATATGGCGTAAGATACAGGAGGTCATAAGCAGTAAGTCGATCTACCTTAGTGGAATCCTCTCTCAGGTCAAGGTCCCAGGCGTCTACACTCTTTTTCCATTTTGCCAGCTGTTTTTGTCCCTCTTTATCGTCAAATATTACCCTATCATTGGAATCTTTATCAGTCACAAGCCAGTAGACTGTCTTGCCAACCGTATATCTGTATAAAGTCCAGATAAGTTGGTGTACATCTACAGCACTAATGTCTCTGGTGGGATGTGTAATGTTCGCTTGAATGAATACGGAGAAGCCGTATGCAAATGAATCAGATCCTGTATTCACGCCGAGTTTGTGTCCCAGAACCATCTGGTCTTGTTCATCGTTTATGCTCACATCTGTAACAATCGCCGCAAGGCCCGACGGATCGGAGCAGTGTGGGGGAGAATTCAGACAATATCGGTATAGGTTTCCATCTCCAGCCTCAAACCCAAGTGGATCCTCGTTAGTCCACCGTCCCGACTTGGGATCATAGTATCGTGCCCTGTTGTACTGAAGCCCTGACTCGCCATCGAACTCTCTGGCCGTGTACTTATACCGATCTCCGTTTGCTGGCGTGCTTTCAGCCGCGGTGCCGAAACCGTCGTAGTCGAGGTGATCGATGCTGACCCCGGTGGAATTATTGGCGATGTCGCGCACCGAACCCAACCGGTCGGTCAAGTACCAGGCTGCCGTGGTTCCGGCACTTCGCGCTACCATTTGGTCCACACCATCCAGGTAAAGCCTACGCATCAGCGGTGCATTGCCATTATTGCCATCTAGATCGGCCCAGGCGTTTGGACCATCGTAGGCGAAATGGGTTGTGGTCGCCGTGCTGTTAATGGTGACCTTCTTCTCGATGCGGTCTTCGAGCACATCGTACTTGAAGTCCAGCCGCTGGATGACCGTGCCGCCATCGGTTGCTTGATCTACCGCTGAGGTCATCTGATTGCGGTTGTCATACCCGTAAACCCAAGTCTCCGCCAAGGCGCCTTTGCTTTTCTTGGTGAGATTCCCTTCGTTATCGTAAGTGTAAATCCAAGTCCCATCATTTAGCAATTGATTTCCCGTGCCGGTGGCGTAGCCGGTGTTGGTGCGGTTGCCGTTGAGGTCATAACCGTAGGTGGCCGTGCCGGCCTGGGTCAACTGGTTGGTGGTGTCGTACTGATAGCTGACAGTCGTTCCGTTAAGCGTCTCGGAAGTCAGCCGATCTGCTAAATCGTAGGTATAGGTAAGGTTGCTAATATTGGTTCCCGAGGCATCTTTGAACTGCAAGTTAGTTTCGCGCATGGCCGGGTCGTAGCTCATCGAGGTGGTGCCGACTAAGCCGGTGCGATTTAGGTTGCTGTAGCGGGTCTCGGTAGCGATCTGATCCCGGCTGGTATAGGTCAAGTCCAGCGTCAAAGTGGCTAGACCGGCGCCGCCGAATTGGCGGCTGGTGAGGCGGTTGGCCGCATCGTAGACGGACGTGGTCACCCCGCCCAGCGAGTCCTGGACGTTGGTGCGGTTGCCGTTGGCGTCGTAAGTAAACGTTAAGGTCAGCCCGAAGACGTCTTTTTGCGTAGCGAGCCGATTGAGGCTGTCATAAGTGCAGGTGTAGGCACCGTTCTGATCTGCGGCCGTCACTTTGTTGTTCGCGGCATCGTAGGTATAGGTGAGCGTGTTGACGGTGCTGCCGGAGACCACCCAGGTCTCTTTCGTTTCCCGGTTGGCGTTATCGTAAGTGAAGTCGCGGCGTCGACCATCGCGGTCGGTCTGCGAGGCGAGCCGGCTGGCGGCGTCATAGGCCATGGTGCCGCTATGGCCCAAGGGATCGGTCGTCTGGATTTCGCGGTTGAGGCTGTCGTAGACCATGGTGGTTTTGTTGCCCACCGGATCGATAATGTTGACCGTGTTGTCGGCGGCGTCGAAGACCGTGGTAGTCGTGCCGGTGCGGGCGTCGATGACCTGAGTCTGGCGATTGAGGGCGTCGAAGACAAAAGTCGTTTTGTTGGCCAGCGGATCGATGGTATTGACCTGGTTGCCCACCTGGTCATAGACCGTGGTGGTGATGCCGCCGCTGGGGGACTGCACGCTGGTTTGGCGGTTGAGGGCATCGTAACTATAGGTGGTCGTAAAGCCACACGCATCAATCCTGCGGCTGACGTTGCCGGCGGCGTCGTAGACCGTAGTGACGACATGGCCTAGCGGATCCGTGCTCTGGACAACGCGATTAGCGCCGTCGTAAAGATTCTGGGTGGCATTGCCCAGGGCATCGAACTGCGTCAGGGCATTGCCGGCCGCATCAAACACGGCTTGCGTGACCGCCTGCGTCGTGCTTCCAGGCGTGGCGGCTCCCAGGGCCCCGCGTCCTAAGCGGTCATAACCGGTCACGCTGGCATGGCGCAAGGCATCGGTGGTGCCGGCTGTCTGACCCAGAGCGTCCAGCGTCGTCGTGGTCGTTTGATTGAGCGGGTCGGTCGTGGCGATCTGGCGGTTGAGCGCGTCAAAACTATAGGTGGTAGTGTGATTGAGGGCATCCTTGCCCGCCACGGCGTTGCCGACGGCATCCAGGGTCGTCGTGGTCAAATTGCCTTGGGCGTCCTTAACGGCGATCTGGCGGTTGGCATTATCAAAGATGTAAGTCGTGGTGCGGTTGAGCGCGTCGATGCTGGCAATGGTGTTGCCGGCCTTGTCGTAGACCGTGGTCATGGTCCGCTGGACGGCGGTGCCGGCCGCCTCGGTGACGGCCACGCGGCGGTTGGCGGCGTCGTAGCTGTAGGTGGTCGTGTCGCCCCGGGCATCCTGGACGCTGGCCACCTTGCCGGCGGCGTCGAAGGTCGTCGTGGTGCGGTTGCCCAGGGCATCGACGGTGGCGGTCTGCCGGTTCAGCTCATCATAGACATACGTCGTTGTGTGGTTGAGCGGATCGGTGACGGCGGTCCGATTGCCGGCGGCGTCGAACGTCGAGGTCGTGAGGTTGCCCAGCGCATCGGCCGTCTGGGTGACCCAGCCGCGGCTGTTGTACTGGGATTTACTCAAGCGGCCCACTTCATCGCGAGAGGCGGTCGCCTGCCCGGCCAGGTCGTAGACCGACAGCGCCAGGCCGCCGTAGGCGTTCGTCGACTGGTTGGGGCGGCCCGTTGGATCAAAAGCCGTGTTGGTCCACCAGCCGTTGGCGTTGCGCGAAGCGCTGATGTTGCCGGCAGCATCGAAGCTGCTGAGGGCCGACTGCGGCACCGCAGTGCCGACGGCGGCCAGCGTGGTGGCGACCAAGCCGCGCTGGAAGGAATCGTATATCAAGCTGGTTTGATGGCCCAGCGGATCTTGCTGGGTCAGCTGTAGTCCCGCCGCATTGTAGGTGGAGGTGGTTTTATCCCCCACCGCATCCACCGTGTTAACCAACCTGCCCATGACGTCGTAGACCGTGGTTGACACATGGAGGAGCGCGTCGGTTGTGGTTGAAGGCGTGCCGTTGGCGTCGTAGGCGACCGTGGTGATAAAGCCCAGGGCATTGGTGGTAGAGATCTGCCGCCGGTCGGCATCGTAGGCATAGGTGACCGTATGCCCCAGGGGATCGGTCACCGTCTGCAAGAGCCCGCTGCCTGTCCAGCCGTAGGTGGTCGTGTGGTGCTGGGCATCGGTCTGGGAGACCGGGTGCCCGCTGCCGTCATAGGCATACGTCGTCGTATAACTGCGTTCGTTGGTGAAGGTGGTCAAGGCATGGAAGCCGGCCTGATAGGCGTAACTGTCGGTATTGCCGTCAGGCAACGTTTGCAGCGTGACGTAACCCTGGGCATCGCGCACGAGCGTGGTGGTCCGGTTCAGAGGATCGGTGGAACTGGAGATGTAACCGTTGGCGTCGCGGACGAACTGGGTTTGGCCGCCATCGGCGGCGATAGCCAAAGTGGGCCGGCCATGCGCGTCCAGGCCTTCATAGGTAATATGGTTCAAGGGATCGGTCAGCTTGGCTAGAGCGCTGCCCACGACCAGCGTGCTGCCCAGGCCCTGGACCCCGGCCGGGCTGAGCACGCTGACGGTGGGACTGGTGCTGCTGCCCAGGGTCATCGTGTTCAACGTGCCGCTGGCGGCATACGCCCAGCCATGCTGGGTATTGGCGAATGTCTCGCCCGTAAGCCGCTTGTTGGTGTCATAGGCGAAGGTATGCACGCCGCCGTCGGGGTTGGTTATCTGCGTCAGTTTGTTGGTGGTCACGTCCAAGGCTACTGTGGTTGTGCGGCTATTGACCGTGGCGATCTTGACCTGCCCGGAACTGTAGGTGAAGGTGGCTAAGGCGCCGTCAACATCGGTGCGACCGGTCAACTGAGTGCCGGTATAGCGATAGGAGGTCGTGGCCTGGCCATCGGCGCTGACCATGGACGTTTCCTGGCCGGAGCTGTTGAAGAGCCACTTTTGGCCATCGGGCGTCTGATAGGTATAGACGCCTCCGGACAAGCTCAAGGTGCCGTTGTCGCCGGCGGGGCTGGAATAGGTGCCGCCGCCCGTGTCGGTGTAGAACCGCCAGCCGCCGGTGCCAAAGGTGCGCAACACCCCGGCCGGATAACCGTTGACGTTGTCGACGGCGATGGTGGTGAGCTGGTCCACTTCCGACAGCGACCAGCCGGCGCCCAAGGCGCTGCTGTTTTGCACATCGACATAGGCGGCCCCGGACAGCGTTTTGACGATGGCCGTGCCGTAGTTCATGGTAGCCTTCAAGACCCAGGGATAGCGTCCCGAAGCAGTGGGGGCATTGGCGCTGGGCACTTGCAGGGCGAAGGTCAACAAGTCTCCCTTATTGCCGGTAATGGTGTAGGTCTGGGTGGCCACTACGGTCCCGTTCCAGGTGAGCTGGGCGGTGATGCTGGGCGGCAGGGCCACGGCATTGTCGGCTTGCAGGATGCCCTGGATGATGGGCATTACGGTCACCGTGTCCGAGTTGTAAACCAGCCGGGTTTGGTGGTAGGCCGAGCCGTCGGAGCTTTGGCTCAAGTTAATCGGGGCTTCGAGGTGGGCATTGCCCTCGAAGTTCAGGGCATCGCCCGAGAGCGGGTCGGCGGCGATCTCCTGGCCGGTCAACGTCCAGGCGCTGCCCACGGCATTGACAACAATATTTTGGGTGGCGCTGGTGGCCTGGTTGCCGGCCAGGTCTGTGACGCGCACGCGCATGGGATAGGTGCCGGTGCCGGGCAGCGTCGGCAAGGTAATGGACACGGTCCCGTCCTTGAGCGTGCCCGAGGCGTAGCCGCTCTCGCCGGCATCCAAGAAGTCCCCGTCGTTGTTCTTATCCACGTCCACGGTCACGGCGGCATTGGCGGCCAGGCCGCCCAGATCGGAGGCGTTGACTTGAACGACGGGGCCAAAGCTGGTCGTTTGGGCCGGCGCAATGACCGCCAGGGTCGGCGCCGTCAAATCCACCTTCACCAGGAAGTCCTTGGATAGGGCGCTGGTCAGGCCGCCCACGGCGGCCGTGGCCGTGAAGTCCGCGGTGCCTTCGGGCAGCGTGGTGGCGGTGTAATCGTAACTCCAGGCGCCGCCCGCGCTGGCGGTGGTAGTGCCTAAGAGTCCCACGCCGGAGCGGTAGATGCTCACCGAACTGCTGTTGGGGGCCGTGCCGCTCAGAATCAGGGTTTGGTCGGTGGTGGTTTGATCGGTGGAGGAAGCCCCCGAATCGGTCGTGATGCTGGTAAAGACCGGCGCCGCCGGCTTGAGATTGATCGATGCCACGAATGCGTCATAAGTGGATGTCCCCACTCCCCCCGACGGTTGTACGGCGTTAATGGTCGGGAAGTTGGTCGAGTTGGTCTGCCCGGTGACATAAGCCGTGCCGAAGATGTCGATGGCGATTCCCTGTCCTTGGTCGTCGCTACTGCCGCCCAGATAAGTGGAATAATCCAGACCCGTGCCGGCCGGCAACAGCCGGGTCACGAAGGTATCATTAGCCCCGCCGGCATTGGTGCTGTAAAGGGCGTTGGTCGTCGGGAAGTTGGTCGAGGCCGTGGCTCCAGTTATATAGGCATAACCATTGGCATCGACCGCAATGGCTTTGGCCGTATCGATGCCGCTAGCGCCGCCTAAGTAGGTGGAATACGTCAAGGCAGTGCCGGCGCTATTGAGCTTGGTCACGAAGGCATCGCCCCCGCCGCCGGGCTGCGTGGTCTGATAGGCGCCGGCGGTCGTGGGAAAGTTGCTCGAAGCCGTGGAGCCGGTGATATAGGCGTTGCCGGCCAGATCCAGCGCGATGGCATAGCCCGTTTCGGAGCCTGAAGCACCGCCTAGATAGGTGGAATAGACCGTGGCGGAGCCGGCGGCATTGATCTCGGTTACGAAGGCATCGCCATTGCCCGGAGCGCTGGTCTGATAGGCGCCGGTCGTGAACGGGAAATTGGTCGAAAAGGTATTGCCGGTTACAAAAGCGTTCCCCGAGGCATCCAAGGCGATTCCATACCCAACGTCGTTGGAACTTCCTCCTAAGTAACTGGAATAAACAAGGCCCGTGCCGCTGGTGTTGAACTCGGTGACGAAGCCGTCGCTAGGGCCGCCGCCATAGGAGGTTTGAAAAGCGCCCGCGGTGAATGGCAGGCCAGAGGTCGTAATTCCGGTCAAGTAGGCATTGCCCAGGCTATTGATGGCAAGCCCATTGACCGAAGTAGGTCCGACGGAACTATGAAAAAGTGTCGAAAAGCTCAGCCCATCTCCGGTGGCGTTCAATTTGGTCAAAAAACTGCTGTTGTTGGCCATGATCAACGAAGTCTGATAAGCTCCCGCGGTTGTCGGAAAATTGGTCGAATTGGTCAACCCGGCGATATAGGCGTCTCCGGTGGCATCGATCAGAATCGTGGTCGGCCCATCCGTCGAGCTGCCGCCCAAATAAGTGGAATAGACGATGGCGCTGCCGTCGGAATTGAGTTTGGTGATGAAGCCGTCTTGACCCCCGCCATTGGTGCTCTGGAACGATCCGGTTGTTCCGGGGAAGTTGGTCGAAGTCGTGTTGCCGGTGATGTAGGCGTTGCCCGTCAAATCCACCGCGATCGCCGTGCCGTTGTCGCTGCCGCTGCCCCCCAGGTAGGTGGCGTAATTGACCACCGGGTCGATATACAACGGTAAGGTGTGGTCATAAGAGCCGACTTGGAACCCGAGTTGGTATGACGACTGGTCCAGTTGATTGACGCTCTGGGAGACCAGTTGGCCGCTGACTGTCTGGCGCACGCCATCGACGATCTGATAGATCACCGGCGCCTGCTCGACCAGCGAACCGCCCGCCGTTTGCAAAACGCTGTTGCCTTGTTGATCCGTGCTCAGTCCCGTCAAGCCCTGCCAGTTCAGGAGAATCTGGTTGGGATCGGCACCCGGAGCCACCACGAAGTCATATTCCAACTGGTGACCGTTGCCGTAGTAGTTCAGGTCAATGCCCGGGTACAGGTCCTTGTAGCTGACCTGGCCAAATTGTGTCACGTCGGCCAGCCAGGCGCTCGGATCGCTGCCGATAAAGTAGTTGCTGCGGTTGGGTAGCTCCCGCGCGGTGGCGATCTGCGGGGTGGCGCTGGCGCCGGTGAATTGCAGGCTGATGACATCTTGCGTAATCGTGATCGGCGACGGCGTATCCGAAGGTCGGGTCAACGACAGGAAAGCGGCGTTGCCCGTGAGGAACAACTCGAAGCCGGGGCCGTGGCTCAAGTATTGCACCTGGGGATCGGTCTGGCCGACATTGGCCTCGAAGGCCAAGGGCAGCGTGCCCAGATTCGGTTGCAACGTGGGCGGCATGGTTGAACGCGTGGGCGGCTGGTCATCTCCGGCGGGAGAACTGAGCGGGGTGACGGTACCGGAAGCCGGCGCGGCGACGAATGATGAGCCAGACAGGCCGCTTAGAGAGCGCCCCACCGAGGGCGCGGAAGCCATAGCAAACAGATTGGCAGCATTCAAAGCGGGGCTGGAGTTTAGGAAAGAAACCGGGCTAGCCAAAGCACCGCCTCCCGGAGAACCACCGGGGGCGCCCAGGCCGCCGTTTGCGAAGCTGGATCCGTTGGCCAACCTGGTCTGGGAAGCTGAGCCCTGGCCCGCCGAGGGGCTATGGGCCTCGGCTGAACCTAAAGCCGCCGAAACGGCGCCCAGCCAGTCGCTGCCCAGCGGATTCTCTAGCGCGCCTGACGAACCGGACGCCATCGTGCTGGGCGGAATAATCGGCCCTTCTTCGGGATAAATGCCCGCATGGTTCCAGCCGCCATGCGGCGTGTGGGGATCCTCAAAGCGCGGTCGTTCTTGATAAGGTAGCAGCTCCATCCACCTATCGTCAGAAGGTGCCGTAGGCGTCGACGTAGAACCGGAAACCCGCACCGCACCGGCATCGGCCTGATCCGTGTTGCTCGACCAGCCATGAAACAACACTGCCGAAGGAGTCAGTAAGGAAAAGGCCGGCCCCAGGAGGGCCGTTTGCATCAGGCCAAAAGGATCGTTGGGCATGAAACGATCTTCGAGCTGCGTGAAATCGGGCCGGAACGGTCTGACGAAGATGCGCCCCGATTCATTGGCCGGGCGCAGCCAATGGCGCACCTGGGAGCACCAGTCGGTCAAGGAAAGACGGCTGATCCAGCTATGACGCAGCCAACGGCGCAAACCCAACCAAGGACGCCCTCGGCTCGAAAGGGTCTTCTTTTTGCTCTGCCGGCTGTTAGCTTGCTGGAGGATGGTCAACCGCGACATGGGCGCACTCCTGGCTTGCGAGGGCGGTCCCCGTCCTGGGCACACGCACTCGGGCAGGTGCTATGCTTCCGGCTTCCCTAGGAAGACTCAGAGCCAATGCAAATCAAGTTGGCAGCTTCGAATCAGAGGGTATGAAAGGTAGTGCCAAGGCAATCATGGATTTCAAAGAGGCTATTAGGCTTTATCCCGATACTTCCTGTACTTACGGTAAGTTTGCTTGGCTGCTCGCAACCTGTCCCGAACAAAGTGTCCGTGACGGCGAGCGAGCCATCCAAATGGCAACGAAGGCATGTGAATTGACGGAATGGGAAGATTGTCAGGAATTGGCTGTATTGGCCGCTGCATATGCTGAAGCCGGTCAATTTGGCGAAGCCGAGCGCTATCAAATGAAGGCGTTGGAAGACCCGGCCTACCATGGGCTGGCAGGAGATGGTTTCCGCCAGCGCCTGGAACTCTACAAACAGAAAAAACCGTACCGGGACCGGACCTGATAAGTGCGCTGCTAGCCGTTCACGGCCGCCGGGCTGAACGTGCCTATCAAGAGTGCCGGCGTTGAGAGTCGTCATCGGTAGGCGGTATCTTATCAACAAGATACGGAACATTATAGCCGGCTAGCCTTCGGCGCATTTGTTCCAGAAGGGAGAGTGTACAGAGGAATGGAGTTAATTCGTCATCAAGACCTCCCGTGAGGGGTCGTTGCAGGCACGTTTTGGCGCGTTCCGCGGCTCATGAAATGATGCAGCTGTGATGATCCCGCGATAGTCAATAAACGACTGCAATTGTTGCTTCCCGCCCTTGGGTCATCCAATCGGGCGCCATCGCTTTGGGACTGGCCTCTTCGCTATCTTCATGCGGCCCGCTAATGGGAGCCTGATCGACCAGCAAGTTAACGTCGAACCGAATAACACCTTTCGTCGTTACGATCAGCAGCCAACGGTCATGGGACATGTTTGCATCTACTGCCTCGATAGGGAGCGAGCGCACCTGCGCGGGCAGACGCCCGATAGGCTGCCCCTCCAAGAACCGGTTTGTCAGCCCCGGGAACATGTACATTGAACTGCTCGTCAGGAGAAATAGATGTCCCCTTGCACTCATCAGGCGATAGGCTGTGCCTTGGACACGATCAAATTTGACCGTGATCGGCTTGCGCTCGCGTAGCACGTCCCGGAAAAAAACTAGAGTACAATCCTTGCCCGCCGCACACACTGCTGGCGCACCCGAACCAATCGAACAAACATCTACGATGTCGAGCCCTGGGAAAGTGCTCGAAAAAACAACCTGTTCGGCGTCGGCCCGAGGGAGGGCCACGACCGCAATTCCCCCGCGCCGAGTCGCGCAGGCGAGCGTCTCTGGGTTTCCGGTGGTATCGATACTGACCACTCGATAAAAATACAAATCTCCTCCATTCGGCTTGATCAGCATCATGGGAATCTTTTCGCCGGGATTTGGCTTGACCAATAGAAGCCCTGCGCATCCGAGTGGCAGCCACAAGTTGGCCGGAAGCAGTAGCTACAACGCCGTGAGCCCCGGCGGGATACTCTCCCCGACGCTCTTCGGCGGACTTCGGGATTGACCAAATGGTGACTTCGCTGCGCGTGCTTACGGCCACATGCTGACCCAATGATACCGCGCCATTAATCGCTTCGCGGGACTTAGCGGCTTGGAACTCATTTTGGGGGACCAAACCCTCCGCGGCGACCAACTGCAGCCTGCCGTCTTCTGAACCAAAATAGAAGAATCCAGGTGAGGGCCCGTCTCCCGCCCAAGAAATCTCAAAGTCCTCATATCCGAACAAATCGACCGGGTAACTTCGCCCGTGATCATGGGGGAAGATGGTCATGCGTGGTCCCCCTTATAAAGGCGTTTCCCTTCACGCTTGGTGATCTGTCTCGCTAGCTCCATCCTTGCGAAGACCTCTTTCGCAGGGCGGGCTTCAGGCGATGCCCGGTTTCCTGGAGCAAGCTCGTTCACCGCCCAGATGGGATATCCATGCCAGGGTATGCCATCGTTCGCACGCGGAAACTCGGCCATTTGCTGTTGCCAAGTGCCGAGGTCGCGTAATTTGCCTCCCGCGTCTCGAAGGACGCCGTAAAAACGGCCCTCATTGTCGAACACGTCGCAAACGTCTGCCTCGTCGAACACCGAGAACTCCTCGTCCCGGGTAACGTCCTCCGACCACCGAGCATTGTCAGCTTTGCCACCGCCGTGGTGCTTGGCCGTGAACTGGTATCTGTAAAAACGCTTTCGAGTTTGCTTTGGGTGAATCGGTTCCAACATCGCCGCTTCTCTTACGAAAGCTGCTGATCTGCTCATCCTAGAAAGCCAGCTACCTGCATGCGTCCCTAACCATGATTTTACTATACCCTTCTCTGTTTGCCATCACTGTCGATCCTTGTCAAGTCTTTGGCCGCCCGCCTCACGACGGCAGCCGCGGTCAACTTCTGCTCCGGGCTGTTTTGGGGTTCTGCGGGAGAGAACGGGAAGTGTCCTGCCGGGAGCCGTGGTTCACGGTTTTGATGACGTGCTGGGGAGTGTGCCGGCCCTTCTACCCTGAACTGAGAGAAGAAGCCGGCGCCTCGTCGGTGCGAGACGGCTCCCGCGCCCCCGTTTCATCGTTCACTTAATCAGAAAGCAATTCGGAAAAGCTAGCCATGCCCAGCAGAAAGTCCTTCGGCACTCGACTTGAACGAGTGCCGCACAAGGAGAGACCGGCTGCTTACATAGTGGTCGGTAGTCAAAATGGAACGGTCGGTGCAGTTCAAGGATCGTGTGGCATGATTTGGTTGCCCGGAGGTGGGTCTGCATCGCCCATTGCAACTTCTGCCGCATTCATGAATCGCTCAAGATGACGCCGGCTATAAAGGCGCAAACGACGGGGAACGTGTGGACGCTGGAAGAGTTGTTGAATGTGGGGGAAACCGAATAGAATGCTTGTCAGCTGGAACGTCGGCCTTGCAACCCGGCGCGGCCGTCTCTTCCGTTTGGTGTTGACTCCCCACGCGGACGGGACGGTCGAATCCAGTTAGGAGTCAAACAAATGGCCGATATTAATGGCGCTCAAATACGCCAGAAGCTCTTGGGAATGCTAGACCCTAACAATACGATGGAAACCGCTGGGATTTTTGCGGCGGTCGAGAAAGAATTCGGCATGGTCGGCCGCGATCCAGAACTCAAAAGAGCTATTCTCACTTTGTTCCATGATCTCATTTGCAGTGGGCAGGTTGCATGGGGTGCCGACTCGGGAGGATCGAAGCCGGCACTTTGTTTTGTAACTGACCGGGGACGTGAAACGCTAAAGCACCTTGATCGCGATCCTATGAACCGGGATGGATATTTGGAATACTTGCGAAAACAAATGGGCCTCGGCCCAATCGCGAAAGCCTATGTGGAAGAGGCCCTGAAAACCTATGCAGCAAATTGCTACAAAGCCACTGCCGTGATGATTGGTACAGCCGCCGAGCGAATGGCGTTAGACCTTCGTGATGCCATTGTTTCCCGACTTCAAGCTCTGGGCCGCTCGCCAAGGAAGCAGCTTCAAACGTGGGTAATAAGGACAGTCTTGGATGAAATCCAGGCCACCATTTCTCAGGCGCTCGAATCAGCGATAAAGGCTGGCAAAACAACTGAGCTAGTCCACTTGAGCGAATTGTTTGCATACAACTGGCCTGCAATGTCACATATGATCCGGGCCATGCGCAATGACGCTGGCCACCCTGTGAGCATCGAACCAGTCACGCAAGAAGACGTGCATGCGGCACTTCTGACGTTTCCCCATCACGCCCGAATTGCCAATGACGTTATAAACTGGCTTGCAACAGCCCAACTTTGACAGGCTCCAAAAAAAGAATTCAAACTGTACGACTACCTTTTTCCGCTGAGACCACGGATAGTATGTCCCAGGGGCCTCTCCTTTTCTAGTGCATGGTTGTCCCCCCTTTCGCTCTCGCCCTCTCCATTCCGGGTGTCACGTCCCTATTCACTCTGCAGCATTTCGGCTATGGTGTGCGGATGCCGGACGTAATTGAGAACGACTGAAGCCTCAGTCCCGAATTTGAGAATCATTCCGGTTTTCAAATGTGGATTTGACCTGCACGTCTTAATCTACTGGGCAGCTATTGAGTTCGGCACAATTGACGCAATCTGTTCCGAGACCGAGTCTTTGACAGCGAAGGCAGCGTTTTCGGTGAGTCGGAGGAATTGAAGGCGCGGCTAATCTAGTTCGTCGAGGCTTGTTCCAGTAGGGAGAATTACAGGCTGGGCAACTGACAGGCAAATTGGGTCTACGTGGGAACCAAGAATGGTTGCACCGAAAACAGGTCAGAGTTGGAAGCAGTATCGCCATACACATTTACCTGGTGGATATGCAAAAGGCCTAAGTAGGTGATCCCCTCATACCCTTCTAAGCCACATTCAAGCGTCCAAAGGTATGATCATGAGCAATCGACATAATTATATAGGTACAACTGACTAGTTACTTATAGGTATTCACCGGCAACCGCAGTTCACCAACCCAGAAACCGAACGTCGCCAGGCTGTTTTGCAGAGCGCCCGGAACAAAAGCCGACATTTCTCCAACAAATCCCGACTTCTTCTTGCCTGTCTACATTTCTGATGCGAAAACACGAGATGGGCGGAAAAGGGGGGCATGGGTATTCTCCCCGCATCCACGCCTTAAGATTTTCGAAAAAATCGAATGTCGGTGCGATGGAGGAAATGCTAAATGGGCCTCAAAGACGTTCAAGGCAAACGCACGGGACGGCCTCGGGGGTCGAGATCCAGCCCTCCTTGGGTCCGTGATGCTCGTTGGGCCTACCGGAACCTGGGAAAGCCAGGGGCCGAGCCTCCATCGGCCCTTGCGGGGCACTTGTTATCCCTTGGGCGTGAACACCCCGACAGGCTTGTGATTTGCCTCGCGACGCTGGACGCCGCCTTGGGGCAGAAGAATGGAGAAGCAATAGGGCAAGGCAACGCTCAAGATCGAGAATCGGAGGGGGTTGGAGTCGAGGAAGGTGTTGGAGTAGGTCCGCGGGGCAGGTTCAAGAAACTGCGCCTTTCCAACAGCCAGATGGATGCTTACTTGACCGGTCGAAAATATCCGAGGATCAAGAACCTGATGCCCGGCTTTGAGATTGTCGCTTTCAGCAGGGAAGTTGGGCAAAGAGTGGTCGTCTTCACAATCCGCTCGGAGGCGTTTCCATTGGTGGAAGCAGGGGAAAGCATCCCGGAGTTGGAGCAAGAATTGGACTATACAGACCGGTAGCGGCCATGCGAGGGAAACGGGATGTTGGATGGGATTTGGGAAGCTAACTGCTGGCGGAGATCGCGAAGTTGTTCAAATCTTGGCTCGGCGCGTACCTTGGGCCACATCCCTAACTTCCGCAAGAGTATGGATTGGCCTTTGGGCCTTTCCTTCCCTTTCGGTGTTTGCCGGTCAAAAGCCGGCTTAGTGTGAGCCCTACCTCGATTGTTGCGACTGTCGGAACGTGGCAAAGGTTTATACGCGTGTTTTTCCAGGATTAACCTGGTTTGCGTTGTCCCGCCCCCTTTCAGAGGGCGGGCTATGACCGGGACGTAGTGGCCATGCAGGATCAATTACCTGCCCGGAGCCCGGCAGAAACCAACGGCAGTTGGAACCGCTTTCCCCTTTCCATTGGCCGATCCCTCGGACATAGTCCTACGTCGGCTCGTTACACGGCGGGAGGTTGGAACCGCCGTCGCCTGATCCTTCACCCCGTGTCTTTTTGAGTAGCCCGGAGAAAGTTCGGGGAACACATAACCGGGCCTGCCATTGCCAACCCGTTTGGGGTACAGTGGCAGGGTAGGGCTCACAGCCCTCGTCGTTGACCTCGCTGGCCGCCATCGCTCATCGGATGGCGGCCAGTTGGTTTTCCGATTTCTTCTGCTTTGGGCCAATGATGGCACGACGGCGCAATTTCAACGCGAATGCGCGTAATCCCGCCCTGGCCCGTCGCTGGATCTCTTCGCGATGGCTTCGGTGCTTTTCCGCCTCGGACAATGACGGAAAGGCACGGCGCTGAACGCGGCCGGTCCAAACCCGCGAAACGATCAAATCCCACATAAAAGCCCTTTTTTTCTGCTGTTTCCTTGGGTGTGCGCGCCTAACTCAGACATGTCTGGGTTCTTTGCGCACACTTTCATTCGCCGAGCCCTTTCAAAGCCTCTATGGCCGTCTTGCGAGCGGCTTCGAGATACGGGGCTTCCTCTTGTTCAAGGGCCGCTTCCCGGTTGAAAAGGTCGATGTCGATTACGTTTTTGACAACTTCCTCTAAGTCATCCAGCATGTTCTCCGGTTCGAGCGCTTCCAGTTCGTAAACCGTGTCATCGCCGTGGTTTCGCTCAACGAACCACTGATGATTGCTGGAGGACTCCTTGGCAAAATTCTGGGCGGGCAAATCGTAGTTATTGATCTGGTCGCGTGTGACTCCGGCCTTGATGATGTCGAGATTCTGCACGCCGAAATCATCGCGCAGCGTACGACCTCCGACCTGGGGAATCATTTCGCCCTCGGGGTCAAAATCAGCTAGTACGATGACGATCAGGCGTTCCTTGCCGCTGTGCAGGTATCGCGTGTAAAGATCGTGCCAAGGGTCGATGCTGTTGAAGCCGCGGCCGCTGCTTGTGGTGATCTGATATTTCCTGGTGATGCGCAGAACCATGTGGTAAATGGTGTTCTTCTCGCAGACGACCTCGATGTGGTTGGGTTGCGATTGCAGTAGCTTGCGCCAATACCCCACGAATAGATTTCCGACTTGCTGATCGATGAACTGACGCACGTCTTTGAAGGCGCGGAACTCTGTTAAGGGCCTGGTGCCGTCGTCAAGCGCCCTCCAGGGAATGGACTCGTTCAATCTCATTCGCGTGAGTAGATCGGACGTTGCCTGGTAGGATTCGTCGTCGTTCTTGTAGGGAAGCTGGCGGGGAATGTTGCGCATGAATTGGTAATTCAGAAGTGCGTAATGGACAGCGCGAACAGAAAGCGGCCAGTAGTCTTCGCGATCCTCGAATATAACTTGATTTATGTATTTGACGTGGTCGGTCTTTTGGTCGCTGATTCCATGCCGCTTTTTTGTCCCTTCGATGTTTAGCATCGCGACGCCGTTTTGCTCCCCGGCGTAAACCGATTTGTCGCGGATCTCGCGCAGCTTTCGGTGAGCCTCGGCGGGATCAATATCGATTAGCTCTTCGCGAACTTGCTCGGCAACGCTCTTGTATCTCTGGTGATTGAATTCCCGAAGGAGCGTTATGTACTGGTCTTTTGTCATGGAGTCTCTTCGCACGGGAAGGACTCGACAGGACACGTAGGTCTGTCCGTTTAGATCCAGCGCGACGTGGCGGCGGTGACCGGAAACGATGTAGTTGTCCAGGGTCGCGATCAGCGGGTCACAACCGTTTTTCTTGATCGCGTTCGCTAGCTTGGTGATCTCAGGATCGAGCGGGTCGATGGGCCTGTAAAGTGCCAGATTTTCGGGGCTGGGCTTGAGGGATGAAACCCGCTTGCGAACGGTTTTGCCGCTGGGTTTCTCAGGGTCGAGTCTCCCGTTCTTTTGGGGCTTTCCGCTCGAAGTGGAGCGGCGCTCTTTGTCGGGACCGGTCCTTTTGTTATCCGGCGAAGTTGGATCGGCTGAAAGAACGTCGGCAAACGTCTGAGCCATTTGGGGGGCACCGACCAGGCCAGCCATGACCTGAGCTATTTGGGCATCGATCTTGCCCTTCGGGACAAGTTGGGCGCCGGGTTTGCCAGAATCGATCTGGCCTTTCTTGCGGGCGGCAGTTTTTGTCGACTTAGTTGCCGCACCGGACTTGTCGCTTATTAGCTTCCTGGTGCCCTTCTTCCTGGTCTTAGAGCCGTCCCTTGTTACCATTACGAATGTTCCGTGAGTCGCGGTCTTTGATGCCATCCGAAGGCCCGAATCTAGAAGGGCCGATTTAGTTAATTCCAAGATGCGATACCGTCACTGGCTTATGCATGCCGAGGGTCGTGGATCTGCCCGGCTTTCTCGTGCCTCCTGAGCCGCTGCGAGGCCGCCACATTTCCCTTTGGCTCGTATAGCCGCGGCAGGATAGGTAGGGGGACGGTTTCGAGAGTTTTCTTTCGACGTAGGTTATGCGTGGCATGTTAAGCAGTGGGTCCCTTTGCTAAATGATCTTGCCTTTTTGACACCGCTCTAAGGCGCGGCGAATGCGGCATTGGCTTCTCCGAGCGACCGAATTGTCCATGTGGCTCTCAGCCCAAGAGGCCCGTTTCAGCGCGGTCGAAGCCCCCGGCCTACACAGGGTAATAGTCAGCTCGTTCGGTCTCCGGAGACGCTGGCATTGGGTTATATTCCCGCAATTTCAAGAGCTTCGGCTGCCCTTTCAGATGCAGCACGCCTTTTGCTTTCAGAGCGTGCCAACGGAGTTTGTTCGCCTTCAAGGCGCGGAGTCGTGGCCTCCGCAAATTGCTGAAGTGCTGTGCGAGTCGTTACCCACTTGCCGCCGACCCTTAACGCTTCCAATCGCACGCGGGCCCCAGTCGGGCCGGGCACGCCCTTTGTGACCCAACGAAAGACTGTGCTGAAGTGGGTGCGACAAATTGAGGCGGCTTCCTCAATTCGGATGAGTTCTTCAGAGGTGATGTCTAGCATTAGAACGCTCCAAGGTATGGAATAGGTTGTGCAAATTACCTACTTCCACCCTAAAGCGTCTTTATCGATTGAAAATTGTACAAACCGAAATGTACAGAGCGCTACGTTGTCAGATTCGCCTCACGTATCATGCCCTCTAATTCAGAGCCGATCAGGTCAAGCTCGCGGCCGGCAAGATCGGTTACATGGGCAACTTCGTCAAACATTGCCCTTGCCCGGCGTTCTCTCTGTCGCAGGGCCCCTATACTTTGGCCGTGTTTTTTTGCCATTTGCGACCAGCTCAGCTTATCTTCTTTTTTATCGATAACCAATTGCATTTCTTTATCGAATCGTTGATTCATTGGTGACCTCCGAAGCGAATCATCCATCGCATCTAACGCTGCCAGGTTATCACGCAATCTGAGTTTCTGGTTATTCATTAATAGCAGTCTAAACACATACATTATCGGGAGATTAGGATAGTCGCGCTCAAGTGTACGCCAAAGCTGAACTTGGTCATATGGGTCCAATGCGAGAATGTCCGCGAGAACACGGTCAACCGGGGGATTAACTTTCATAGCCAGTGCTTCTCCAGGCGCTTCAGAAAAAAATGGCGGCAGCGGGTGAAGCTCCCCGTTTTCGGATGCCTCCTAGCCGCCATGGTCATACTACTAACCTAGTTTCCGCGCCACTTCCATAATCTTGCCGGCATCCAGTTCGGCATAATGATTCGTGATTGCCGGTCCATGATGGCCCAAGGTTGCTCGGGCAGCGTCGAGGCCAAATTCCCTTCGGATTTCCGTCGCCTTGGTATGCCGTAACTGGTGAGGGTGCCACGGATCCAGGCCGTGTTTGTCGCATGCTCGCCGGACGGCATGCGCAAGCGCGCGTACTTCGTAACGATCACCTGGCTTCCTGTTCGGATTAGGTTTTGCGCGGCATACCTGGCTAGGTTGTACGGGACTCTTCCTTTCCTTCCTAAGTCGTTGTCGGAAAGCAAGGATGGAATCGTGAGGAGAGAACAAATAGGCTTCCGTGTTGGATTTTAGGTAGCGCTTGATGATCTCCTGGGCCTTAGGGCCCAGGGCAACCACCCGTTCAAAACCCTGATATTCCATCTTGTGCCGAGTGGGCTTGTAGATCCAGACCGGACCGGTCATGTCGATATCGCAAGCCCGAATGATAACGACTTCGCCGCTTCGCATTCCGGTAGCGAGTTGGATGCGCACCATATCGGCCACGGTGGATGAAAGATGGGGCAGGGTGTCCTCGACGAGCGCCACGGAAACGGGCCGCACTTTGGCGGTTTCCCTAGCAGCGGTTCGGCCGCGTTGTAGACCTTTGACAGCCCTAAGTCCTTCCAGGACGGAGGAAGGAACCAGCTCGTTTTCGACCCCCCAACGAAATAGCCGGCGGATTCGGTTAATTCTTTGATTGATGACGCCACGGGCGAGCCCGACCCGAAGGGTCTTTTCAATCCATACCTTTTTGCCGGTCGCCGGGTCGATGTTTTTAATCTTGGTCGTGATTGGTTGAGTTATGAGTTGTTCCCTTATGGCTTTCAGTGCCAAAGGACCAAACTTGCATGCGGGGGTGTGACCGTACATTGCCTTCAGAGGTCTAAAAGCAAGGCGCAGGTCCAATTGCTCGTTGGTAGGGGCGCCGTCGGCGTGACGGTAGTAGTTCTCCGCGTGCTGCCAATAACGAGCCATTAACTCGTTGAGGGTAAGATCGTTTGTCGTCTCAAAATGTGGAAGGGTATGGTTACTTGCTTCCCATTCGGCTATCGCCCTTGCATAGGCGGCACGGCTTTCCGGAGTGCCATGTTGGCCCAAGAGGATATCTCGCCGACCTCCGGCACCATCGGGGAGGGTTACGGCCGCATACGTGCGGTTGTGGACTTTTTTGAGCCGATATTTCGGAACTTGTGATGTGCGTTTCGGCATAGCGGTTTCCCTTTCAACCCTTGCGCGGAACTGTTCCGCGCTTTATTCGGGTTTTGGGCCGCTCTGCCAACCGATGACAGGTACGCTTACTCGCGTTCGGCTTTCAAGTTGTGTCGATTGGGCGCTACAGGACTTGAACCTGTGACCCCTAGCGTGTCGAGCTAGTGCTCTAGCCAACTGAGCTAAGCGCCCCTTGTCAGCAAACTAGGGGCTCGTTGTTCGAGCGTCAAGGGCAAAGCCATAGTTAGGGATTGTAGCCGATTTGCCGCAGCCGCTCGGGCGTCAAGACCCACGGGTGGGGCGGAATGGAGTCCAGACGCGCTGCTGGAAGTAAGTCCTCCACGGCAATCGGTTCGATATGCTCAAGCCATCCGCACGACCAGGCTAAGAGCCCCACGAGTGCCTGCGGCTTAACGCCCGCTTGGCGAAGAGCGGACAGGCGCGTGTCGCCATGACGTTTGGCCAGACGCCGGCCATCCGGGCCAACAACAAGGGGAACATGTCCAAATCGAGGCGGCGTCAATCCAAGCGCTTGATAGAGGAGTAATTGACGTGGCGTTGACGGAATCAGGTCATCGCCGCGGATCACTTCCGTCACGCCTTGGGACGCATCGTCAACGACCACGGCTAGTTGATAAGCCGGGGTGCCCGCTGATTTCCAGACGACGAAATCGCCGCCCCCATCCGCCGGGTTCAACGATACAGACCCGCGAAAGAGATCTACGAAAACAACGGCCTGAGAAGGCGCGCGAAAGCGCCAAGCAAAGGGTTGATTGACGAGCTTGCCTGCGTCGGCCACGGTCCGGGTTGAACAAGTGCTTGGATAGGCGGGCCCTTCATGTTCTTGGTGCGGAGCGCTAGCGGAGCGATCGATATCGGTGCGACTACAGGTACAGGGATAAACCAACTCTTGGGCCGCCAAGGCGTGCAGCGCTTCGGTGTATTGCTGGTGACGATGTGTTTGAATGATAGGCTCGCCGTCCCAATCGAGACCGAGCCAGCGCAGGTCATCTAGCGCCTGCTCCGCCGCGCCGGGTTTGACGCGTGGCGAGTCAATGTCCTCCAAGCGCAAAACGACTCGGCCGCCCTGAGAGCGCGCATGGAGCCAGGCGATCAAATAAGTACGCGCGTTGCCAATGTGCTGAGCGCCGGTGGGAGAAGGGGCCAAGCGACCTGTAGCATTTTTTAACCCCGAAGAGTTGGCGAGGCAACCGCTTTTCTTCCTTGCTGGCGCTTCGGCCTCAGACATGTCATTCTTCACGGTTTCTTGAGGGCATCGCTAGCTTGTGTGCTAGGTTCACCGATCTTCTGCCCCTTCATCGCGGTTTGTGAGTGGCTGGTTATAAACGTGAGCATGGCCTTGGCCACGGGATCATCGTCCGCCGGCAAACTCGTAAGGATGCTAAAGTGGTTGCGTTTGGGCACTTCCACGGCATTCACATCGTCTTTGCTTTCCTTCAGTGATTTGGCGAAGTCGCAGGACATTTTGTCGCACCCGGGAAAATCGTGGTCGCCATAGATAATCAAGAAGGGCGGAAGTCCCTTGTGAACATGGTTGATGGGAAACGCTTTCTTGCGCTCTTCCGGATCTTTGCCGAATACCGCCTGGAACATGCGGTCCGGCAAGGGCTCGTAGACGCCGCTAATAGCCAGCACGCCTTTGATGACATCCGGCTTTAGTCCTTCGGCTTTTAAGAAACTATCGTCGGTCACCAAAAGGGAAACCAGATGCCCGCCGGCCGAGTGCCCGGAGACAAAGATCTCATCGGCCCTGCCTCCGTAACTGGCGATGCTCTTGTAGGTCCAGGCAAAGGCCTTGGCTACGTCCTTGATGTGTTCCGGGTGCATCACTTCAGGAGAGAGCCGGTAGTTGATAACCACGGCACCGATGCCGTGCTGCGCAAACATGGTGCCGATTGCACTATAGATGCCGAGGAAGTCTTTATCGCCGTGCCGCCAGCCGCCGCCGTGGACGAAGAAGAGGACCGGGAAATCCTTGGCGTCCTTGGGAAGAAATAGATCCAATTTATGCTTGGTTTTATGAGCGTCGGCGGCGTCGTTATAAGAAAGGTCGCGCAGGACTTTCACTTCATACGATTTTTCCTTGGCGGCCGGGATCTCGGCGGCTGAACTGCTAGAGGCGATTGATAGGGCTGTCACCAGTCCCGCGATCAGGACGTAGACCCACATTTTGCTCCGCGGAAACATGCCTATAGTTTGTGATCTCATAATCTTGCTTTACGCCGTGATAACAAAAATACGCCTGAGCTGAATAAGGCCTCTATTTCACTATATCGCGTCCGGCAAGGACGGCGAATCTCCAGGCCTCTTAGAAAGTAACGCAGATTGGGAAGGCTAGTCAACCCGCTTGTTCCTCTTCCATTATTCTACGCTTGCGTCTATGGTTCGCGCGGGAGGTAATGGACCATGCGGCGGTTACTAGGCGTGATTGTCGCCAGCATTGCATGTGCCGGGTGCGCCCAAGACGCCCACGAGCGCATTCAGGCTTACAACAACGACGGACTTTCCCTGTATCGCGAAGGCCGTTTCTTGGACGCGCGGGAGAGTTTTCAAGCCGCCCTGGTGCTAAAAGCCGACGACGCCGGTGTGCTTTACAATATCGCTCAATGTTACGACCATGAGGGCAATCGCGATCAGGCGGAGAAGTACTACGACCAATGCTTGGTGCGCGATCCCAATCACCTGGCCTGCCATCACGCCTTGTTGACCTTGTACGTCCGCAATCAGCGCATGCCCGATGCCGTG
>JBJMQT010000003.1:0-70579 GCA_045802525.1 Gemmataceae bacterium
AGGACCGAGCGGGGCAAGGAAACCTGGCAAGTGTTAACGAGCTTACTGATCACCTGGTGGCAACGCGGCTATCAGGCCATCGGCCAACTCACTGCCCGCGCAGGGGGCGTGGGCTAAACACGTACCCCTGTACTCAGGGGAGAGGGGTTGGGGGTGAGGGGTGCAAGTTCCCTGGTGAATCCTTGAAGTTCTCCGCGGGGACACGGACCCCCTCACCCCTGCCCCCCTCCCCCTGAGTACAGGACAGGGAGAGAGGGGAAATGCGCAACGCTTCCTAACATCCTAACATTCCGATTACTGCGCGTTTGTGAACTGTGCTCGGATTGCCCCTGGCTCACAGGCCCCGAAAGCATCCTGTCCCAGTCACCATGACACGGACATGCTTTCGGGGCCTGGACTATTTTTCGATCGAGGACGAATGTCGGACTGCACAGATCTTATCGGCGAGAACGAATTCGATCCTTCGTTACCCATTCATCCCAGGAAGCATTCCAGCCTGTGTAATGGACAAGGCACTTGTCGCCGTTGACCTGTAGAATCTCAGCGGGCCACCAAGACCGTCCCCACTCCACTTCGACCGGCTTGGAAGCCATGGGATCCAGCGGCATCGGGAGCTGCTGAGCGGCCGGTTGCGCGGGAAATATGACCTGCCTGGTCGCTCCAGGTTGGGCCTGGGTCGGAGGAGCATCGGAGTGAGGCAAGGCAGCCAACCTCGGCCGCAGGGCGTCAATGGGACCCTGTGCTGCTTTCTTCTCTTGCAGCGGCAGTGCCTTCAATTGCGCCTCAAGGTCAGTCTGCACTTGCTCGAGGAACCCAATCGTTTCCAGGGCCGCTTGCGGAGTTGCCTCAAAGGCCAACTGCTTGGTAAGAGCTCTCTGGAGAGAACCTTTTCCGTCGCCGCCGATGCCAGTTCCGATCGAGATCGGAAAGAAGCCGGACGGGTAATAGGGATTGGTAAGCTGCGCGGTGCGAAACGCCGAGACGCGCCGTTCATTGACGACGGTATCGAGTTTCAGCCCTTGCAGTTGTTCGATCACGCCTAATTCGTTTTCAGCCCATTCGACGCGGCGGACTACGGCCTGAAGCTGCGCAGACCCGCCGGTGACGAAATACTTGACGGTATGAGCGGGTCCGTTCTCGATGACAAGCTTGTCTATGGTGACTCCGGAACCCACGGGGGCGATTTGTTGAGCCGTCGCGGCGCCGCAGACAGCGAAGATCACGGTTATGATTGCGGCAAAGCGGAATAAGGACAGCATCAGAAACCTCCTCTCGTTGTGGACTCTTCCCGGATCGAAGAACGACCCGAGGTGGTGTGAATGTCAACTCTCATCCCCGATGCATCCTCCGCCTGCCATCCAATTGCAAGGCTGAAATCTCAACGCCCACGGCGTGCGAACTTGCGCGGAAAAGAAGGTCCCCGGATCGCGAAAAGAAATTGACATAGGCTCCATTGGCCTCGAGGCGCCGATCCCGGATGAGGGCCGGTCATATAGACGTAATCGCCTGGAGCGCTGCCAGCATGACGCCAGCATAGCCGGTGGTTTTCTTTGATGGAGGCATGCCGTAATATGAGCTAAGTTTGACACAGGTGTCTCAAGAACGTTCGTCGAAAATGGAGCAAAAGCATGTCCTGCGTGCCTCCCTCTCAATCGCGCTGGCCGTCTCGATCTACCGGCCTGGGACGGACGGGGCTTGTTTGGGGCCTTGCAAGCCTGGGGTTGCTTGCTCTGGGAAATTCTTTCTGCATGGGCGACCCTCCTGCGAAAGATACGGCTTCCATCTTTGCCGAGGCAAAGAATTCTGTCGCGAGCGGCAATGTCGAAAAATCAAACATGCTGGGCTTTAGCATAATCAAGACTGCGTTTAAACAGACGCCGACCGTCGGCGCGCTCCTGGTCGGTTTCGATCTCGTTCTGGCCAAAGGCGTGAATGAAGCAGACGAGATTTACGGCCTGAGGCCCATTTATAGGACCCAGGATGATAATGAGGTCTCCTATGAAAGCTTTGGCCCCTTTACGGCAAGCAGTCAAAAGAAGGCCGGCAAGAAAGGTGTCCGGGAGAAATCATTTCGCACGGTGAAGGTCAAGGCCCGGTCCGGCTATGCCGTCGCCGGGCTAACGCTCCGCTCGGACATTTTCATACGCGGCATGTCTGTGACCTTCATGCGCATCGCCGGCACTTCCCTTGACAGCAAAAAAACATACGCCAGCGATTGGTACGGCGACCGCAACCATGGCCCTGAGGGATCCGTGAACAGCAACGGGTCTGCGGTCGTGGGCGTATTCGGCAATCAGAACGAGGATCGGGTCATTGGCCTGGGATTGATCTACGTCAAGCCGTCGCCCGTGCCGCCCGAGTTGCAGCAGCCAACGGTTGACCCCGGAAATGCAGCCAGGGTCGAGCTTGAAGTGCAGACGGCCGACCCGCCAAGCCAACCTCAGGCAATGCCCCTCGCGCGAGCGCCCGTGGTTTACAAAGATGCCAAAAGGCATTACGAGTTGGAATTGCCCAATGGCTGGGTGGAAATGTCCGTCAAGGAGCTCGAGCAGATTCAGGGATACATTCGCCAACAGGGGCTGGACAAGAAAGTCCAGTTTGAAGCCGGGTTCCGGCCCAGAAACTCGCGTCTGGGAACGTTTCCCTACTCTCTGGTGCAGGTGCAGGTTTGTAACACTTCGAGGATGAGTTACGAAGACATCGAGCGCGAGTTTTCCGGCGACCTCAAAGGCCATCTCAAGGATGTCCAGGGGACGCTCGGCGCCATGGCAAAGGATATTTCTCTTGATACGGGAGGATTCAATCGCGAACGCAACCGCATCGTAATTCGAAGCAAGTTGGACGTATTGGGATTTGGCCAAGTTCAAGGATTCAGCGTCTCCAACATCGGTTCCGAGGCGGTAGTAACGGTGCATTGCTACGCCCAAGAGGGGGATTTCCGGAGAAAGTTGGGCGCCTTCACGGACCTGTGTGAATCATTTCATTTCGACGAGGGGTTTGAATTCAAGCCGGGTACGTCGGTACTGGAAGAGTTGAGGAAGGGCTTGGCAAAATGGTCAGTTTTCGTGATCGCGGTCGTAATCGGGGTTATTTCCCTTGTCTTGCTGCTCTTCTTTGTTGTGAAGCGAAGTTCGGCCTCAGGGTATAGTCCTGAAGAAGACCGCGAGGCTTTGTATTGAAAGTGAGCCTTGGCTCTCAAAAGGCCGGATTCGGCTGGTCAAGAATTCCCCGCCAATCGGCACTATTCCTATTCGCATTCCGGGCGCGCCTAGACCGCCCCCTTTGCATTGCTGCTCATTGACATCACTAGACGCTCATTGGAACGCCTGCCCTAGGGTGGGGGCGCATGCAATGCAACGTATTTTTGAAGCGAAGACTCCGGCCGGGGCAGTTCACGCGGACCTTTCATCAGGTTTGCAAAGGTAATTGGCTTGCGATATGGTGACGGGACTGGTGCTCGTTCATTTTGAGGAGTTGCCATGTCCGCTGTCGCGTTGGCGCAGGTCAGTGTTCATCTACGAAATGAGGACAATGTCGTCATAGCGACCAAGCATCTGTCTCCTGGGACAAACCTAAACAACAACGGTCGCTCCTTCACGCTCGATACCCGCATCGGATTGGGCCATAAGATCGCGTTGCGCGCCATCAAAAAAGGCGAGGCGGTCTTGAAGTACGGCCAAATCATTGGCTTTGCCAACCAAGACATTCCGGCGGGAAGCCATGTGCATGTTCATAACGTCAGCGCCGACGCTTTTGAGCGCGACTATGCGTTTTGCCGTGACTGCCCACCCCCCCCGCCCCAGCCCGCTGAACAACGGTCCTTCATGGGATACGATCGCGGCGACGGTCGGTATGGCACGCGGAATTACATTGCGATTATCAGCACCGTGAATTGCTCCGCCAGCACCAGCAAGTACATAGCGGAAAAGTTCAAGGCGGCCGACCTACTCAAGCGCTATCCCCATGTCGATGGCGTTGTCCCGATCGTCCACAAGCAGGGCTGCGCGATGCAGTACGACGGCCCAGACCATAATCAACTCGATCGCACGCTGGCCGGGTTCGCCAAGCACCCCAACGTGGCGGCTTACATTCTTGTCGGCCTAGGTTGCGAAACGGGTCAAGCCATTCACTTGGTTGAAAATCAGGGATTGATTCAGCTCACCGGTGCGAAGAAGAAGCCTCTCGTGTTGACGATCCAGGAGTGCGGCGGCATCGGCAAGACGGTTGATGCCGGGGTCAAAGCGATTGCGGAGCTGTTGCCCCAGGTTAACGACACGCAGCGCACGAGGCTTTCGGCCGACAAGATCATCCTGGGCGCCAACTGCGGCGGGTCCGACGGCAATAGCGGCGTGACCGCTAACCCGGCATTAGGCGTCGCCTCGGACTTGCTCATCGCGCACGGAGGGACCAGCATCATCGGCGAGACGCCGGAGATTTACGGGGCCGAACACCTGTTGACCCGGCGGGCGATCAGCCGCAACGTAGGTGAGAAGCTGGTCGAGCGCATCAAGTGGTGGGAATGGTACACGGGCGTCTTTGGAGCGGAAATCAACAATAATCCCTCGCCCGGCAACAAAGAAGGCGGTTTGACCACGATCTACGAAAAGTCGCTCGGCGCCATTGCCAAAGGGGGCAGCACAGCGCTTATGGACGTTGTCGGCTACGCTGAACAGGTCAAAGCCAAGGGCTTTGTCGTCATGGACACGCCCGGTTACGACCCTGTGAGCATGACCGGCATCGTTGCCGGCGGGGCCAATGTACTGGTCTTCACGACCGGCCGCGGCTCGGTGTTTGGGTGCAAGCCGGCCCCATCCATTAAAGTGGCTACTAACACGCCGATGTTCAATCACATGATCGATGATATGGACATCAATGCCGGCGTAATCCTGGAAGGTACACCGGTGGAGGAAGTGGGCCGCTGGATCTTCGAGGAAATCCTTGCCGTCGCCGGCGGCAAGAAGACAAAGAGCGAACTCAGCGGAGTGGGCGAAGAGGAATTTGCCCCCTGGAGCATCGGACCGACGCTGTAACCTGGAGGCCCGAAGACATGAAGCAAGCCACGCGCCTGATCCTAGTAGTCTTATCGGTCCTCGTGCTCTTTTGGGTAGCGTACGAGGTCGGAAAAACCCGGGCCGGCAACCAGGTTGAGAGAACGAAGGATTCCGTCCGGAGCGTCCTTGCCAAACAGCAAGCCGCTTGGAACGAAGGCAACCTCGAAGAGTTCATGGAGGGTTATTGGCACTCTGAGGACCTCACCTTTTATTCGGGCAACGATATTCAGCGCGGCTGGCAGGCCACCACCGATCGGTATCGCAAGCGCTACCAGAGCGAAGGCAGAGAGATGGGCAAGCTGGCTTTTGACGACTTGGAGGTCGATGTATTGGACACCGACAATGCCCTGGTTCGCGGCCGCTGGAAGCTAGCCGTGACCGATGGATCGAATCCCCAGGGTCTATTTACGCTGCGTTTTCGTCGGCTGCCCGAAGGATGGCGGATTGTGCATGACCACACTTCGATGAAGGCTGGCTGATCACGTTCGATCTATTTCACTTCCCCTTTCTTAAACCGCCGAACCTCGCTAGTCTGTCGTGACGCCAGGGAGGGCGGCATGAGCTACCAACGCATTTCAGCCTATCTGCGCGAGCAACCGGTTCCGACCTGGGTCGTGGTCCTCTTGGCCGGCTTGGTCGCCATACTGAGCGCCCGTCCCTATGCGGGTAGCTGGAACGACGGCAGCCGACTCGCTATTGTCGAATGTCTCGTCGATTACCATACGCTGACGATTGATCGATCCATCTTTGTGCAAGTTCCTCCTGCCCCTCTAGGCTTGCCGCCTGTTTACTACTCCAAAGATGCCCCCGGAATATTGGACGAAGGCACCTTGGACAAGCTCTATATCGACGGTCATTATTATTCGGATAAATCCCCCGTTCCGGCTGTGCTAATGGCCGTAGGGTATGAAGCCTTACAGTGGACCACTGGACTAACGGCTCGCGATAGGCCTGACCAATTCTGCTATTGGATGAACCTGCTTTCGAGTGGACTGGCATATGTATTGGCAGTTGGATGCATCCATCAAATGGGCCGCCGTCTGAGCCTCGTGCCCGGCTTGGGGCTGTTGCTGACGGGGAGCTTCGCCTTATGCACGGTCGCGCCTGCCTACTCGGAGCAGGTCAACAATCACATGCTGCTGTTAGGAGTTATGAGCGCCCTAATGCTGACTCTCGCAGGGCAAACGCAGGGGGGACAGCTTTCACAACCCGTCTTCATCGGCATGCTGGCGGGGTTAGGTTATACCATCGACCTGGGCGTCGGCCCCGTCTTGCTAATCACGACATTTTTCCTTATCGCTTGGCGTCGGCGGAAACTGGCGTCCCTCGTTGTCTTCGCGCTCGCGGCTGTGCCGTGGATCGCTTTGCATCATGGGCTGAATTACGCGATAGGCGGCACGCTGGCGCCTGCTAACTCCGTCGCCTCATACTTTCAATGGCCGGGCTGCCCATTCAATGAAGAAAACATGACGGGAACTTGGAAACATCCCAACCTGGGTCATTTCCTCATCTACGCTGCCGACCTGCTCTTTGGCAAACGCGGCTTTGTGGGCCATAACTTGCCCCTGTTCCTTGCTCTACCGGCCGTTTTCCTCGTTCTTGCCCACAGGGTCCATGAGCGGGCTGAAGTGGTCTATGTCGCAGCGCTGTGCGGCGGTGTTTGGCTGCTCTATGCCGCCACGTCGAATAATCTCTCCGGGGTCTGCTGTTCCGTTCGCTGGTTGGTGCCCTTGTTAGCGCCGCTTTATTATGTATTGGCCATTGCCTTGCGAGAACGACCCGATTGCCGGCACGATCTGCTCGTCCTGAGCGCTTTCGGGGCAGTTCTAAGCGGCTTCATGTGGTGGCAAGGCCCCTGGATGGCGCACCTAATCAAGGCCTTTTGGCCTATCCAGGCATTGGCTTTGCTGACATGGGGGTGGATCGCGTACCGCCGAATGAACACAACGCGCTCGTCGAACCACTTCGCCACCTCTGGCGTCAAAAGGGCGGCATGATTATTTATCTGTCCGGCCCCGCTTGCGATAGGTTGACCGGAAGAACGCGCGCAGCCTTTGGCAGAGATTGACATGCCGGCAACCCAACAGCAAAAAGGCGAATCCGAGCCCATTAGCGGTCGATGGCCCGCGCTGGAATTGACGTTTGTCGCCCTTGTGAGTCTCCTGCCCTTTCTCATCGAGCGGTCGCCCGTGGAGTTGGTGACACCCTATGCAACGGCATGGGGTCGTTACCTTAGTAAAGCGGTTGTTGTTGTCGGAATGGCGTGTTTGATCGCGCTTCGGGGCCGGTTCGACCGATCTGAGAATTCTCCGTCCTATCGCCTGGCATCCCTGATGATTGGGGCAAGCGGTCTCATGACGGCTTGTCATGTCTTGATGGTGGACCAATTTCATTGGGTTTGGCAGCAGCAACTGTATCTCGACATCCTCAACCATCAAGGCGAGATTCCCCATCGCTATCGCTTTCTCCCCTACGGCTTCACGCGGACGCTGGAAAGGCTAACAGGCGATTGGTGGTTTGCTTGCCTGGCATATCGATGGTTTTTTTCTTATTGGTTTCTCGAGGCCGCCTACCGATTCGCCCGGTTGTACCTCCCGGAGCGGCGTGCCCAATGGACGCTCGTTCCCTTAGCGTGCTTGTATCCCTTTTCGATTCTGTATTACTGGGGACAACTGACAGACCCCATGAGCCACGCCTTATTTGTATTGGCACTGCTTTATACGGTGCAAAACCGTTGGCTGCTGTTGGCCTTCGTCTCGGCGCTGGGAATGCTGGCCAAGGAAACCGCCCTGCTCGCCGTCGTCTCGTACTTCGCCTGCTACGTGCCCCAAGGGAAAAAGGGAATCGGCCGGACGGCAATTTTGGCGGCCGTTTGCATAACGGTCTACTTTGCCGCGCGATTGCCTCTGGGATGGGAACTGGATTTCGGCAAGTTTAACAACACCTCCGGCTTGATGATCCGCCACAACTTACTTGGTTCGGACCTTTATAGCATGGCAGCTCCCCTGGCCATGAATTACGTTCTGCCGTTGGTCTTTGTAGGGTCCTTTGTGCCTTTCTTGATCCGCAATTGGAAGAGTACAGACTGGAAATTGCGGGTGATTTTTCTAACGTTGGTCCCTTTATTGTTGCTTAGCAACCTTTGTTTCGGCTGGCTGTACGAAGCACGCAACTACATGCCGCTCGTGCCTCTGTTGGCAACCATGGCTTTTCAAGGTCCGATTCAAAAGCCCCAGGAAAAGAAATGACCTTCGCCTTTGGGCCCGTTTGTGTGCAAATTGCTGTGCAAACCAGACACCCCTCTGGTTGCACAGAAATGACGCTTTTTGCACAGAAACGCCAATTATTGCACAGAAACGCCTTGTTGCACAGAAATGTTCCAACAAGTCAGAATCGCAGGAGCACCAATGGCTCCTCAAAAGCCGCCAAAGGCGCCAAGTGAGCGCATGGGTTTACAGATGTAAACCCTGTGGCGCAGTGTTGGCGGGTCCAGAGGGTGGGTCACTTGAGCCAGAGGGTCGCGCAGACGCTCCTCGGCATTGGCAAAAGTTCGTTTCAGTCGGTTTCTAAAACTAGAGAAACGATCTTTTTTGCCCCAATGCCATTTGGCTCTGGTGCTTTCGAAAGATCGTTTCTCTGACCCCTGTCAGACCCCCCTGCGCGCCTCCAATGAAACGAGGCCTGTAGGGTGAAAGGGACTAATCTTCGAGTCCCACTCCGCACCTGGTGGGACTCGAAGACTTGTCCCACCGTAGGTCTTAACCACGAAAGCGGGCGGCTGCCAATTCGGTTATTTATGGTACAAGGAAACCAGACTTGCCTTCCCGGAGTTTTATGGGAAATTCAAGTCAAATGGAGAAACTGACGAGTGGGTCTGGTATTTCATTCGATCCGCGGGCAAGATCCACACATTTGGAAAAGACTTAAGGGTCTGCTTGACATCTAAAATCATGTTTGGAGGCCTTCTCCGGATAGGAATGAGATGGCGCGAGATACAATCATTGCTTCCTCTGTACTCTGCGCAGGACTTTCCGCACCTTTCTTGGCGTTTCTGCTAACCGGGGCTGGGCACGGTTGGATCTCCCCTGTCCAAGTATCTTGGACGTCACTTTTCTTAGGACCGATATGCGTCTTAGCATGGTTTAAGCGCTCCACTGTTGCTGGAAAGTGGATCGGCGCATTGGTTGCCGGATCATTCGTGATTTGTGACGTTTTGCTGGTGGTATTGAGCATTGAGGAAGGGTTGAATTATTTTAGGATTATTTGGGATAATGCGTGGCCCATCGTCGTAATGTGGGGGCTTGCTTGGTCCTATAGTCAGGTTGTTGTTGCTATTCTTTGTATAGGCCTTGTTTTCCGCCCTGTTGAGAATCATAGGTTGCCATAAAGAAAAATCAGGGGGACGTCGGCAAACCAAGGGGGGGAAAATCAAAGAGGACGGGCATGTTTTCTAATTACATTGGGACAGCTGGCCTATATGCTCTCCTATGCCCCGGGCCTCGCAAGCTGCTGGGGGAGGCACTAAGCACGCAACTACTTGCCGCTAGTGCCTCTGTTGGCAACCATGGCTTTTCAAAGTCCGACTCAAAAGCCTGGGGAAAAGAAATGACGTTCGCCTGGCCGGTAGGAGAGCGGCTCAAAAAGCGTGATAGGCGGCCAAAGCCATGGCAATTCACCGCGCCCACAGTTTCCGATCCAGGCTCCGGTAGCTTATCGCCTCTACAACATGCGCCGGCCGAATCTCGGCAGACGCTTCCAGGTCGGCAATGGTACGGGAGACGCGCAGAATGCGGTCGTGGGCGCGGGCCGACAGCCCCAATTCTTCCATGGCGGTCTTGAGCAGACCACGCCCTTCATCGTCAAGCGACGAATGCTTGCGCAGTTGCCGGCTGGTCATGCGGCTATTGGTCCTCGGACTGTCCTGGCCGAAGCGGTTGCGTTGGGCTTGGCGGGCGCGGCTGACTTGATCGCGCATGGACGCGCTCGAAGTGCCGTCGGCGCTTGCCGACAGCTCCTGGAACGGGACGGCGGGCACTTCGATGTGAAGATCGATGCGGTCGAGAAGCGGACCGCTGATCCGCCCCATGTAGCGCTCGATGATAATCGGGTTGCATTTGCACGCGTGACGCGGGTCGCCCAAATAGCCGCACGGGCACGGATTCATTGAGGCCACGAGTATGAAGCTGGCGGGAAACGTCGAGGAATGCAGCGCCCGCGAGATAGTGACGTGGCCCTCCTCCAGCGGCTGCCGCAGAACTTCCAGGCTGCGGCGATTGAATTCCGGCAATTCGTCAAGAAATAGAATGCCGTGGTGTGCCAGGCTGATTTCACCGGGCGCCGGCGTGCTGCCGCCGCCTACCATGCCGGCATCGCTGATCGTGTGATGCGGAGAGCGGAAAGGCCGCGTGGCCAGAAGCGGCTCATCGGGCTTGAGCCTTCCCAGCGCGCTATAGATGCGCGTTGTGCTCAAGCTTTCGGGCGGAGTCAAAGGCGGCAAGATGGTAGGCAGACGGCGGGCCAGCATGGTCTTGCCAGTGCCCGGCGAACCGATCATCAGCACGTTGTGACCTCCCGCCGCCGCCACCACTAACGCTCGCTTGGCAAACTCTTGGCCGCGCACGTCGGCGAAGTCGACATCGTAGCTGCTTAATTTGGCGAACAATTCGTCGATGCGCGAGACGGTTGGCTCGGCCTCGAGTTGACCGGATAGGATGCCGACGGCTTGAGCGAGCGTCTCGACGCCATAAACGGCAATCGCCTCCACGACCGCCGCTTCCCGGGCGTTCTCGGCAGGGACGAGCAACTTCGGAATGCCGCGTTCCGCAGCGGCCATCGCCATGGCGAGCGCGCCTTTGACCGGGCGTACGCTGCCGTCCAGAGCCAATTCCCCGACCGTTGCAAAATCGCGCAAATGTTCGGGCAACAGTTGTCCCGTGGCCACCAGCAAGCCCAGGGCAATGGGCAGATCAAAGGCGCCGGCATTTTTCGGCAGATCCGCAGGCGCAAGGTTGATTACCGTGCGGCCCGGATGGCGGTCGTAGCCGAGATTGGCCAGAGCCCGCTCGATGCGATGAATGCTTTCCCGCACCGCCAATTCGGGCAGCCCTACCAAGACGGTTTTGGGCAAACCCGCGGAAGCATCCACCTCGGCCTCGACCGGAACGGCGTCAATCCCGACCAGGGCAAAGGTGTTAAGCTTGGCGAGCATAGGCGGGCCGGCTCCAGGCAACGCGACGAAAAAAGAGAAATGGGCATCAATGCCGCCTTGGGGCAAGTTGTAACCGACAGATAGGCCTGGTGCAACGATAACCTCCTGCGCGCGGTTGATCATTTCGAGCCCCGATAGGGCCTCGCCGATGCGAGACCCCGCGAAAGATTGATCCGTTTTGCTAAAATGGCTCCATGACGCGATTCCGTTTTGCTTGTCAGGTTGAATAGCCGCGCTACGCGGCGATGGTCATAGGCTTTTCCATCGGAGCTAAAACGAAAAAACCCCAGATCGCGCAATCCCGTGTAGCGCGTGGCCTGGGGTTTTTGAAGACCTGCTCGTTCGCAGGCGTTGTATTGGCTTGTGCGGGCCGCTAAGGACTTTAGCAAGCACCCGTTATATACCTTAATTTTTCGGAATTACAAGCTTACATCTGCCCAAGAAAACTCGTTGAGTAACTAGACGGTGGGCATGTTTAGATAACCAGCCGTTCGGTCCCTTCAGTAAGTACCGACAGGATCCACCGTCCGCCGCGTTCGGCTTGATCGAAATTGGCTGGGGCGTCGTCGGCCATTCCAGCCGCAGCAACTTCTTCAGGGGCAACCCGGAAGGAAGGAATTTCGCTCTCCATCATTAGAATGCGTTGGGGATCTACAGGCGGGATATTATACTTGGGGATGCCGGTCCGCATCTTTTCTAAGAGATCATTTTGCCGCAACTCGTCACTAGGTCTTATCTCCCAGCCATTGAAATCAACCAACGGGGCCAAAGCGGACTCGAAGACGGCTAGAACAAATGTGGAGCAGTTCAGCCCTAATCCTTGCTTCAGCATTAGCTCCCCGTTTGCTACGTTAAATCGGGCCTTTCTATAGCGGAAAGAATAGGGGATCTTGTACCGCTGCCCTGGATCAAGGTCATTATTCCTAGCGTTTATGAGCCGGCAAAGGCCTGCCACGTCGTTCTTAGCATCGTCGTCAATGTTCGGTACTACGCAAGCCAATTCCTCGTGTGTTTCCCTGCTGCCCAGCCTGTATTCCCATTGCAAATCAAGAATGAACAGCCGCCCACCTTCCCTGTGGATGATTCCGGTGTGCGTCCCCCCGTCGGGCGTCCGCATTATCAATACGGCAACGGTAGGAACGTCCTGGCAGTTGAAGTGGAATAGCTCGCCACGCATGCTGATTATTCTAGTCTGCTCAGAAGCTTCCTGGCTTGCTCCTCGCCCTTTTCCTCACTCAACAACTTCAATGATGTCTGATAGAACGTAGCGCGCGCGGGAAGCTTATTTTTAGCAGCGGCAGTAATGGTAAGGAAAGATCGTCGAAGGCTTGACGGCAATTTCCTCGGCTCCAATCGGCGAATAACATCATCGCACAAATCAAATTGCCCGTCACAAAGAAGGCGATCCAATTGGTCAAATACGCGGTCGGTCGCGCCCGGAATGTCACCTATTGCTGCGAGGCTATATATTTCGTCGGGGAGGGTTTCAAGGACCCACTTTGCAAGCTCCCTACGCGGGTTGGCAATGGTTTCCGCCCGCGCCTCCCAAGTTATAACCTCGGCTTGATAGTCATTCATCGAGGGTCTAATAGGGGGTTGTCCCGAAGCAGCAATTGCCTGTGGCAAGGACGACTTGCCTGTGACTGTTGACGTGTCCGGGATTACCAGGAGATCTTGCAGTCCAAGGCGTCCAGCGATTTTCTGACGTCTGTCGGCGGTAATTGTACTCATGCTCGGCGGTCTCCATCTGTTGCGATGTCAACGCCGAATTCGGCCAGTTCCGTCAACACCCTTGGAAGCTCGTCATGGGGCAGCTCACCATCGAATTCCGCAGGAGTACTGATATCCAACTCCAGCGAGCAGGCGAATGTTTCGCCTTGGACCATGTGTGTTCCGCCCGGAACTGCACCGATAGCGACGGTGGAGATCCTTGCTACAGCCCAAGTGGAAAGTCGGTTGACTGGCGGACCGAAGATGCCAATTTCGGAACGCCTTCGGCGGTTTAGGCGGTACATGAAATCCGAGGACTCAGGGTCCACATCAACGCACCGTAGATACCGGTCAAGAAGGCGGTAGCCTTCAGCATGATCCAGGACCGGTTGCAGAAGAAGACTTCCGAACGCTAGGCGCTTAATTGGCGGGCAGGTTCCAAGCCATCTATTGATGGCAGTAATGAATTCCAGTTGTCTCTCTAAGAACTGACCTAGCACCACTGGCTGATCGGGCACTGTAGAGGGATCTCCCATGCGCGGAGTTAACATCCACTGAATACGCACCAAATCAACAGTTAGCGTTAGCGAACAGCCATTGTATATGCCGACGTTTTCTCGCTCATGCCTCTTTTGGGTGGAAGTCTCCGGCTCGATACCCACCAAATCCCGCCACCAATTTTGAGGCGTGGTGACATGCTGCACCGTCGGGAAGGCAGTGACGCGCAGAGAGTTGGCCTGCCATAAATCGGGTGCAGGTGGTGCTGGCGAATTTGCTGACATTAGGCGTCGCCATCCGTTCTGTCTGGAATTGGATACTCTAAAAACTAACCTTTGAATCTTCCGGCAGCAAGAAGATAATACTTCGTTCCTTCAATGCGGCTCCTTTCTAATACTAATTCTAGCGTTGTTGACACAATAGGGAGAATTCCAGTGCCGCTCTTTGGCGCACAAATGTCGATTTCCGGGTTGGGGCAAGTTGTAACCGACAGATAGGCCTGGTGCAACGATAACCTCCGATCCGCTTTGGTTCGGAAATTCGTCCCGTTCGGTGAGCATAAACTACCCGCCAGTAAGCAATGCCGCTCTGCTTGCACTTCAAGACTTGTGAAAAAGTCCATAAACCACCTCCAAAAATATATATTGTGACTTTTTCTGAAAAATAAAAAGTAAACTCAAGTGCTCGTAAGTTCTGGCTCGGCTAAACTAGATCGTCGTCTCGGTGTCTTTTGTGGGCAACTCATGTTCGAAAACAAAACCAGCCTCTGGGTTGTGCATATATCCAATCACGAGCCTAGCGCTCTTCGCGCACAAGAAGAGGGCTTTATTTGCATCGGCTGGACGAAGATCGGAAATCTAGCGCCGCACGACACAAGGGCGAAGATGAAGACGGCATATCGCATAGGTCATCCTGATGCCAGCGATGCATCGATGTACTCCTCGTACGGACAGGTGTTCCGATTCGCACATGAGATGGAAGTCGGTGACCCCATCGTTTATCCGATTAAAGGTTCGCGGGAAATCCTCATTGGCGAGATCGACGGCCCCTACCGCTGGGCAGCCGATGATCAACAGTTGGTCGAAAACAACTACTGCAACGTTCGTAAGGTCAAATGGTTCAAGCCAGTGCCGCGCATATCTTTCTCGCAGGACGCCCTACATAGCTTCAGCAGCTCCTCCTCCGTGGCAACGTCTAATGACTATCTCGAAGAAGTCATCGCCGTACTTAAGAACGATCAAGCCATAGCATTAAAGCGTAAGCCTGTAGACGCGGATATGTCGCTCGCCGAACCCGCTGTAGAAGTGGATAAAATCGACCTTGCGGACCGTGCAGTCCAAGAAACCGAAGACTATTTGCTGCGCCAATGGACCCGAACGGGGCGGGACTTTGAATATGTTGTAGCTGCGGTGTTCCGCGCGATGGGCTACACGGCACAGGTGCAGCAGGGAACACACGATCTTGGAGTGGATGTTATCGCGCACCCTGACCCGCTTGGCGTGGAGCCGCCCCTCATGAAGATCCAAGCCAAAAGCGGGACCGGCAAGACTGGCGCACCAGACGTTAAGCAATTGCGCGGGCTTCTAAATCAAGGTGAAAAAGGTGTGCTTGTCGCGCTCGCCGGTTTTGCAAACGACGCAAAGCACGTCCAGCAGAACGATGCCCATATTGTCCTAATTGATGGTGAGCGATTCGTGGAACTTTTCCTAGAGTTCTACGACCGACTTGATCCGGAGATTCGCAACCAGTTTCCCCTTCGTCGTGTCTACGTCTTCGTCGGTTGAACTACGCGCCATTATTTCCCAGTCCCGCCTTTAGGCCGTTGGATAAATCCCCCTAAAGGCGGGACTCCAAGCAGACTGCTCCTTACAACTCGTTTTGCTAAAATGCCTCCATGACGGGACTCTCTGCAAACCGGCTCATGTTGCTGTCGCTGGCTGCCGCCTTGTTGACCATTGTTCTCAAGTCGGTGGCTTATGCGCTGACGGGATCGGTCGGGTTACTTTCCGATGCCGCCGAATCGGGCGTCAACTTGATGGCCGCCTGCACCGGCTTAGTGTCGCTCTGGTATTCGGCACGGCCGGTGGACACGTCGCACGCCTATGGCCATGACAAAATCGAGTTTTTCGCTAGCGGCCTCGAAGGCATGTTCATCATTCTGGCGGCGGGGGGCATCGCCTGGTATGCGCTCAGCCGGTTGATCGCGCCGAACCCGATTGAGGCCATCGAAACAGGGCTCGTCCTTTCCTTTGTCTCCGGCCTTATCAATCTCGGGGTCGGCCAACTGCTTCTTCGTGCCGGGCGGGCCCGCGAATCGATCGTGCTGGAGGCCGACGGCCGGCATCTAATGACGGACGTTTGGACTAACGTGGCGGTCTTAGTCGGACTGATCCTCGTCCGCCTGACCGGAATCAAAGAGCTGGACCCGCTCTGCGGCCTGGGCGTGGCGATCTTAATCGTCTGGACCGGGTTCGACCTCATACGCCGATCGTTCAACGGTCTGATGGATCATTCGCTGCCCGAAGGCGAGCAAGCCCTCGTGCGTTCAACAATCAAAGCGCAACTCGAGGCGGGCATGGATTTTCACGCGCTGCGCACGCGCATGGCCGGATCGCATCGTTTCGCGGATTGCCACTTGCTTGTCCCCGGCCGGCTCAGCGTTCAGGCCGCTCATGATGTCGCCGAGCGGATCGAAGAAGCCGTGCGCAAAGCTCTGCCGGGCATGGAAGTGACCGTGCACATCGAGCCCATCGAGGAGAGCGCCGCCTGGACCGATAGCGCCCTAGTGCCGCTGGAATTGGCGACGCGCGAAGCCGAGCAGGCTAAGACCGGCCCGGCATGAGAAGAGGCCGATCGGCTCGCGCTCGTGCTTCAGCAACAATTCGGTAAGTGCGACTCTTGTACCTGATTACGCCGTCTAGTATCCTACCGCGAGGATCGCCAACCGAGCTGGTTCCCTTACTAGTAATCAGGAGAGGTGGCTGAGCGGCCGAAAGCGCCGGTTTGCTAAACCGGTGAGGGGGTAACACCCCTCCACGGGTTCGAATCCCGTCCTCTCCGCTTGTTTCCTCCATTTAGCAACGTATAAGCTCACTGCCTTGTCCCGCTTGCTGGCTGTCGGGAAGAAGGGCCTTCCGTTGTCGGTCGTTGAGCAGTGTACTTGACAGGCTCCGCGTGGCAGGGACAATGCCGGTATGGGCACCGCTGAAACGAAAGCTGCCGGGATCGACCCGCTGGCCCTGGCAGACCTGGACGCCGTCATGAAGCGAATTATCGACGGCACTCCGGTCGATCCAGAAATTTCCCGCCGGATCGAGGAGCGCGCCGACCGAATCACGGAGGAGATCCGCCGCACCCGGGGAACCATGGATGATGCACGGTTCCAGGCGTTACTTCATGACGATGACGGCGCATGAAGTATGTTGTCGATGCTTCCGTTGCGATCTGCTGGGCCATTCCTCGCCCGCTCACGCCGCAAGCCGTGCGGCTGCGCGATGAATATCAGCGGCAAGTCCATGAGCTGCTCGCCCCTGCCATCTTCATCGACGAAGTGGCAGGCGCCCTTACAAAGGCCGAGCGGCAAAAAGACATCCCCGTCGGGCAGGCGATCGCTCTTTACGCGAAGGTCATGAACAGTCCGCCCGTCCTGATCCCCCATGCGTCGCTGATTGCGCGGGCCATCGTCATCTCGTCACGAACCCGGAGCGGGTATTACGATTGTCTATATGTGGCCCTGGCTGAGCGCGAGCGGTGTGAGTTGATCACGGCCGACCAGAAGTCCATAAGTAATCTCGCGCCCTACTTCCCGTTCATCGTGCCGCTTGCGTCGCTGCCGTGACTCCATACAAATGAAAGAACTCAAAGAGGGGGCCATATCCGCGCATGGGTTTACAGGTGTAAGCCAATCCCGGCGTGCCAAGGTGTTGGCCGACTGCCCAAGTTTAATGGGCTCTTTGTTTTGGCCAAAGGAATCCCATGATTCAGAAGTTGATCGCAGCGATCATTATCTTTTGCGTTTTAGCCTCCTTCGAGCCTCTCGTTCGGGCTCAGCAAAAGGATAAAGCTACGGAATCGATTGCCGACCAATATCCGCGCCATACGCTCGAGAGGGGCTCCCTTAAGCTGTCTGTCTTCCTCCCCGATGCCGAGAAGGGCTACTACCGCGGCACGCGCTTCGACTGGTCGGGCTTGGTCTCCCAGGCCGAGTATAAGGCGCACACTTTCTTCGGGCCTTGGAAAACGACGCATGATCCCAAGAACCACGATGATGCCGATGGCACGGCCGAGGAGTTTGGCATTGTCAATCCTCCGGGCTACATTGACGCTAAGGTCGGGGGCGCCTTTCTCAAAATCGGCGTGGGCCTTTTGGAAAAGCTGAAAGAGGACAAATATGAATTCTGGAAAGCGTATAAGATCCTCGAACCCGGTGTCTGGAAAGTCAGCAAAGAAGCCGATGGCATCGCATTTCGGCATGAGATCAAGAGCGACACTGGTTGGGGTTACCGGTATTCGAAGCGCATCACTTTAGCCAAAGCGGGAGACGGATTTCGGATCGAGCATACCCTGGAGAACACCGGCCAAAAAGCCATCCAGACCGATCATTACTGTCACAACTTTATTCGCATCGATGGCAAGCTCATCGGGCCGGACTACCGGTTGGAGTTCCCCTTTGAGCCAAAACCCAAGAAAGACCTCCAGAAAGTTGCCCTTATCAAGGGCAAGGAAATCTTGTTCCAAAGCGATCTCAAGGAAGAGGAAGCTTTCTACACCGAACTCGATCGCACGAATGGACGGGTGGAGGACAACCAAGTCTTGGTGACGGCTGCCAAACCCGGCGCGGCCCTCCAGATCCAAGGAGACGTACCGCTGGATCATTGCCACGTCTTCGGCGTGCCTCGCGCAATTTGCCCGGAGCTTTTCATCAAGATTGATGTCGCGCCTGGGAATACCAAGAAATGGAAGACGGAATACACATTCTTCGTGACGGGGAATCGGGTGAAGAAAGAGAAGTAGCCTTTGGAAGCCTAAATTCTAAATCCGAAATCCGAAATCCGAAACAAATCCGAATCTCAATTATCAAAAAATGGCTTAGCCTCGTTTGCCCGATTAAATGCAAGCGATTAGACGAGGATTTCCTGAATCACTTTACCCCCGTTGACGGTGGCTCTCTCATTGCGGCCGTTGTAGAGATAGGTCAACTTCAGGTGATCTAGTCCGAGCCGATCAAGAATCGTGGCGTGAATGTCATGGACGTGGACCGGCTTGTCGACGGCGTAGAGGCCGATTTCATCGGTAGCGCCGTGGCTGATGCCGCCTTTGATGCCGCCGCCGGCTAGCCACATCGTGAAGCCGTAGGGATTGTGATCGCGGCCCTTGCCGCTTTCGCTCATGGGCGTCCGGCCAAATTCGCCGCCCCAAATAACCAGCGTGCTATCGAGTAAATTGCGGCGTTTCAGGTCCTTGAGCAAGGCCGCGATGGGTCTGTCTGTCTCACGGCAATGCTTCGAATGATTGCCTTCCACATCGGTATGCGCGTCCCACTTGCTGCCGGCTCCGCAATAAAGCTGCACAAAGCGCACGCCGCGCTCCACCAGGCGTCGGGCCAGCAAGCAGTTGCGGCCGTTGCGCTCAGTCTCCTTATTGTCCAGGCCGTATAACTGTTTCGTTTCCTGGGTCTCCTTGGAAAGATCGACCACCTCCGGCCCGGCGGCCTGCATGCGATAGGCCAGTTCATAGCTGGCAATGCGGGCTTCGAGATTGTCGTCCTCTTGCCGGACTTCGCGATGATGGCGATTGAGTTCTTGAATGAAATCCAACTTGGCGCGTTGTTGAGCCGGGGACGTTGGGACAGCCGGCGTCATGTGCAAGACGGGCGTCTTGCCTTCGCGAAACTTGGTTCCCTGGAAGCTCGAAGGAATAAACCCCGTGGACCAATTGCGACTGCCGCCGGGGGGATCGTCGGCAGTATCGAGGAGCACGACATAACCCGGCAGATCGGAACACTCGGTCCCGAGTCCGTAGAGCGCCCAGGAGCCGAGCGAGGGCCGGCCGCCCAGGACGCTGCCCGAGTTCATTTGGCAGATGCTGCCAACGTGGTTGAGGCCGTCAGCTTTGCAACTCTTAATGATGGCCAGATCATCGACGCATTGTGCGATCTCCGGGTACCAATCGCTGACCCAAGCCCCCGACTTGCCGTGCTGCTTAAAGGTGCGCTTGGTGGCCAGGAGGGGCGTATAAGCCGTCCTACCCATAGCGGTCACGGGGCGCTTGAACGTGTCGGGCAGCGGTTTGCCGGCCAGCTTCTGAAGCTCCGGCTTGGGGTCGAAGAGATCGAGATGACTGGGCCCGCCGTCCAAGAAACACCAGATAACGCTCTTGGCATGAGCCTTAAAATGCGGTGGCCGGGGCGCCAGCGGATTGATGTCCGCTTCCGGTTTAGAGCCGGCGCGGGCCGCGTCTTGTTGCAGGAGGGAAGACAGTGCCAGCATGCCGAAACCCCCGCCGGCGCGGAGCAGGAAATCGCGGCGTGAGGAGATGGGTTGGTGATGCACAAACATCGAACGCTCCAATTGATAAGCTCACCGCTTAAGCCGGGCCAGCGCTTGCGACCTCACTTATTCTCAGGGGGTGACCGCGTTCGGTCGGGCAAGGAGATATTGGTCGACCACAATTATCGGGCCCTCCGACTTCAACCGTTTATTAGGTCCCCGTCTCGGTTGGAAACGCCTTGCGAGGGCTAGCTTTTGATTTTGCTACCAAGGCCTGAAACTTAGGATTCGTCTCCAACAATTCGTTTATCAAGTCGTCATCCTCCTGGGGATCCAAAGACTGAATGGCTAACAGGCGTTGATCGGGCAGTTCGACAACCACCGTCTGGCCCGATTCGGCGCATTCATTCAGCGTTTTCTTCAGGTTCGCTTCCAAGCGGCTTAGCGGGATAGTCTTTATGGCCATGGAACTCCTCTCCTTCCACAATCAACTTGTCGCCTACCTTTCGGCCCACGATAAGGACGATGACTTCGTCACCTTCGACATTGTACAAAGCTCGCAAATTTCCTGCACGTAGTTCAAATTCGGCCAGCGGATTAGGGCGCAATTGTTTGATCGCCTTCGAAGGCGTCCTGGGCTGGTATTCAAGCCGGGACAGGATGGCTGCTTCTAAGTTTCGCTGCTCACGGGCTTTCAATGCTCGAAATTGTCTATCCGCATCCTCCGTAATAGTGATCTTGAACGGCATAACCCGCTACTCTGCCAGTGATACCCGACCTTTTCGCCAGCATGAGCCTTTTTCAATTGCTGCCTGCCAACGAATCAATCAACATACAGAAACTCATTCGCATTCAAAACCGCATGGCAGAAGTCAACAACCGCGGCGGCGTATTCGGCCGAAACGTCTTTCGGAACAGAAGCAGGCACAAACAACTGGGCCGGCTTGCTTCCCGGCGAGCTGAGCAGGTCGGTTTGGGATTCCAAGAATCGAAGGCCGAGCCGAATGTCTTCTTTGCCGGGCTTTTGGCCCCAGGCACTTTGATAAGCCCTAGCAACCAGTGACTCATTCTCCTTGGGAAACCGCGTCAATAGGTCACTGCTCCAATGTTGAGCCCGCTCCAGGCTAAAATCGCCATTGAGAAGGAGCAGCGCTTGCGGAGCAGTGATCGTGAGGGCCCGGCGGGAGCAGCTATTGTGCAGGTCAGGCAGGTCGAACGCGTCGAAGAGCGGGTAGCGCATGTTGCGCTTGACGAAGACATAAACGGAGCGACGGTTCTGATCTTCCGGCTTGGCGTCGGGCTTCCAGGCGTAGCTGCTGATGTGGTCGGGCAGCTTGGGCCGGGCGCTAGGGCCATACATGCGCAGGTTTAATTCCCCGGACAGGCTCAGCATGGCATCGCGCACTGCCTCGCCTTCCAATCGACGTCGGCGGGCGTGCCAGAGGAGTTTGTCTTCACGGTCAACGGCATAGGCTTTGGCTTGCTCGGGGTTTTGCATGTCCACGAGCGACGTTTGGCAATAGGTCGCCGAAGTCACCATCAGCCGATGTAGATGTTTCAGGCCCCAACCGTGCTCGACAAATTCGACCGCCAGCCAATCGAGCAATTCGGGATGCGTGGGCGGCTCTCCTTGAGCGCCGTAATCGCTCGGCGTGGCAACGATGCCAATGCCGAAATGATGTTGCCACAGGCGATTGACCATGACGCGAGCGGTCAGCGGATTTTCCTTGCTCGTCAACCAGCGGGCCAGCGCGGCTCTCCGCCCGGTGGAGGGAACGTCTGCCGGCAGCGTGGCGTCCGGCTTCGCCTCGCCCAAAAGTTCGGGAAAGGCAGGGGCCAATTCCTTGCGAGGTTTCCGCCAATCACCGCCAGCCAGGAGATGGGTGGGGGGCGCTTCCTTGCCGAGGTCGGTTATCGCCATGACGGCCGGCGGCGGTTCTGGGCGCTTGGGTTCAACTTTGGCCAGCCGCTGCTCCAGCTCCTTATAATGCTTTTTCTTATCTTCGGGCAAACCGTTAGGCACTTCCTTCTCCGCCCGGTCCATCTGCTTTTCGGCCATCAGGGCGATCGATTGTTGATAGGGGGTGCGTTTCTCTCTGGGCGTTTGAACGGCTTCCTGGATTTCGGTTCGGAACTTTTCCAGCGCGCGTTTGCGCGCTTCGGAGCGCTTGTCGCCCACCAAACTTTCCATCTCCGCGCGGATATCCTTAGTCGCGGCTTCCCAGGCTTGGAGCCGGTCTTCGTATTGCTTTTTGCGGCCGGCGTCGGCGGCGACTAGATCGTCACGCGGCTGCATCGGCGCGAAGAAGGCCTGCAGACGAAAATAATCCTTCTGCGAAATCGGGTCGAACTTGTGATCGTGGCAGCGGGCACAACCAAACGTCAGGCCCAGAAAGACGGCCGCAGTCACGTCCGTCTCATCGTCGAGAATCTCCTGCCGGCGCTGTTCGAGGTTCGCCGCGTTGTATTCGTCAGGCCAGAGCCGGTTGAACCCGGTCGCAATGAGCGCGTCCGGATTGCCCGGCTCCAGTTCATCGCCGGCGAGCTGCTGGCGGAGAAAGCGATCGTAAGGCAAGTCGTCGTTAAAGGCCTTGATGACATAATCGCGATAGCGAAAGGCGTTGGGCCGAAGTTCATCGGCTTTGAAGCCATCAGTCTCCGCGTAGCGAACCAGATCAAGCCAGTGTTGTGCGCAGCGCTCGCCGTAACGAGGCGATGCCAGCAAGCGATCGACGACTTTTACATAGGCGTCGGCCGAGGAATCGGCCAAAAAGGCGTCCTGCTCGGCGAGCGTGGGCGGCAAGCCCGTTAGATCAAACGTGATCCGGCGAAGCAGCGCCAGTTTTTCCGCAGGTGCGCTTGGGGCGAGTCCTTTACTTTCGAGCTTGGCGAGAGTAAAGGCGTCTATCGGGTTTTTTACCCAGGTCTTGTTTTTCACCTGGGGTACTGGCGCTTTGCTAGGGGCAGTAAAGGCCCACTTGGATGCCGGCTTCGGGGCGGCGGCGGGCGTGTCTGGTGCGGCTTTAGCCGGGCGATCCGCAAGAAAACACAGCCCCGCAACAACGATGGGCAGACTCAATCGAAAAGCCATACTAGGCATCATTCATCCTTCGCTAAAACGGAAGGAAACGGACAAAAGGTGAGAAACTAAGCGGGCGGGCCCCTAGGCTGGCAGTGCCTTTCGGCGGCGAGCTTCCTTTATCCTGATAAAATGTTCAACAAGAAACAAGGAAATCTTGTTGGCAGCGGGTTATTTCTCAAGTGTTTTGTGCGCAAGGTCAGGACGAACTACCTCTTTGCAGGGCCTCTGCAAACGAACAACGAACAACGAACAACGAACAATGACCACCGAATCCTACGCGTTAAGCCAAGATGCCGCCGACCCCCTGCGCCGGTTTCGCGACGAATTTCATCTGCCTCTGCGGCAAGACGGCCGACCGGCCATTTACTTTTGCACTCATTCGCTGGGCTTGCAACCCAAGTCGGTGCGGCCCCTCATAGAAGAGGAGCTTGACGCCTGGGCCCGCCTTGGCGTCGGAGGCCATTTCAAGGAGAAAATTCCCTGGTACACCTTCAACGACGCCTTTCGAGAGGCCGCAGCCCGGCTTGTCGGCGCACGGGCCGGCGAAGTCGTCATGATGAACACGCTGACCGTCAACCTGCACTTCATGATGGCGACGTTTTACCGGCCGACTGCGGAGCGGTTTCGCATCCTCGTCGAAGAGCCGACGTTCCCCTCGGATCTTTATGCCGTCAAATCGCAACTCCGCCACCACGGCATCGACCCGGCACAAGGATTGGTTCTCGTGAAACCGCACCCTGGGGAATGCCTCATCAGACATGAAGAAATCGAGGCCGTCCTCGAACAGCGCGGCAAAGATATTGCCCTTATTCTGCTAAACGGCGTCAATTTCTTGACCGGCCAGCTTCTCGACATGGAACGGATCGCGGCGGCCGGCAACCGCCAGGGGTGCGTGGTCGGCTTCGACCTGGCTCATGCGGCGGGCAACGTCCTCTTAAACGTGCATGATTGGCAAGTTGATTTCGCGGTGTGGTGCAATTACAAATATCTCAATGGCGGTCCCGGCGCCGTGGGAGGTTGTTTTGTCCACCAAAAGCATGGCGACGATCTCGCTCTGCCGCGGCTGGCCGGCTGGTGGGGCAACGACCCGGCCACGCGCTTTCGGATGCAGCTTCAGCCCGACTTTGTCCCGCTAGCCGGAGTCGCCGGCTGGCAGGTCAGCAATCCGTCGATCTTAGCACTTGTGCCCATTCGGGCTTCATTGGCGATCTTTGACGAGGCAGGCATGCCGGCTTTGCACACCAAATCGGAACGCCTTACCGATTTTCTGCTCACGCTCTTAGATCAGATGCCGCACGGCAAATATGAAGTCATCACTCCGCGCGATGCGAACCAGCGAGGGTGTCAGGTTTCCATTGCGTGTCGCGACCGGCCGCGTGATTTGCTGCATTACTTGCAAGCGGAGGGCGTCGTGTGTGATTTCCGTGAGCCGAACGTGATTCGAGTCGCACCCGCGCCGCTGTACAATACCTTTCACGAGGTCTGGGAGTTCGCGCGGACCCTGTCACAATTTGACCGCCAACCATGATCTACGACATTTCGCCCCCGATCTCTGAGCGCTTGGCCGTTTGGCCGGCCGACACGCCGCCGGCGCGGGAAGTCCTACTCGACAGGGAGCGCGGCGACAATATCACTCTTTCCACGATCAAAGCGACTGTTCACTTGGGCGCTCATGCGGATGCGCCTAGCCACTACGGCTCGCGCGCTCCAACCATCGATGAGCGTGATCTTGGCTACTATTTGGGCCCCTGCCAGGTCGTCCGGATACTTGTGGATCGCGGAGCCTGCATCACGCCGGCCATGCTTCCTGCCATTCGCGCAGAACGTGTGCTTTTCGCAACCGGAACCTATCCCGACCCGGAAATCTTCAACCGAGATTTTGCAGCGCTGTGTCCCGAACTGGTACAGCACCTGCATAAACGTCACGTCCGCCTCATCGGCATTGATACGCCCAGCGTGGATCTTTTCGAATCGACGGATTTGCCCAGCCATCAGATGTTTCTGAAGTATGACATGGCTATCCTGGAAGGGCTGGTGCTGACTGATGTGCCGGAGGGCATGTACCAGCTAATCGCCTTGCCCCTGAGGCTGGTAGGTTTCGATGCCAGCCCGGTGCGAGCCGTTTTGCAGAGCATTGAATCGTCACGATAGTGACGCAAGAAACGACCGGAAGGAGCGTCTATGCTGAATTCCGAAGGGGATCTGAAACAGCCCGTTGAAGGCGGGGACGGCATCTTTGTGATCCGGGGCGGCGGTAATTGCCGGGGCTGGAACGGCATCCACTACAAGACCGGTCTGTCGGCGAAAAATGTACCGGCCCGAAAGCTGTCCATGAACGTGGCAACGATCCCGCCCGGCGGCGTGGCCTATGCGCATATCCACGTCGATTTCGATGTGATGCTCTACATTCTCCAGGGGCGCGTTCGCCACGAATACGGCCCCGGCCTCAAAAAATCAATCGACAATGAAGCAGGCGACTTCATCTACATCGAGCCCGGCGTGCCGCATGAAGTGTTCAATTTGAGCGATTCGGAACCCGTCATGGCGGTCGTGGCCCGGTCTGATCCTACGGAGTGGGAGAATATCATTCCGTATGATCGCAGTAATGCGTGACTCTTTAGGTCCGCAGTGTGCCAAGCCGGTCAGCTTAGGAAACACACTCATGGCCCCCAGTCTTAAAGCGCTGTTATCCGGCGCGATCGATTACGCGGGCATGTTTCCGCCGGCGAAACTGTCGCTGGAAGAGGCGTTTCGTAATTACCTCGGCTATCGAGAAAGCGCGGACGCGTGGATGCTCGGGCGGTTTGTTTGTCCGGTCGCAAAGCTCGGTGAACTCGATTGTTTTATTCGAGATGCTCCAAAAACCTTAGCTCTCGCAGTTTCTTGCATAGGAACGGGAGGAGCCACAAGGTGGGAATTTGCCAGTAACCTATTAGCCGACCTTGTAGCGATTCGATCTTTCAATGGGCATGTTGGAAAAAGAGGCGGGGTCGATTCGTTCGAGGTTAAGCTTCCTACTGATCTTGTGCTTTCAAAACGCAACCTATGGGATTTTAGTTCCGATCCCCGTTTCGTTTATCGGGGACTAATGCAGTGGTTGCGTGAACTTTCTGTTTTTTGCGAGACTGATCGCAGTTCCAATTGGCGTGCCACTTTGCCGACGGCGATTACTTTTTTGGAAGGCCATTGGAAAAGGATTAATGGCTTTAAGTTTCGGTGCGGAGGACTGGAAGCAGCGGCCTTTCCTTCACCCGATGAAGTCGCCTATGCTCTCTTGGCCTGCGCCCAAGCGGGGGTTGCAATAAAATTCACGGCCGGGCTTCACCATGCGATTCGCCATTACGACGGGACTGTTCAAACGAAAATGCACGGTTTCTTAAATGTTCTCGTTGCCGGGGTGCTCGCTTACAGTCAGAAACAAGATGAAGATCTATTGAGTGCCGTTCTCGGCGATGAAAACCCGGAACATTTTCAGCCAGGCGAAACTGGACTGCGCTGGAAAGATCATTATGTAACGATCGAAGAAATTACCGATGCCCGTCAAAAGGGGGGTCTCTCCTTCGGCAGTTGCAGCTTCGATGAGCCGCGTGACGATCTCCGCAAACTGGGTTGGCTCCTATGACCTGCACCACCGATCCCGTCCTGTATTCGTTCGTCCCGGTCGCGCCGGAGTCGCATTTCCCGATTCAGAACCTGCCTTACGGGGTCTTTCGTCGGCGTTCGGAAAGTGTCGCGGCTATCGGCGTGGCCATCGGCGAATTCGTTCTCGATCTGGGGCTGCTCGACGAGCAGAACCTTCTGTCTACGCCGTCCTTGGCGGGGCGCCGCGTCTTTACCGAAAGCAGCCTTAATGCCTTCATGGCACTCGGTCCACCGGCCTGGCGGGAAGCCCGGCAAACGATTAGCCGGCTGCTGCGCAACGATGAGCCAACGTTGCGCGACAACGGTCCTTTAAGAGAGCGCGCCCTCGTGACCCTGGCGGAAGTGGAAATGCTTATGCCGGTTGAAATCGGCGATTATACCGATTTCTATTCTTCCCGTGAGCATGCCCACAACGTCGGCACGATGCTGCGTGGTCCGGATAAAGCCCTGATGCCCAACTGGCTCCATCTGCCGGTCGCCTACCACGGCCGGGCCAGTTCCGTTGTCATTAGCGGCACGGACCTGCACCGGCCTAGGGGCCAAACCAAAGCGGATGATGCGGAGCTGCCGACGTTCGGTCCGAGCCGCAATGTCGATTTCGAATTGGAAATGGGTTTCTTCATCGGTCCGGGCAACGAACTGGGCCGGCCCATTCCGATCGAGCGAGCCCAGGAACACATTTTCGGCATGGTCCTCGTCAATGATTGGAGCGCCCGCGACATTCAGAAATGGGAATATGTCCCCTTGGGGCCGTTCCTTGCCAAGAACTTTGGCACGTCGATTTCGCCTTGGGTTGTGTCTCTAGACGCTCTCGAGCCCTTTCGGACCGCGGGGCCCGAACAAAATCCCAAGCCGTTGCCCTACCTCCGATCGGCGGGCGACTCCTCGTTCGATGTTCATCTGGAAGCAACACTTCAGGGAGCGCAGATGGAGCGGCCGCTGCGCATCAGCGCTTCGAACTTCAAGCATCTTTACTGGAATATTTATCAACAGCTCGCCCATCACACGAGCAACGGCTGCAACCTGCGCACCGGCGACTTGCTCGCTTCGGGCACGATCAGCGGGCCGACGCCCGGCTCCTATGGGAGTCTGCTCGAATTGACCTGGAAGGGAACCAAACCCTTGACCTTTCCCAATGGCGAAACGCGGACGTTTCTCCAAGACGGCGACCGCCTGACTCTAACGGCATGGTGTCAGGGACAAGGTTACCGCGTCGGCTTCGGCGAAGCAACTGGGCGTATTCTTCCCGTCTCCGTGTGAGTCCGACGCTGGCCACCTTCGAAAGAGAGACGCCGAAGACAACGAAAGTGCGCAAGTCGGCATCAGGTGTTTAATTATTGATCACCCTCTACCCTCTAGCTCAATGTGTGCGGGCCTAGAGGTGGGGCACTTGAGCCACAGGGTCAAGTGTCGAGACATTCAAAGGCCACGAAAAGGCACGAAAACTCACAAATGCTTTCCACGGGTCTATTTTGAGTGTTTTCGTGGGGGGCCTTACAGACAAAAAAAGGGAGAACCGTGAAGGTTCTCCCCCGATTTTCTCTGTTCCGAGTCCAATTCCTGAGGAGCCGCTCTTTTCACCGGCGTCAGGGCTCCAGGCGGTTGCCGGCGGAAAGAGCCCTGATGCTGACTATTGGACCGGTTTGAAATCGGAGTCGTTGAGGTTAATGTCTACCTCTTTGCCCGCCTGAACGACGACGTCTTTGGTCGCCTGAAGTTTCTTACCGTCGCGCATCATTTCGGCCCGGAAGCTGTAAGTGTAATCCTTGCCGGATTTCAGAGGCGGCGAGTAGAAACTGCGGGAGTTGTCGGTAGATTCGGTCGCGGAGTCGTTGATAAACAATTGAGCTTCAGCCGGGAGCTGAACGCGAACATAGGCGCGATCGGCCTGTCTTTCGGCCGCGGCGCTTTCGGGCGGCTTAGTGCCTTCAGGGGGCTTGGTGCCTTCAGGAGGCTTGGTGCCTTCAGGAGGCTTGGCGCCGGTATCGCCTCCGGTGCCGCGATTGCGATCAGTGTCCGTTCCGCGATTACGGTCGGTGTCCGTTCCGCGATTGCGGTCGGTATCCGTGCCACGATTGCGATCGGTGTCGGTGTTGCGGTCGCGCGGCCGGGGAAGATCATTGGGGCCGCGATTGCCATCCCGGCGATAATCGCCATCATCACGACGATTGTCGCCGTCACGTCGATACTCGATACCGTCACGTCGATACTCGATACCGTCGCGGCGATAGTCGCCACCCTCGCGGCGATACTCGAGACCGTCGCGGTCGCCGTAATACGTGCCGTCATTGCGATAGTAGCCGCTGCCATAAGGCATGTTATAGCCGGATCCATAGCCGGTGCCGCCATAAGGCGTGGCATAGCCGGAACCGGAACCTTCGCCGTAGTAGCCGTGGCCGCCGGTGCAGCCGCCGGAGCCCATGCCGGCGCCGTAGCCGCCGCCGTGGCAACCGCCGGAGTAAGCGCCGCCGCCACTGCAACCGCCTCCGCCCCCACAACAGCCGTGGCCGCGCCTGCGATGGCGATTGGCGTCTGTGTCGTGGGCCGCGTGGCCGTGTTTGGACCGGATAGCCATGTCGTCGGCAACGACGGGCGCCGGCTGTCCGTTGAGCGCCATAATTAAAACCATGCTGTACATGAACCGCACCTCCTTAAACCCAGTAATACCGGATGTCCACAAATGTGCTAGAAATTGCCTGGAGCACCCAAAGTGACACCTAGCCGAAGCAAGTGCCATGCCAGCGTCCCAACGGGGTCTCGATAACCGCTACTTCCGGTCCTTTATTGACCTAAGTTGATAAATCACCAGGAATTCAACGATGCGAGACAGGGCAGTGTCACTTTTGTCTCCGCATCAAGTGCGCGCGATTGCGCAGTTGCGCGCCGGTCGCCACGCAGTCATCAGCCGTATGATGTGAACGGATCGATAAGTTTGGGGGAGATCAAAGCTCCCTATTGGCATAAAGTTTGCCAGCGGGGGCGGCTTGGGATCAAAAGTGGTGTGGGGCCCGACGAGTCGTGTAGGGTGGGACGACACCGGTAGAGGTCGCAGCCATTAGGTGGTTGAGCGAAGCGACACCGGTTGAGCGCAGCGACACCACCGGACCATCGGTTCGCGATCGCATTATTACGCCGGAGGCGTTACAGCCATTAGCCGGTGGTTGAGCGCAGCGACACCACCGGTTCGCGAGTTCCATTAACCGCCCACGACCCCGGCAGGGGTCGCAGCGCCAACGCCCTACGCCGTTCGATTACTCGAAATATCGAGGATCGAATTCAATTCCCGACTTGGCCAACATGTCAAGCAGCTCCTCTCGGGACGAGCGCGCACGATGATGGTCCTCTTGATTCGCGATGTACTCCTGAACCGCCGGACGCGTCGGGGCGCTCACGGTGAATGCCGCATAGCCTTCTTGCCAGGAAAAGGTTCGAAGGCCGATTTGTTCATGCACCCATGCCGAGGAAGCTTTTTTCAACTCACGCAAGACATCCGCCAGACAATGAGTCGCTTTCAAACCGACCAGAAGGTGGACATGATCGCCCACGCCGCCGACGCCCTGCGAATGGCCGCCGAGGCCGGAAATGATTCCACCCAGATACTCGTGCAAGCGCGAACGCCATTCCGGTGCGATGACGGCTTCGCGATCCTTCGTCGCAAACACCAGATGATAATGCAGGCTCAGATACGTGGAAGCCATGCGGGGTTTCTCCTATTCATCGAGACGCTGCGACCCCTGCCGGGGTCGTGGGGGGTTAATGGAACTCGCGAACCGGTGGTGTCGCTGCGCTCAACCACCGGCTAATTGCTGTAACGCCTCCGGCGTAAGGAGTTGGCGCTGCGACCCCTACCGGGGTGCCGTAGGGTTGATGGCGACCGCGAACCGGTGGTGTCGCTTCGCTCAACCACCGGCTAATTGCTGTAACGCCTCCGGCGTAAAGAGTTGGCGCTGCGACCCCTACCGGGGGCCGTAGGGGTTGATGGCGACCGCGAACCGGTGGTGTCGCTTCGCTCAACCACCGGCTAATGGCTGTAACGCCTCCGGCGTAAGGAGTTGGCGCTGCGACCCCTACCGAGGGTTTGGCATCCATGCCGCCTTTTCCCTATTGCTTGCCGGCGAGCGATTTGGCGCTGAATTGAACCAGCAGGTCTTGGAGACTGTCCAGATCCACCGGCTTAATGAGATGCATGTCGAATCCGGCCGCCTTGGCCAGTTCCTTATCCTTGTCCTGACCATAGCCGGTCATGGCGATCAAGAGTGCGACGCAGTTGCCGTTGTGCGAGCGCAGTTCTTGGGCGACTTCATAGCCGTCCATATCCGGCAGGCCGATGTCCAACAAGACGACTTCCGGTTTATGACCGCGGGCGGTTTCCAGGGCGGATTTGCCGTCGTAAGCCATGGACACTTCGTGGCCCCACATTTTCAAGAGCACGCCCAAGCTTTCGGCCGCGTCGCGATTGTCCTCGACCACTAAGACGCGCAGGGCCGGGGCCGAATTAGGTTTGCCCTGTTCACTCGATTTGCCAACCAAGTCGACCGCTTGTCCATTGAGCGCGGGAAATCGAACGAGGAACTCGCTGCCCCGGCCGCGACCTTCGCTATAAGCGGCAACGCTGCCCCCGTGCATCTCCACGAGCCGGCGCACCAGGGTCAGACCGATCCCCAAGCCGCCTTGATTGTGTTCAAGCCCCGGATTGGCCTGCACGAATAGGTCGAACACCTTGGGCAGAACCTCCGGAGCGATGCCGATGCCGGAATCCCGCACGCGGATGACGACTTCCTCGCCCGCGCTTTCGACCGAAAGGCTAATATCTCCACCGGGTTCGGTGTACTTGATGGCGTTATTGAGCAAGTTGGAAACAATTTGCTGCATGCGGGTCGGATCGGCGAAGACCGCTGTGGGCTGCTCCGGCAGATTGAGGGCCAAGCGATGCCTGCGCTCTTCCAACAAAGGCCGGGCCATTTCGGCGCAGCGCGTGCCCACGGCGGCCACGTCGACGGGCTCGCAATGAAGCTGCGTCTTGCCCTGGCTTATGCCGGAAATATCGAGCAGGTCATCGACGAGGTTCGCCAGATATTGGATCTGCCGATCGAGAATGCCCTGGCTCCAATCGCGAATGCCTTTCTCGTGGCCGCGCATGGAAAGGATATGAAAGGCGTTGCGGAGGGAAGCCAATGGCGTGCGCAACTCGTGGGCCAGCGTCGCGAGAAACTCGTCCTTACGGCGGTCGGATTCAGCCAGGGCTTCGGCACGGCGCTCCAGCTCGGTCTCATGGTTGTCGCGTTGGACAATCACGGCTTCGAGGTCTCGGGTCCGCTCACGAACACGGCGTTCCAGCTCGGCGTTCATTAGGCGGATTTCTTCCTCGGCATGCCAGCGGCCGGTGACATCGCGCAACAGCCAGCGCAGGGAATCCGGCTCGTCGTTCTCGCCGCCCACCATCGCGACCGTTACGGCTACATACACTTCCGGCTTCGGCGCTCCACTGGAGCGCGGCAGCAAGCAGACAGTCCACTCCTTCGCCCGCCGGTGCTTGAGCAAGTGGATTAATTGAGTGTGAAAGAAGGTTTGGTCTTTCGGCGCGACGTAAACCGTCATCGGCTTACCGACCAGATGCTTGGCCGGCACATTCAACAACCGGGATGCGGCCCGATTGGCTTCGCGAATCGTCCCATGCTCGTCGGTGACCAGGTAGGCGTCGGGTGCGGATTGGAAAAAGTCTTCATAGCGCTTGCGGCGTTTTTCGGCCATGTAGTTGGCAATGGCCAACTGCTGGTTTTGCAGGCGCAATTGCTCCTCGGCCACCCGCAGCTCCTCCATGGCGGTGCCCAGTTCCTCCAGCGCCTCGTTGAGCGTCTCCTCCGAGGGCAAGGCGGCGGCGCGCGCGCTAAGCGCGGCCATGCGGCGATTGGCGGCTTCGATTTGCCGGGTGAATTCCACGGACGTCATTGTGGTGGCCTCCTCACTCATGCTGCCCGGTCCTCCATGCGCTCCTCCATTAGCAATATTACTCCGCTCGCTTCGGTCTGCCTCCTGCCAACCATGGGAGTACAAGTAATGACGCACTGGATAGACCGCCCGCGCCGGTTGACGGCCTGGACGGCCAGGTTTTCCGTGTGCCGCGGCTGGCCGTTCAAGCAGGCGAAGATCGGCTGCTTGAGCTGCTCCAGCGACAGGCCGATATCCAAGTTCAAGAAAGGCTTGCCCAAGACTTCATCGGCGCGCAGGCCCCACATGTTTTCGGCCCGCTGGTTCCAAATCTGAATGTGCAGATCGCGATCGACGACGACCACGGCATCGCGAACGCCGGTCAAGATCGAGTGCAAAAACGTGTTCGCCGTATTGAGCTCTTGGCTACGCTCACGCAGTTCCTCATTGATGGCCTGGAGTTCTTCGTTGGTGGCCTGCAATTCCTCGTTCATGGTCTCTTGTTCTTCATTGGTCGATTGCAGCTCTTCGTTGGTCGTCTCCAGCTCTTCTATCGTCGATTGCAATTCTTCGTTGGTGGTTTCCAGCTCCTCGTTGGTGGATTGCAATTCCTCGGAGGCGGCGCTCAGTTCGGCATTGGAGCGGTGTAATTCTTGTTCCATCACTTTGTGCCTTGTCACATCAAGGAAGCTGGCGCTCACGCCGACCAATTCATTTGTGGAGGTCAAGAGCGGCACAAAGCGGATGTTAAGGTAAGCCAGGCTTTCCGGGCCTTTGCGCCATTCGATGTCAGCAAGCTCCCGGGGTTGAGCGGTCGCCAGCACTTGATCGATGCACGAACGCAGGTCGGCAGGTCGATACGACAGTTCGAGATCGTGCAGAGGCCGGCCAAGCTCCTTGGTCGATAGGCCGAATGCCGTCCGGGCTTGGTGATTGACGAGGCTCAGGACGCCATTCGTGTCAACGACAATCTGCGGAACCGGGCCGCTGTCAAAAGCGGCGTCGCGCATGCGAACGTGGTTGAGGAGCGGGTTGACGGACGCTTCTCCATTGGGCCGGGCCAGCATCCAGGAGCGGTCGCGGGCGCCTCCCGAGCCGGGCGCTTTGAGGAAGAAGCGCAGCTTCATTTCCTCGGGCGTGAACTCACTATTCGAGGCGATGAGCATTTCGGCCTTGCCCAGGAACAAAAAGCCGCCGGGATTGAGAGCAAAGTGAAAGCGGTCCAGAATGCGGTTCTGGGTTTCGGCATTGAAATACATGAGCGTATTACGGCACACGAGCAAATCGAGGCGCGAGATCGGCGCGTCTTGGATGATGTCGTGCCGCCCGAAAATAACGCTGCGGCGGAGCTCCTTGCGGACAATCAACCGGTCGCCCTGTTTCTCGAAATATTTCTCACGCAACTCGTCGGGCACGGCGGCCGTCTGACGGCGATCGTAGACCGCTTGCCGCGCCAGGTTAAGCGCTTCCGAGTCGACGTCGGTGCCATAGATTTTGACGCGGCTTTGAAAAGGCTCCATATCGAGCGCTTCCGCCAGAACCATGGCGACGCTGTAGGCTTCTTCCCCCGAGGCGCAGCCCGCGCTCCAGACGCGAATCGGTTCATCGGGGCCCCGATTTTCGAGGATGCGCGAGACAATTTGCGTTCGAAAATGATTCCACGCCGGCTCATCGCGGAAGAACGCGGTGACGTTGATCAGGATCGTGTTAAAGAGAAGAGCGAATTCATCCGGATGAACTTCCAGGTAATCCGCGTAAGCAATAGGACTGTCGGTTTTCACGGCCTCCATGCGGCGCTCGATGCGGCGCTGGAGGCTTCCGCGCTTGTAGCCGGTAAAATCGAAGCCGCGATTGCGCTTGAGGTAATCAAGCAGCGCTTCGAATTCGCTTTCCCGCGTGAAGTCGTTCATGACGCCGCTCTTATGGAGCTACATAGGAGTCAGTCGGGTGCCGTAGCCCCTAGCCGGTGGTTGAGCGCAGCGACACCACCGGATTAACGGCCCCGTATCCATACGACCCCGGAGGGGTCGCAGCCATTAGCCGGTGGTTGAGCGAAGCGATACCACCGGAATAACGGCCCTCGTATCTATACGACCCCGGAGGGGTCGCAGAAGGCTCTTCCACCGAAACCGCGCTTTCTCCAGACCGGAAACCCGTCTCTGCGACCCCTCCGGGGCCCCTCCGGGGTCGGGTGGGAGAGGGGTGTCGGCCCTACCGGTGGTGTCGCTTCGCTCAACCACCGGCTAATGGCTGTGACCCCTACCGGGGTCAAAACCGGCTCGCCTCAACCACCGGCTACCGGTGGTGTCGCTTCGCTCAACCACCGGCTAATGGCTGCGACCCCTCCGGGGTCAAAACCGGCTCGGCTCAACCCACCGGCTAATGGCTGCGAGCCCTCCCGGGTCAAACCGGCTCGCCTCAACCACCGGCTACCGGTGGTATCGCTGCGCTTAACCACCGGCTAATGGCCGCGACCCCGCCGGGGTCGAAACCACCTCGGCTCGCTGAGAGCGTCCTTGCCGGCCCGTTTGTACTCCTCAAAGCATCCCAGTCTACCGCCGTCTTTCGGGTCGTTCAAGCAATTGACGCAACCCGCGTTCAGCTGGCCCGTTCGGCCGGGGACTGTTCCGCGCCCTCGAGAGCCTTGCGGCGCATGAGGACGCGGCGAATCACGTCCACATGATGCTTGGCTTCTTCCGCTTGCTGCTCGAAAGCGGCAATCGATTGCGACCAGTTGCGCTGCCTGGCGCGCTCCGCCAGACGCCGGGCCAATTCGGCCCGTTCTTCGAGGCCGCGGAGGGCGGCCCACAGCGCCGCTTCCAGCGCTTCGGCTTGCTCTGCCAGAAGGCTTTCGGCGGTCCAGGCATGACCGACGCGGCAGCGAAACCGCGCTAGCTCGCCGTCTTGATATTCCCACAAGACGCCGCCGCAGTCGGGGCAACCAAAGGCGGAAGGCGCGCCTTGTTCTTCCTCATAGTTGATGGGATCCACCGCCGGGTCGTGTTCCGTTGAGTGCTCTTGGCCCACGAGGACCTCCTCGGCCACGGGCGCTGGCATAGCCAGCACGCGAGCCAATAAGGGGCCTAAATCGGACAGCGAAACCGTGTAATCGACGGCCACATTGTCGAGGGCGCTCTGGGGCATGCTCGCGTAAAGGGCGTCGGCCGGATCTTGAACAATGGCCAGGCCTCCCTCGCGCTTGATTGCCTGAAGGCCGACCGTGCCGTCGTCAAGACTGCCCGACAGGACCAGGCCGATCACGCGGGAACCGTAGGAATGGGCCGCCGTGCGGAACAAGGGATCCACGGCCGGGCGATGGCTGTTTTCGCGCGGCCCGCGTGTGACGCGGATCACTCCGGGTTGGATCACTAGATGGTGGTCGGGAGGAGCCACGTAAATGTGGCCGTTGACAATGGGTTCGCGATCGCGGGCGTGGCTGGCAGGCAAACGGCCCGCGCGGTTCAAGATATGAGGCAAAACACTTTTGCCATTGGCCGGCACATGGAGCACTACAAAAACAGCCGCCGGAAAGTTCGCCGGCAACGCCGCCGCCATCTGCTTGAGCGCTTCGACGCCCCCCGCCGAGGCGCCCACGACAAGGATATCGTGACTGGGCACAATCCGCTCCTTAGGCTTCTTGCGCTGCTGCCGGCGACATCCGTGCCAAAAGAAAAGAGGCCCGCAACTCGTTTCGCAGGCAAAAGAATATTAAGTTATTACTCGCGCGCGAAGAACCGGCTCAGATGATCCTAGAAAGTGCTTTAATTGCCTTTTCAACCCGATTCCGTAAGTGATGGCACCGCAATCAAAGCTCTCTTAGCGCCTAGCGCCTAGCGCCTAGCGCCTAGCGCCTAGCGCCTAGCGCACGAGTCTGACCTTTATTCCCACCGTGCCGGTAAAAAGGATAGAAGAGGATTATGGCGCATCCCCCGAGGCATTGCAACAGCTAAACAGATGTAAATGAAGATTGGGTGAAAATCTCATAATTGCTTCAGGTTTAGCGTCGTGGGGCGCGGACGAGTCTTCGAGTCCCACCGTGCGAGATTAATAACGAATCGCCGGGGATGAACCAATCAAATGGCATGCGAAGTGCATTCGTCTCGTCGACTTCCCATCCTGGTTTCACAAGAGGTTTTCCGCCATGCGTTGGGTGCGCCTGCTCGTGATTGGACTCGTTGTTCTGGGAGTTTTACTGGGGGCCGTAGTTATCGGCGGCAAGGCGTATTTGGGGTCCGCGCGGGCTCGGACCGAAGTGGCCAGCCAGTTGCAAGAATCGCTTGGTTTGCCGGTGCGCGTGGATGAAATGAATGTTGGCCTTAATAAGACTTCTATCCGCGTACGCTTGTATGAGCCGGACGCCAACGCCGAATCCGCCGAGCCGCTGGCGACCATTGAAGACGTCCAGGCGGATCTTTCGCTGATGGATTTGGCACGTGGCCAGAGCACCCCCAATGAGCTAACTCTGCGCGACGCCAAGGTCACGATTCGCCTCGATAAGAACGGAAAGTTGCGGACCAAACTGCCCAAAGCGAAAGGCCCGGCGAAAAAAGTGCCTTCCATGCGCGTCGAGCAAGGTCGCTTGACCGTGCGCCAGGAAGGGCGTCCTGATTTTGTCGTGGGCGGGATCGTTGGAGATCTCCAGACCGAAGGACAAAACTTCGCCGTGGACGGCGCCGTTCATGATGCCACCTGGGGCGATTGGACGCTCAAGGGCAACTATGACCGGGCGACAAGCAGTGGGTCGGCCAACTTGGCGACGCCCGGACAGCATGTCACTCAGGATCTCTTAAACCGCTTGCCCACGGTTCCCGCAGGGGTCTGGGAGCAGGTGCAAGCCGAAGGCGATACGCCGGTCCAGTTCAAGCTCTGGAGCGACGCGTCGGACTCCCGAATTCATTACCGAGTAAACCTGGCGCCCAAGGCGACGCGGGTCCATGTCGAGTCGATCCACTTGGACGCTACCGATGCCCAGGGCAAGGTCGCCATCGCCGACGATGTGGTGACTTTGGAAGGCGTTCAGGGCCATACGGCCGACGGCGTCCTCAAAACGGACGGCACGCTCGATTTCGACCAGACTCCGTCCGTCTTGCAATTTAAGGTCGGCGCGGAGGGGATGGACATTCAGCGCTTGCCCAAGAGCTGGTCCCTGCCGAAGGAGATTACCGGACGGCTGACGGGGACGGCAGACATTAAAGTTGTTTTGGAAAAAACTGGCCCCGTTGTAAGCGGTTCGGGGAAAGGCGTTGTCAAAGAGGCCATGTTGGCAGGCCTCCCCGCCGAGCCCATTGAATTACGTCTCGACAGCGACGGCAAGAGATTCCGTTTTTCCCAGCCCACCGCGAAGAGACACCGGCAGCAAGGAGGGGATTTCGCTTTACTGGCTTCGGCGCTTTATTCAACGGCTGAATCACTCCCTTCTCCCCTGTACCCGGGGGAGAAGCTTTTCCACGACCCCGAAGGGGTCACAGCCATTAGCCGGTGGTTGAGCGAAGCGACACCACCGGTAGACGATGCCCGCATCCAAAACGACCCTGGAGGGGTCGCAGAGAGTCCCCGCTTCATCCAGATGCCTTCTGCGACCCCTGCGGGGTCGAATAGATATTATGGCCGTTCTTCCGGTGGTATCGCTGCGCTCAACCACCGGCTAATGGCTTCGACCCCTCCGGGGTCAAAACCGCCTGAAAAACTGACTTACTTTGAAGCCAAAATCAACCTCAAAAATATCGATGTAAAGCAACTTGTGGAGAAGCTGAAGCTTGCCCTGCCGATTTCGGTGTCCGGCACTGTAAGCGTTCAAGTCATGCTCGCCATCCCAGTCAATCAAGCGCGTGATGTGAAAGAATATCGCTTTCATGGAACGGTCGACGCGCCGCGGGTGGTGATCGAGGGCCTGGAGCTGAAAAACGTCAAAGCCCGCCTCGACTATCGTGACGGTCTCTTGGCGCTCCAGGAACTAAGCGGCCTCGTTCCACCGACCGAAACCTCACCGTCGGGAATGACAAACGACGGCAGCTTTGAGGGCACTGCCGAGCTCGGCATAAGTCCAATCAAGAACTTGACCGCCCAGTTGACGCTCAAAGACATTCCGCTGGCCCAAATTTTGAAACCGATCCCCGACGCGTCAAAGCGCTCGGGCGGACGATTCTCCGGTTCGATGAACCTCCAGGCGCCGGTCGTGACGCTGCGCAATCCTAAGACCTGGCAGGCATCCGGTTCCATTAGCTCCCGTGCGCTGCGCGTCTATGATCGAAACGTTGCCAAGGCGCATATCGACCTGCGCCTGGAAAAGGGCGCCTTCTCCTTATCGAAAATTACCGGCGAGATCGAAGGGGTGCCGCTTAGCGGCGACGCGAGTGTCAGTCTCACCGATCCTTTTCGCCTTGACGGAAAGCTCAACGTTCGCCGAAGCGACTTGGTTACGCTCAACCGTCTCGTTCCCGAAATGAAGCCCCCTTTTCCGATCAAGGCGTCGCTCGAAGGAACAGCCAACGTCACCGGCACGTTACGGCCTCTGGATGTAAAGGCATCCGGGACCGCCAAGGCGACCGATCTCCAGCTAGCCAAGGCGAAAATTGATGCCCTTAATTTCGGCTGGGACTATGAAGCGGACCGTTTGCGGATCAAGAATATGAAGGCCAATTTGTACGATGGGACTATCAAGGCGTCCGCTGTGCTGCCCTTGAAGCCGGCGGCGGCCGGCGAGTTCAAAGCCGATTTTGAGAAGGTCGACCTGGCTGGAGTTTCCAAGGATGTGCCTAATTTGCCGGTGCGCGTGGCCGGACAAGTGGACGGCAAAGTAGACGCGGCCTTGCCCCCTGCCAAACCGGGCAAACCGCGCGAGGTGAACGCCGATTTGGATCTCCGGGCTCCCAAGCTGCGCATCGAAGACATTCCCGCTGAACGGCTGCACGGCACAGTCCGTTACCGCAATGGAAAGCTCGAATACAGCCTTGACGGCGATACCCTGGGCGGGCAATTCCACATCGACAGCACCGCGCCTCCTGATAAGGACGATAAGAAAAACCCCGGCGAAGACCGCAACGGCCACCTGAGCCTCAAGAACCTTGAACTGGACCGGCTGGCGGATGCCTGGGGCCGGCGAGGGCAGGTGTCGCCGCTGCGTGGCACGCTCAACGCCAGTGCAACGTTTCGCCAGGATTCCCTGGATGAAACACCGATCGGGAGCGGCGATTTTGTCTTAAGCGGCTTGGCTTGGGGCCTGGTCGACCTGTCCGACCGCATTACGGGCGATCTGCGCTTGGCATCCGGGGAATTGCAGGCGACAAATCTCAGCGGCACGATTGCCAGGGGCCGGTTGGGCGGACGGATGGGTTGGAACCTGCTTCAGCCAAATCGCCGCTACTTGCTTCTTTCTCTAAGTCAGGCGGACGCGGGCGACCTTTTGGCGCCGTTCCCTGAATTGGCGGATCGCGTCCAGGGCCCTATGGACCTGCGGCTGCGCACGTCGTTAGGCCGCGTCTGGACGGGAAGCGGCGATGTCCTGCTTCCACGAGGCAAGGTGGCCGGAGTGACAGTAACCGAAGGCCGCGTGCCCGTGGATTGGGCGATTGCGCCCGCCCGCGGCTACGGCATCCTCACCGTGCGCGACGCCTCAGCGCAGGCGGCGCAGGGACGCCTCACTGGCCAAACCAAGATCCGGTGGGGCACCGGCGGCCAAGTCGATGGGCAGGTTCGTTTTGTCGGAATCCGGCTGCGCTCTCTGTTGTCCGAGGCGGCCGAATCGAGCCATGTCGGCAACGGACTGATGGACGGTAAGTTCACGTTCAAAGGCGATAACGTTCGTACCTTGAACGATGTGAACGGCACGCTGTCCGCCAAGCTGACGCAAACCCAGGGATTGCAATTACCGGTCTTGAGCCAACTATCATCGGTCGTTGGCTTAGGTCCATCGGCCACGACATTGCAAAACGGCGACTTGCTGGCCAACTTGGGCGGCGGCGTTTTCCGCATTCAGCGTCTGACTTTGAGCAATCAAACCTTGCAGCTATTTGCCCAGGGAACGGTGACGCTGGCCGGCCGTTTGGATCTCGATGTCTTGGCCAATACGGGGCGCCTAGGAGTGAACCCCACTTTTCTCAATTTCATCGGCTTGCGGATTCCTGCCGTGGGCCCCATTCCGGTGAGCCTGCTGCTCCAAGCGGGAAGCTTTCTCTCCAATCGAGTCATCAACTTGACCGTGACGGGAACCGTGCGCAATCCCGACGTTCAAGTAAAGGTGACGCCGCTGTTGACCGAAGAAGCAGTCCGATTCTTCTTAAATAGGTCGCTTCCACTTCCCTAGAGCGCTCTGCCCCGCCAAGCCTTTAAGTCCTTTGTAGCCAAGTACGTCCGCCGAAAGCCGAGCCTAGGCATCGCATGAGGCATAGAGCCGCATATGCGCCTCTTTGCTTTAGCGGCACTGGGCAAGACATTAGGATTTCAGCGAACCTACCGGTTATGCCGATAAGGACGACAGGGAGTCAGCGCGGATGCCTTGATGGCAACCTAACTTATCGGGGTCGGATATGTGCCCGAAGATTTGCAGGCCGGCGGCAACACAGGTGTGGGTCCTTGTCGCTTTGGTCGCCGCGACGGCGACGGGTTGTGCGACCGCGCCGGGTCAGGCGTTGCCGTTTGTTCCCGAACCGCAACGGCTCTTGGACTCGGCCAGAGACATGCGCGCCGCCGCGCCGGAACCGGCGCCTTGGCCCAAAGAACTCAATAAATCGCTTCTGCCGCCTTTTGTCGTTGAGCCCGGCGATGGACTGCTCGTTCAGCCGGTCGAACTCGATTCACCCGTTCGCCTGCCCGGCGATCAAACTGTCCTGCCGGACGGAACCATTGATCTGGGCAAATACGGCCGTATCATCGTCGCCGGCAAGACGGTAGACGTGATTGAGAAGGAAGTGCGCCAAGCCGTGGAAGCTCAGACCAAAGACGCCGGCGCGATCACGGCCCGCATCGTGACCCGCGCCAGCAAAGTTTACTACGTGCTCGGCGAGGTCAACGCGCCGGGCGCCTTTGTCATCAATGGCCGGGAAACGGTTCTGGACGGCATCATCGCCGCCGGCGGCGTCAACCGGCAGGCGGCTCAGCGCAATATCATCTTAAGCCGGCCCACCCTGCCCGACGGCTGTCGTATTGTTCTGCCCATCTGCTACCGCCAAATCGTGCAGTTGGGCGATACCTCCACCAATTATCAGCTCATGCCTGGCGACCGCATTTTCGTGCCGAGCCGCACGCTGTGCGAGAAGCTCTTCACACCTAAAGACGAATGCCCGCCCTGCGACGCCGCTCAGGTGCCCTGCGGCGTGCCGGGTCATGTGTCCGCGCCTTTTTCCTGCAACACCGATCCTGTCAGCAAGTTTACTCCCGCCAAAGTCCCCGCGGCGCAGACCGCCAGCTCGGCAACTAAGTAGTATGAAAGGCGGGATTGCAATCACTCAGATGAAGAAACTGCGATGCAGGACGAGGCCGCTTACAACTGTGAATCCTGCGGCGAAGAAATCGTCGTGCCGATCGACCTGACGGCCGGATCCCATCAAGAATACGTCGAGGATTGCCCGGTTTGCTGCTGTCCGAACGTGATTCACGTCGAGATCGCGGACGACGGCGCGCCGCGCGTCTGGGCACAAAAAGAATAGTGGCCCAAATAGGTCTACCAAAAAGAGTCACCTGCTGGGGGCAGCAGGTGGTGGGGATAGGGTCGTTGATAGGGTTGAGACATGATTTGGAAATGAAGGTCAAAAGTCAGCCAGTGCGACTGACCGCTCTAATGTCATCGCTGAGTAAAGCAATCAACGTGCCAAAGCCCGCGCGATAAAAGAGCGATTGACGTAAAGACAAGCAGGGCGTGACATTCTATCGGGCAGCCCCATAGGACGGCACGAAAGACCGCGTCGCTACTTTGCAATTAAAGGCAATTGGCTTGTAAGATTGCGGCACTTTAGCGCCAAAATGTGCCAGGGCGCGCTATTCCACTTTGGAGTTGGCTGAAATTCTATTCGACGACCCGACCGCTCATCCGCTCGCCGCTAGTCTGGCAGTCTCGCCTCGCTGAAGCCACTTTTGCATCTTGCGGAGTTCTTTTTGCCATTTCTCGCTTACGCGGACTTGGCCGAATTGGTTGTAGAGCAGATCGAGCGTTTCCAAAAGGTGGCGGACGATGTCGATGCGTTCTTCGAGCCGGGCCCGTTCCTCTTCCCCTTCGACGGCCGGCAACTTCGCACTTCCAACCGCAAGGGTCTCCGCTTGCAACGTCAGCTCGTATTGCCGGTCCTGCCGGGCCAGGGTCAGACCGATCTTGCGCGGCAGCTTGCCTGACTGAATCGCTCGCCGCGCCTCGGGCAGACGCGTTGGGCCGTCGGACGTGATCGACTCTTTGCCGGTCTGGCCGCGCGGACATTCGAGCACCAACGTGCGTGCGAGCATGACGGCGACTTCCGATCCGTCCTCCAGGGTCAGCGTATCGGCCTCGCTGTCGAGGATGTACCAAAGCCACATCAGAAACTCATTGCCGAGGAAATCGCGGCTCGCCTCGTCCGGCGCCCACGCCAGCGCGCTGGGCGTCACGTTCGGCACGAAAGGGGAAGGCGCCGCATCGTCGACGCCGCGCGTCTGCTGCCGGGCCTCTGCCAGGAGAAACGCTTGCCGACCCGCGCCCAGCGGCTCGAACGATGTGCCAAAAGTTAGCTGAAAGAGCGCGTGCAAGTGGTCCAGCACGGCGGACGACGTTGTGCCCACCAACAGCTCGTGTGAGCGTGCATCCCACAAGATCGGATAAGCCTTGCGCCGCAGGAAGCGACCGTCGGCGGCTTCCGTTTCCAATCGTTCCTTGGCATTGGTCCGGGCTTCACGCCGCTGCCGAGCGCTGGGCAGGCCGCTGGGATTGCCGGCTGCCAAACCCTCCAGCTCCACCTGCGTATAGGCACGCAGGAGATCCGCCGGGACCTTTTGTTGATCGACGCGGATCGCGAAGTGCAGGGTGTCGTTGACGATGTTCTTGGCCAGGTCGAAGCGCGTATCGAGAATGTGGTCGCCGGCCGTCCAGCCCGTGTCCACGCCGTCGCCCGAAGCGATGCGCGACTTGCCGATGGCGCGAGCCGCCAACTTGTCCAGATGTTCGGGCCCAAACATCTTGAAACGCCGTCCGCCCACCCGGAATCGGCCAAAGGAAACCCGTCCTGCAAAGAACCCCATCGATGCCTTCCTTGTCCTTAAGCAAACACAGTCCAAGCGGTATGCCGCTTCAAGTGCCGCGCCGGGAGCGGTTGACGCCCAGGCCCGCTTACACTAAATTGCGAGCAAGGACAGATAGCTCAGTCGGTAGAGCGAAGGACTGAAAATCCTTAGGTCGCCGGTTCGATCCCGGCTCTGTCCAATTTCCCTTTCGACTTGGAAACGCCTTGCTTCGGATCAGAACCTTTTTCAGTGAAGCAGCTGGCCCTCATCGTCAAAACCTTAGGGCAAAGCTCACCATAGTCTCCCCGCTCAACTTGGCAAGACGGCGAGTCATCTCCTCTTGCAAGGCGGTCGGCTGCTGGACGATTTTGAGAAGAACGCGGCCCCGGTTTTTCCCGGGCGATAAGGATCCGAAAGCAGTGCCTCCAAGTTAGCCCAATTATTCAGGGTCATTCAAACGATTGCCCCAAAGTCGCGTTATAGTCTTGAGGCAAGTGGACTGAATCCTCAAGAAGGAGGCTGAGGGCCGTGATTACGTGCGCAATTCTGATGGCTGGATTACTTGGCGCAACCGATCTACAGCCAACCGGCGCCCTCCGAGGCCCGAAGGCGCGCGAAGAGTTCGTTATCACTTTCACCTGGGTACCGATCGAGAAGTGGCAGGTGGAGATTCGCGAGTACCAGTTTCATCGAGGTTTGCCGCCCGGGCTCCTAGCTGAGGCCTCGAAAGTGGAGATCATCGAGGTTCAGTTTCACCCGGATTTGGCGGCTGTTTTCAAGAAAATCAAGAATCAAGAACGCTAGCCTTTTATGGTCACACCTTGAAACAGAGGCTCGTAAACGTTCATCCTCTTTTCCACCAATTAGGGTCTCGCTCCCAAGGGGCTCGATTGCTCAACCCACGTTTTCCTAACAATTCTTCCATGATCTTTCCGCCGTCGAGCGGCGGGATGGGTAGGAGATTGAAAATCGCCGTGCTGACATTGAAGGCCATTAGCAGCGTGACATAGAACAGGATTCCATGAAGATACGTATAAGTGCCCACATTGTTTGGGTTGGCAACGAATTCTTCTACTTGCTGGTTTATCAAAGCGGGTGTGAGAATTAACCAGATAACCAGCCAAAGCAATCCAGCCAGGAGCAATTGTGCAAGTGGGCCGGCCAGGTAAACCAAGATCCGATGTCGGCGTTGGTGAAGCTCTGAGGCGCCCCCGGCCAGGCCGCCCAAGGGTGTAAGGATTATTTCGCCTCTGGATCCGAAAAACCGGCCAACAAGGACGTGCCCAAGTTCGTGGACCATAATGGAGACAAAGGCCCCAAGAATCCAGTAAATGCCGTCCACGAAACTCCCAACCGCGATGGCAATAGCAGCGATCAGTCCATGCACGGCCCAAAAGCCAATGCTGACGCGCACGGAAATGCCAAACAGCCCGAAATTCAGATCGTACTTGGTCGGCTCGGGTAAAAACAAACTCATACTGATTGTCGGCTGCAGTGAAGTTACTGGCCTTGTCGGCCGCGTCATTTTCGCTGTTCCCCGAAGGAATAACAAGAAGCTGATCGCACCGAGCGCGGGGTTTCCACGAAGACCGTCTTTAGCCAAGGGCGGTCACGCCTAATTGGCGGCACGAAAGAAATGGAGCTAGGGTTAACGGCATAGTGGTTGCACGCTGGCGCCAATTACTTTCATAGCGAGTGCAATTGACACCCGTCTTGCAAAGACCTATTTTTAGGATCAGCCCAACCGGTCGCTACCTAGTTCCGAAAAACATTTCTATTGATTGATCTCCAGTCGGTCCCTGGTTGATCCAGCGGAGAACTTCAATGCGAGCATGTCAACTACTTTCAGCTATGCTATCGTTCCCTTTTCTAATTCAGGGCGGCTCCACGCTCGGTGCAGACGGTAAGGCCGAGTCGAAAGGCTCCTGGATCACTTTCCTTTCCCACAAAACCGGCGATAACCTGCTCTACCGAATGCGGCCAGACGCAAGCGACTGCAAACCAGTCTTCGGTGGACCAATCAAAGATGCACCGGGAATCGAAACAGGCATGTCTCTCTATCGGCAGCCGCATTGGAGTTGGCAAAGCCCTGACCGAAAATACTTCGTCAGCTGGGCCATCGACTCCTTGCGCCCTGCGGATAAGTTTAAATTCTCACCTTCGACGCCCAATCCCAGGTTCAGGCTGCACCTCGGCCGCACTGAAGGCGACGGTTTGGCTCGCGTCATCACGCCTGTGTGCCAAGAGGCAGCGGCCTGGTCCCCAGATAGCAAACGTTTGGTCTACGCCGTGGCTACCGAGCGAAAGTCATCCGCCCACACCAACCCGCCAATTATGACCCGCCTCTATTTATTGGCCATCGACGGCACGAGCGAAGACATGATTTTCGAGCAACCAGGGTATTGGACGCCAGTGGACTGGTCACCGGACGGACAAAAGCTGCTCCTTGCACATGGCGAGACTATCAGCATTAAAGCGGGGCTGATGTCCAGTGTGCTGGTTGAACTAGACATGGCAACGATTGAAAAGATGCTTAACCATCCCCGGCAAAAGTCCTTCGGTAGGTGGCAGAACAGCGATACGAAAGAGTTGCTCGAACCGGTTCTAGGAGACGCTGCCCTTGTCCGTCCAAACGATGCCCGGTATTCCCCTAACGGGAAGTTCACTGCGGTGACCGCTATCCGCAAAGCAGAAAAACCGGGTGTGGAATGGAAGGCCCTCGACTTCGAGCTAGGGGTTATTGAACGGGCTACAGCAAAATACAAGAAGCTGGCGTGGTTCAAGGAAGGCCTTCGCGGGCCAATATCTTGGTCTCCCGACGGCACAGAAATCCTCTTTTCTCGACCGCTTTCTCCGGGCGATGAGCGAGAAGCCTGGAAGGAGGAGGGAACGGGCTTCGGGCTTTGGGCAATCGGACTCGACGGAAGCGGTCTCCGATTTTTGACTACAGGGTGGAGTCCGGACTGGCGCTGAGCCTTTGTAGCACCACTCCTTCACCTCCGCGCTCAGCGTGAGTCTCCGATTCCGCCGTTGGACAGACCGTAGGTCTCCATTTAGCTCACGAATATATCGTTTCATGAGATAGGGAGGCCTGTGGTCGGGGCGGGCGGCGGCGTCAGAGACCCACGCCGAGCGCCGGGTGCCACTGGCGGCTCGTCCGCCAGTGAATCGACGGTATCCTTCTCCGCTCTCACTCTCCGTCTCTATCCCTTTGCTCTTGCCGAAGTGCCGGGTAAAGTAAGGCACATTGCTTGTCCCGCACGACTTTATCAGGCAACTTCCAGTAACGCTTGCGGATTTTTCGCGGCTATGTGGAGTAGAGTGCGGGCGGCACCCGAGGGGGCGCGTCGCCCTTGCTCTCAGTCTTGTAGGGTGCGCAGGGACACGCCGAGCAGTTGCGCAAAGCGCGTTTGTGATAGTGCAGTCTTTTCTCGGATGTCGGCAACGTCGGGCACATTAATCACCCGGCCAAATTTGCCCCGGTTGATTTCCTGAAGGCCCTGGAGGATTTCCGAGCCAATGTCGCGCGCCTGTTTAGCCATTTACCACCTCATTGCGAATCGCACGTAAGATGTGAGCGGGAATGCGGTCCTTGACGTTTTTGGCGTACATCGTCAACATCCAGATAATGCCGCTCTCGATCTTCGCATAATAAAGGACACGGTTCTACGTTCTAAGCAAATCTATGCTATTCAACAATCGGCAATGCTGGTTGCTTTTTGTCGCAGCGAACATTTGGCCGTTTCTTATTGCTTACTGTTCCGTGTCGCTCATGATTGTCTGTGACACCGCGTCAGACTTCTGGCCCGATTTTATTGCTGTGCCTATATTTGTTATGTCGCTTGGGGGCGTCATTCTAATGCCTCCATTAGTAGCTAAACTCTTTCTCCATCGTTTCCGTCCACTTGTTTGTTGGCCATTGGCGATTCTTATTTCCTTTGTTCTTGGAGCAATCGAGATAGTCTGTGCAGTTAATCTGGCATTTGTTCTGCCCGGATTCGTGAACTAGGAAAGCTTGCATTCCGTTTTTCACCAGGAGGTCCCGTTTTTCACCGATTGGCTCCGTTTTTCACCAAGTGGTTCCGTTTTTCATCAGGGGTGGCAGGGGGATGAAAAACGGAAAACGATTGCTCATTTTGACCGTCGCAAGGCCGCAATAGGTCTTTGCCATTTCTCCCTGTCGTAGCAGAAGTAGGCTTTTCAGCTCTTTCAGCCGCAGGCTAGGGCCCAAAAATGCTTTCCATTTCTTTCCACGGGGGGGCAGGCGAAATGGAGAGAACCAAATCGGAGGCGCTTTTCACGTGAGACCGCATAGTCATTCCATAGGAATCACGCTCAGCTTTGGAGGCGGGTCAGGAGAAACCGGGGATCAATTAGCAACGCGGGTCATAAGCCCGTCTTGCTTGCCGCGGGGCGATCGGCCAACACCGTAGCGCGATCACCGCGAATGCGGCCGGCGGGGATGGAGGGATCGGCGTCGCGCAAGCGGACCAGCATATCGGCCTTTGATCCGCCGGTCACCAACCATAGCAGGCGGCGGGATCGGTTTAGGATCGGATAGGTCAAGGTCATTCGCCTTCGGCCCTGATACGGGCCGGTCAGGGCGACATCCGCGTTTGTAATGTCAAGAACCGGATCGCCCGGAATCAGGGATGCCGTGTGGCCGTCGGGACCGAGGCCCAGGTGCGCTAAATCGAGGACGGGCGGCGTGCCCGCAAGTTTTTCTAGCGTTTGCGCATAGCGCTGGGCCGCCGACTGCAAATCGGGCTCCTCCACCGGCATGGCATAAATCTGTTCGGGCCGCAGCGGCGCATGTGCCAGCAACGATTCGCGCAGGTGCGTGAGGTTCCGGTCCGGATGGCCCGCCGGTGCAACGCGTTCATCGACCTGCACAACATGGACGCCGTCCCAGGGAACATCTTCCTGCCCCAGATAGCCAAGCATTTGCCAGGGGGTATGGCCGCCGCTGACGGCGACCACGAACCGGCCCCGGGCAGCGACTGCTCCGCGCGCTTCCGCGGCGATCAGGACGGCGCCTTGCTTGGCAACCGCCTCGGCGTCGTCCAAGACTTCGATCTTCATGAGTTGACCTCGGCGGTGGTGATAAGCCGGCTTCTCTTACGACACGACAGGGTTATGCCAACCGCCGTCGTCTGCGGCTATTCGCTCGGCCTGCGGCGGTCCCCAGGTTTTCGGCTCGTATTCGAAGACCGGTGTTTTCGTCCCGGGGACCGGCTCGACAATTCGCCAGGCTTGCTCTACATAGTCTTCGCGGGCGAACTGTGTGGCGTCTCCCTTCATGGCTTCTCCGAGAAGGCGCTCATAGGGGTCCACGTCTTCAGCGGTCGACCTGCGCGCCGCCTCCAATTCCACGGGCGCCGTGGCGATTTCCTCCCCCGGCGTTTTGATCAACGCGCCCAGCGCGATGATCATCTCGGGATTGATGCGGAAACGAAAGTAGTTGGCCGGCGGCGAGTATTGCGAGTAGACAGCGGGCGGCCGGCAGAGCTTAACGAGCACCTCGGTGCAGGTCACCGGCAGGGATTTGCCTGCCCGGATATAGATCGGCACGCCGAGCCAACGCCAGGATTTGATTTCCAGCCGCAAGGCGGCAAAGGTTTCAACTTGCGAATCAGGCGCCACGCCTTTTTCGTCACGATAACCGCGAAATTGGCCGCGGACGATATCTCGCGGGTCGACCGGCGGAATCGATTTCAAGACCTTTACTTTTTCATCGCGAATCGATTCGCTGTCCACGCCGGCGGGCGGCTCCATAGCTAGGTTAGCGAGAATTTGCAGGAGGTGATTCTGCACGACGTCGCGGATAGCCCCCGCTTCTTCGTAAAAGGCGCCCCGTCCTTCCACGCCAAAGTTTTCCGCCATCGTGATCTGGATGCTTTTGACATGATTGCGGTTCCAGATCGGTTCGAGAAACGAATTGGCGAACCGGAAGAAGAGCAGATTCTGCACCGGGTCTTTGCCCAAGTAATGGTCGATGCGAAAAATGCTTTTTTCGTTGAAGAACCCCAGAAGTGTGGCGTTCAATTCCTTGGCCGACTGGAGGTCTCTACCGAAAGGCTTCTCAATAATTACGCGAGCGCCCTTGGCGCAATCCGACTTGCCCAATTGCTCGACAACCAGCTCAAAAAGGTTGGGTGGGATGGCCAAATAGTGCGCCGGCCGCTGGGCGCCGTTTAGCTCCTTACGAAGTTTAGAAAATGTGGCCGGGTCTTGGTAGTCCCCGTCGACGTAGCGAAGCAGTTGGCAAAGGGTTGTAAAAGCCGGTTCCTTGATGCCGCCGTGATTTTCGCAGCTTTCGCGGGCGCGGGCCTGAAACTGCGCGAGGTCCCAGCCGGCTTTGGCCACGCCGATTACCGGCACCGTGAGATGGCCGCGGAGCACCATGGCCTGAAGGGCGGGAAAGATCTTTTTGTAAGCCAGATCGCCGGTGGCGCCGAAGAAAACTAGGGCGTCGGAATGACGAGAACTCATGGCAAGTCCTAGAATCTTGACGAACCAGCCCGCAGCATGGGCGTGATTTCTCTGATTCCCTGCCCGCGTTGCGTTAGTTCAACGTTGGCCGGCTCACGTGTTTCGAGCTTTATCAAATATGGCAGTCCATTCGCGGTAACGGCGGGCGATCTCGGCGACGGTCGCCTCGCGTGTCAGTTTGCCGGCGCGCATATCGATAAGGGGGTCCCAGAAGGTCGTCCGCCCCACGGCGAAGCCAACGAAACCGGGAACCGGCGCGGCAACGGAGAGCCATTCCCGCACTTTTTTATCGTCTTCGCCGCGGCCCAGAATGATACAGCCGACCTGGCTGCGCCCGCCACGGCGCGCGGCGGCCACCATCTTCGTACAATCCTCGCGCCTATCGAGTCCCTCGATTTTCCAGACATCGGCTTCAACGCCGGCGTCTTGAAGGCTTTCAATAGAACGCACCATGAGGCCCGGCCGCAACTCTCGATCGAAAGCCTTCTTGTCGCCTTTGACTTTATCCAACTGCGCTTTTTCGGGGGGCACCAAGAGTTCGAACATGAACTTGCTCTTGCCCTTACTGTGCAGATAATCGGCCAGCCGCTTAAGCCGCATCGTTTGCCGCTTATTCAAATCTCTTTCACCCTCGGGATTGTAGCGGACCAGCACTTTGCAAAACGTGGGGTTAAACGCCTCAATATGCTTGGCGAAGTCCTCTCCATACTCGAAGTCGAACTCGTCTTGTCCGCTCTTTTCGGCAGGACAAGCCGTTGTATAACCCTGCTTGGCGGCGTCGCGAAGGATGGCGGCTCCGAACTGCTCGTCCACCAGAATTCCGGCCTTTTCTTTCGGAATCCCGCCGGATACAGCGGCCTTGAACGCATCGTATATCACCTGCTTTGTCGCAGCGATCTCGGCCGTTTGGCCGGGCGTTAGCTCGCCTTTCCAGCCGAACATCTTGGTCTGGAATGAGCCGCGATGGTCGAACGGCAAAATGTACAAGGGTCGGTCATAACCAACGGTCATTAGCGTTTCTCCTTCAGTTTCCGATAACGGCGAATCAAATTGTTCGTGGAACTATCGTGGGCGGGCTTGGGATCTTGTTTGCTTTCCAGTTCGGGAACGATGCGTTTAGCCAGCACCTTGCCGAGTTCGACGCCCCACTGGTCAAAAGAATTGATGTTCCAAATCGTGCCCTGAGTGAAGACTTTGTGCTCGTAAAGCGCCACCAGGGCGCCCAAGCTTCTAGGTGTTTGACGATCCAGCAAAAGCGAATTGGTCGGACGATTGCCATCAAAGATGCGGTGGGGCGCCTGGAAGTCCGGAACCCCGTCCTTCTTCACTTCCTCGGCTGTCTTACCGAAAGCAAGAGCCTCCGTTTGAGCAAAGAAATTGGCCATGAGCAGATCGTGATGTTGGCCAAGCGGATTGAGCGATTCACAGAAGCCGATGAAATCGCATGGAATCAGCTTAGTTCCCTGGTGAATGAGCTGATAGTAAGCGTGCTGGCCATTGGTGCCGGGGGTGCCCCAAACGATTGGCCCTGTCTGGTAATCGACCGGTTTCCCTTCGAGGTCCACATGCTTGCCGTTGCTTTCCATGTCGAGCTGTTGCAGGTAGGCGCTCAGTTTTCCAAGGTAATGGTCGTAAGGCAACACAGCCAAAGTTTGAGCGCCAAAGAAATTGTTGTACCAGATCCCAATGAGGCCCATGAGCACCGGCAAATTCCGCTCGAAAGGAGCCGTCCGAAAATGTTCGTCCATGGCATGGAAGCCGGCCAACATCTCCCGAAAATGATCCGGACCAATGGCAACCATCAAAGACAGTCCAATTGCCGAATCCAAGGAATAACGTCCTCCCACCCAATCCCAGAATTCGAACATGTTGGCGGTATCAATGCCGAACTTGGTCACTTCGGCGACATTAGTCGAGACGGCGACGAAGTGCCTGGCCACAGCCTTTTCGTCACCTAGCGCATTCAAAGCCCAGGCTCGGGCGGAATGGGCGTTGGTCAGCGTTTCCACTGTCGTGAACGTCTTGGAGGAAACGATAAAAAGCGTCTCGGCGGGATCCAGATCCCGGGTCGCTTCCACGATGTCCGTACCGTCAACATTGGAGACAAACTGAAACGTCATGGCGCGGTCGCTGTAGGCACGCAGCGCTTCATAAGCCATGACCGGGCCAAGATCAGAACCGCCTATGCCAATGTTGATGACGTTGCGGATGCGTTTGGCGGTATATCCTTTCCATTCCCCGTTCCGGATGCGCTTGGAGAAGTCGGCCATCCTATCAAGCACGGCGTGGACTTCAGGAACGACGTTTTCGCCGTCCACCAAGATGGTCGCGCCTTTCGGCGCTCGAAGGGCCACATGGAGGACGGCCCGATCTTCGGTGACATTGATCTTCTCGCCCTTAAACATCGCATCGATTCGCGCCCGCAGACCGGACTCCTGCGCGAGTTGAATGAGAAGCTTCAGGGTTTCAGCGCTGAGGCGGTTTTTCGAGTAATCAAGGTAGATCCCTTCAGCTTCGGCAGTGAAATGCTCCGCTCGCGTGGGATCATCCGAGAAAAGCTTCCGCAAATGAATTGCTTTGAATTTCTGGTAATGAGCCTCCAGCAACTTCCAGGCTGGTCGCTGTGGCAGCGGCGTCACGGTCATTAGTCGCCTCCGTTGAATCGACATGGGCTCCCGGTGAATAGCTAACCCCTGCGCAGTCTAGTTATAGGGAGCTTGAGGCTTTCTATCAGAGAAATGTCGACTTTCTTGCGGTGGCCGCTCTGACGGTCGAGGCTCCGAAGCGAAGCATAAGGAGAATACTGAAAAATCCTCGGTTAGCGCCTTTAGGGACGAGTACGCCTTAAGTCCAAAAAACTCGTTTGGGATGAGCATTAGTTGATTGCACTAGCTTAGTTAACTTGGGTAGAATGAAAAGCGTAGGCAAAGGCCATAAAGCGCTTGGTCGTTACACAAATTCTCTGACACCAAAGCTTTATCTCGCCTACGTCGCATCTTATCGACTCACCAAACCAGGACGGTTCATGTTCGTTTCCGCACCGGGCGGCAGTCTGCGCATGCGCCTGCTCCCGGGAAGGAGTCTTGCCATGCGTCGCGTCGTTATCACAGGACTGGGCGTTTTAGCCCCTAACGGCATCGGCAAGGAGGAATTCTGGTCGGCTTGCGTTGAAGGCAAAAGCGGCGTCAGGCCGATCCGCAGCTTCGACGCTAGCCAGTACACAGTCCGCGTCGCTGCCGAAGTTCCCGAGTTTGATTTTGCGCCGATGGTCAACGGGGAACACCGCAAGAACTTAAAAATCATGAGCCGGGCCATGCGCTTCGGGTTGGCGGCCGCGTGGATGGCTATAAAGGACAGCGGCCTAAACGTAGGTCATGAGGACCCAGACCGAGTCGGCGTCGTCATGGGCGCGGGCATTGTGCCGACCGACTTAAGCGAACTGGCGCCAGTTTTGGCGGACTCTTACGACTCAACCGGGAAGCTCCGGACCGATCGCCTGGGGCAGCGGGGCGGCAACCTTTTCCCCCTTTGGATTCTAAAATATCTGCCGAACATGACGGCAGCCCACATTTCCATGCTGTTCCATGCCCAGGGCCCCAACAGCACCATAACGACGGCGTGCGCTGCCGGCACGCAGGCGGTGGGCGAAGCATTCCGCCTCATTGCTCGCGATGACGCCGACATCGTCTTGGCGGGCGGCGCCGACAGCCGCATGGATCCATTATTACTGCTGGCGTACACGGCCCTGGGAGCTGTGAGCAAGGCGGATCGTCCTGCGGAGCAAATATCCCGGCCTTTCGACGGCCAGCGCGACGGATTCGTGCTCGGCGAAGGGGCCGGAGTACTCGTTCTTGAAGAACTCGAACATGCCCGCCGGCGCGGCGCCATCATTTATGCGGAAGTCTTGGGGCTGGGAAGCAGTTTCGATGCCTATGCCGTGACCAAGCCGGATCCTGAAGCACGCGGCGCAGCCCGAGCTATTGAATGGGCTCTCAAGGAAGCTCACGTGGATCATCGGGATGTTGATTACATCAACGCTCACGGCACCAGCACGCGGCTGAACGACCTCATGGAAACCGTGGCCGTCAAACGCGTTTTCGGCGAAGGGGCCAAGGCGTTGCCTTTATCTTCGATCAAATCCATGGTCGGGCACTTAATCGGTGCGGCCGGCGCCGTCGAGGCGGTCGCGTTGTCGTTGACGCTTTTTAAAGGCGTCTTGCCGCCAACGATTAACCACACTCAGCCGGACCCTGACTGCGATCTAGATTATGTGCCCAATATGGCTCGCGATATGCCAGTCCGCATGGCGGTCTCCACCAGCTTTGGGTTTGGCGGTCAAAACGCCGCGTTGGTGATGAGACGCTTTGCGGGGTGAGAACTTAGTCGTTCTTACCGCTACTTCAATTGCACCACCCAAATATCGCGGTATTGGACGGGGCTGCCATGATCCTGGAGCATAATCGGCCCCGGTTTGCAGACTTCGCCGCCTAAACCTGCCGTGGTATTGTCTTTGGTAATTTCGACATTGTCATGGATTAAGACACCGTTTTGATGGACCGTCATCCTGCCGTTTTCCACCTTCTTGTCGTTCTTGCATTTCGGCGTCGTAAATTCAATGTCATAGCTCTGCCATACGGTCGGGGCTTTGCACGCGTTCACCTTTGGCGCAGCGATTCCGTAAATGGCGCCGCAATCATCAATCTTGCTGTTCAGTCCATAGCTATCAAGAACCTGCACCTCGTAGCGGCCCTGCACATAGACGCCGCTATTGCCGCGCTCCTGGCCTTTCTTGGTGGGCAGATAAGGCACGCGAAACTCGACGTGCAGCTTAAAATGATCGCCGAATTTCTCCTTGCTGATGATATTTTCCTTGTTCACCTCCATGACGCCGCCATCGAGGAGCTTCCAGGGCGGCTTGCCCTTGCGGTCCAATGTCGTCCAGTTGTCCAAACTCTTGCCATCGAAAAGAATGATGGCTCCTTTGGGCGGCGGCTCCGATTTGACGTCGACCTTGTCTTCAGGCTTGTTGAGTGTAAGGTCGCTTATATCGCCGTATTGGCCCTGGGCTAAGCCACTCACGCAGAGAGCCAAAAGGCATGAACTCAGCAATTTCATGGTGCGCATGGTGAAATCCTTTGTCCGCTAATTGTCGAGTGCTAACGTGATGTCGAGGTTTGAGGAGGCGTAACAACTAGTAGCCGTTTTGGGACCTTGCCAACGGGGATGGTGGCCGTGATTTTCTTAGTGTCCGTGTCTACGAGGGCGACTTCTCCTTTGCCGCGCCCCGCTACATAACACGTCTTTCCATCCGGATTAAAAGTGAGCCAATAGATTTGGCCGCCTATCGGAATGGTCGCAATTTGCTTGGGCTTATCGCCGGACACATCGTAGACGTGAACGTCGAAATGTTCGACGTCACATTCCCACAATTCCTTTTGATTGGGCGTCAAGCCGATGCCATGGCTTCGGCTCTTCGTTTGTTTCTGCTGAGGCGTTAGGTCAGCTTCGATGCGATAAAGCAGTTTGCCTGTGGCTACATCGGCGACTTCAAAGCCAATCAGATTGTCAACCTCCGCATAGAGACGCTTTGCGTCTTGGCTTAGTGTGATCGGCCTTACCACATCCCCAAAAGCGATTTCGCGGATGGGTTTGTGAGTCGCGACATCAACAACGGTAACTTTATGAGGCGAGCCCATCGGCGCCAGATACATCCGCTTGCCATCCGGCGAGCAAACAGTATTGTGCGGCCTGCCGCCGACCTTAATGCGGGTGATGATCTTGAATTTATCGAGATCGACAACGTCCCAGTGTTCGTCTTCGCTGGGCACGTACGCAATTTTTCCGTCGGGCGTCACGGCCAGTTGATTGGGAGCTGGTCCGACGTCCATGCGGCGTGTAATTTTGTCCGTCGTCGTATCGATGCAGACAAGTTCGCCGGGCCTCTTGCCTTCAATTGTTACATAAATCACGTCTTGGGCCGCCGGCGCGGCCAGGCCATGAGGATGCGGGCCAACCTCGATTCGGCCAATCACCTTATTTGTGGCGATGTCGATCACGTTGACGTCATCGCCTCCGCTGTTGGTCACATAAAGCTTTTGCTTCGTCTTCGCGGACGGCACCGCAGCAAACGCCGGAAGGACTAGGCCAGTCAATAACAGCGCGGTGAGTGCCGCATTGCGCAACATCGGGGTGCTCCTTATTGGGGAAGGATGGTTCATTGCCACAGCGTAACGGAAGAAAAGCGGATAGCAAGAGGCTGCTGCAAATTCGCAAAAAATGACCCGGCCGGATTGGCGACAAGCAATGTTGCGTGTCATTTCGTTGCGTGTCATTTGTTCATTCTGCTGCCCCATCGCTCTTGGCGTCGTCGCCCGGCTTGGGAAAGAAAGTGAGAAACTCTTCGGGAGGCCTTACCATGATTTCTTCGCCACGGATCGTCATGGGGAACGGTTGCCAGCGACCCTGCCGCACCCAAAATACTTCATCGCTGACGGAATAGGGAGCCGAACGGTAGTTTTTCTCAGCGAGCAATTTCATCAGATGAACGTGCGGGAGCGCTTCGGCTGTCAGGGGCAAGACAAGCAATTCGTCGCGGCTGGGGACCGCCAATAAGCACCCCGCATCCGGCATGTTCGGCCTTAGCGTTTCAACCAGGAGCGAACGTGTCGCATCGTAAGCGTCGCCCGTGCTGCACAAGGATAAACCCGACTCGGCATGGACGACCTCCAGGTTCCCCGGCGAGGTTCGCTTGAGCAGATTCGCCAAGGCCTGTTCGTGCCAATGGTCGGCAGGCAACTCCGAAGCGGCCATCATTTCTTCGGTCACGTAGGACATTGTGTCGGGTTGATCGATGACCAGATTGACGAACAAAGGAGTGCCTTCGAGCGGCCGCGACCAGACTTTTAGTTTGCCGGCCACCGCCATCATCGACGGACCGATGCGCAACATCAATTGATCGGCGACGTCGGCCAGCTTCACCTCGATTTGAGCCGCTTTCTCCGCCGCATGGATTCGCTGGAGAAAGTCGGCGATAATTGCCGGCCAGGTCTCCCGCTGTTCCGGTCGAGCGCGCCGATACAGATTTTCTAAACCCACGACATGCTCTTCGCCTTGCTCGTCGACACATTCGACCGCATCGCCCAGCCAGCGCTTGGCCTTCCACTTCATCTCGGCCAGAGCCTCTCGGAAGGCCAGCATGAACGTTCCCGGATAGCGCGGCGGCCCGGAAGATAAACCCGGATTGCTCCGATGCGAGGGGGGCACGTGTGTCTTTCTCCTTAACGGCCATAACCAAGGCAACCTGCGATTGGTAAGATAACATTCGTTACCGAACTTTGCCAGAAAGCCAGGAGCTTGCGGCAAGGCGTTCTAACCCTGTCGCCGGGGACTCGACCGATGCTGGTCGTCATGCAAAGCCAGGCCACTCCAGAACAAATCTCGCAGGTGGTCTCTACTATCCGGGACATGAACCTGAATCCTCATCCCATGCCCGGCGCTACGCGGACGGCTATCGGCATCACGGGCAATATCAGCGCCGTGGACCCTCGGACTCTGGAAGTCCTTCCGGGAGTGATGGAGCTAATACGCGTTACCAAACCGTACAAGCTGGCAAGCCGGGAAATGCATCAGGCGGACACGTATATTGCGCTAAAACAAACGACCATCGCTCCGGGCAACTTCACCCTGATCGCGGGCCCCTGTTCGGTGGAGAACGAGGACATGATCGTCCGCGTGGCGGACTTCCTCATGAAAAACGGCATCCATCTGATGCGCGCCGGCGCTTTCAAGCCTCGGTCGAGCCCTTATGCGTTTCAGGGTATGGGGCTGGAAGGATTAGCCATTTTGGCCAAGGTGCGAGCCAAGACCGGCATAGGCATCGTGACGGAGTTGATGGATACGGACAATGCGGACGCGGTCGAGGAAGCAGCGGACATCATTCAGATCGGCACGCGCAACATGCAGAACTTCAGCCTGCTGCGGCGGGTTTCGCGGGCTAGGAAGCCCGTGCTGCTCAAACGCGGCATGTCCGCGACGCTTGAGGAATGGCTTATGGCGGCCGAGTACGTCATGGCGGGAGGCAATTACAACGTCGTTCTCTGCGAGCGAGGCGTCCGCACTTTTTCCGATCACAGCCGAAACACGCTGGATTTGTCCGTGATTCCGCCCGCCAAACAGCTTTCACATCTGCCGATTTTGGTCGATCCGAGCCACGGCACCGGCAAGCGAGATTATGTGCCTCCGATGGCCTTGGCGTCGATCGCCGCCGGAGCGGATGGCCTGTTGCTCGAAGTGCATCCCGATCCTAATCATGCATTATCGGATGGCGCGCAAACGCTTGATTTCCCCGGATTCGATAAGCTGTTGAGTTCACTAAGACGGCTGGCGGACGCAGTGGGTAAGAAAATCAATTGAGGAAGCCAACGGACTATTTTTCCAATTGCAGGCAGATCAATTCCTTGGCATCGCGCACGTAAAGTTTACCGTTGGACAACGCCGGATGGGCCCAGGTTTCACCGCAAACTTTGGATCGGGCTAATTCCCGATATAGCTTGGGATCGGGCTGGACTAAGACCAGATCGCTGCCTTCTTCGAGCATAAGGAGCTTGTCATCGCCTGTGCGAATCAAGCAAGCGTGGTATTTACCCACTTTAGGTTTGGTCCACAGGACCTTTCCGGTCGCGGCTTCAACACAATGAAGGTTGGCTTGAGCTTTCAAGATGTTTGAACTTCCCGTCACCATGTAGAGATGGTCCATGCCCACAGCGACCGGCGTCGAGAAATAGCAAGTCAGGTCAGGGTTCTTCCAAGCGACTTTCTTGACGCTCGGTTTCCCGTCTTTGCCCGCCAGGTCAAGCGCCAGCGCGCCGGACATGATCGTGCTGCTCACGAGCAGATTGCCAAGGTGGACAGGGGTCGTTGAACTTTCGTTCAAGTTGTCGACAAAAGGTTGCTGCCAGAAAAGGGCGCCGGTTTGCGGATGAAGCGCAACAAGTCCTTTGCCCGTTAGGAAGACGGCCTGTCTTTCCTTGCCTTTACCGAAAACAATGCCGGACGAATAGCTTGCCGGATCGTCAAGCTTCTTCCACGCGACTTCACCCGTCTTGCGATCGAGGGCGACGATGGAAGCGTTCTTGCCGCCAACATTGAGAAGAACAAAATCGCCGTCCACCAAGGGAGAACCTGAGACACCAAAGAACAGGTTGGGCGCGTTGAATTCTTTGAGGGTGTCCTTCTGCCAAAGCAGCTTTCCCTTGTCCGCCTCGAAACAGCTCAGTATCCCCGTAACTCCCAACGTGTAAATACGATCGTCCACGACGCTCGGCGTCGAGCGCGGCCCGTTCCCGAATAGACTCGAAAACTTTGTCGTATCACCGCACACGGTCTCCCAGAGCCGTTTGCCGCTTTTGGCCTCATAGGCGACTAACACTTCATCGAAGGCCTTGGCATTGGAGTCTTTTTTCTCCCGACGAAAGTGCAAAAACGTTTTGCCGTTTGCCACTACAGGAGAGCTGTGACCCTCGCCAACGGAAATATGCCATAAGACCTTGGGCGCCTCCTTCCAAGGTTCGATTTTTTCCGAACTGGCGCCATCCCGCGTGGGGCCGAGCCATTGAGGCCAATCCTCGGCAAAGGCGCCGGCGGACCAAACTAGCAAAACGATCAAGGATAATCGGCAGCGCATGGCGGGCTCCTGGACACCAATCAGTCGGTGGTTAATTGCAAACCTATTCGTTGATGATCGAGATGAGACATGGAAATCTGAGCTTTGGGAAGGGCTTCGTTGAGGAAAGAGTGCAGCGGAGCGTAGCGCCATTCCAGACCGTTGTCTTCGGCAAGTCGCTTTAGCTTGCCGATGGCTTCCTCGCTAATGCGCCGGCTGGTTTCTTGATAGGCCGGATCACAAAAGTAAATTCGGCAGCCAAGAGGACGGGGCTCGCGTGCCGTGCAGAGGTTCCCTTCTTGAAAGGGGCAGAAATCCGCTGAAACCGGCTGCGCGAAAGAAGGCGCGTCGGCCAGCAAGACTTCCGCTTCGAGGTTGCTCAAGAACAAGGTATGGCCATATTCCTTGAAACGGCAACATTTCCCACTGGCCACGCACACGGGGCCCGCGGCAGCGACGGCGGCGTCGGTCGCTTGGTATAGATCGCGTATCTGACTAGAGATTTGCTCGTTCACTGCACAACCACCAATTTCCCGCGATCTTGCCCGCGAGGTCAAACTTCGCTAAATGGTAGAGTCTTAGGAGTTATTTCGCAATTGCTCTAGGTTTTTGGCTATGCGATATTCGTTTCGTGACCACCCCGGGCGATAGCAGAGATTGTTTTGAGCCAAGGACTGGTGGCAGTCGAGATACCGCTTGGCGTATCCAGCAAGCTTGCCACAACTGCCCGTTCGTGTAGACTTGCTCATAGCAGATGAATACGTCAGCATGCACCTGTAGCTCAACTGGATAGAGCATCGGTCTACGGAACCGAAGGTTGCAGGTTCGAGCCCTGCCAGGTGTAATCATAATGGCAAGAAAACAAATGGCTTAGGCGGAATCTTCAGGTATCAAGTTTGCCTTTCTAAAGTCCACTTCACAAGAAATGGACGACTTAAGAATCAACGGTAAGGAATGAAATTGGCCGGCTTGAGGCCTAATTCTGCACACCGGCCTTAATTACTCGCTCTGGCGTTTTCAACCTGTAGGCACGTGTGGCTTATTGGCCAATTGGGCAGCTAAATTGGCTACCTGTGCCCAATTCCCGGATTTCAAAGCGGATTGCAGGCGGTCCTCCAATTCCTTTGCTACGGCGTCCATGTATCCATAGCGGCAAGCGACTTCCGGAGGAAGGCTCGCCAGGACTCGTTCGAAAGTCCGATTGCTTGCCTCCCGTAGCTCCGGGTCTGATTCCTCGACATAGTGGGTCATCAGTACGGTCTCACTCAAACCGGCGTCCTGAGCAACTCGGCGGCTAGCATCTTCACCGCGGCGAGCATACTGCAGGCTTGTCTTGCGGAAGACGTGGGTGTATGCGTGGCCCTTTTGCAATGTGGAAGACCAGTCATCCAGACGCTCGTGAATCCAGTCCCCCAAACATACAGGATTAAATTCCAGACCGACTGCCTTAGCTGCCCCCGGTCGGGAACTCCGCTTGTAGAACCGGCGAAGCTGATCATTGTAGGCGGCAAAGACGAATGGGTGTGGTTCGAATAGCGAGCAATTCCTGGTGAATCAGCTCTGGAAGGCGGAACCACCTCTTGACTTCCCATTTGCCGATTACTTTGAAATGGCATTCAGAGCCGACAACCCGCAACTGCTGCCAACTTAAGCTCGAAAATTCAGCGCGCCGTGCGCATGACCACAACAACACCTTAGCCAGCAAAGAAGCAACTGTGACAGCAGGCCATTTTTGATCGAGATAATCAAGCAGCCCCAAAAGTTCTTCAGCATCGAATTGGCGGATTGGTCGGTCCGACCACTTCACCACGATATTGGCGCTGTAACAGGGGGCCTCTATATTGCTTTTCGGATAACGCCGCAAAGTCGTTTTAGGATGGGTGAGACATTTCCTTTGGAAGGCAGCGCATTCATCCGGGCCGGCTGTTGAAATAGTTGAGATTCCTGAAATGACTTTGAATGCCCGTATGGCTTCCAGGCAATTCACGAGCGATTTCGCGGACCTAGTTTGCTCCACAGCACCTTTTCTGTTCGCATAATGCGCCCGCTGGATTTCCTCGAATTCCAAGTCGGAAAGAATGCTGTCACTTAGGGTCGCTCGCTTTCCATCATTCTTGAGCATAGTTTCGGCACCAACGATAGCGTTCTCCAGATTCCGGTGCCCGGTGCTTTTGCTTGTCACTAGTCCGTTCCATTAGACATACCAAGACCTCCGCGTACGAGTCGGTGGATGCAGGGTGATATTGACAGGATTGCCGCCCACAACCACTGTGATCGTTTGCTTCTCTAACGTCCGTTTGCGTGGCATCGAATCGCCTGTCCTCGTCCTAAAACCTTCCGATCTAAGTCAATTCTTACCTGGAGCCGCCAGTCTCGATCCACTGGTCGATTTTCTTGCGGTCAAATTTCCAATAGTTGCCGTCTCCACTGCCAGCGATAATGCAGGCTTTCGGAATGACTCCTTGCCGTGCCATCTGGGCCACATAGGTGGTCGTTATCCCTCGCCTTTCTGCGATATATTGTGATCCCACAATTTCGGCCGGCGCCGGAGCCAAGGCATTGGCTATTCGCTCTAGGCTTTCGGCAATCCTGGTTGCGGCGATTTCTTCTCTGCGTTGACGGAAAAAGTCGTCTACGACGGTTTCCGTGATTCGGACTGTGCCATCCTCAAGCCTCAACACAGGTAAGCCATTTTTGATCCACATTGCCAAATCCTCTTGGGTCATTCCGAAAAGGGTACAAAACTGCTCGCCCGTCCAAACTTTCCCGACAAGAGCGCTATAACCCTCGCCGCTTCGTTACACGTCATGGCCGCGCTTCCGGCCGCGGATATCGTCGAGTTCTGCATGGCTGAGTCGCCGCTTCGGCATGAACTGACCCACGAGCGCTTCGAAATCCGCGACGGCCTTGTCCGCTTGCCCGAGGCCCCCGGACTGGGAGTGACGGTTGATCCCGATGTGGTGGCGCGGTACCGAACCGCGTAACTTTGACGGGGATGGTTCTCGCATATGATTTATGAAAAACCTACCAATTTATTCCTTTACTCCTTTTTTGCTCAGCTCTAGCTTCCATTTGCTGAACTCATTGACTATTTCGGTCCTGCTGCACCGACTTCGATAAACTACCCTGGCTCTGAGGGTGTATTCCGTCAGGACCTCGAAGTTTGGCAGAATCCATTGGAAATCCCAGGCCGGCAGCGTGGTTTGCTGGTCCTTGTTATCCCCTCCCCCGCTGGGAGAGTGAGTAAACCGCATTCCCGCTGTTCGATCAAACATGACGATGAAGATTTGTTTCTTGAATAGGCCATAGAAAAATGGCTCATCGAACCGCAACCGCGACATGTTTTTGAATCGCGCCGGCCCGAATTTCTCGCTGAACTTCAATTGGAGCTTGTCGTCTCGGTGGGACACGGTGCTTTCATCGTTGTGTTCTTGGGTGCACAACTGAATCCAACGGCCTCGATCGCGGAAATAAATGCTTTTGTCCTCCGGGGCATTGATGTAATTTGCCCAGAATAAACCAATGTAGCCATAGGCGAAGCAATGCTGAGTGGGCTTGAAGCGGAAGGTTATGTCTAGATAATGCGGCGCCACGAGTTCCAGGCGGGTCCAGCTTTCCAGGTGAAAGGCAGACGTCGGCGGCTGGTGCAATTCCGCTGCCCTGGCAGACAATTTTTCAAACGTCATCGGTGCATGACGAGGCTCGAAGAAGATCTTTCGGCTGTCATCTTCGTCTCGTTTGTCGCCATCAAAAATGTGTTCGAAGTTAAGGCCGGCTACTTCCGGGACGAAAAGATTGTCCGGCTCGTTCTTGTGGACCAAACTCCAGACGCCGTTGTAGCCGGCACGGTGGTTACCGGATCCGGCATTGTCGCCGATGACGGCGGTCAAATCACCGGCCCTAAAAGTGCTGAAGTGCTCCATAATTCCCTCTCGAAAACATTAGCTCCTTACGCCTACTCAACGCTCTTGGGAACACACGATGTGACATCCCTTTTTCCAGCGGGCTCTACCAACGTGCGCCAAACGCGCCGCACTCCACGCAGCCCTGCGAAACGCCAGGCGAGGGTCATTGGCCGAGGCGGGCGTCTATTCCCGTCTTTTTGGTGAACGGCCCTTCGCTGGCGTTGGCTTAGCCTTTCGTGTTCGATCTGCCTTGGATGCGTCGCGCGGAATGGGCTCAAGCAAGCCCACGCGCTTGCCTTCACTGTCGGTGAACGAAACATATTGCCCCACGCTCGGTATGTCCATCGGCTCGCCGAGCACGTTGCCGCCCGCACTTGCCACTTTCTTGATGGCTCGCTTGATGTCATCGACAGCGATCACGACCGACGGATACTGCAGGGGCCAGTCGGGCTTTTTCTCGAAGAACCCGCCGTTGATCGCGCCAGGCTTCTTGGGCCCTGCCTCGCCGGTTTCCGTCGTGATCGCTAAGAGATAATTGCCCATCTCTTCGCCCATCTTCTGCATTTGCCATCCAAACGCCGATTCGTAAAACTTCGCCGCTCGATCCCGATTGTTGTACGGCATCTCGAAGTGAACGACGGAATTCATGTAATTTCTCCTCTATTTCTTGAGAAGGATCGGTTCATTCGCCACCGCGGCTATTTCATTGGTAAACCATTGTCTTTCAACTCCTGCCGAATCCTTGAACGCATTTTCCTGTCCTGCTTGCCGGCCAGTATAAATTAGAGAAGGTTTTTAGGTCGCGTTCCCTCTCTCTGCATTAGCCACTATTTCTAGCTTCGCGAGGTTGGACTGCTTGTGGTAATATCGACTCACTGCTTGGTAATCGAACCGCCACTGCTCGCAAGAACGCTTTACCAATTCAATTTAGAGGGAATTCCGCCGTGCTGAGCATTCATGACGAAGGTCATCGATTTAGCCGACGAGCTTTTCTCCGCGTGGGCTCTCTCGCGCTAGGTGGGCTTTCGCTTCCCGGATTGTTCTCCGCGCAGGCTTCCGAAAACAAATCGCTAATAACGGACAAGTCGGTAATCCTGTTGTTCTTACACGGCGGTCCGAGCCAGATCGAAATGTTCGATCCAAAGATGACGGCGCCGGAGGGCATTCGCAGTGCAACGGGGGAAGTGGCCACCAAACTTCCTGGAGTCAGCTTTGGTGGAACCTTTGCCAAGCTGGCCGCTCTCGCCGATAAGGTAACCGTGGTTCGCTCGTTTTCGACCGGCGACGCCAACCACGATATCAAGCCAGTCGTAGGCCGTGATACGTTTGGGGCCAATCTAGGTTCTCTTTACGCGCGCATGGCTGGCGTTAACCATGCCGAAACGGGCATGCCAAGCAACATTGTTTTATTTCCACGTAGCGTCGACTCGACCACCCAACCTAGTAACCAGAACTTCGGCAAATTTGGCGACACCGGCGCCTTGGGGAGGGCCAATGCTCCTTTCGATCCTAGTGGCGGCGGCCAGCTTACTCGAGACATGCATTTATCCTTGCCGTTGACCCAACTGAGCGACCGGCGTCGGCTCTTGGCTCAAATGGACAGGGTAAAGTGGTTACTTGACGAACCGGCTCTTGAGGGGATTGACCGCACTCGCGAGCAGGCCTTTCGCACAATTTTAGGCGGCGTCGCTGAGGCGTTTGATTTAACAAAAGAGGATTCACGCGTTGTTGCCCGCTATGACACTTCGCCGCTAGTCCGGCCGGAGAACATTAGCAAGAAGTGGAATAATTTCAACAATTATGTAGACAACGCCAAGTCGCTGGGCAAGCTATTGCTCTTGGCTCGACGCCTTTGCGAGCGGGGCAGCGGTTTTGTGACAGTGACAACGAATTTTGTCTGGGACATGCATGCCGACGTAAACAACGCTGGTGTTGCCGAGGGCATGCGCTACATGGGCCTGCCTCTGGACCATGCCCTGGCAGCGTTCCTTGAAGATGTTGAAGCCCGCGGGCTCAGTGAAAAGATTCTTTTGGTTGTCTGTGGCGAAATGGGTCGGACTCCAAAGATCAACAAGTCTGGAGGCCGTGATCATTGGGGCAACCTGGCTCCTTTACTCCTTGCTGGCGGCGGATTGCCCACGGGCAAAGTGATCGGTCAATCCAACCGTCAAGGCGGTGAACCGCAATCAGATCCAGTTTCTATCAAGAACCTGGTTGCTACCATTATTCATACCCTCTTCAATGTGGGAGAGATGCGGCTGGTCCAAGGATTGCCTCGCGAGTTTGCCCAGACCATGACCGGATGGGAACCCATTCCTGGATTACAGGCCTAACGAGTGGAGCAGATCAGCAAAAGGATGCAGTCGGCGTCCTGGTTGGCTTGTTGTCACGCTTCTGTGTTTCGAGGGCACCGCCATCTACTTAGCCGTGGACAACGCCATTCCCTCGAGATGGGCTATCGCGAGTCTGACCGGGAATCCTTACCTGAATTGGCAAGTGCTTACCAGCAAGCCAAGCAAAGGAGGTGAATTTGTGACCCGCCTGGAGGCTGCCTGAAAGTAAATATAGAGTACGTCAAGCGTATTCGCGCCGACGCACCGGCGGGAGGCAAGGACCACCACCGCCTTGCAGATCTTCGGTGCGTCAAGGGATCACATCCAATAGCTTCCAGTAAATTAAGGTCTGCCCGCCCGAAGCGGCCACAACCTTGCTCAAGGGATTATCCAACTGGTTGTTCGTGTGATAAGACAACAGGATTTCCTGGGTCTTCGGGTCGAAGCCCGTGACCAACATGGTATGGTGAATGTCTCCGTTGATAATCTGGAGCTGAATCACGTCCCCGAGGTCGAGCATAGCTGCCGAGCCGAATTGAATGGCTCTCCCGCTTGCAGTCAGGAATTTGCTGAACTTATTTGCTGAAGTCCAGGTTTCGCTGGCCTGACCGAAAAAGCCTGACGGCGATTTGTAACTGAGCTTGTTTCCGATTTTGCTCTTGCCATACCACCACACATCGTCTTTGTACACATCCCAGATACTTCCTCCCACCATGGGCCAACCGCCCGCATAAAGCGCTTGGGAGACAAAGTTCGTGCAGTCAGTTGGATAGGCGGAGTAAGCGGAGTTATAGCAAGTGAGCGGCTAGGCGATTTAGGGGCTGTTTTCTTAGAGTTGTGGATCGGTGTGCGCTTAGGGATGAAGCTTGTTAATGCGGCACTGATTGCCGTGTTAAGAGGGCTTGGATTTCATAGGAATGGAGCAAGTGGAAGGAACGGGACATGAGTTAGGCGCTTTTGGCAGCTGGGTTTCTTAAGGTGGTCAGCTTGTCAGGCGCTTGGCCGCTTAAGAGCCGCTAAAGGTTTCCTTTGCCTCGGGGCATTTATGCATGATTGTCACATTTCCAGCGATTACGCAGAAAGGCAATTCGCTCAAATCGATGGGGCTTACCGGCAATAGTATGGCGCCTTATGGGTTCAAGAAGGCAACCGTTCACGGCAAGAAGGAGATCGTCAAGGATGAGTGGGCGCGTCATCTTGGTGGTCAGATTGTCGAGTGGCGCTCCAAGGGTTTCGCCTTTGACGCAATCTACTGGCATTTGGCCGAGAAAAAATGTCGTCAACGGAACGGAAAGGAGATTAGCCGGAGCTTGATCTAGAAATGGTTCATTGGTGAGAGGCAACCAATGGCTAAGGAGGCCGTCACGAAGAGTAAATGATTGGGTTTTAGAGTCCGCCCCCAATACTTCTACCGAAACTCCCTGAAGCTCGCACTTTGAGTTAACAGGCCGCTTGGCGCGCCGGAGGCTCGTTGGGGAATTGTGAGGAAACTGGTAGGTGCTGGTTTCCCAGAACGGTCAAGTTTCCCGTCTGGTCTAGATTGTAAGGGGCTCCTTGCTGGGGCCCGAAATCAAAGAATGACCTACCCAAGGGGGTCACGGGCGGCGACAATCCATCCACATCTGTATAGAAGTGGTCCGAGGAAAACGGGTAAACGTTGCCCGGATTCTGGGGAACGAAGAGAGCTGCGTAAAAAATGTCCCCAACGGCCAAATCCACTGGTTTGTCCAACGTAATGGTTTGAAACAAGGGACCGAAATTAGCCGCTTCAAGAATAGTTGTCGTACTGGCAATGCGTTGAAGGCCACCGCCGGCATTGGGGTCTGTTTAAGCTTGCCCCCTGGTAGAGAACTGCGCTAATCGACTCATTGTTGCCAGGAAGTTGATTGAATCCCAAAAGGAATGTGAATGAATTGATTCGTGTTCCGCTCGCGACGACCTGGAAACTGTTGGCAACGAAGTTATCTTCCGTCTCCGTCCCTTCGCTATTGCTAAAATACTCGTGAAACCCAAAACCACCCGGCCCCATTCCATCCACCTGATACACAAAGTCGCCCCGGCTAGACGGGGTGGCGAAAAGAAAGATCAAAGTGAAAAGGCAAAGGCAAACCTCTTCATGCGCAGGACTCCCAACGCCAGTTATCACACGGGCACCGCATAACCAATAGCGAGTAGTTTCCTAAAGCGGCAATATCGGGTCAATAAGCAATCCCGCAATTCCACAGAAAACTGGGAAATAGTAGAGTCAAGAGGCGACGCGGTGTTAGAGGGTGGCCTACAATTGATTGGGGCGCTTTCCCATTGCCTTTGCCTAACGTCGGCTCAAATGCCGGTCGAAAAATGCGGCGATTTCTCCCAGGGCGTCTCGCCCCTCCGGGGTGTTCGCTGCCGTAAGATAATCCGCGTGGGACATGCCTTCGTAGACGTGCAATTCCGCCGGCACACGAGCGGCTCGCAATTTCCGATGCGTGCGGCAAGTGGCGCTCAGAAATAAGTCCCTGGTTCCGGTAATCAGAATCGTGGGTGGCAATCCTGAAAGATCCCCGTAGATGGGGGAGATGAGCGGGTCCTTCAGATCGCGACCGGCGGCGTAGAGTTTAATGCAGGCTTCAGCCCTTCCCTCATAGGGGCCGAGCACGCGATCCACCTCTGCGTTGAGGTATACGCTGTCCCCAGTTTTCGACCAATCCGCGCCGGGCGTGCCCAAAAACAGAGCCGCCGGCATCGCCAGTTTCTCCGCTTTGCAACGGAGAATGGTGATCATGGTCAAGCCGCCGCCAGCCGATGTGCCGCCCATGACGACCTTCTTGGGATCATGGTCTTTAAGCACTGCTTTCCAAACGGTCAGCACATCATCCGTTGCGGCCGGAAAGGGATGATCGGGAGGCATACGATAGTCGATGGAGAGCACAGGTGTCTTGCAGGCTTCGGCCAGCCAGATTGCTTCCACTGTGGCTGCCAGGCCAGCATTGAAGACATAGGCGCCTTTATGCACGTGGATGATCAGGTCGTTCTCTTTGCCCGACGCAACTACTTTGGGTGTGACGCGGTAACACTTCACCCCCGCCTTCTCCACGGCCTCCACTTTTGTGCCCAGTAGCTTGGCAGCCGCAACGGCGGCTTTCTCCGCCCCGGCATCGGCCTCGCGCTGCAACTTTTTCCAGCCCTCGGCCGTCGTCGGGTATGCTGTAAGCGGTGGGAAAGGCTGTGCCACGATTTTCTGCAACTCAGGCGAGAGAGTGTCCGGAACGGGAAGCTCCCGCGGTGGCACGACCCTTCGCGGCTGCGATTTTTGAGCATCAGATAGGTTCGCAAACAGAAGGACTGCCAAGCCGAAGAGCATCCATCGAGACGTAGCTTCGCTCATGATGATGACTCCCTATGGCAGGAACCCCGGCACGGAAACGGGTGACATTCAGCAGCTTTTGTGGTTCGAATTAAAACCCGGTTGACCTGTGACTCGAACCACACTTCTTGCCATAAACATAGCGATATGGAGGCTCATTTCTTTCATGGTCTCGATGATGACGGTCAGTCTTTCCCGCCAATCGACTTGTCGTGGTTCAGATTGATTTGCCATGTGCATTTTCCCATTGTCTTTGCATGTTCGGAATGACAAGGTCGAGGGTCACTCTTACACATTGTCGAGTGGCGCGCCAAGGGTTCACCTTTGACGCGAGCTACTGGCATTTGGCCAAGAGAGGATGTCGCCAACGGAACGGAAAGGAGATAAGCCGGAGCTTGATCTACAAATGGTTCATTGGTGAGACGCAACTAAAGGCTACGGAGGCCGTCACGAAGACCTGTCAGCAAATTAAGAAACTCACTCAATCCATAAGCCAACCACTTAAGCAGCACCATCGGCTTCCTATCTTTTTGATCGTGGATTCAGCGATGGAAGCTCCTGTGGATGGTGAACCGCTGCTCTCTATTCGTGCTTCCAAACAAAGTTTCCGTCTTTTGCATCCGGGCAGAGGATTCGTTCCTTTTCGGAGGCATCAGGTTCGGGCTCCGGAATCCGCTAACGGTGAGAAGCAATCGACTTGCACGGTAAGTCAACACACAATGACAAGGCGCTGCCAGTGCCTGGACCTCTCTAACAAATCATGTATTTCCAGTTCCTAGTCTTTCCTTCGCCGAGCCACTCCAGCGTGGTTGTCAAGCGCTTTGAGCGAGTCGCTTCTGTCTTAGCCTCGGTGATCCATTCTACATATTCGCGTTTGTGACTGGGGCTGAACTTTTCGAAAGTGGTCATTGCTTTGCGGTTTTTCTCCAGTGCCGCGGCCAGATCATCAGGGACAACGACTTCCGAACTCCTTCGTTGCTTGGATCGTGTCGGCGAGGGGACGCCTTGTTCGTTGAGTTTCATCGCCTCAGTAATAAAGCCTTTGAGAACTCTC
>JBJMQT010000067.1:0-24144 GCA_045802525.1 Gemmataceae bacterium
GGATCAAGGATCATTCCCCGGTCTGCGGCTACTGTGGCCTTCCCCTTCAGGGGTGGAGGGTCGGCTCCTGCATTACCCCATTTTCGAGGCCTGCCCGGCGTTCACGTAAGTTACGGCCCGCACGCTCGCTGAATCGCTATAACGATCCTTTGTCATTCAAGGCTTCGACCCGTTTGTTACCTCCCGAGTCTCTTGAACTGCTACCGGCTAGAATGATCAAGTTGCCGGGTGGGATTCGCACCCACTGGAAAACAACACCTTTGCACGGCGCACACCCCGGAAGGGGTCGCAGCGTCTCGATGAATGGGGGAAACGTCGCATGGTTTCCACCTACCTGAGCCTGCATTACCATCTGGCGTCCGCGTCGAAGAATGGCGAAACCGCCCTCGCGCCCGAATGGCGTTCGCGCATGTTCGATTATCTGGGTGGAATCATTTCGGGCCTCGGGCCCTGGCGCTGCGACCCCTCCAGGATCGTTGGGTTGGTGGGATCGCGACCCGGTGGTATTGCTTCGCTCAACCACCGGCTAATGGCTGTAACGCCTCCGGCGTAAAAGCGATCACGCACCGGTGTCTGCGCTCAACCACCGGCTAATCGCTGCACCAATCCAGACGTATAGCGGAGTCAGCGAAATCCAATCTCTGAAAACTCTCAAAGTCTTGGAGCCCGGCCTCTTCACGCTTCTTGCTGATGGAGGCAGGCCTCATTGGCGCAGCCTGGGCGTTCCTGTGGGCGGCGCGGCCGACCGTTTCGCCTTGGCAATCGGCAATGCACTCGTCGGCAACGAGCCCGCGGTGGCCGCGCTGGAGATCACGCTGCAGGGGCCAACGTTGCAGGCAGACGCGGATTTGGGCTGCGTCGTCTATGGCGCTGCCTTTGAAGTCTCGCTCGAGGGCAGCCAGGTTTCCTCCGGAAAGACTTTCACGCTGCCGAGCGGCGGAGTGATGCGCATTGGCGCCGCAAAAGCAGGCATGCGCGCCTATTTGTGCGTTGCCGGCGGGTTCCAGACTCCTCTTGTCCTGGGCAGCCAATCCGGCTTCGAGCCGCTTGGGACAGGGATGCAATTGCCCTTTGTGCCTAGCGCCTTGCCGACTCGATTTATTCAGGATGCTTTCGCCTGGAACAACGAACCACGTTTATTGCGCGTCTTGGACGGTCCCCAAGCCGATTGGTTTCCCGAGGAATGTCTATTTCAGCAGCAGTACAAGGTCTCCTCATCGAGCAACCGCATGGGTCTCCGCTTGCTAGGTCGTCCGTTGACGTTGCCGGGTCGTGAGCTGCTTTCAGAACCGGTTGCTCCCGGCGCCGTTCAGGTGACGAGCGACGGGCAATGCGTTATTCTCGGCGTGGACGGCCAAACCATCGGCGGTTACCCCAAGATCGCTCACGTCATCAGCGCCGATCTCGATAAGCTGGCCCAACTCCGGCCCGGGGATGCCATCCGCTTTGAGCGCGTTAGCCTTGAACAAGCCGAACAGCTTTACCAGAGTAAGCAGGACGAGTTACGCGAATGGCTGGCCCGGCTGGCGGTGGGAGGGAGCTGACACGGGCTAGTGTGTCGAGTCGGTTCGGAAGCGAAGCAGAGCTTCGCGGCAGTGCGTGCCCAAGCTGGAGCTTGGGCACGAGGAAGTTTTCGATCCTCCATCCTCCATCCTCCATCCTCCATCCTCCATCCTCCATCCTCGATCCCGATCGCTATATTCAACTCTGTGCCAAATCGCCCTCATGAACCCGGAGACCATGCCGATGCCGAGAGTTTTGATTGCCCCGATGACGCTCGCCGATTTGAACACTTCGTTTATCAAGGTGTTGCGCGAGGGCGGCTTTGAATTGGTCTATCCGCGAGTTGGCCGCCAGCTGGTCGAGGAAGAGATCCTGGTTCATTTGATTGGGATCGACGCCAGCCTGGCTGGGTCCGAACCCTATACGCGCCGGGTATTGGAAGCGCACCCTCGCTTAAAGGTCATCGCTCGCGTCGGAGTCGGCTACGACGCCATTGACGTGGAAGCTGCCACCGAGAAGGGCGTCGCCGTCACGATTACGCCCGGCGCCAATCATGACGCCGTGGCCGAGCACACATTCGCCCTTATGCTGGCTCTCGCCAAGGACCTGGTGTTTCAGCATCAATCACTCACGGCAGGCGGCTGGCCGCGCAAGACGAATCTGCCTCTGCGGGGTCAAACGCTGGGCCTCGCGGGATTGGGCCGCATCGGCAAAGCGGTCGCCTTGCGTGCTGAGGCATTCGGCATGAAGCTGATTGCCTATGATCCGTTTCCGGATCAAGCTTTCGCGCAGCAGCACCACATCGATTTCATGCCCCTTGACCGGCTTCTGAGCGAGTCAGATTTTCTATCGCTGCATTTGCCGTATACCAAGGAATCGAGACATCTCGTCAACAAGACCACGCTCGCCCGCATGAAGCCGACCGCCTTCCTGATCAACACCGCCCGAGGCGGCTTGGTGTGCGAGGCAGACCTCTACGACGCACTGAAGAACAAACGCATCGCCGGCGCCGGGCTGGATGTGTTCGAGGAAGAGCCGCCGGGAAAGATCCCGCTCTTCGGGCTCGACAATGTGGTGGTGACGCCGCACAACGCCGGTACGGATGTCAAAGGCCGCGACGACATGGCCGAGATGGCCGCCCGCGCCATTGTCTCTCTAAGCAAAGGCGAATGGCCCGGCGAGAAGATCGTCAATCCCCAGGTGCGCGGCCGGTTTCGCTGGTAGCGGGGTTGGCGGGGATGGAGGATGGATGATCGAGGATCGAGAATGGAGGATGGAGGATCGAGGATCGAGGATCGAGGATGGCAGTCAGTTCTATCGGGTCGGAGGCGAAGCAGAGCTTGGCGGAGGTGCGTGCCTAAGCAGGGCCTTAGGCACGAGAATAATCGATCCTTGATCCTCCATTTTCCATCCTCAACTTCTAGACCCGCGCGCGACGCGGCATAGGGGCGAGCCAAGCGGCAGCGGCCAAGATCGCGACGATAACCGCGCTTGCTACGAAAAAGGGCACATACGAGTTTGTCATTTCCTTGCATTCGCTTAGCAGCCACGGGCCGGACGCGGAGGCAAACACCGTCAGCACCTGCGCGGCGGCCTGGATCTTCCCTAGATGCAGCCTTCCAAAAGCCTGCCCCCAGAACGCAAAGAACACCACGACTATGGGGCCGCCGCCCACGCCCATTGCCAAGCCGTAAAGGACCGCCGTTGTCCGCGTTGTGACCGCCGGGTAGGCAAGCAAACCCAGGCCAAGAACGCCCATTCCGGCCAAGAGCAACTGGGCCAAGGAGACGCCGCGGTTGGCCAGCCAGCCGCTTAATAAGTTGCTGAGGAGTCCGCCGACGAACAGGATTCCCATTACCAAATTGTAAGTGTCCCCCTCGGGATCAAAGCCCCGGTCGCTTAGCAGCTCGCGCTGATAAAGCGAAACAGCGGACCAAACAAGGTTGAAAAAAGAAGTTGCCAGACCGAACGCCCAGAACGCCGGGGAAGTGAGGGCTTCTTGCAGTGTAAACCGCTTGTCCGTGCCTTCGCTCACCGGGCGCTCCTCTAGCGGCAGAGCATCGGGGGGATTGCTGCGCACCAAAAGCCAGGCCAGCGGCGTCAAGCCGGCGAGCAGGATCCAGCCCATGCCGGCCCACGGCCCGCGCCAGGCGCTGCTATTGGTCTCGGCCAGCAAGGCGCCGAAAGCGGCCGCGCTGCCGATGCTCAAGAGCATCGCATAGACGCCCATCGCCGTTCCGGATTTTTCCGTAAACCATTTGCCTACAATCGCCATGCTGACTACCGACAACGCTGTCTGACCCAGGCCACGCGTCAGGGTCAAAAACACGAAAAACGATGGGACATCGGTCGCCCGGCTCATGCCGATTACCGAGACGCCGAGCGCCGCCAAGACCGCCGTCACGACTGACCGAGTCCCAAACCGATCGATGAGATAGCCGATGGGCATGCTCGCAAGCGTGCCAATAAGAATCGCCCAGAAATTGAGAGTGCTGTATTGGAGTTCCGTCAGACTCAGATCGTTCATGAGGGCGGTGGTGATCACCCCCAGCCCATGCGTCCGTCCGGGCAGCGTCGCCGTCATGGCCATTGCGGCCATGACGACGTTGACCCAGCCGTAGTAGAAGCGAAACCGAGGCGGTTGCGGGCGCAACGGAAGCGTTTGGCTGTCAAAAAGACTGGACGGCATTACGGCGAACCTCCTCGGGTTTGTTCCATTTGGCCGACCCTCTGACCCTCTGGCTCAGTGTGTGCGGGTCTAGAGGGTGGGGCGCTTGAGCTAGAGGGTGTCCAGAGGGTCCAGCTGTGAGAGCATGAACCATTCTGACCTCCAAAGAGCGCAAGTTTTGCTTTCTGGCTTTAGACCGGTTTTCTTGATCCAAAAGGGTTAAAAAGAAAATGCCCTGACTGTGTTTTATTCAGTCAGGGCATCGGTAGTCTTGTCGAACGCATTTGGAACAAAGGCACTCTCTAAGCGCTTGGGCGGCTTAGTAGTCTTCTGTAATCACTTCGATCCCGCCCCGGGTAACAAGAGCGATGACAGTCGCCGGCGAAATTTCCTTGGCGAGGAAATGGACAGAGCCGTCAGCAAACACGGCTTGCGCTCCGCCTGTGTGGAACCCATACAAGCCCGTGTCGTTGGAACAGTTGATAACACAGGTGTTTGCCTGCGATTTGGCGGCGGAAGGAGGAGAAGTTTGATTTCCGTTAAAGCCAGTCGGGTCGGAGCCCGTCAATATGAAACCGCCTGTAGAAGCATCGCCCCAGCCGCCGCCGCCGCTATACGCCGTTTGTGAGGGTTGCTTGACATTTCTTAGGTAAAGGTTGGGGCGCCCGGCCACCTCCGCGATCAGAATCGTGCTAGATGTTCCATCGCGAATGTCATCGAGCTTAGTGGTTTTATCGGGAGAAAGCGCTCCTTCGAGGATTGGAGGCAGGTTTGGAAATCCAGACGCTGGATTGAAAAACGCATTATAGGGGGGGTCCAACTGCAATTGGAAAACGCCAATTCCGTAGTCAGGAGGGGTGCCTGTGGCTGATGGCTGGCCATAGGCCAGCGACTGCCAGGCAGCCAGATTGCTATCGACGCCCAAAATCGGTCCGTAGTCGGAAGATGCAGCGGTCCAAGCCGGCGGATTATTAGGCGGGAAAGAATTGGGATAACTGTAGACCCTGGCTGCCGGCGCTGCTGGGCAGGTAAACGACGGGATGATCACGCTCACAAGACCTACATTATTAGGGCCAAAAAAGTCTTGTGCCAAGTTATAGCGCGAATAAACGTTGTCCTGCTCCACGTAGGGAAGAATATTTGTTCCCCATCCCTTGGCAACGTTGGTGGTGATGCCGGTTAGAGTTCCCGGAATGGTCAATGCCGGCGGTAGGCCCCTCTTATCGGTGGCGTAATTGACGCACGCCAATCCAATTTGATGCAGATTATTTGCGCAGGATATGCGAGCCGCCGTAGCACGCACCTTTTGCACCGCCGGCACGAGCAGGCCGATCAACACGGCGATGATCGAGATTACCACCAGGAGCTCGATGAGCGTAAAACCAGAACGCCTTGTTAAATTGCGTCGCATGACAACGGGCTCCTCGTGAGAAATGAAAATTTGGTGCTTTGCTAGCTTATTGAACAATCGAACCGTTCCGCGAGACGGGGCTGGCCTCCGCGCTGGGAGCCACGCATCGAGGGGTGGCCGGATTTGGCAGAACGCTTGGCCCGCCAAACCGTGCAGGGAGAACATTACTAATCTTCTTCGCCAATTCGACGGAAGGCAAGCTTATTCCGCCCAGAATTCTCGTTTTTGCTGAAATGCGCCTATGGGAAGGCCACTACCCAAACCCTTGCCCGGGGGAACGTAAAGTTGCAAGCAATTTGTACGGCTAGCACGGAGGAATTTTCCTTGCATTAGGTAGACGAACACTCATGAGGGCCGCTCTAATCCAAGACTTTTCCTTTCTTCTGCGGCACCTTGGCAGTGACCGCGGGCGGCAAATCTTGTTTCGCCGTCGATTCACTCGGTTCGGGGACCTTATTGTTGCAAGCAGGAAGCATCGTCATGCAAAATCCGCAGGCGACCAACCCTAAGAAGAATCGTTTCATTGAGGGAATCCTGTAGTCAAATTAAATCAAAATAGGAATATGACAGCAGTCCTAGACCCGCAAAATCCGTCTCTAGCCCCCAAATCAGCCAAAAAAGGAACCGAAGTCGGCGGTGCGTCCGAAGGCTTTCCGGACGCACCACCAACTAAACGGAGAACTACTCGAGCTGGGTCCAGTCGGTTACTGTACCATCCTGCATGCCCAGGGCGCTCATGAATGCCAGCCAGTGGCTATTCGTTGCCGAAGTAGTCCAACTCTGGGGTGGATTGGAGCTGGAATCGTCTTCCCGGCCCCAAACATAGTTATTCGTGATCCACGGGCCTGTTTTCTTGATGGCGCGGACCGAGCCGTCCATAAAGCCGAAATTCACCACAGCCGTGTGACGGCTGCTAAAGGAAGTTCGGTTGGACGGATCGCCGACGTCACGACGGCCGCCCAGGCAACCGGCGCCAAACCAGGACAGTCGAAAATCGCGACCGCCAATGTTGACCGAGGCAAGGGTTTCGCCGAAGCCAATGGTGTTCGAAGTGCCATCGGTGCAGTCGGTGATCTTGTTGGTGGAATTGCGCGTAAAAGGTCCTCTATACTGGGCCAGCGAGAAGTTCCAAGCCTCGGCATTGGGGGATCCTCGACCGGGACCCGAAGGATCGTCTCCCATGGCGCCCGCGCTGGCAATGTAACTGCTGCCGCCCGTGTTCCGGCTGTCGGTAAGGGGGCCGTTATAGGTGTCGCTAATAGACTGGTAGTCGGTCCACTGGTAACCTCCCTCAACCCAGAAGGCGTCGATAACCCCGGCATCCCCGGAGCCGCCTACCGTCATCGGATTGTATAGGTTGTCGGACGGGCACTCGTAGGTCTTGATCTTGTTCAGAGTATACGGAGGAAGGCTAGTCTTATTGGAGTTTGAGAAGGGGCCCCCTGGACCGTTTCCGTTATAAGCCCAGGCGCCCGCCGTCCCATTAGGATCAAAGAGACTTTGGTCAATTTGCTTGTAGATGTTGTCCTGCTCGATGTAGGGCAAGAGAAAGACGAGGCAGCCCGTGTAAGGGCCGGAAAAAGGCGCCCCAAAAACGACGTTCCCGGCCGGCGGTGGGTCGTTATAGTTGTACGCGTTAGGGCTGATGATCACGCCCGGAGGCAGCCGGCTCAAAGTGGCTTGATAATTGTGGGCCGCCAAGGCTATTTGATGAAGGTTGTTTGTGCAGCTCATGCGGTTGGCCGCTTCACGAACCTTCTGGACTGCCGGAACGAGAAGACCGATCAAAATAGCGATGATGGCAATCACGACAAGGAGTTCGATGAGGGTGAACCCCTTCTTGCGAAGTCTCGACAAAAACATATTTGTCCCCCAATGTGAAAAAGACGTGTGGCTAGTATCTCAAGCCAAGGCGCCGCGGCATTCAAAAGATCCTTTTGCCGAATGCGAGCCGCAGGAGTTCAATAACCTCCCTTCTGGTTCCAGGTTTTTTGTCGGACAATACGGCTCCGGTCTCTACGCGAATCTCTTACTCGGGATCTGATCGGGCCGCCTTTTTCCCTGGTCCTGCCGTACGAGAGAGTTTTCGGGAACCAGGAAAAATGACTTGACTTATCCCCGAATGTTAAGGATTGGGGGCGCGCCTAGCAAGAAAAAAACTGGACTTTTGCCAAAATATTCCTATAAAGCTACTCGGTTGATTCCTCGATCAAGTCGTCCGGCAGATGTCCATCGACTGTGAAGAATCGCATAACCGCAGTACACTTCAAGCTGCCCGCCGAATCTGGCTAGGCCCCGTCTATCCCTGAGAAGTGATGAGGCTAAAATGGGAGGATGAGACGCCTCTCGGAGCCGCTTTTCTTTTAATTACCGGCCAGGGCCTGAAAAAGAGTTAGCCCTATGAAATTCGTTGTCCTTCTGTCAATGGTGCTGCCTCCCGCGGCCTTTGCACTTCTGGCCGGCTGCGGGCCATCGGCGTCTACTTTCCCGGAGGAAGTCGACAAGAAACCGGTGTGGTTTGCTGATGTCAGCAAGGAAGTCGGCTTGGATTTTATCCATGAAATTGGGACGGCGCCGTTGGAAGACTATTTCTTGCCGCACATAATGGGATCCGGTGCCGCGCTTTTTGACTTTAATAATGACGGCCGGCTGGATCTCTACCTCCTTCAAAACGGAGGGCCAAAGTCCCAAGCCACAAATCGCCTTTATCGTCAAGAATCGGATGGTCATTTCACCGATGTGACCGCCGGCTCCGGACTCGGCATTACCGGCTACGGCATGGGCGTGGCAATCGGCGATGTCAATAACGACGGTTGGCCTGATGTTTTGGTGACGGAATACGGCGGCATTCACCTCTTCCTCAATAACCGCGACGGCACTTTTAGGGACGTAACTAAAGAAGCAGGCCTCGACAATCCCCTTTGGGGCACATCCGCCTGCTTTGTCGACTACGATCGCGACGGGTGGCTCGATCTCGTGGTGGTGAATTTCGTTGATTACGATCCCACGCTCTTCTGCAACGAGCGCGGCGCCCCGGGCAGGGCGTACTGCCATCCCAAGGTCTATCCTAATTCCGTCACCAAGCTGTTTCATAATCTGGGCGGGGTAAACGGCTCGAAGGAAACGGTCCATTTCGAGGATGTCACCCTGGCTTCGGGCCTTGGTAAACTGCCGGGTCCGGGGCTAGGCGTCGTGTGTGCGGACTTTGACGGAGACGGCTGGCCCGATATTTTTGTAGCCAACGACTCGCATGCCAACCATCTTTGGATGAATCAGCGCGATGGCACATTCAAGGAGGAGGCGATCCAGCGCGGCCTGGCTTACAACGCCATGGGCGCCACCCAAGCCAATATGGGAATCGCCCTGGGCGATGTGGACGGGGATGGGCTCTTTGATCTTTTCGTGACTCATCTTACCGAAGAAACGAACACCCTGTGGAAGCAGAAACCGCGGGGTCTGTTTCAGGACCAAACGGGGCCGTCCCGCCTCCTTCACGGTCAATGGCCCGGCACCGGCTTCGGGACGGTGTTTGGGGATTTCGACCAAGACGGCCATCTCGATCTTGCTTTGGTTAATGGACGCGTCGCGCGCGGAATAGCGGCTAAAGATTCATCCTTGCCGCCTTTTTTGCAGCCGTATGGCGAGCGAAACCAACTGTTTGCCAATGCCGGCGACGGCACCTTCCGGGATATTTCTTCGTGGAACACGCCGCTATGCGGTACGCCGGCTTTGGGAAGAGGCCTCGCCTGTGGAGTATTTACGGCAAGCGGCGCCCTAGACCTGCTTGTCACCAATGTAGCAGGGCCGGCTCAGCTATTTCGCAACGTGACGCCCCATCGCGGGCACTGGCTGTTAGCTCGCGCTTTAGAACCGGCTTTGGGCGGGCGTTATGCTTACGGCGCTACGGTAACTGTTCGAGCCGGCCAAAAGCGCTGGGTGAGTTGGGTTAATCCCGGCCAAAGTTATCTGTGCAGCAACGATCCGCGCGTTCATTTCGGACTAGGCGAAAACGACACCGTTTCGTCCATCGAGGTCCTATGGCCCAATGGCGATAAAGAGCAGTTTGAGGGATGCCCCGCCGACCTCGAGGTCACGCTTAATCATGGCAAAGGCAAAAAATAGCGGCGTTCTTCATTCAAGGCTACTCCACAAATGACTCTTCTCACACTCCTTGGCATCATTAGGTTCATCGCATGAGCGAGCCACTCGTTCCCCCCGCGGCATTGTCTTCGGCAAGTAAGAGGCGACGCTTCGTTATTGGCGTACTTGCGTTTCTGGGTGCAACCGTCTTATTGGGAGTCGGTTACTATTATTGGCACGTGACGCGGCCGCCCGAGGCGCCTAGGTTTTCTTTGAACTGCACGGATCCCGCAGTGCTTCAGAAGATTGAGAACTCTCGCCAAGAGGTGGTGAAAGATCCGACGTCGGATAAGGCTTGGGGCCGGCTGGGAATGGTCCTTTTCGCCAACGGTTTTTTTGACGAATCCGACGCCTGCCTTAGGCAGGCAGAGCAATTAGCTCCCTCTGAACCGAGATGGTCTTATCTCAGAGCCCTTTGGATTATGCAAAAAGATCCGCAGGCCGGGTTGGCTCATCTTCAACAAACCGCTGACAAAAAAAGCGCCCCAGCCTTTGTCCATTCGCGGCTGGCTGAGGCCCTTCTTGAAAATGGACGGCTAGACGACGCCGAGGGACAATACCATCAGGCTCTTAGCTTATTCGACAATGATCCGCGTGCGTTGTTCGGCTTAGGCCGAGTGGCTTTTCAGCGGGGCAACCTCGAAGAGAGTTTGGATTATTTGGAGAGGTCGGCCGCCCGGGCCCCGACAGCGCGCGTGACCCACGCCCTCCTGGCCGAAGTGTACTTTCGCCTGGGCAATTCGACCGCCGCAGATCGGGAAAGAAAGGAAGCTGCCGAATTGCCGGGAGAGCAATACTGGCCCGATCCCTTCTACGATCAAGCCACGGATCTGAACTTCGGGATGGACGCTCAAATTGACGAGGCGAATCGTCTCCTTCACGAGGGCCGGCCTGACGAAGCAATCACCCGGTTTGGGGATGTGATTAAGGCTTATCCGGAATCGGCCAAGCCACGCGCCGCATTAGGGCATGCCTTTATGCAGCTGGGAAATCTTCCTAGAGCCGAGCGTGCCTTCGTTCAAGCGGTCGAAATAAACGGGGATAACGTCAAGAATCAATGTGATTTAGGCCTGGTTTACATGCAGCGAAACAAGTTTTCCGAAGCGGCCGCGTGCTACCGCAAAGCGGCCCAACTCAAGCCGGGTGATGGGTTGGCGCATTTCTACCTGGCAAAGTGTCTAGTGGAACTCAAGGATCCGACAGCCGCCATCCAGGAATTGCGGACAGCGGTCCGCTGCAATCCCAACTTTGCCGATGGCTTCCGCGAACTGGGCCGCATGCTTGCCAAGACAGGATCCACTTCCGAGGCACGGAAGGCCCTAGAACAAGCTGTGGCACTCGCGCCGGACGACGAAACGGCTCGAAAACTCTTAGAATCCCTTCCCAAGTGATTGAGCCTCGGCGGAATTAGGGTATATCGGACGTCCGCCGCCAAACCCACAGTTGCTTATTTCGCCAGATTTAGCCGGCTATGAAGACAGCGAAGGCCTACTTAATCCGGAGGTTTTGGCAATTGCTTGCCTCCGGGCATTTTCGACGGCGTTCGTTGTACATTAGTAGGGTATTGGGCAGCCTCGGTCGAAAGGGCTGAGGTAGACGGTTGATCTTTGGAGCCACATCCTGGAGCGGCCAAGAAACCAAAGAACGCCGCTAATAGGGCATATTTGAGATTGCGCATTAAGCCACCTGAGTATTTCGCCAAAGTTGTGAAGCAAAGAATCCTTTAGAACAATGGGCTTCCTAGGAGAAGACAACAATTTTTTTGAGTCATTCCCCGCCCCAATTGCGACGGCCCTTTATTCAATTCCATGCGAATGGAGCTTAAAAGGGGCCGGCATAAACAGGCAGTTTATGTCGGCCCCTTTTATCTTGCGTAAGCTCGATTAAGACTGCAAGCTTACATCACTTGGGATTGGTTTTACTAGCCGCCAATCGGATCCCAGTTGACCACATCCCCGTCTTGCATGCCGGCTGCAGTCTGGTAAGCCACCCAGCCTGCATTGTTGTAAGCTTTGAAATAATCGGGTGTTGTCCTGTCGGGAAGATAAGGAGCGGTTTTAGTCAAAGCACGGACAGAGCCGTCCATAAAGCCAAAGTTGACTACGGCCGTATGCTTGCTGCCGAACTGTGTCCAGGCCGTTTGTTCGGTTAACCCGTATTTGGTGCTCAAGCATCCGGCGCCTGCCCAGCAAAGTCTGAAATCCTTCGGGCCAGGAAAGCTACCGACGGTCTCGCCAAATCCGATCGTGTTGGAAGTGCCATCGGTGCAATCCGTGATCTTGTTCGTGGAATTGCGCGTGAATGGCCCCCTGTATTTGGCAAGGCTGGCATTGAACTGACCCAGGTTCGTGCTGGTGTCAACGTCAGGATCGTCACCAAGTCCTCCGGAGCTTGCCACATAATTGGTTCCGGAGAGCAGGTTGATGTTCTGATTGGGAAGGGTACTAGGAGTGTTCGGGAGGTAATCGACCCACATCGAGCCCTTTTCAACCCAGAAAGCGTCAATTACTCCAACCGTGACCGACTGGCTGGAATTGTCGGAAGGACATTCGTAAGTCTTAATCTTGGCCGTAGCCCATGGCGGAAAGCTGGTCATATTTCCGGACGCGCTGTCATAGGGGCCCGTTGGGTTGTTGTAGTTGTAAGCCCATGCTCCCGCGGTCCCATTCGGATCGAAGCTGGCAGGGTCAATTTGTTTGTAGACGTTGTCTTGCTCTATGTAAGGGAGCAGAAAGGTCAAACAGCCGGTGTAAGGTCCGGCAAACGGGGCCGAGTAGACATTCCCTGGATTTTGATTGAAGGCATTAGGACTGATGATAACGCCCGGAGGCAACCTACCCAAGGTCGATTGGTAGTTGTGAGCCGCCAGGGCAATCTGATGAAGATTGTTCGTGCAGCTCATTCGATTAGCTGCTTCACGAACCTTCTGAACCGCCGGGACGAGAAGACCGATCAAAATAGCAATGATGGCGATGACGACAAGGAGTTCGATCAGTGTGAACGCCTTGCTGCGTAAACGCGCAAGCAACATAATAAATCCCCCAAGAGAAACGAAAAGACAAGTAAAGTCGACTTAAGCTCGGTCCGTCTGCAATTAAGGCTGCCAGCATGCCAAGCACGCGATTTCTCTACCCCCTTTCTTCATCGGCAGGCATCAATCTCTGTAAGAAGCATCAGAACTCGCAACAAGCGGACGCTTCCAACATCTGGCTGTCCTCATTGCGGTACGAGACCCGCATTGGGAAAGTCCGGAAGGAGTTTCGTCGAACTCGATCCGTGAAAAGGACTGCCGTTCCTCGATTTACGCTTCTGCCATTTGCGATGAGCAGTTAGCGAACGAGATACGGCAACCGCGTAGCAGGAATACCGAACCAATTAAGCCAGACTAGGTTGATATTAAAAACGGAACTCCTGACTAGCAAGGGAAAAAAGAAGATTTGCACACTTTTTTTTGCGACAGCGAGTTGATCAACATAGAAACGCTTGCCTAGATAAACCAAAATTCCCGTCACCAACAGCCATTTTAGTTGGGGTCGAAGGCGGTTTACTTTCTCGCGTTGAAAGCATCAAACGTCCAGCCCGCAAACCGGAAATAAATCGGCCAGCCGTCACAGACTTGCCATTTTGCTTTTGACCAGCCTTCGGAACGATATAATCCTTGCGTCGCAAAATACTCCCATCGGAAAGAGCGGCTCGGTATGCACGCTTTTCGCAAAGTCCTGCTTTTGTTGGTGTTCTTAGGCCTTTTCGGCTGGGTTGGATATACGCAGGTGAACCGGCTAAGAATTGAGCGCCATCTCCGCGTTGCCGACGAGGCCCAGCACCGGTTTGATTTTGATAAAGCCCGGGAAGAAATCGAAGCCTGCCTCAAGCTTCGTCCGAAAGATGCCAATTTGGAACTGCGCCTGGCCCGGAATTTCCGCCGATCCGGCCGCTATGATGAAGCGGAAGCGCATCTCATTCACTGCCAGGAATTGGGCGGCGAGACTCCCGATAGCGTTCTTGAATTCGCCATGCTGAAAGCCCAACAGGGCGATCTCCTTGGATCCCAAAACTATTTGTTGACGGCTCTCAAGAACGATTCTCCGGAGTCTTCCCTAATTCTAGAAGCGCTGGCCCAAGGCGCCATGCGGATCGTTCATCTGGGCTCAGCGATGACCTACCTCAATCAGCTCCTTGCCAGGGAGCCCGATCACGTTCGCGCGCTATTTTGGCGAGGTCAATTGTGGGAAGGTTCCGCGCGAGTTCAAGAGGCTGAAGCGGATTACCGCAAAGCGATTGAACTGCAACCGGACCTGCTCGGGGCTCGCTTACAACTAGGCGAGTTGTTGTTGGGCCTCAAGCGATCCGACGAGGCTCTTGAACAATTCGAGCATCTGCATGATATAGAACCCGATAATCCGCGGGTGATTCTGGATTTGGCCAAGGCTCACCGCATACTGGGAGAAACACAACAAGCCGAGGAATTGCTGGGCGAGCTTTTGGGCCGCTATCCGCAACACCGCGAAGGCCTGATCCAACGCGCCTTGATAATGATGGACGCCGGCGATGCGCGGAGAGCCGAGCCGCTGCTGCGCCGAGCTCTAAAGCGGGGTCCTTACGACAAAGAAGCCAATTTCCAGGTCGCCCGGTGTCTCGAAATGCTGGGCCATGAAACCGAAGCGAAGGAATATCGCAAGCGCAGCAAGGAAATTGAGGATGACTTACGGGCCTTAGCCAAGGTAATCGAGCGCGTGCAAAAATCTCCCAACGACCCGGAACTCCGTAGGCAAGCCGCGGTTTTGTGTCTCCACACCGGGCGAAACGGAGAGGCCCTCAAATGGTTTCAAGGCGCCCTGCAAATCGATCCCCACCACAAACCTACTCATGCAGCCTTAGCCGATTACTATGAGCAAATGGGCCAGCCGGACTTGGCGGAGCCCCATCGCCAGGCGGCGGATCCCAAAACAGGGGCCTGACTGGTGTGGCTCTCGGTTCTCCCTTTCCAGACCAAAAAATACTAAACTCGTCTGTATTTTCTTCTTGCAACCGCCAAAAGGCCTTAATACACTCTTTACTGTTTAATCGCTCGGACCGATTAAGGTATCGCGAATCCAATCCGCTTTGACTTTGGGACTCGCATTCGTTCGCGGTAACCCGGCCCTCTCCTCGTGAAGCTTGCTGCCACTTAACCGGGAAAGGAAACGGCACGGAATTATGCCGCGGCATGATTCCGGTTTCCCTGCGCACCTTGGGCGTTGGCTCTTGGGAAAGGAGGAGATTGCACCACATCAAGGCGCGCTGGCCGGCGATTTGACACAGACTCTCGTATTACCCGTTTTTCCTTTCTGATCTTTTTGGGGGAAGTACCATGAGAAGTGCGCGAATTCGTGGGGGATTCACGCTCATCGAACTGCTCGTTGTTATTGCTATTATTGCCATCCTTATTGGATTGCTCGTGCCGGCGGTGCAGAAAGTGCGCGAATCGGCAAACCGGATTCAGTGCGGGAATAACCTGCATCAAATCATCCTGGCGGCCCATAATTACCAATCGACCCTAAACCACCTTCCGCCCGGCTACATCGGATCTAGCCTGCCACGCGATCTTACTCCAGGCTCTCCATTTCTGAGCAATGCCTGGGTAGGCACTCTGCCGTACCTGTTGCCTTTCATCGAGCAGGACAATCTGTACAAGCAGCTCCAGGTGGACTGGAGCATAACTACGCCCGAGAATACGGGAGTCGCCTGGTGGACTAACCCGGTCAACTTCGCCGCAGCCCAGACCAAGATAAAGACGTTTATCTGCCCTTCGGACAATACCGATAGAGTTACGCCTTTGATCAATGTGTATTTGTCCTTTGACGTCTGCTCAAACGGCACTTTTTACGGCGTTCGCGACCCCAGCGAGGGCGGTTCAACTCCGGGGCCGACAGTGGTGCTCGGACGTACGAACTACCTGCCTATCCAGGGGGCCTTCGGCTACTCCAGTCCTTTTTCAGGCGGTTGGTATGACCAGTTCACCGGCACTTTCTACAACCGGTCAAATGTAAGCCTAGGGCAAATCCCCGACGGCACAAGCAATACTGCCGCCTTTGGAGAAGGGCTTGGCGAAATGCTCAACGGACAGCACACACGCATGTGGTCCTGGATGGGCTGCTCCATGGTGGCTTATTGGGGAGTTCAGACGCCTGATAACTCGCACTGGTATAACTTCTCGAGTCGCCACACGGGAATCGCCCAATTCGCATTCGCGGATGGCTCCGTTCGCTCGATTCGCCACGGCACTTACGATTGGCTAAGCAACGATTGGTACGTGCTTATGGAGGCGGCTGGTACAGGGGACGGGTTCTCAGACGATCCCTCCAACATCATGCCCTAGTGAATATCCTTACGATTGCTGCAAGGCTCTGCCCGCCAGAAATGGCGGGCAGAGGCTCTTTGGCGGCAAATTGTGCGCTTGGCATTCCTGGGCGCGTCTTCAGTTTCTCAATTATCACCCCAAAGGCCAACGAGGTACCGTCGATGTCTCTATTGAGGCTTAGCCTGCGACTTATGCTTTTCCTGACTGTCATTATCGGGTTGGCAGGTTGTGGGAGCGATACAAGCAATACCAGCGGCCAATCCAACAAGGGCGTTTCCGTGCCTCCACCTGATGCCAGCAAGAGAAATCCTGCCGGTGCAGCCGAATAAGGCAAGGCAGGTGCTTTTCCATTAAGCGCGATGCAACCCCGTCCTCGCTATTGAAGTCTTGGCAGGAGATTGCCTAGATGTCCTCATTGCCTACAGCTAATTTGTTCTTGCGGGTCGCCGTCTTCTTTGTAGCCATCTGGCCCGCTGCGGGATGTGCCGGCAAAAAAGCTGAACCGGAGCCTGACACGGTTTCTGGAACCGTTCGATTTAACGGCAACATAGTCAATTACGGGTCCGTTGCGTTTTACGATGCCAATGGCCGGCAGGTAAAGTCCATTATCCGGTTGGATGGAGCCTACAGTATTCGCAACCCGCCCCAAGGAGAGGTAAAGGTCGTAGTTCGAACTGGACCGCCTCCGCCGGCAATGGCTTCACCGGCGGGCGATAACAGTAAGCCAACAAAAATTGAGCAGATCGATATTCCGGCGCAGTATTCAGATCCGGAAAAGACCAACCTGCACTTCACCGTGACGCCAGGCAAGCATCAATTTGACATTAACCTCGAATCGGAAAAAACCAAGAAGCCCTAAACTGCTTTTTGAGAATTGACTTCCGGCTTACGATTTATTGGATCTCCACTCTTGTCTCAGCCCCGGCATTTCGTGCGCGCGTCAGCATGACGGTCTGCGCTTCCAAGGCACAATGCCGGCGGCAGAGATTAGCCAGATAGCAGGCTTGGTCCACGTCCGCTGTGATGGCGAAAACGGCCGGGCCCCAGGAGCTTTGACCCACTCCTTTTATGCCATTGGCGCGCACGAATGCGACCACGTCGGCGACCCTAGCATTGGCATAAACCCCGCCTTGTTCTAAAGCGAACGGTTTGCCGGCCTTCATGTTGAACTCATGAAGTGCTTCACCAAAAGCCACAATGTCCCGCTCGATTAGGGCAGGAAGAATCCTCAGGAGAACCAGGCTACAGAGATAGTCGCTCTCTGTAATGTTGGTTTGTAGGTCCTTGAAGGCTTTTGCTTCGGCCTCGCCATGTAATCCAGGCTGACCACTAGGTAGAACTAAGACTACGGACCATGAATCTGGAAACGCAACGCGCGTTACGAGTGGGGCGATTGAGTCGTCGTCATATTTACCGGCTTCCACGAGGAACCCGCCAAGGTCAAACCCGTGTACGCCGATGCCGGACCGGCGTCCGCGGCCAACCCTTCGCGCGATTTTAATTGTCGTGAGATCCTTTTCGTTGGCCAAACAGGCCAAGGCGCGGCCGACCGCCAGGCCGAGTTGCGTCCCGACGCCAAAGCCGGCATGTTCGGGAGGAGCCTGTTCGATGGTTACGCATTGAGGCGTCACATATCCATCGGGCAATTCTTTGAGAAACCGGTCAACGAAACTGAGAGCCCGTTCACTTAAAGGGCCATGTGCCGACCAGGTTTGTGCCGGTTGCATCGACAAAGAAAGGCAAGGCTTCTCCACCATAAGGCCGGCGCCGCCGTATCGACGGATGCCACCACCGGCTTCAACCAATGACTCCGCCGCTCCGGGATTTAACAAGCCGAAGTGCAGGCGACTGCCGGTTCGCACTCGAATCATGCCCGCTCCTTTGACGCGTTTTCGGCGCGCGATCGCATGACCTCGTCTAAGTAAGCTTCTAGGAACGAGAACGCCTCGATTTCCCGAGGACCGCCTGTTTTTTCGACGAGGACCGCCAGCCTGCGATAATCGGCAACGATTTCGGAATGAGGCAAAATGTCGATGCGCGTGGCAAGGATGGCAGCTTCCACGACCGCGTGCTTGGCGCGATTAAACCCTATGAAATCACGCAACCGACCCGAGTGGACTACATCCACGTCGATTCGCACGCGCTGTTCCCGATCGTCGATAGCCGACACTCGGAATTCGTAGAAGCGGCAAGCTTCGGCAAGGACCGACGCCTTAACTTGGGCGGCTGGAAAATGAGGCGGCGGGGGGTCAATCCGGCCGACAGCCGCTTGTGCCAACAACAATACATCGTCGGTGACATGGAACACTCCTTCGCCGTCTCTCCGCAGATTCTGGTAAGTCTGCGAGCTAGGAAAAGGGCGCAACAGGAACCGGTCCATGGCTGGTTCGACGCGCGGGCCCATCGGCGCTACGTGCATTTCTCCGGAGGAGGACAGGGTCGTGACGATGCCTTCAAGTATCATGAAGCCACTCGCAGCATCTCTAGAGAGCCCGCAGCAATCCTTCCGCCTTGTGCCAGGTTTCCTCGTACTCCCGTTCGGGAGTGGAATCGGCAACGATGCCGCCGCCAACCGGGAACTGCGCCCAGCCTCGACCTAGGGTAAAGGTCCGGATAAGAATGTTGGTGTCCATGGCGCCATTAAATCCCAGGTAGCCGAGGCTGCCGCAATAGGCCCCGCGCACGGTCGGCTCGAGCTCGGCAATGATCTCCATGGCCCGAATCTTCGGCGCGCCCGTGACGGAGCCGCCGGGAAAGGCGGCCCGCAAAAGATCCACCGGACCCAGATCTCCCCGCAGCCGGCCGCGGACCTCGGAAACCAAATGGTGGACGGTTCGATAGGTTTCCAGCCGGCAGACTGAGGCCACGTCAACGGATCCATAATCGCAGACCCGCCCCAGGTCATTGCGCATGAGATCCACGATCATGATGTTCTCGGCCCTGTCCTTGCCACTGCCAGTCAGGTCAGCGATTAAAGATTGATCCTCGGCGGCCGTAACGCCGCGTCGGCGCGTTCCTTTAATGGGGCGCGTCTCCACGTCGCCGTTTTCCACTTTGACAAAGCGCTCGGGTGAAGCACTGGCGATTACGAAATCCCCTAAATCGAAATAGCCGGCGAACGGCGCCGGGTTGCGTTCCCGGAGCCGGCCGTAAAGCTCGACGGGCTGGTTCGGCGCTGGCGCTAATAACCGTTGCGCTAAATTCACCTGAAAGTAATCGCCGGCATGAATGTATTCAATGGCTCGGGCCACGGCGGTCAGATATTCCGATGGCGCAAAATTACTCGTGATGCCATTCCTTCCGCGAACCGGATGTTGCCGGCTGAGCGCTTGCTCAGAAAGCGGCGGTGGATTTGTCCTCTTTTCAGAATCTCGAGCGCGCCGGCCAGTCTGCAAGATGTCCCGAATAGCTCTGAGACGGCGCTCGGCCCGGGCCGTGCGCTTTGCTCCATTCGGCGCCGGAAAACCGGTCGAAAATAACCAGGCTTGTCCGACTTGGTGATCGAAGGCTAAGACCCAGTCGTAAATGCCGACGGCAAGATCGGGAACACCGAATTCATTCCCTGCGGAGCGGGGCAACCGTTCCAGATAATGGCAGAGGTCATAGCTGAAGAGTCCGGCGGCCCCCCCCTGAAACGGCGGCAAATCGGGATAGGCCTCACTTGGAAATCTACCGAGAGCTTCCGCAAGGCGTGTCAACGGATCGACCGCTTGTTTGCCTTTGGCAACCAGCCAAAGGAACGGATCGGCCGTTAGGTAGGAATACCGGCCAAGGGACGGATGAACGAGCGCACTATCCAGAAACAGGACATAGGGCAAACCAGACAATCGCAAGAAGGCATCCCAGGGGTCGGGCGCGGGGGTCAATTCGGCAACTAAGGGCAGGACCGGCGCCGCCCTTCGCGGGGGGACAATTCGATTCGACAAGTCAAGAGCCATCGGTCTCGTTTTCCTCAGATGCGTTCGCTTGGTCATCTTTCAGTGTACCGTGGTGGCTCGTCTGCGGCGCGGTCAGGAAGCCCCAACGCAGCGCCTGATCCTGCACGTAATTCTTGCCGAGGGCGAGAGCCGTGACTGCCTTGGCCATCTCGTAGCCCAGGTAAAAGGCATGCGCCGGATCAATGGTCGGTTCGTGCTGTAGCATTTCCTTGAAGAGGGCGAAGGGATCGGTTCCCTGGACAAACATGCGGCTATTCATGACATACAACAAGCCGCGCTCGGCAAATAGCCGAAAGTTGCGGTCTTTTATTCGGTCGGCAAACTCCTTGAGGACGGCGTCGCCGTGTTCGCGGAGCCGCGGATCTCGCAAAAGAATAAGGTTTTCCTCGATGTGCTTGGGCAAAACATGTTCCTTGCAGGCGTGGTAAACAAGCCGCCTGGCCAGGTCCAGTTCGCGAACGCAACTGCGGCACCAATTGATGACCTCCGTCGTCAAGACGCTGCGAATGCCCAGTTCCTGGCAAAACCCCAGCAAGAGTACATTGACGCCGGCGGAATCGACGTCGGTCAACTCCGTCAGATTGCCGATGCCCATCATGATCTCGGCGTCCGGATATCGGCGGCGCACTTCCAAGTAGCGCCCCAGCGACGCCGCGAATCCGAAACCGATCGGCTCAATAACGGGATCGATGCGGAAACGTATACCCCATTTGTGCAGCGCTTCCACCGTCGGAAAGACGCTTTCCAAGTTCGCAGGAACATCCGGCACCGCAACGAATTCACAATTGCCATGGCGCTCGAATACTTCCCTCGCAGTCGCCACGTTGGTCTTGTTAACGCTCAGGACCAATTCCGCGCCGGCGGCTACGGCGGTTTTTACCTCGTCCGCATTGAAGCTGTCGATGGAGACGCGCAGGCCCGCGTCGCGAAGGACGCGCACCGTCTCTCCAACGCCGGACCAGGTCGCCCCCGGATCGCAGCCCAGGTCGATGATGTCCGCTCCAGATTGCTGGTAGGAAAGCGCCTGAGCAAGAACCGCCTCCCGCGCGAGGCGCGGCGCATAATTGATTTCCGCCAGGATCTCGATGTCATAAGCCCCGTAATCGGGCGGCCTTCCCACATGAACCCCGAAGTATTCGGGCAGGTCGCGCAGGTCTTTGGGACCGCGTTCCACGTCGACGCCGGTCGTTTGCTGGAGCGGTCCCAGGTCGCCGGCACAAAGGCCCGGCACAATGACGCGATTGACGGCCTCGGGAATCGACACATGGCGTGCAATCCACGGAACCGTTGCCAGGGCCACGACCGAGATCGGCAGCACCGCCACGCTGTATTCGAATCCGGCACGCGGCGCCAAATCCGCCAGCGTCCGCCGTAACGCCGGTTCAGCAAGCTTGCCGGTCAGAAACAAGATATGGGACGACATAGGAAGCAGCCGCGATCCCGATTTCGTTTCATTTCATTTCACACAGACACCCGGCTCGACGTAAGTCCTTGGCATCAAACAAGCGAACGAAATGAAACGAAACGGGCGATCAAGCCGGTGAAACGAAAAGAAAGCCATGGGCCGATTGATGATAAATTTACTCAGGTAAATCCTCCACCGTTGCATCTCTTCGAGACCGGGCCCGAAGCGCCGGCCGGTGGAAATCAGCCAGATCGAAACTTCGCGTTCGCCCCTCGTTAACGCGGTCGGTCAGTCGCCTAAATCTGGTGCGGAGAACGCCCGAAAAGATAACAGCCGCTATCCCCCAAAAAACCAGGCCGGCGATGCCATGACCAAGGAGCATTTCGCGCCTGTCCAAAAAATCCGAGCTTTCAAAACAAAAACAATATCCCAGGGCCAAGGGTGGCGTAATTCCTACCTGGAATTTGGCGAAAGTCTCAAAATCAGGACCGACGCCTCCTGCTCTAAACAGCGGTATACAAAAAAGCCAAATCAACCAATGACCTACCCCAAGAAAAACGGCACTCGTCAATGTCCACAGCGTCGCCCGCAGGCTGGTTCGGCAGTTCATGGAAAACCACAAGCCCAGGCAGGCGACGAATGAGGCGTATATTAACCAGGCCGATACGAGCAATGGAAAGGCAAAGATACTCAACCCGCCCGTGACCATGGCTGGGCCCCAAATCAGGCCCATCCAGATCCAGCCCCAGCGAACGCTCAAAACGCTGCCCAGCCACTTTCCGTACAAAATCCCCTCACTGTCGAGCGGGCTTGTGAGCAGAGCGTCAAACGACATTTTGTCGCGTTCGCCGCTGATGCTGCCGGCGGCGCGAACGGCGACGTTCAACAGCAGAAGGCTCCCTACCATAGCGCCCGTGATGCGCGCCCATATATTCATGGCTTCTGCCAAATGACTAAAGTCATAAATTATTTCAACGTAATTAAAAATGAATGCCACCGGCGTCAGGCTGCCGATCACGAGAAGACCCAAAACAATACGGCCCACCCAATGCAATCGAGGGCCGCGCTCCGCATAGATTTCCTTCCACACCATCGGTCGATCGCTGACCGGCGGCCGTGGCCACATGGGCAAAAATGATCTTAACCGCTTGGGTCTCCCCTCTTTTTCCTTAAGAGCGACGGCCCGCAAGCGAAGCACCGCCGCAGCCCCGCAAATCAAGATCAGCAGGCCATGAAAAGAAGCATAGTCGCGCAGCATACCAGGCAAAATCAAGTCTAGGCGACCGCCTCGTTGCCAATCCGCGAAAACTCTCAAGAGTATGGCCGGCAGGTTGCCTGAGTTGAGTATTTCGACAAGATCGCGAAGGGTGATCGGGCTGGTCCAAACCAGCGTGGAGGGAAAGTTAGCCCAACCTTGAGGCAAAAGCAGCAGCCAACTCGCCGCGGCAAGAACGATGTAGGCCAGGGCTTCCACGTAGGTCAGAACAATCGCATCGCGGGCGCGGCGGGTGATTACGGAATTGAGAATGCTGAGCACGCCCAGGCCTAGAATGGTAAGCCCGGTGGCGGCGAAACCCGCCAGCAGCAAAGTCGGGTCTACTCCGCCCAGCAATTGCATGATGCTAAGCAGCGGCAAACCTGTCAGCACGAGCATCGTAATGTTCAATAGGCGGGAAACTAGTTTACTCAGGACAATCTCGCGGTTGCGCAGGTCGGTGGCCAGAATGAATTCGAGCGTCTTGCGCTCCTTTTCCTCAGCAATGGCGCCGGCGGTATAAGCCGGCGTCAGCACGATCACCAGCGTGAATTGCACAATCATGTAGGCGAAGAAAAAGGACGAGGTAAAGTTGGCCATGTCGTTGGCCCGGACGCTGTTAGCCCCGCCCGTCCGGAACTGCCAGGTCAAGTAGATGTAAAAGAGCGTCAGACCCAGAAAGGCCGCATAGAGACATCGGATCAAGAAATAGCGGTTTCGCCGCGCCGTGCGAATGAGGTCGTAAATCAACACGGGGCCGAAGAGCTGGAAAAAGCCTTGCGATCGGAAACCGGCCAAAGTCAGCGCAATTTGGCCCCAGAGCAAAACCTGCACTAGCAGGGGCGGCCAGCCATGCCGACTCAGCAGCCAAGCGGCTTCGGCAACTAAAACTGTGGCTGCCAGGCCTTCGACAAGAGAGGGGCGGGCGCGGAGCGATCTCCAGCAATTCAAGAAACGGGATGCCGGGCTAAGACCCGCGCTGCCTGGAATTGCCATGAGGCCGTTTCTCTAAGGGTGGTATGGAAGGCAACCCCCCAGTCTAAGGTGCGGCGCGGTGAGGTTCAAGAAGGAGCCAGAGCCTGGTTCTCGGGGGGTGCATGTGGAACCCCTCTCCCTCTTAGGTGTAGGTTTGTAGAATTCTCGCCACGAGTTCCCCGGTTTTGACCTCGGAGAGGTCGCAGCCATTAGCCGGTGGTTGAGCGAAGCGACACCACCGGAATAACGGCCATAATATCTGTTCGACCCCGCAGGGGCCCCCGCAGGGGTCGCAGAACACAACGCACTCGGATCGCCATCTCCCAAATCCGATAGGCCGCCATGGGCTCTACTTTCTTCAGCGTCCGTTACCATCGCCTACGATCCGCAATATCCGGAATGAAGCGGGAAGTCTCTGCGACCCTTCCAGGGTCCCTTCCAGGGTCGTTGTGGATGGGGCATCGTCTACCGGTGGTGTCGCTGCGCTCAACCCATAGGCATCAAGTTAA
>JBJMQT010000068.1:0-111616 GCA_045802525.1 Gemmataceae bacterium
AGTAGTCAGTAGTCAGTAGTCAGTAGTCAGTAGTCAGTAGTCAGTAGTCAGTAGTCAGTAGTCAGTAGTCAGTAGTCAGTAGTCAGTAGTCAGTAGTCAGTAGTCAGTAGTCAGTAGTCAGTAGTCAGTAGTCAGTGGATGTACACTACAAAGAGCAGGCTACTTTTTTGCATTTTGCAACTAACCACTAACCACTGACTACTGACTAATCCAACTGAAACTCCGGCAAAGTCAAAACTAGGTGACACAGGGCTCGGACTCGATGATCGGCGGCGTCTTTGGCGGTCCAAAAGACCGGGTTCGATTGTCCTTGGGCGCGCTGGACATAATCCAGCAATTTCTCGCGCGAGGCGGTGGGCACGTCGCCTTGCAGGAACAGATCCAGAAAAAATGCCGTCAGCTCTTTGTTAGTCTTTTTGCCGTATTTGCTTGCCAATTTGGCCGGATCGGTCTTATTGCCAAAACGGGAATCCTCGGTGGAGGTAAGAGCAAGCGCCAGGTTTTGACGCGAAAGAAGGCTTTGGCCATTGAGCCACGCTTGGCCGCCGTCCCAGCCTTTTACGGTTGCGGGATAGAAAATCTTCTGGCCAAGCTCTTCCAGGGCCGTGGAAAGCGCCGTCGTGCCGAGATGGCCTTCTAGAGCATGGACAATGCCGAGGGCGAAATCAACCGGTCCTTTGACGCGCGATCGGTAAATCAGCGGCGAGAAAAACAAATTTGACCGCAAGACCGTTTTAACAAGGCCGCCGAAGTCGTAATCAGTTTCCTTGAATCGCTTGGCGAGCGGTTCGAGCAACTCGGGCGTTGCGGGTACGGTCTCGCTAACTAGAAACCTGTAGAGCTTGTTGACGATGAACTGAGGCGCGGCCTTTTGTTCCAGACAGATGCGAACGATGTCGCGGCCTTGCCAGGAACCGGTCTGGCTCAAGACGGTCTTAGGGCCGGGATCATGTTGCTCTTCATTGAATAAGGCCTTGCCGTCCTTAATTTCCCACCCGGTGAAAGCACGGGCGGCCTCGCGAACATCTTTTTCCGTGTAAGCGCCGATGCCCAGGCTGAAGAGCTCCATCAATTCCCGAGCATAATTCTCGTTGGGCATGCCCCTTTTACTGAGACTGGTGTCCAGCCAAACCATCATGGCCGGATCATGAGAAACCTCCTCCAGCATTGTTCGGAAATTGCCCAGGGCATGGCGGCGCATGAGTTCATATTGACCCATCATGAAGCCGGCGTTGTTGACCTTGGCATTGCTCGTTGCGAAATGGTTGTGCCAAAAAAGCGTCAGCTTTTCGCGAAGAGGATTAGCCGTATAGAGCATGCGGTAAAGCCACCAGGCCCGGAGTTGTTGGCCATTATTGGTGCGGCTGATGCTCTCCCCTATTTGAGCGCTAATAGTGGTGAAATCGGCCGACTCCGGCTTGTCCTCCAAAAGGCCTTCAATGGCTTTGTCCGGGCCGGCTTTGAGCGCGGCCTGAAGCTCCGCCCAAGTCGCCCCAAACGAAGCGCGCCTGTAAAGATGGCCGGCTTTTTTGAGATCCCAGGGGGACTTTTCATCCGGCTGATAGGGCTGCCAAGCCCACTGCGGGTCAATACGCTGGTCGGACACAGCCGTCACTCCATCACTTGTTAGGAATTAAGCGAATATCGTACTGGAAATCTTGGGCGCCGTAGGTCACCTCGGTTTGAATGACGCCCAGTTTACGCACCCAGTCTAGGAATGCTTTGACTTGACCGCGAGCGGATTCCGGCGCAGCCGCGCGATCGAGAATCGTCTGAGCGAGCAGCACGTCCTTTATGCCCTCGAGATATTCGGCGCCCCCCTCGCCGTATACTTTGCTTCGCACGGCAATGGCACTCGGTGAAGCGGGCGCGTTTTTTCCTTCCTTCTCTAAAATATCGATCAGTTCATGGGCCAATTCAATCGTTGAACTGGCAACGAACTGATTGCCCACCGAGACAAAGCAGGGGCTGAAATTAAAGAGAAAGTCCTTTTCAAAGCCTTTGATCTTGGTGTCGTCGGGAAAGCGATACCCGACTACGGCATACGGGCCGTGCTTTTCTTCCACGAGTTTCAGTTTGAGGTCTCCCACGGTGCTGGCCAAAAAGCCGGCTGCCCGCAGGACCGGGTTAATCGCCTTGCCGAATTTCTCGGAATCGCGCATCTCGGCCACCAGCGCAAAGGCGGGGATATTTTGTCTGGGCGTGATCGAGTAACCCGACTTGCCCTGGTGAACTGCGACAAAGCGCTGATAAGGTCCAAGCTGCGTGACCAGCTTGCTAAACGGCGTACCGAGCAGGAAACGACCGGAGTTCTTGTCGAACTCCTCAAACTCCTTGCGATTCTTCTCGTTGAAAAGCTTGGCACGGTTTTCCCAAAACTTGCCAACGTCTAAATAATAACTGGTGCTAAGCAAGACGTTTTTCGGCTCCAAGAGCGGGCGCGCTCCAAGGGCGTCGGCCGGAGGCACATGGACGGAGATTTCCTCGGCGCTGCCTTCGCGGCCGCGCGGCATGCGCATGACGTAGCCTGCTTCTTTGCCCTCTTGGTAAAGTGCTGCCGTCAAATACGGCGTCCGGCTGGCTATGTCCAGCCAACCACCAAAGACCACCGTTAAAAGATTCTCATTCCGAGGCAGGGTGAAAATGTCCTTGGCTTGGGGGGCTTTGCGGACAGTTTCCATGTTCAACCAAAGCTGAGCTAGCGGATCGTGCCCGATTAGCTTTCTGGCTTCGTCAATAAGTGGGTTGGCGGCGAGACTCTTCTTGGTCGAGTCGCGATGCAAATCGATTGCTGACTTTAGCGCTTCTTCGGAATTGGCGAATAGAAGGGTCGATCCAATAGTGGCGGCGTTGAACTCATTGCCAATTTGAGACGTCTCGATGTCGCGATAGGTGCGTTTTTCTATGCGTTCTTTGCTTTCTTGCCGAGCCAGTTCCTGCTCCACGAGTCTTAGCGCCAACTGCTTGAACTGACCCAGAAGCGCCTCGTCCTTGCCCTGGATTACGAGCAGGGCTGGCGGCGGGTTGGGCCCGAACTTTAGGCTCAGGACTACACCGCCTCCACCCAGGCGGTCCATTAAATCCGGCCATTTGGCGCCCAGCTCCTTCTCGAAGTAGGTGACCAATTGGTAAAAGCGGCGGGCATTGGTGGAATCATAGAGTTCTTGGAAGGGCTCCAATTCAAGAAGGCTCTTGAGGGGTTCAAAAGACATATAGGTCTCAAGGAGCCGGCGCGGACTCTTCATTTCGATAATTAGATCGGTTTGGTTGGAGACCAGCCTGAGCGGATCGGGCGGCGCTTCGGCTCGCACCTGCGCGCAATTGGAGAGAATGAGGCAAGCGAAAACTACATGCGAATACCGATAAAAGTTCATGGAAACTCACTCCAGGGGCAAGCTGGTCTTGGCGGAAAGTTGATTGCGTAAGGAGATACTTGGCTGCTCTGGATAAAGTTTCGCAAATCAGTCAATCGTTTCGCGCGACGTCGGACCTTGTGGGCGCGAATCGTTAAGCTGTAGCTTGCCTGACCATTAGGGAAATGCCACTTCTAAAAGAGAAAAATCATCTTTGAGTGTAACCGCCCGGCTTACGCCATTGACGAAATTCCAGACCTGGTCCGGATCGCAGGGACAAGGTGGCGAGGTCAAGTAGTTCACCAGATCGCGCCGGCGCATTAGCGAACCGTCCGGTTTTTCCACTTCGTAGACGCCGTCGCTGAAAACATACAACTTGCTTGAGGGAGCAACGTGGGTCGCCGAACTGGCAAAAGGCACGCTGGGCATCATGCCAATCGCGAAACTTCCCATGCCAAGCTCCATGACCGGAATGCCGTTGCCTAACTGCGCGGGAACGAGCAAGGCAGGCGGGTGGCCCGCGCTGGAGTAAGTCAATTGGCGGTTGGCGGGATTGAAGACGCCGTACCAGATCGTGAAGTATTTGCCGTTTTGTTGTTCCATCGGAAACGCTTCGTTTAAGCTCGCTAATACGCTGCTCGGATCGCGGAAGTCGGTATGGGCAAGGGCCTGAGCACGCAACGCATTGATCACGGAAACCGACAAGAGAGCCGCGCCGACGCCATGGCCGCTGACGTCGAGCAGGTAGATCGCAAAGTGACTATCATCGATCCAGTTGTAACCGAAACAGTCGCCGCCCAGCTGGGATGAGGGCATGAAGCGCCAGCGCGTCTGGACGGGCGACGTCATGCGGGCCGGGAGCAAAGAGTGAACATACGCGGCCGCTTGAGTTAATTCGTTGGTCAAAATCTTTTGGCTTTCGACCAATTGCCTTAAGTATTCCGCCTTATGAAGGTTCGCTTCATTGGCCTGTTGCTGGGCCAAGAGCACGTCTTCCTGAAGCTTGGCTACTTCCATAAGGTTCAACTCGCGCTCCACGAGCTTGGCCATTTCTCGTAGAGCCTTTAAATCTTTCTCATGAAAGGCGCGCGGTCGGCGATCGGCAATGCATAAGGTCCCGATCTTCTGACCGCCCGGCCCATACAATGGCTGCCCGGCATAAAAACGCACAAAGGGTTCTTCCGTCACCAAAGGATTGTCCCAAAAGCGTTCGTCTTGCGTCGCATCGGGGACCACCAGGGCTTCGTCCGACAAGATCGCGTGGCCGCAGAAGGAGACGGAACGAGCGGTTTCTTTGGTGGCGCCCATGCCGCACGCCGCCTTAAACCATTGCCGGTCCGCGTCGATTAGCGAGATGTAGGCCATCGGCACGTCGAAAATGTAAGTCAACAGGCGCGGAATCCTGTCAAAACGCTCTTCCGCGGGCGTATCGAGCAGATGCATAGTATGCAAAGCGGACAAGCGTTCGCTTTCGTTGGCTGGATGGGGAGCCTCAATCATCGGGAGCCCTCGTTGGCAAGATCCCTGGAAATCCTAGTTCTCCATTATTATTACGTTTAGAAGGGGAAAAGTTGCTCTGTCAGCCGAAACTTTCTTAAACCAGGATGGTCGGGATTGGCCCTTGCCCTATTGTCCTGCGGACAAGCCGCACGGATTCTGGCATAATAGCAGCCTGGAATAAGGCCTCGGCTTCAGTCGCAAGTACAAGCCGCGCCAGGAAATGATGTATTCGTCGGGCCGATCGGGATTTGGAGCCAACTATGTTAAATTCGTCTCTTAAAGAGGCGGTTACCCGCTTACTGGCGCGCGTTAAGACGCCCGCTCAGTACATCGGCGGCGAACTCAACAGCGTCGTCAAGGACCATCGCCAAGTTCGCGGCAAGCTGTGTTTGGCTTTTCCAGACGCCTACACGCTGGGCATGAGCCATCACGGCTTACAGGTCCTCTATACGATCATGAACGAGGATCCCCAGTGGGCCTGCGAGCGAGCCTTTACGCCGTGGTTGGATTTTGAGGCGGCACTTCGGCGCGCCCACTTACCCCTTTACAGCCTCGAAACCTTTACGCCGCTTAAACAATTCGATCTTGTCGGCTTCAGCCTTCAGTACGAGGTTTGTTACACCAACATTCTCACCATGCTGGATTTGGGCGGAATCCCTTTGCATGCCAAGGGGCGCACGCTCGACCATCCGCTGGTTATTGCGGGCGGCCCCGGCGCGCAGAACCCGGAGATTCTAGCGCCCTTTATCGACCTCTTTATCATCGGCGACGGCGAGGAAAGCCTGCCCTGGGTCATGAATCGATGGATGACGCTAAAAGAAAGCGGCGAAATGTCCCGCGCCGACATGATCGCCCATATTGCCGGAGGGACGACTTGGGCTTACGCGCCTCAATTCTATGAACCGGAATATCATGCCGACGGCACACTGGCGGCTATGAATCGGACCCGGAGCGATGTCCCGCGCGAAATCACCGCCTGCACGATCACCCAGGACTTTGACGCCATCCCTTTGCCGGTCCGCCCCATCGTCTCGCACATCGAGACGCCTCACGATCGAATCTCGCTAGAGATCATGCGCGGCTGTCCCTGGCAGTGCCGATTTTGTCAGTCCACAGTAATCAAAAGGCCCTTACGAATTCGTTCGGTTGACACCATCGTACAAGCCGCCCTCGAAAGCTATCGCAATACCGGCTACGACGAAATTAGCCTTCTTAGCTTGAGCACAAGCGACTACCCGTATTTCGAGGAATTAGTCAAACGCATGCATGAGGTGTTTACGCCGCTGCATGTCAATGTGTCCGTGCCGAGTTTGCGCGTGAACCATCAATTGCGGACGCTTCCCAAGCTCATTCAAGGTGTGCGGAAAGGCGGCTTAACGCTGGCCCCCGAGGTGGCCCGCGACGACATGCGCGAGCAAATCCGCAAGAAAATCAAGAATGAAGATCTCTTCGAGGGTTGCCGCGAGGCGTTCAAGAACGGCTGGCAGCGCGTCAAACTTTACTTCCTCTGCGGCCTGCCCGGCGAGCGCCAGGTGGATCTTGATGGCATCGTGGACATGGCCGAAGAGATCGCCCGCATTGGGCGGGAGGTCAAGGGCCGGTTTGCGGAAGTCACGGCTTCGGTATCCAATTTTGTACCCAAGCCGCACACTCCTTATCAATGGAATGGCATGCAGACGCGGGAATATCTCCGGTGGGCCGGCCAGTACATGCGCCAGCGCTGCAAGATCCGTTCGGTCAAGATCAAGCAGCACGATGTGGAATGCAGCCTGCTCGAAGGCATCCTGACGCGCGGCGATCGGCGCGTCGCCCCTGCCCTCGAAGAAGCCTGGAGGCGCGGCTGCCGTCTGGACGGCTGGCACGAATGCTTCCAGCCCGAAATTTGGTGGCAAACCTTTGCCGACCTCGGCATTGACGTCGCGTGGTATTCCCAACGCAATCGCCCCATGGACGAGGTCTTGCCTTGGGACCATGTCAACGTCAAAAAGGGCCGCGAGTATTTAGAAAAAGAACAGAACCGCAGCTTGCTGCAATTGCAAGTGATGGCTAATGCGGAATAGAAAACGCGTTAACCAGGGGGCCTATAAATGAAGCGCTGCCCTTGAGGGCCGCTTCAACCGTCGAATTGCTGCCGACTCCTGATTTATAGGATATTATTTGATATCCCGTCCCGTGCACTCCCATTTTTCCCTTCGTGAAGGGAATTCCCCTACCCCAGCGCGGCGGAATGGCTGCATGCCAGCTAAACTTGTCTGGACCAGAACCCAGCCAAAGAAGTGAACGGATTACGAGGCTATATCGTGGAAAATTGCAGCCAGATTTCGATACCTGCCAGAAAGGGAAGCGAGTGCCCGGCCCTAGTTCTCAGCGATGATGAAAATCAGTTTTGGCCCGCCGAGGCGGAAAGCCTGTTGATTGGAAGCTCGGCAGCGTGCGATGTCCGCTTGCTCGTCGAAGGAGTCGACAAGGTCGCCTGTATTGTCTATGAGAGCGGCGGCGGCTGGCGATACCGGAATTGCGCAGGTTCTTTAGAACCCACGCTGAACGGGAAACTGGTCAAGGAGGCACTTCTTGTCGACGGAGATCTGATCCAGCTCGGGCCATGCAAAATCCAGTGGCGGATGCCGAGAGCACTAAACAATGCAACTTCCGAATCGCTGACGCGCAGGCAGTTGTTTCAAAAAGCCGAAATGCTTCGCGAATCGTTTCGCACCCTGGATCGCCGAGCCGAAAACTTGGAGCAAGGCGAACGCGAGTTGTTTCTCGATCAAGACACTTTGGCCGAGGGCTTCGCTTGTCTTCAGACCAGAGTTCAGGAACTCGAAGTAGAACTGGCTCGCCGCCGTGTCGAGGCCGAGGCGAAAATCGCGCGTCGCTGGGAGGAATTTCACCAAGAATGTGCATCCTGGCAACGACAGATGCATCCGTTGAAGCCCGAGGATCCGCCCGGCGAAGGGTCGAGCGAAGAGTCCAAAGGTCTGAACATTCGGCGCATGGAGTTGGATTCCTATGCCGCTCATCTCTATCGGTTGCAACGCCGGCTTTTGGATCAGGAAACGGATCAGTCCTTGCAAAGCGTCCGATTAGCCGCCCAACGCCAAGCTTTGAAAAAGGATCGCGAACGCTGGTTCGAACAGAAGGAAGCTCAGACGACGGACCATGGCCAGAAGCTGGCGGAAATGGCCCAGCAGAGGCAGGCGCTGGCCATGCAGCAACGCATGCTCGAACGCATCCACCAAGAGTTTCCGGAGTAAGAACCTAATAACTCCCATCTGCCTTAAGAGATCGCACTTCGCAATTTTCCAAGCCGCAGCCGAATTTCAATCAACAAAGGTCAACGGCCAAGCGTACCGGCGATAGCCGGCACGAGTTCTTTTCCGTGATTTTTTTTGGGAAAAATAGGGAAGCCCATATCGTATTATGGTCTCTACCAAATAGAGTACGTTCCTTACCAGCGAGGTCCTGGTGAACCAGCAAGCAACCATTTTTGAGCGGTCGGCCACGCCGGTCGGGCGCGCGCTCCCTTTTGGCGGCCTGACGGATGCTCAGTTGCTCCAACGTTTCCTTGCTGAGCGCGATGAGGCGGTATTTGAACTATTGGTATGGCGGCATGGGCCGATGGTAATGCGGGTGGGCTTCCGGGTACTGAAGGATGTGCACCGCGCCGAGGACGTTTTCCAGGCGGCTTTCTTTACGCTCGCTAACAAGGCCCGTACGATTGGCAAGCAGGAAGCGGTCAGCAGTTGGCTTTATAAGGTGGCCTATCGCCTCGCCCTCCGCGCCCGCGCGAAACATGCCAAGCTGCTGTTTCGCGAAGGCCCACTCCTCAACGGCGTGGTAGATAAATCAACCGGCCGATTGCCGGGCGAGCAGCTGGACTGGCGGGAACTGGGCCCCGTTGTGGATGCGGAACTTCAGCGGCTGCCCGAGAAATTGCGAGCCCCCTTTGTACTGTGTTATTTGCAGGGCAAGACCAATGAGGAGGCAGCCAAAGAGCTAGGCTGTCCCAAGGGGACGGTTCTTTCGCGATTGGCGCGGGCGCGCGAGCGGCTGCGCATCCGTCTCACGCGGCGCGGGCTGGCCTTCTCGGTGGGCGTATTCGCTTTGCTCTTTGGACCCAATACCTGGCTGAACGCGGCTGAGGCGCCCGAGCTCGTTGAAGGAACAGTGAATATAGCCGGGGCTTTACTGAAGAATAAGGCAGCGGCCGAGGTCGTTCCTTCCGGCATCCTCGACCTCATGAAGCAGACGTGGATTGAAAAGCTGCGGGCCATGGGTCCCAATCTTTTCATTATTTTGCTGCTTCTGTTAATTGGAGGCTCTGGGACGTGCGCTGCGGCAGTTCTTTGGGCTGACTCATCTAAGAATTCGGGCTGCAATCATTGAGCAGCCGAATGCAAATTTCGGAAGGAGCCAGGGTAAGGTCTATTCAATTGTACTGTTATGGGCGGAGGTCCACGGCCGTGGAGCTCCGCTTGGAAGGGGCACGCGGCCGAGTGCCCTTCCTACTCTTTCATTGAATGGCCACAGAAGCGGCAAAGAATTACAGAACCGAGTTCGCATGCGCGCCTAACGCAGATTCAACAACGTATTGGATGCCGCCTCCTCATTTTCGCCCTTTGCTTTATTGGCGGCGACTTCATTTCTACCGCTGCCAATCTGCCCAGCGAGATAGCTCTTTACATATGTCCATTAACTAAGTGGAGCAGGCCGCCTATGCTGGATTTGCGGTCTGTATTGACCCTTTCCCGGTTGGTTCTTTAGACTTACAAGCTGGGAAGCTATCTAAAAATGGGTAAATGAGCGCGCAGTGACCGCTGGCGAGTGAGAAAGTGCTTCGTAGCACAAGCGTCCCACTTGTGCCGACAAACTCACAAGCGAGACGCTTGTGCTACGAGCCCACAAGCGAGACTGTGCTACGAGCCCCACAAGCGACACGCTTGTGCTACGAGCCTACAAAAGTGACAAAGCGTTACTTTGAAACGCCCTTTGCGTGCGGAGGCGGAAAGTCGATGGCAACTGAATCTGCAACGATGGACGTAAGTTTCTGGGAGAGGCTCGGCGACGGCTTGTCGGCCTTGTCCGAGAAGACGAGCGGTCTTCTCATGCGCATCTTCGGCTCCAGCAATGAACGCACCATCCGCAAACTCGGCTACATCCGCACCCGCGATCCCGAAAACCCTTATGTCGTCGAACCCGGTTCGCTCCTGGCCCAGGTCAATGAGCTGGAAGAGAGGACAAGGGCGCTGAGCGATGAGGAACTGCGCTCGACGGCGTCCAAGCTGCGCGAGCGCCTGGCCCAGGGAGCGACGCTTGACGAACTTTTGCCCGAAGCCTTTGCCGCCTGCCGGGAGGCCGGCCGGCGCACAAAGAACATGCGCCATTATGATGTGCAGATCCTCGGCGGCATCGTCCTGCATCGCGGCAACATCGCGGAAATGGTGACCGGCGAAGGCAAGACGCTCGTGGCCACATTGCCCGCTGTCCTCAATGCTCTCCAGGGCAAGGGCGTCCATATCATCACGGTCAACGATTACCTCGCCCGGCGCGACTGCGAATGGATGTCCCCCATTTATCGTGCGGTGGGTGTGTCGGCCGGCTTCATCCAGAGTGATATGGACCCGGTGGAACGCCGCAAAGCCTACGATTGCGACATCACCTATGGCACCAACAGCGAGTTCGGCTTCGACTACCTTCGCGACAACATGAAACCCGCCCGCTGGGGCGACCCGAGTTTTCCGCCGTTTTACCAGCAGGTTCAAAAAGCGCTTAACTACGCCATCATCGACGAGGTGGACAACATCCTCATTGACGAGGCCCGAACGCCGCTAATCATCTCCGGTCAGGCCCACAGCAACTTGAAGCGCTATGAGCAGGCCAACGCCGTTGCGCTCCAACTAACCGATTTGCAAAAGCATGAGCCGGGGAAATACTTTGAGGTCAAGGAAAAAGAACACACCTGCCATCTGACCGACGAAGGCATCCGCAAGGCCGAGGAACTGGCCGGCGTCGAAAGCTTCTACACGGCCGGCAATATGGAATGGCCGCACTTGATCGACAACGCCTTGAAGGCTCATCACCTTTACAAGAAAGACAAGCAATATGCCGTGATGCGCCATCCTGAAACCAACGAGATGAGCATCATCATTATCGATGAGTTTACTGGCCGCCTCATGATCGGCCGGCAGTGGAGCGACGGCCTGCACCAGGCCGTCGAGGCCAAGCATGTCCGCGATGGCGTCAAGATCAAGGAAGAGACGCAGACGCTGGCCACGGTCACGTTGCAAAACTTCTTCAAGCTCTACAAGAAGCTCGCCGGCATGACCGGCACGGCCATGACCGAGGCCAATGAGTTTTGGAAGATCTACAAGCTCGACGTCATCGCCATCCCAACCAACAAACCGCTCAATCGCGTCAATTATCCCGACGTCATCTACCGGACTGAAAAAGAAAAGTGGAAGGCGGTCATCGAAGAAATCGGCGAGGTTCACAAGACGGGCCGGCCCATGTTGATTGGCACGGTCGATGTCGATAAGTCGCTCAAGCTCAGCGAGATGCTCAAACGACGCGGCATCAAGCACGAATTGCTCAACGCTTTACCTGAACACGCCGCCCGCGAGGCCGAGATTGTCGCCCAGGCCGGACGGCTTGGCTCGGTAACCATTGCCACCAATATGGCCGGCCGCGGGACCGACATCATTCTCGGCGGCAATCCCGAGACGCTCGCCTGGGCAAGGCTCAAGGATAAATACGCCACGGTGCTCGATGTGCCCGAGGAGGTATGGAAGTCCACGGTTCAGGAAATCGAGACTAAGGAAAAGATGAACGAAGAGGGCCGCAAGGTCGCCGAGCTGGGCGGCCTGCACATCCTCGGCACCGAGCGCCACGAGGCCCGGCGCATCGATAATCAGCTACGCGGCCGCGCCGGCCGCCAGGGCGACCCCGGCACCGGGCGTTTTTACCTATCGCTGCAAGACGACCTAATGCGCATCTTCGCCGGCGAATGGGTCGCCGGCGTGCTGACGCGCTTGGGCATGGAAGAAGACCAGGCCATCGAGAGCCGCATGGTCTCGCGGCGCATCGAGGGCGCTCAAAAGAAGATCGAGGAACGCAACTTCGACATCCGCAAGAACCTGCTCGAATACGACGAAGTCATGGACTTCCAGCGCAAGAGCGTCTACGGCTACCGCCAAGAAATTCTTAACGGCGCTAACTGCAAGCTGCGCATCCTCAAGATGATTGACAGCCAAATCACCCTGTCAGTCGAGAAGTTTCTGGACGAGGATTACAGTTCCGCCTGCTTCGCGGAGTTTGCCTCCAAACGGCTGGGCGTGGAATTCGACGCCGATTTCTTTGCGCGCTCGATCTTCGAGGAAGCTGATCGCAACGCTCACGAAAAGGCGACCAAGCAGATTCCGAACTTGATCAACGAAGCCATTGACGAAAACCTGGGCTCCGAGGATTCGTCTGAATGGAATTGGCAAGCGTTATCGAACCAGGTCAACAAGCGCTACAACCTTAAGACGAGTGACCGCCAGCTCAAGCAGATCGGCAAGGACAATTTAGGCGAACACTTAATCGCCGAGGCGGAAAAAGCCATTGCCGAGGTCGATCTCAGCGAAGGCAAGATCTTCCTGACGGATAGCTGGGGCCGGCAATCGCTGTGCGACTGGGCCCGATTCAAATTCGGCGTCAAAGTTGAGCCGGCGAGCCTGGTCGAAAAGACGGAAGAGGCGATTCGCGACCTGTTCCACGAAGTAGTGATGGCTGCCTATCGCCAAAAGGAAATCGAATTTCCGGTGAAAGTCGGAATGACGCGCTTCATGGCCGAACGCGGCCAGGCAGCCAACGGTTCTCACCGCTACGATCGCGAGGGCCTATACCACTGGGCCAAGGAACGGTTTGGGCCTGCGGCCGCTAGCCTTTCTGAGGAAGATTTCCGCACGCAGTCCCGCGCCAAACTTCAGGAACTCCTGCTCCAGTGCAGCCGCCAGGCTTATCCCCGCGTCGGCCAAGAGCAAATTGACGCCCGGCTGGAGGAGACCTTCAGCGGCGCCAAGCACTCCGAGCCGGACGATGCCCGCGAACTGGTTGAATGGGCCCGCACCGAGATGGGGCTGGAGGTCTCCGAAGCTAAATTAACGGGCGTCACGGAAGAGACCGCACGGCAGATTTTGTGGAACGCTTTCGATGAACGCTATCGTCCCGAGATGCGCGGCATGGAGCGCAGCCTACTGTTGAGCCAGCTGGATTCGACCTGGAAAAACCATCTCTACACGATGGACCATCTGCGGTCGAGCATCGGCTTGCGCGGCATGGGGCAAATGGATCCGAAGACTGAGTACAAGCGCGAGGGCATGAAAGAATTCGAGACGATGTGGGAAAATATCGACGACAAGGTCACCGACACCGTCTTCCGCATGGAGGAGGCCGAGGGCTTCGAAGACTCCCTCTGGCAAATCGGCGCTACCATCAAGGAAGCCGCCCCCCGCGCCTTGCCGACCAACGGCGAGCAGGCCGACGGCTTACGCAATCAAGCCAGCGACAAAAAGCCCGAGCCGATTCGCAACCGCGGCCAGCGCGTCGGCCGCAACGAACCCTGTCCCTGCGGCAGCGGTAAGAAATACAAAAACTGCCACATGCGCTCGGCAGCTGGTTAGAATGTCGTGGGACGAGCCTGTAGCCTGGAGCCTGTATTACAATGGGAAAGGATTCCCATGCGGTTTGTGCTAGACGCCGTTTATCTGTTCGCTCTCCTGATTCTCTCCCCTTGGCTCGTCTACAAAGCCATCACCACCGGAAAATATCGGCGCGGCCTGTTGTCTAAACTGACCGGGCACGTTGCTCCCCTCGGATTCAGCCGTCAGCCCTCAGCACTCTCTCGTGTCTGGTTTCACGGCGTCAGCGTCGGTGAGATTCACTTGTTGCGGCAAGTGGTGACCCGGTTTCGCCTCCGCCATCCGGAATGCCAGGTTGTTATTTCGACGACCACGGACACCGGGTTTGCCGAGGCGCGCCAACACTTCGCCGCGTTGCCTGTCGTCTATTGGCCGTTCGATTTCTCCTGGGCGGTCCGGAGAGCCTTGCAGACGCTTAAGCCGAGCCTGATCGTCTTGGCTGAGGGAGAAATCTGGCCCAATTTTCTGCTGGCCGCCAAACAGCAAGGTATTCCCGTCGCGGTTGTCAATGGCCGCATGAGCCCGCGCAGCACGCGCACCTATCGTCGATTCCGACCTTTTGTTCGACGATTCCTGCGCTGCATTGACGTTTTCGCCGCCCAAACGGACGCTTACGCCGCCAATTATCGGGAACTGGGCGTCGAACCCGAGCGCGTCCTAGTGACGGGTTCTGTGAAATACGATGGCGTCGAGGGCAACCGCGACAATCTCAAAACAAGGGACTTGCGACGCCTTTTGGCGGTTGAGCGCGACGATCTGATTTGGATCGCCGGCAGCACGCAGGCCCCGGAAGAGCAAATCGTGCTTGATATCTACTGGCGGCTTCTCGATCCGTTTCCCAATTTGCGACTCGTGCTTGTGCCTCGCCAGAAGGAACGGTTCAAGGAGGTCGCTAACCTCCTCGAACGGGCCGGCCAGCCATTCCTTCGCCGCAGTGAATTGTCCGAGCCGATTCGAGATCGCGACGCCGTCGTTCTCGTGGACACAATCGGCGAATTGGGCGCGCTTTGGGGCTTCGCCGATGTCGCGTACGTCGGCGGCAGTCTCGACGGCAAACGCGGCGGTCAAAACATGATCGAACCCGCCGCCTATGGCGCCGCCGTCGTCTTCGGTCCGCACGTCTGGAATTTCCGCGACACCGCCGAGCGCTTAGTAGAACAAAAGGCCGCCGTGCAGATTAGCGATCCGGCCACTCTAGAGGAAGCAGTCCGCCAATTGCTCGGCAACGCGGCAGAACGCCAGCGGATGGGCCAAACGGCCCGCAGTTTCGTCCTACGCCAACAAGGGGCTACCGAGCGGACGCTGGCAATCTTGCATAAGTACTTGAATGCGCGCGAGACAAAGCTTGCGAGTTAGATAAACGAGAAATCGATTCTCAAACCAAATTCCCTCCTATATCATGAGATAGCAATTCGTCGAATAGGACGGGTGGTTGCATGAGCGACATCATAATCGATCGCGGCCGAGGACCTGAAATCAAAGGAACTCGCGTAGCTGTGTATCGGATTCTTGATTTCGTAAAGGACCACAGCTTACCGGAGTATATTGCCAAGGAGCTAGGCCTTACTGCGCAAGAAGTCCAAGCAGCACTGGACTATATCAAAGCCCATAAGGACGAAGTGGAAACGGTTTACCAGGGCATCCTTGAGCGAGTAAGCCAGGGAAATCCGGAATGGATCGAAGCGGGACGGCCCAAGACGCCGGAGGAGCTAAAACGGCGCATTCTTGCCCGCCAAACGCCTGAAAACGCCCATGCTGATTCTACCGGACAATGACGTCACCGGTCCCATAGCCCTCATAAAAGGCATTCTGGAATCGGAGACGTGGGGCGATTATTCGGCGCTAGTCGGCATCCAATTCACTAGCTTCGAAGAACTAGGCTTATCGAGAGCTGCCTCCGATCGGGCAGTCTGGCTAAGGTGCCAGGCTGTCGGGGCTGTTTTGGTGACCGCCAATCGTGAGGGAAGCCCCACCTCGCTTGACCAAACAATTCGCGAACTTTCTACCGCGTCCTCCTTGCCCGTCATAACCATCAGCGATCCACAGCGATTGATACGCGACAAAGAGTATGCAGAGGCTGCGGCAATTCGTCTCCTGGTTTTATGGAACGGTTGGAGACTTTACTGGGGGTCGGTCGACTGTTTATTCCATAGAAGTTTGAGGAAGGAATGTCCGTACAGCCGCTGCATTGCACAACGTGTGACCGGGAATGTGTCTACGACCGTTGCGCTCCTTTTGGTGAGGCACAAGAAACAGTCTACGCTGTCGCCTGGCGCTGTCCGGAGGGTCACGGAGGATCGGTGGACGTGTGCCCGGTCGGGCCTCTTGTCCCCTCACGCGAACTGTGCCTAAATTGCGGCGCGCGATATCCATCGGATGCAGCGGACGCGCTATGCGGATGTGGTCTATCGCGGACCGCATGCCCTGCTGCTCTTGGGATCGCGGATAAGTCGGCTGAGGATCCAATCGGTGCATCCCGCTCAGCCTTTGCTAAGGGTCTTTTCCGGCACGGGCTTGCCATTCTCAATCAGGATCTTCAGGAACGAAGCGGACTTCTGGAGGCCTGGTTCCTGAAAGCGCGCTTCCTTAATTCAGTCGGCTTTAACCGTTCGGCAGCCGAGATGATTGGGTGCGCCCTCGAAAAGCTTGCTAGTCCCTCCGAGCGCATCGGGCTGCTCGAAGAGCAATCTTTTCTCTGGGCCGAGTGCGAGCGGGGAACAGAGGCCTTGAGCAGCGCCGAGGCCGCTGCGGAGTTTGGGTCTAAATCGATCCGCACGCACTACCTCCGTGGCCGGGCTTTGGCATTGCTCGGCCGATTAGAAGAGGCTCGCAATGAGATGGACCAAGTGCTTGTCCTGGACTCAAACAACGCCGACGCCCTGCGCAGTCTAAAGATGATCGATGCTGCAATTCGGCCAAAGCAGGACAAGCGCTGGTGGCAGTTTTGGAAGCCATGAACTCACGACATTCCGGTCGGTCTTTTTTGAGATCGCATTGTTAATCTGAACGGCCCTTTCAGGGCCGAAATGCTTCCGTTTATCCGTTTCCCAGGTCTTCGACCTGGGCTGGTAGAGTCGGCCCTTCAGGCCGAAAAGCTGATAGAGCCGGCAGGCCCGCAAACCATAGCGGGCGGAATGCGGCATTCCGGTCGGAATCCAGCGACGACCGGACGCTGGCAATCTTGGACCGCTTTCTGAACGTCGCCCAGGCTAAGCTTGCCAGTTAGATAAACGAGCATCTGGTTTTCAAACCAGATTCTTCCATACAGGAAGACTATTGCAGTTATTGATTGCTATTTGGAAGTAGGGCTCTCGGCGGCCAATCCCATCCGGCTCAGTATATTCTGGAATCGAGGGTCGGGTCTCAGTTCGTCATACAAAGGATCAACCTTCATCTGCACAAGGCTGCCCTCTCGTTTTTTATAAGCGTCATTAAGGTGATCGAACGCGAGATCCAGTTTCCCCAAAGAAGCTAGCAACACGGCGAGATCGACGTCGGGCACATAGGTTCGTTTGGCGGCGTCCTCTAGTTCTTCCAAAATCTTTTGGGCTTCAGTTTGGCAACCCGTTTTCGCCAGTATACACCCCAGTCTTTCTAAAACAGCAGGATCCCGTTTGCTCTGAAGCGCTGCTTCTTTCAAGACATCAATCGCTTGTTTGTGAAGTCCTTGCTGGAAGTAAGTTAGGCCCAGGTACTGAAGAGCGGGCACGTAATCACGCTGTACTTCCAGAGTATGTTTGAGATGATAAACGGCCTCGTCATAGCGGCGCGCGCAGTAGTGAGCCACTCCAACAGCCGTACTAATGCTTAGAGAAGTAGGGTCGAGTTTCAAAGCGTATCGGATGGAAGTGATTCCTGATTGAAATTGTCCGCACTGAACAAGGAATTTTCCATACCAGAAGTGCGTCTTGGCATTTTGCGGATTAAGCTCCAGGGCCCTTTGAAAAAAGTTTTCGGCCTGTTTGATGTCCCAATCAAAGTCGAAACTTAGGGCTGCTAGGGTGGTATAGGCCTCGGCCAACCCTGGATCGAGATTCAAAGCCTTACGGGCGGCCGCTTTGGCTCTGGGGAAGGCTTCCTGCGGAGTCATCCAATCATAATTCTCCAACGTACAATAGCTGTCCGCCAACCCCACAAAAGGCAACGCGTAATTTGGATCCTTGTCGATCGCTTGCTGGAAGAAAGAAATGCCGGTCTGGATGCCTTCCTTGGTTCTTTTATTCCAGGCAAATCGGCCCTTTAGATAGAGGTCATGCGCTTCGGCATTTCCGGTATAGCGCTTGGCCAGGCTTTGCCGATCCTCGGGCGTCAATTGCAATTGCAATTTGTCACAAACCCGCAGAGCAACTTCTTCCTGGGTGTCCTGAAGTTGCTGACGAGAACGGTGATAGTTCTCTTGCCAAAGCAGATTATTTTGGCGCGTATCAATAAGTTCGACCGTAACTTCAAATATTCCTGCCCGTGGTCGAACGGTTCCGGTCAGAATCGTTTGCACTTGGAGTTTCTTGCCGATTTCCTGAAGGTCAAGATCGCTCCCCCGAAACTTGCTCACCGCGCTTTCCGGCCTCACTTTGAGACGGCGAACATCGGCAAGGGATTTTCGAATACCGGCAGAGAAACCGTCACTCAGGTACTCAGCCTCCGGATCCTTACCGGCATTGATGAATGGCAAGACGGCAATCGAATCGACCGTCTCGTCTGACGCAATCGTAGCGGGTGGCGGGGCCTCATGAATCTTCTTCCAGAGAATGACAATGCCGACCGCAAAGAAAATGGCAACGAGCAGAGCCCCAGTGAGCGTGCGAAGGCCTGGTTGCGTGGGACGCAAGGACGGTTGGCGCTCCGTCCCGGATGAACGGACTATGAGCGCGTCGAGATCAAAGGCCAGGTCGCGCGCCGATTGAAAGCGCTTCTCTCGATTTTTTTCTAAGCAATGCCGGACGTGGCGATCAAGCTCCGAAGGCAAGTCTTTTTGTAGACTTGTTAGCTCAGGCGGGTCCTCGTAGAGGATAGCGGCGTGTGTTTCCGCGGCGGTCTTACGGCGAAATGGCTGATTGCCGGCCGTCATCTCGTAAAGCACACACCCCAATGAAAAAATGTCGCTACGTGCGTCAACCGATTCTCCCTTTATTTGCTCCGGCGACATATAACCGACTGTGCCAAGTATTGTGCCCGGTTGGGTCTGGCCGGGGCTGAAGGACCGGGTTTCATCATCCGAGTGCGAAGTCCCTTCTATTCGCGCCAATCCGAAATCAAGAATCTTGACGCGGCCATCTGCGGTCAAAAACAGGTTTTCCGGCTTGAGATCCCGGTGGATAATCCCTTTTGCATGTGCTGCGGAAAGGCCTTCGGCAATGGCACTGCCAATCTCAACGGCCTTCTTCCAATATAAGGGCCCCCGCTGCATGGCCTGTCGCAGGGTTTCACCATCCAGGAGTTCCATAACTGCGTAGGAAACTCCTTGCTCGGTGCCGATATCATGGATTGCAAGAATATTGGGATGGGTTAGCGCAGCAACGGCTCTGGCCTCAGCCTTAAAGCGTGCCAGGGCGCCCGCCTCGTTGGCCAAGTGGTCTGCCACAACCTTGATAGCCACATTTCGATTGAGGCGCCTATCATGGGCACGATAAACCTGGCCCATGCCCCCCGCGCCCAGAGATCCCAAGATTTCATAGGGACCCATTTTTGAACCGACGGAAAGTTGCATGATGGTAATTTCCGAGGGTCGGGCGCCCTCCGGGGGGATTGCGGATTCAAGTTTGATCTCTGGGATCGGACTGTAATTAAGGCAGTTCCCTAATCAATATCTGTTAGGCCCCCATCTTAGGGAAGCCGCTGTTCAAGCACTATTGAGGCCTCCGCTGCTTCATCGGCAACAATGGTCCGTTCCGATGAGCGGGATAGTAGAACACGGCCGCCTTTTGATGGCTGGCATTCTAGCCACGAAAATACACGAAAACACTCAAAAACGGACCCGTGGAAAGCATTTGTGACCTTTCGTGCTTTTTCGTGGCTTTTGAAGCTCTCGGCATCTGACCCTCTGGCCCAAGTGACCCACCCTCTGGTCCCACCAACACTGCGCCAGAGGGTGATCAATAATTAAACACATGATACCGACTTGCGCACTTTCGTTGTCTTCGGCGTCTTTCCTTCGAAGGTGGCCAACGTCGGCCTCGAACGTGGCCAGCGTCGGACCAAGGTGGCCCCGCAGTTGGCCTGGCCCCATTTACCCTGTTGCCCAACTGACGGCCCTCTGGTGCACCGCCCGCGCGCAAGAGGGTCCGCAGGGAAATAGGGACCCTGGGCCTAGCGGCTCGGAGCAACCAGCCGCTTAAGTTTCCTCACGAAGGCGCCGGCACGATAGAACCAACTTTGGTGCTTGAAGCGTCCCTTTCCTGGCTGTGAAAACCAAAGCAGGTGGCCGCATGCAGGACAAGGAGCATCGCGCGTATCCATCGAGGGCTCCAAACGCATCACGTGACCGCACACATCACATCGATTGGGTATGCCCTCCGGGGTGCGCGAAGAGATTGTCATGGATTTACACCGCCTAGGCCGGTTCTTCGGCCAGGTCGAGCATGGTCCGCCATATGGCTTGCCAGCCTTGGCTTTGCCGAACGAAAACCCAGAGATCGCGCCCTGAAGCGCGGTAGCGGTTTCCGGATCGCTCATAGAGCATTTCGTAAGCGAAACTTGCCACTGCGGTTTGTCCAACTACATCGATTTGCTGGTGCCTTTCCTTGAATTCGTGGACCTTGGCATGGTTGCAGAAATCTACGAAAGCCGCGATGTTGGCCTCCCGCCCTTCCACCTTGCCGCTAAACCCGGGCAATACCATTGTCAGCGACGGGTGAAATAGGTCACCCAGATCAGCGGGCCGGCCATCCAGCCAGGCGCGATTGATGCGTTGGATCGTCGCCGCGACCTCGATCCGACCTGATTCGTCAGCCATTTCGCCTCCCCCAGCTTCTATGCCTTCTCTCCTGGCTGTCGCCTGCTGCACAAAGACCGCTACGTAGGTGAAAACCTTGGCTGCGGCATGCGATGGATGATACGTCGGGAATGGGCCTGGAGCGTTGCAATTTCCTGTAAGACGCGACCCACGGCTTCGCGTGTGTCGAAGGCTTCGAGGCTCCATTGGCACTGCCATCGGCCTCCGGGCGGCAGCGTGACGACCCTGCCTTGTTGCCGTTCAAAGGTCCTGAAGTTGGGCAGATTTGTCGCCGGCTCGAGCCCGGTTACATAGCCATCTTCCGGGGCTGCTGTATTTTTCCAAACGGTGAACCAGGGCAATTCGCGGCGATTAAAGCGCAGCGCCAGGCCGCGGTCGCCGGCGGAATTGCTTAAGAGAACCAGAGTCCTGTCGGCCTGGTCTGCCGCCAAATCATACGCGTAGACCTGCTCGGTGAAGCCGGCAATCGGCCCGGAATAGCTCTCCAGCGTGTCCATTCCTTCAGCGGCGCGGTTGGTTAAGGGCGCGACTTCGCGGGTCGGCGCCATGACGCGGCTGCCGGCTTCCAGAAACGGCGGGCCCAGATTGCAATGGTAGAGCAACTGCATTTCCGCAGCCGTCGCGGAGCGATTTTCCACTTCATCATGGATCACGAGCCTGCCCGATCCGGGAACCGTTGTCACCGTTGCGGTGAGATGCAGATGCGGACCAAATAATTCCGTTTCCGCAACGCGGCCCACAACGCTCAATTCATAAGGCGGGTCCAGATTGACCCGGACTTCGACGTGATGGGCCGGCAAATTGGCGATTCGGCCATGGAGAGTCAGAGGTGTGCCGTTGTCCATGCCGGGCGGGCCGTTGCAAGCCAGGCCGCAACGGCACATCCATTCATCAAATCCCCGCAGCCAGCCCAGCCCATTTCTTTCGGAGAGAGCAACGAGCTTCGGATGCACCGGACCTTGGACGGGCGAGGACCATCCCAGGAAGTTGCCGCGAAATGCACCCCGCCAAAGACCCATGCCGCGCGTCGGCAAGATCGAATAGGATAGGGCTCCGTTGTGCACTTCAATGAGATCGACGCCGTCGCGCACCCCGCCGCGCAAGGTTCGTTTGCGAATCGACCAATCATGCGGCGTCGCCAAACGCAGGCTGTCGTTGCCGACCGCGAAGCTGTCGAGCCAGACATCGTTGGCGATGTCGGTTAGGGTCCAGGATTTCGTGCGCATGATCAGATTTCCGGAACCTAACTCATGCGGCCGCAGCCGCCTCCTCCGAAGGATTGCGGTTAAAGCGCTGGCCGACAAAGTAGAAAGCCACGGCTGCCACCACGACGATGCCGGCCGTTAAGGCGAAGAATTGACTTTCAGGGATATCCTTCTTGTAAAGCGGGGACAACTGAGAATTGATCAGATTGCCCAGAGTGTTTGTAACCAGGAAACAAGCGGTCACGAAGCCTTTCATATTCCCAGGAGCGGCGGTGTAAGCAAGTTCGAGTCCGGTCCCATAAACTAGGATCTCACCTACCGTGAGTACGAAATAACCAAGCACCATCCACCAAGCTGAGACCTTTCCGCCGCCGGCAGCCTCGGAACTAGCAAGGGACATTACGCCCGCAGCGGCTGCCGTCCAAAGAAAGCCCATAAGAATCTTGCGAGTTGGCGGAAATCGCGTCCCTTGGGGGTCGATCTTTCTCCACATCAAGCCGGCAAGCGGCACCAGAACCAGAATGAGTAGTGAGTTAATAAATTGGAAGCCATCAGGGGGAAAATCCTTTTGCCAGTTTCCTAAGCGCAAGACGCAGGTTTCCGTCACCTTCCCGGTATCGGGATCAACGACCCTTTCGGCGATATGATCGCGAGCGAAAAAAGTCCAAAGGTTGTCGTTCTGCTCGTAGGCCACCCAAAAGAAGACAATCAGTCCGAATACGCCGAAGAGCCGAGTAAGAACCTGCAAGCGCTGAGCCGATTCCTCCGGAGAAACTACGCGATTGCGATCAATTACCTCAACGGCGTAGTGACGCTTGCCGAAGGCAAAAGCGCCTAAAGCGGCAACCATAAGCCACGCCGGGACTTGAAATGCTAAAGGATACGCATAGCGGTTGGCCTGGACTTTAAGTTCAGCCAATTCCTCCGCGGAGATCTCATGCCGGGCGCCGTCTTTGACAGCGGTATTGATTTTCGTTTCAGTTCCATCGCCGAGTTTTTTGGTTTCTTCTTTCAAATCGTATTGTGCGAGATAGGAATTTACGAGGTAATCACGCACTTGGGGCAAAGCAAAAAGGGAGAGCGTTGCGCCCAGGTTGATGGAAAAGTAGAACCAGAGAAAGGCGTTGGTCAATAAGGCCTTTTGGCCCGGGCGCTTTTGATCGTAGGTCATGCCCATCAGGGTCGAAATGTTAGGTTTGATGACCCCGCTCCCGCCCGCTAAGAGAGCCAAAGCAATCAAAAGAGCTGTTTCCGTCTCGATGCCTAAAATGAAGTGTCCCAAGACGTAAGGCACGGAGAAGCCCACTATCGTCCAGTACTTTCCGAAATAACGATCTGCGAGGAATCCACCCAGCAACGGGAGAAAATAACATGCGGACTTGAAGTAGGAATAAGTCGAAGTCGCTGGGCCATCTTCAAAGAGCAAGGCGGACGTCAAATATAAGGGGAGTATTGCCCGCATGCCGTAGTAGGAACAACGCTCCGCGAACTCGCCCCAGAAGATGAAGTAAAACCCTAACGGATGGCTGCTTGGCACTGATGATTTCTGACTTGTGGCCTCTGGTGTAGTCGGAGGCCCTCCATCCGTTTGCGAACCCATAAAGGTTTTCCCTTCGCTCAATCGATTGGTAACGGCTCAGCTCCAGGAATGTTGCCCCGGAGCTACGGAATCGCCTGATTGTATTCGCCGGCTTTCCCGCAAACTAGGCAAAAAAGAGCCCGGCGCGCCAGGGACCCCGTAGGAGTGGGTCGCCGGCGCGTCGGGCATAAAATCGTTTCTTAGCTCGCTGCCGCCTCGTAAGGGAAGCGGTTCCGCCGATGCCCTGATCGCCAAACGTGAGCCGGGCTGCCTTGGCCGTCGGCATTGACCGTGGACTGCTTACTTCGCTTGCCGCTTCCAGTCAGCCTCCATGATCTTTTTCCAGGTTTCTCCATCCTTGAGGAGAACGATCCACGTGAATGTGTCGTTGTCCTTGAAATGAAGGCTTTGACGGATAGTCGCCGGCTGATCCTTGTCGAACGGCGTGTAGCCGATTAGCAGGGTGTCCTTGTCTTTATTGTCGATGATCGCCTCGCTGATTGCGCCTTCAAAAGAAAAAGTAATCTCGTAAAGACTCTTCTTCTTGGGGTGCCAAGCGAAAATGCTTTCGTAGCGCTGGTACTCCTTGTCCTTGTCCTTGACAAATGTCTTTGCCGTGATGATCTTTTTGCCCACGCCCCATTCATAGACGGCGCGGGCGTGAAGTTCGTTGCCGTCGGACCATTTGCCGTCAACGGTCCAATGGCCAATGAAGCGTTCCAGGGACGCTAAAGGATCGGTTCCGGCCGGCTTATCCGCGCCTCCCATTACAAGAGCAGGCAACACGGCGAAGCTCAGCATCGTGATGATCACGGTTGTGAAACCGAGAAATGTTTTCATGCTGCCATCCTCGATATGAAATTGAAAATAGATCGAAACACCGTTTTACCTCAAGTGACCTTATTGAACCGGGCGCCATACACCTGCGTTGCATAACCGACCAGGATGCCCAGGACAGCGCCGGGCAACATGATCTGCCACCAATAGTTTCTGCCCAAGGACAAATACTGCATGAGGGCAACGAGGAAAGAAAAGAACGCGCCAGCCCCAAGCCCGAAAACGATTCCCAAAGCCAGCGACTGAACCTTCTGCGAGAAGTAGCCGATCAAAACGCCGGTCACCAGGCCCTTGATAAAGGACCCAAAGACGATCTGGAGCAGTTCCGGCTTTGTTTCAGGAGCGGAAAGAGGCGCCGTTAGCCCGTCAAAGATTCCCAGAAACCCTCCCAACAGGAGTCCCAACAGCCATTTCTTCATGGTTATGCCCTGCCTGGATTGTGTGAATTCGCTTCGGTATACCCTTCTATTACACGAAGTCGGGCATTCCTTTATCTAAATAAGAAAAAAAGACCGGAAATATGCTTGGGATTTGTGGAGTGGGACGTGGATTTGTACGGCACTATTCGTAACGCAGGGCGTCGATTGGTTGCAGAATCGCGGCCTTGAAGGCAGGCAAGAGGCCGAAGATGACGCCCACAATGATGGAAAAGCTGACGCCTAGCAGCGTCGCCCAATAAGGAACCGCGACATCGACCATCGAGGGATGCAACCCGGCCATATAAGTGATGCCGTAACCCAGGCCGATGCCAATCAAGCCGCCGGTCGTACTGAGAACGACCGCCTCGGTCAAGAATTGAATGAGAATATCGCGCCGGCGGGCGCCGACGGCCTTGCGGAGACCGATCTCGCGCGTGCGTTCCGTAACGGAGACGAGCATGACATTCATGATGCCGATGCCGCCGACCAACAGCGAAATGCCGACAATGCCGACCAATACGCCGGTCGCAATGCCGCTGATCTTGTTGAACTCTTGAAGAACCTCGTCCTGGCTGAAGAGGCGAAAATCATTGGTTTGATTGGGACCCAAGTGATGGCGGCGGCGCAGGGTTGTCGTAATCTGAGCCTTGGCTTCGGGAACCAGTTTGGGCGACTCGGCTTGAACCATGAAAGCCAACTGCCTCCGCGCTTCGGGAAACAGATCTTCGCCCGTGGTGAAGGGAATCAGCACCACGGCATCCTGGCTGTTGCCCAAAAAGCTGCCTTTCTTCTGTAAAATGCCGATGACGCGAAAAGACTTGCTCATGATGGTGACGTTGCCTCCGAGAATTCCCTCGTCCAAATTCAGATCACGCAGGGTTTCCCGGCCCAGCACGCACACCTGACGGCGCTCTTCCATTTCGATCACGCCGAAGCAACGTCCAACATCCACGTAGAAATTGCGTATCTCTTGAAAGGCCGGCGTAGTGCCATTCAATTCCGCCTTAACTTCGCGGTCCTGATTCTTAACCTTGACCTGCCGAGAGACCAGCGGCGCCAGGCGTTTTATCGCGGTGCAGGTTTGCTCCACCTCCTCGATATCGCCTTGGAGCATTTCGGCCTTTGTCACGGTTGCGTCCCAGGGGTCCGGAATTTTGGGAATCACCCATATCGTATTTGTGCCCATGCCTTCCAAGAAATTACTGACATAGCTGGAAAAGCCTTGCACCACGGCCACGACGACGAGCGTGCTAGTAACGGCGATGATGACGCCCAGCACGGTCAAAACGCTGCGCAGCTTGTTGGCCCAGAGTTGTTCGCAGGCGTTCAGAAGGTTTTGCAGAATCAGCATCATGGGTATAAAACCGTCACACAGCCAAAGGCTTAGGAGCGATCAACGCCCCATCGAGTTTCTTAGTTTCGTTCATGCGATCGGAGATAATCAAGCCGTCGGAAAGGCGGACAATGCGGCGGCAGCGATCGGCTACCAAAGAATCATGCGTCACGATAATGATCGTCTGCCCTTCGCGATTGAGTTGCTCGAAGAGTTCCAGAATCTCGCGGCCGGTTTTGCTGTCGAGGTTGCCCGTCGGCTCGTCGGCCAGAAGGATATCGGGCGCCTGCGCCAGCGCGCGAGCAATGGCGACGCGCTGGCGCTGGCCGCCGGAAAGTTCGTTAGGCTTATGGTAAATGCGGTCGGTTAAACCGACGCGGCGCAAGGCCTCCAGGCAGCGCTGCCGGCGCTGGGGCGCACGGGTATAGAGCAGCGGCAGCTCCACGTTTTTTAGAGCGGTGGCTCGCGCCAGCAGTTCAAAAGTTTGAAAGATGAATCCGATCCGCTTGCCGCGCACATTCGCCAAGACGGATTGCGAAAGGCTTGACACGTCTTGGCCGCCCAAGAAGTATTGGCCGGAAGTTGGCGAGTCAAGACAGCCGAGGATGTTGAGCAGCGTGCTCTTGCCCGATCCGGATGCCCCCATGATCGCCACATACTCGCCCTTGTAAATCGTCAGGCTGACGCCCTGTAAAGCGCGGACGGTCTCCATGCCCATGCGGTAGTGCTTGGCGACGTTGGTTACCTGCAATACGGGTACGCGGTCCATGTAGAGAGGTCTTTGTGGCCTGGAGACGTTTCGTTTCAATACGTTTACATATCTAGAGCGTCATCGCGCGCTATCATCGTCTTCAGCCAATTCCTTGACCGGCTTGCTATCCTTCAGTTTCTCAAACACGCGATAGGGACCGATAATCACGGTCTCGCCTTCGCTCAGGCCGCTGACGATCTCAACCCGCCCTTCGTCGCTAATGCCGGTCTTCACCAATCGGCATTTGGCTTTGCCATCCGACTCGACGAAAACGACCTGATGATAGCGGCGCAAGGGATCCTTGACGCCGGCGCCCTTGGGGTATTGATCTTGAACCTGCTCCAACAGGCCCGAAGGCAAATCGCGGGCTTGCCGGTGCAAAACCGCCTGGGTGGGCACCGATAAAACGTCGTCGCGTTCATCCACTTGGATATCGACGTTGGCGTTCATCCCCAGACGCACTTCGGGCGGCGGCGAATCTAGACTGATAATCGTCTCGAAGATGGCGACATCATTGTCGCTCGACGTGGTGGCCGGCGCTCCGGCCGTGCTGCCCGGCTTGATGCCCTTGGGGCTTATGCGCAGGACCTTGCCGGTCAGAGCCAAGTTGTCGTTGTTCTGCAAATGGACGATCGCCTTTTGGCCTTCACGCACCAGGGATATGTTGTTTTCGTCGATCCGAGCGCGAACGACGCGGGTGTCCGGATCGCTGATGGTCATGACGACCGTGCCGGCGTTGTTCATCGTCCCGATGACGACAATCTCGCCCTCTTTTGCCAAGAGCTGCGAGACGATGCCATTGATTGGGGACTGAATTGTGGTGTGAATCAGGTCTTCTTTGACCTTGTCCAACATCGCCTCGGCTTCCACCAATTCGGACTTGGACATGGCCAGATGTTGTCTTTCTTTTTGGTAGACGGTTTCAAAGTCCACCATTTCCGTTCGGCTGATGACCTGGTTGTTGAATAGCCGGCGGCTGCGTTCGGCGTCGCGTTCGGACTTGGTCAGATCCGATTCGGCTGATTGAATCGACGCTCGCAGACGATTCACTTTGGCTTCGGCCGAGCGCACCTCTGCCTTGTACTGGACCAGGTCGAGTTGCACAACCAACTTGTCTTTTTTGACGAAATCGCCCTCCTTGACCGGCAGGTCGACAATCCGGCCGACAACCTGAGAGCTGATCTTTACCTCCACGTCCGCTTCAACCTTGCCCGGCGCTTCAATGATGCGCGTGATTTTGCCGCGAGTCGCTTGGGAAAGTTTTACTTCGGTCGGGGCCTCGCCGTTGAGCTTCCATTTGAAGAGGGAAAACTCCGGATCGCGCTGAAAGTTCGCCGCCACGATGGCCACGAGGGCGCCGGCCAACATGACTCCAAAAAACAGCTTAACAAACAGGTTCAAGGGCATTTCCTTTCAAGACTTCCCCATGGAGATCGTGATGACGGCCAATTCGGGAATGTCCGTCGCGCCGTGGATTAGGGCGGCCAACACGGCCACAAGGCATGTCGCAATTAGAGCCCCGCGCCGGGACATTTGTCCGCTATAGTAAAGGCCCATCCCCACCAGCACGTAAAACCAGACCGCAAACGGATCGAGCCGGCGCAGCACGAGATAAGCGCCCAGGCCGGCTGCCGGATCATTGATAAAGGCCGCGGCCGAAGTCTCCACACGGCTTATATGAAGCTGCGAGATCAGCAGCACGCGCACCATCATACTCGGTATTTCAACCAAGGCGGCGAAGACGGAAATCCCAAACAGCAGTTGATAATTCGGCTTGCCGCCGCGCAGCGCAATCGCCATGAAGAGCACGCCGCTTAATAAGCTTAGGCTGATCAGCAAGTAAAGGGGCCCGCCGACCATCAAGCTGACGCGGGCCATCTTCTGGCGAAAGATCCCCCCCTTCTCGGCGGAATCCACCAGGTTGGCCATTTTCTCGTTGCCTTCCTCGGTCTCGGAATGCTGGCGGATTTGGCTGATCTCTTTCTGCGTCTGGCGATCTATTTCATAATCCAGGACGCCCGTCGAGATCACGGCATAGCCGTAAAGGAGGATGCAGGCCAAGAGAATAAGAAACGCTCCCATGGCTCGATTGCAACGGGGCAATTCCGCGAACAGGACGCTCGGCCTTACATAGAGGGATAGAATGTCGCCGGCCAAGCTCCCCGACATTGGCGTGCCGGCGGGTTCGGTTTCTGTAGGGCCGTCAGGATCTTCGACCGCCGAAGTCATTTGCGAGGAACTTTCAGGTAAGCTCAAATCGTAGAATAATAATACTCTGCAACTATATTTCGAGTTTCAAGCGTCATTATTATGAGGAACTAAACGAATCGGCGAAAAGCCAGCGGCTTTGACCACATTGCCGCGACGCGAGCGTTTCGGCTGCCCCAGGAAAAGATGCTGCGCAGCGCCGTTGAAAGGGCCGTCGGCAACTCGCGATCCTCGCTTGGAGGAACCGTCGGTCGAGCATCGTCGTTACGCGGCGGAGAATTCGGAATGGTGCAATACAACGATGGCGAGGAAGTCGTCCGGTATATCTGGACCCACTGCCGGCATCTTATGAGCGAATTTGAACTTCGTGCAGGCAATGCCATCATTGGCCGCGAAAAGGCATCTTCCGCCAAACGCTTAAATAACCCGATCTTCGCAAAGACGCTAGATGAAGATTGGGGCTTGGTATTGGATCCGGAAGTCAACAAAGCACTAGCCGATGGACCTGACATTTTTCGACGGCGAGTTTGCGAACGTCTTTTGTCCGTTAAGCCATGGATAAACAGATGCCCTAAGTGTGGAAAAGTAGCGCGGACTCCAAAAGCCAAACAGTGCTTCTGGTGCAGTTTTGATTGGCATGAGGCGACCAGCCAACAAGACAATACTTGACCAGGAAGGCCGTCACGTTTTCCGAGTTCATCCATCCTCTGAACGCACGATAGATTACCGACATGACGCGCAAGATACAGCGAGTCCCGGTTCACTTGGATCCGAAGGACATTCCGGCTCTATCGGCCGAAGAGATACGGATAATTCTCAGGGGCGCAGACGAGCTGATCATGCGTGGCGGCCGAAGCTTGCTGGTCAAAATCCTGAGAGGGTCCCAGTCCAAGGATGTGCTCGACCAGTCCTTGGATCAAAGCCCTGTGTACGGCGCCTATAGAGACCTGTCCAAAGAGGAAGTCTTGGCCCGAGTCGATTGGGTCATCACCAACGGATACTTGGCGATCGAATATGATCATCGCTTGCCGCTTTTGGTTTATACACAACGGGGATGGGCGATCGAGAAAGAAAGCTACGCCTGCGAGCTGCTCCGGTCACTCGAGGAAGCGGTGGACACTAGCTGCCAACCTATTGACCTGGCCTATCTCAACGACAAGAACCGAGAAATCATCTGGCTTCTCTTAGAGAAGATTGAAGCCACTGGCGATAGCAAGTACATACGATTGCTACGGGAATGGGAGAACATCGCTTACAAGAAAGGGAAACAGAGAATTCGGGCGCTCATTGAGCGGTTAAATGGATAGGTCGCCCAAGCGGGCGAGGCGACCACGGCGGCTGAACGGCTCGTTGGACTGGAAAGCATTATGACAACAGAAGACAACCTTTAACATTGGAGCATTCCCCTATGCTCGTTGCCCACTCAAAAAATCGCCGCCCGAAGGCATGCGATGCCGCAATCGCCGATGTGCTGCGTAGTGTATCGCCGGAAAAACTTTTTGCCGGGCGCTTAATTTTCCAGGCGAAAACAACGAAGGGCCGGAAAACCCGCAAACCTAAATTGCCGGTTGGCGTCTATAGTGAGTTAATCGCGCGTCCGGTCCTACCTACGCTTGGGAGTTTTACTCGGAAGCGTTGCGGGCGATTTACCGGGAACGTGGCCAATCGAATCACGCAAAGCAAATCAAGGTTTTCTCCCCGGCCCGGCTGAAAAGGTTTCTTCAAGATGAAGTGACTTCCTACTGTCGTGAGTGCGCCGACGATCCGGGGTTCCGGCCGTTCACGGCGCACGACTTTCGCGGGACCGCTATGAGCCGGGCCATTACGGCCGGTGCGACGGTCGATGAAGGGTCAATTGCGTTCGGCTGTCACCCCGAAACGATGCGCAAGCACTAGCTGCATCTAGACGAACAAGGGATAGCTGACGCGGTTTTGGATCGCGTTCAAGGGCCTACTTAGTGACTTTCCAAATGCTCGGTTTTCCGGAACTGTTATACTCGCAAGCGTGATCAAGAGCGAGCGCGATATCGGACAACAGCATTTTATTGGACGTGCCCGCGTGCCATCCGTATCGCAGCTCGAATACGAGATCAAGAGACGTGGATACGTCTCCAATTTCGCTAGACAGAATGTCGGTCGCATCCTTAAGAGCTTTAGCCCTGTTAATTGTCGCGTCCAACGAACTCATCACGGGGAATTTCCGAGGGTCGTAACCGTATTTCGTGAGTAAATCATTAGCCTTTTCGGGTATTTCCTTCTGAATATCTCCTAGCAGAATTTCCAAGGTCGAAAGGATCTTCGCGTAAATGCCGCCTAATTCGTTCTTTATTAACTCCTTGAGTCGCGTTTCAAGAATATCGACCAACTTTTGAGCTGAATCATGTATTCTTTGCACCAAACCGTTAACATCGTCTTGATTGCTCATAAAAGTGGGGAGATGATTACGAGTTTAGTCACTCCGATTTGACCTAGCTCCTTACTGCCGAAGGTGGGACTTGAACCCACACCCACTTGCGTGGACCGGATTTTGAGTCCGGCGCGTCTGCCATTCCGCCACTTCGGCTGATCTATTGGGCAAGGACCTACGGTAACACTGTTCGGGTCCGGTTTCAAACACCGCGGTTCTGCAAGAGACGCAAAGCAGAACCTGGCGGCAGTGCGTTACCAGGCAAAACCTGGCAACGAGAATACTGGCCCTGGTAACGACATTAAATGATAATAATCAATAAATCACCAGAACAGGTGAACCAATGTCCTTCAAGAGCTTTAAAGGGGCACAAATAAGCCAGCCCAGGGCAAGCGCCAGCCACCGTTAGCGCTTGTAGAAAGGTTTTGCCAACCATGATTCGCAGCACGATCGGCCTGCTTGCCGTCTTCATTCCTTGTATTTTCGTCCTCCGCGCTTTCGCGGGTGAGCGCCTCACGCCGGCGCCTTACGAGGCCGGCCGCTCGGTGACCATCGCGCCGCAAGGCATGGTCGCGACTAGCCACCCCTTGGCGGCGCAGATCGGGTTAGAGATCTTGAAGAAAGGCGGCAACGCCATCGACGCCGCCATTGCCACCAATGCGGCCATGGGGCTCATGGAGCCGATGAGCTGCGGCATCGGCGGCGATCTCTACGCCATTGTTTGGGACGCGAAGTCGCAGAAGCTCTACGGTCTCAATGCCAGCGGCCGATCACCTTACAAAGCCACGCGCGAATTCTTTGCCGAGAAAGGCTTAAAAGAGATTCCGACCAGTGGCGCGCTGAGCTGGTCGGTCCCCGGATGCGTGGACGGCTGGGCGGAGCTGCACAAGCGCTTCGGAACCATAAGTATCGACCAACTCTTAGAGCCCAGTATCCGCTATGCCGAAGAGGGCTACCCGGTGACGGAAGTCATCGCCGGCTACTGGCGCGGCGGCGAGGCGAAGCTCGCCAAGGAACCCGATGCCGCCAAGACGTTTCTGATCGAGGGCCGAGCGCCTCGAGTGGGTGATGTATTCAAGAACCCGCATCTGGCGCGCAGCTATCGCGAGATCGCCAAAAACGGCCGCGACGGCTATTACAAGGGCCGCATCGCCCGGGAAATCGTCGCCTACTCCGACAAGGTGGGCGGCCTGTTTTCGATCAAAGACTTTGACGATCATACGTCAACATGGGTCGATCCGGTCAGCACGTCCTATCGCGGCTACGATGTGTGGGAGATTCCGCCGCCGGGCCAGGGGATAGCCGCGTTGCAGATGCTCAACCTTCTCGGGGGCTATGACCTCAAGAAAATGGGCCCGCGGTCGCCGGACTTTTGGCACCTGTTTCTGGAGGCGAAGAAATTGGCCTATGCCGACCGGGCCCGCTATTATACCGATCCCGACTTCGCCAAAGTCCCAGTCAGGGAGTTGATCGCCAAACCATACGCCGACGATCGCCGCAAGCTTATCGATCCAAACAAGGCGGCCACCAAACTTGACGCGGGCGATCCGAAACTAGGCAAGAGCGACACGATTTACTTGTGCGTCGTCGATAAAGACCGCAACTGCGTTTCCTTGATTCAAAGCAACTACAACGGCTTCGGCAGCGGGCTTGTGCCAGGCGATCTCGGCTTCGCCCTGCAAAATCGAGGCACTCTCTTTGCTTTGGATCCCAACCATGCCAACCGGCTGGAACCGCACAAAAGGCCTTTCCACACGATTATTCCGGCGCTGGTGACAAAGGAGGGCAAACCGTGGTTCACCTTCGGCGTCATGGGAGGCGACATGCAGCCGCAAGGCCACGTGGAGGTGCTTGTCAACCTCATTGATTTCGGCATGAACGTACAAGAGGCCGGCGAGGCGCCTCGGCTCGAACACGTTGGCTCGGCCACCCCAACCGGCCAATCGGGCGATAAGGAAGGAGGCACGGTCCTTGCCGAACGCGGCATCTCGGACAAAATCATTGAAACCCTCAAGGAACGCGGCCACAAAGTAGTGCGCGTGAAAACCAATGGCGGCGGTTACCAGGGAATCTTAATTGATCCCAAGACCAATATGCTGCACGGCGGCTCCGAAGCGCGCAAGGATGGGTGTGCGGTGGGATATTGATGTACTTGGCCAATTAATCAAAATCGCCCTCATCGCCTTTGCATCGAGCAGGCGGGAGATGGCAGCGATTAATTGCTTACGCCCCAACGGGGCGGCAGCCAATAGCCAGCGGCGTTCGGGATACTTCCAGAGGCTGCCGCGCCCGCGAAACTTAAAGAGGCCAATATGCAAGCCGCCGATAATCTTCCCGCCGCTCAACTGGTCGGCAAGCGCGTCGCTTTCAAGGAAGATGAAGACCATCGCGCCTGCTGGCATCGCACGGTGGGCTTGAAGACCGGAAAGGTCTTGCGGGTCGCTCTAACGCTTGCACAAAAGGCCAAGATCATGGAAGAAGGAGGCATTCCCGCGCCGCAGCTTCGAGAGATGGAAGAAGAAGAGCCGCGGCTGTGGATCAAGGCTGACCCCTGTCCGTCGCATCCCCGGGGTTGTGAAGTAGCGGTGGATAAAGAGTGTTTGCTTCTCGTGGATAGCTGATTCCCGCCGGTTCTAACCCAATCATTAACTGCCTTACGGAGCCCTGGTCAACGTGGACCTTCAATTTGCCGAGGATCCTGCCGGTCCTGTTGAAAAACCCGTCACGTTGCACCGGCACTTCGGCCTGCTTCAGGCGATTGCGCTCAATGTAACGATGATTGTGGGGGCGGGCGTCTTTGCCACCATTCCCTCAATTCTGAAAAAGCTGCCAGGCCCTTACGCGGTTCTGGCCTGGTTGGCTGCCGGAATATTAATTCTTCTCGACGGATTGGTCTGGAGCGAACTGGCCACTATGTTTCCCGGATCGGGAGGATCTTATCGTTACCTTCTTGAAGGGTATGGCCGGGAACGATGGGGCCGAATGATGGCCTTTCTTTTTATCTGGCAGTTTCTCCTCAGCGGGCCCTTGGAAATCGCCTCAGGTCTGATTGTCATTGCTCAATTTGCCACCTATTTGAGTCCTACTTTTGATGAACTTAATAACGCTTGGACTTGCTCAATCATTTTGTGGGAGAAAGAAAACCTCAAAATGATTCTGAGTCCTGCTCGGCTTCTCGTCCAGGGACTCGGCATTTTTTTGATTTTCCTTCTATATCGACGCATTTCCAGCCTTGGAAAAATGACGGTAACCTTCTGGATTGGCGTATTGGCCGTTATCGCATGGATTTTGATTGACGGCGGTTTTCGATTTCAACCGGCGGTGGCTTTCGACTGGCCGGAAAATGGATCGGTGGCGGAGGGGCCGGTCGATTTTCTTCAACGTCTGGGTCAGGCGATGATCCTGGCGATGTATGCTTACTTGGGTTACTACAACGTTTGCTACATCGGCGATGAAGTGCGTAATCCGGGTCGGACTTTGCCTCGGGCTATTTTGGGCAGCGCCTTGTTAGTGATAATCCTTTTCGTCGGTTTGCACCTGGCGATGCTGGGGACAATAAACTGGAAAGAGGCAGTTGCCGGGGACGATGATTACAGCTTGCCTGCAGAATTCATGAAAGCGATCCACCAAGATTGGGCCACAAAGCTGGTTATGGTGCTTCTGATATGGACCGTGCTGGGTTCCGCGTTCGCAGGACTATTGGGCTATTCCAGGATTCCCTACGGAGCAGCCCGCTATGGCCACTTCTTTGGCATATTTCGCCATGTGCATCCCGTGCACCACATACCGCATTTTTCGTTAGTCTTGGTCGGGGCGCTAACTCTTTTTTGGTGTTTTTTCGATCTCGAAAAAGTGATTAACGCCCTTATTACAACCCGTATCCTGGAGCAATTCGTTGCTCAAATTGGCGCTGTGGTGCTTTTGAGGCGCAGTCATCCCAACCTTTCTCGCCCGTACCGATTATGGCTCTACCCGGTGCCCTGCGGCTTGGCGCTGGTGGGTTGGCTTTTTATGTATGTCTGCGCCGAGCCTCTCTATATTGTCTTGGGTTTATCCACTCTTGTCGCAGGCATCTTAGCGTTTTTGATCTGGTCAAAGCGAATTCGCCAATGGCCGTTTGCAACGGCAGATAACAACAAACCTTCACCTTCTTCATGAAAACGGGGCGTGAATCACCCGCAGTGCCAGGCTGGTCTGGGAATGCTCTTGCCGGGCCTGTGGACTAACAAATCATTAGGGTAGGATTGGCGTTAAGAGCAGATGCGGTCTTTGGAGGTCAGAAGACCTCAAGAGTTTGCAGCTAAACCCTTCTGGACCTCCCCCTTTGACCCTGTAGCTCAAGCGCCGACCCTCTGGACCCGCACACATTGAGCCAGAGGGTCGGAGGGTCGGCAGAGACGCACCCCCGGCGGCGGTTGCGACCTTCCCTGCTCCAGGTACACAACAAAATCATGGACTGGAACCCGTTTGATCTGCCGCTGTCTGATCCGCGCCATCCATTTCACGTCATGCACATGGAGATGGCGCTGGAGGAGGCCGAATTGGCGGCGGCCGAAGACGAAGTGCCGGTCGGCGCCGTGATCGTCTCCGCTCAGCAAGGCATCATCGCCCGCGCTCATAACCAACGCGAGCAACTGAAAGACCCGACCGCCCATGCCGAGATGATCGCCATCACACAGGCGGCTCAGGCGCTCCAATCCTGGCGTCTGGAACAATGCTTCCTGTATGTCACCCTGGAGCCGTGCCCGATGTGTGCGGGCGCCATCGTCCAGGCTCGGGTGCCCATGGTGATCTACGGGACGGCCGATCCCAAAGCGGGCGCTTGCCATACGCTCTATCAGATTACCGGCGATCCGCGGCTCAATCATCGGGCCCAGGTGATCGCAGGCGTATTGGCCGAGCGGTCCGGAGCCGTGCTATCAAGGTTTTTCGATAAGAAACGCCAGGAAGGGAAGAAGTGAAAAGTAGGAATAAACCGCCTTTGCAGCCAACTCGGCCTGGACCGTCCGAAGCGACCTTGTGAACCAGGCAACCTAGCCGCTTCTACGCCAGGCAGGCCGCGGTTGTGGTAGATTAACAATGGTAATTTCTGGCGGCCTTCTTTTCTCGTTACGTCCGAGGTCTCGGCCATGGAACGATTCGACCTGTCCTCACTGCTTAACCGGCTCAGCCAAGCGCCGCTAACGCGCCGGGGCTTTTGCCTGGGTTCGGGCCTGGCAACGCTTGGCCTGCTCGGCAAGACGGGACTCGTCCATGCCGACGACCGTTCCCGAGTTTACACACGCCCTGAGATACCGTCGGATGAAGCGCTCGAGCGGCTCAACTTACAACTGGGTTGGCGAGCCTATATTCCGGTCGAGAACAAGCGCGACGGAATCTACAGCGTCCAGGTGCTCGACAAGGATATTCTGATCCAGACGCGCAGCGGCTTGGTTAGCGACCTGGATGCGGAAACGGGCAAAGTGCTCTGGCGCTCCCGATTCGGCGCCCCTTATCGTGTCGTGCGCGATCTGGGTTACAACGCCAATACTGTTTTTGCCGTCAACAACGTTGAACTCTACGCCCTAGATCGCGCCAACGGGCGCGAGCTTTGGCATTACCGGTTGCCCGAAGCGCTTTCCGCTCCCCTTGTGGGCGATGACAAAATGGTTTACATCGCTGGATCTACACGGGTATCCGGCTTAGCGCTGCCGGAACAGCAAACGCCCGAAGGCACTGTTAAGGGCAGCGATAAACCCCAGGAACTGCCCAATTTTGGACTGACGGAGACCAAGGCCCTTTCCATTCTAAAGGGGACGATCGACTCCAGTACGTTGCCTCGGGGCAACGTCCCTCAGCCATCGCTTATTTGGGAATACCCGCTGGATGCGCAAGTTGAGCAAACGCCGGCGATCACCAATGAATTTTTGATGATGCCCGGCCTGAACGGATTGCTCTTTGTCTTGACGAAAGCTAACGGTAAACGGGAATACCGGTTGCCTTTGGCGAGCACTATCTCACTGGCACTGGCATCGTATGGCGAAAACGCCTACATCGCCGCTGAAGACCAAACGCTGTATGCCATCAACATTGTTCTCGGCAAAGTGTTATGGCGCTTCAGCTCCGGGACGGCGATCCTACGAGCGCCTGAGGTTTCCGAAGAGGACATTTACTTAGTAACGAATCGCTTCGGCATGCATCGACTCAAGCGCGGCACCGGCGAAATGGTTTGGCGGAATGCCCGGGCGGATCGGTTTTTGGCCGCCAATCCCAAGTTCGTTTACGCCTTGGATGCTCAGGGCCGTCTAATGGTAATCGATCAGGCCCGAGGCAAAGAATTGACGGCTTTGGACACCCGCGACTTCGTCATCCCGATTCGGAACGACCGTACGGACAGGCTCTACATGAGCGCCAACAATGGCCTCATTGTCTGTCTTCACGATCGCGATTACCGCAGGCCCGTGGAAATGAGGAAGGCTGAAGAGAAACCCCAAGGGAAGTTGCCTGTCAAGACAGCTCCCAAACCGCCCGCGCCCAAGCCGCCCCCCGCTTCCGACAAGCCGAAGGAGGAGCCCGACAAGGGCGACACCGATCAAAAGGACAAGAGTTGACTCGAGAAATCGCTTAAGGCAAAGCCTCCGGATTCAAGTACGGAGGCTTTTCGCTTTGACTTGCGCGGGGGCTTGTAAAATGAAGGCCTTTTTTGGACTCTATCATAGCGGCCGCTCTTTGTTTCTCTTTTCCTGCCAATGAACTTACCGGCTCATGCGAAGCTGGCGCCTAAGCATTTTGTTGATTCTGCTTTTCCTTGTGGCGTGGCCCCTCGCAATGCCGATTGCCGCGATCGTTCGTTATCCCAGTGCCCTACAGGTTCTTCTCGATGGCGATCGTCTTCTCATTCTGGCCCGAAATACGACACTTCTCGTCATTGGTGCTTTGATCATCGCTGGGCCATTAGGCATCCTTCTTGCCATTCTTCTCTATCGCACCAATCTGCCGCTTAAGGGCCTTTTGCGCTGGCTGATCATCTTGACCGTCTTCATTACTTTGCCGTTATTTGCTTCAGGCTGGCAGGCAGCCTTGGGGAGCGGGGGATGGCTGGCTATTCCGGCATGGACGACAGAAGACAGTGGTTGGACGCCTTGGGCCCAAGGCATTCTGGCCGCCTGCTGGATTCACGGTCTGGCTGGTCTGCCGTGGATCGTTTTGCTTGTCGGCCAGGGTCTGGGCTGGGTGGAGGGCGAACTTGAAGAAGACGCCCTCATGGCGGCCGATCCTTGGCATGTGCTGCGTAAGGTTACGCTGCGCCGGGCCGGCGCTAGCATCGGGGCCGCCGTGGTCTGGGTGGCGATTTTGACTGCGACGGAGATCACCGTCACGGATATGATGCAGGTCCGCACATTTGCCGAGGAAGTCTATAACCAGTTCACGCGCCCTGAAGTTGGCCAATCCATCCACCTAGGGCTGGCCGGCGCTCTGGCCGTCAACCTTCCTGCCATCGCAGTCTGCTGGGTCTTACTATGGACGGCGATGAGGCGATTGCAACAGAGATTGCCCGCCCTTGATCGCCTTTCTTCAACCAACCCTCTCCTTTTTTGTCTGGGTATATGGCGTTGGCCCTTGTGGATCCTTACGGTAGCTTTATGCGGCGTTGTCCTGAGCGTGCCCATTGGCAGTCTCATATGGAAAGCCGGCTCAATTCCAGCCCGCGCATGGTCCATTGAGGTAATGGCGCGCCATCTCGGAACTACGTTTCAGATTCGAAGAGGGCTTCTTGCCGAGAGCCTGCTTTGGCCTGTTGTGGCGGGCGCTATTGTAGCGAGTCTTGCACTTTGTGCCTGTTGGCTGGCCAGGGATAGCCGGTGGATGCGGCAGATGCTTCTGGCGTTTGTGGTCACGGCATGGGTGATTCCCGGGCCGGTCGCGGGTATCGGCCTGAAGGAATCAATCAATTGGCTTATGGATTTGACCCATTCACAAAAGCTAGCCGACGCTCTGTATTATGGTTATTCGCCGCTACCCCTCTTGTGGGCCTATTTGCTGCGTTTTTTCCCTGCGGCGATGGCGCTCCTCTGGCCGGTGGTTCGGTTGCTGCCTTGCGAATTGATCGAGGCAGCCCGTGTTGACGGCGCTTCGCCCTCACAGGAACTTTCCCGCGTCGTCTGGCCACTTGCGAGATTGCCGTGGTTGACAGCCGGTCTAGCGGTTGCGGTCTTGGCTCTCGGTGAACTCGGCGCCAGCAAACTCGTTGAAACGCCCGGCTCGCAAACTTTTGCCCACGAAATTTTCACTCAAATGCACTATGGCGTCACAAACGATCTCGCCGCCCTGTGCCTCTGGCTCCTCCTGGCCGTAACTGGCGGCGCCATTGTGGTTGCAATGCTTTCTTGGGGAGTGGGGAGTAGGCAGTAGGCAGTAGGCAGTAGGCAGTAGGCAGTAGGCAGTAGGGAGTAGGCAGTAGGGAGTAGGGAATGGACAATTAATAAAAGCAAAAACTGATCCCAACTCCCCACTCCCAACTCCCCACTCCCCTCCTCACTCCTCCCCACTCCCAACTCCCCACTCCCAACTCCCTACTCCCTACCGCCCACTCCCCGCTAACCAGCCGGTGCTCCAAGCGGCTTGGAAGTTGTAGCCGCCAATGGGGCCGTCGAGATCGAGCACTTCGCCGGCAATGTAGAGGCCCGGAACTAGCTTACTCTGCATAGTGCGGGAATCGACTTCATCCAAAGAAACACCGCCGGCAGTCACTTCCGCCTTTTCGAAACCTAACGTGCCAACGATGGGAAGTTGCAGGTGTTTGAGATGGCGGACCAACAAACTGCGCTCCGTACGGCTCAAGCCCGCAGCCCGGCGATCGCTGTCAATGCCGGCCAGGCCCAAGACGACCTCGGCCAGCCGTCTTGGCGCGAGGTCGCCCAGGAGCACGGCCAGTTGCTTCTTGGCAGACGATTGGGATACTTGGCGCAGCCAGTCGTCCAATTCGGCTTCTTTTCGATCGGGCAGCACATCAATTTGCAGTCCAAGTGTTGCAGGCTGGGCATGGCCACTGACGACGCGGCTTACGTCAAGGATTACCGGGCCGGACAAACCAAAATGTGCGAAGAGAAGCGACCCGCGCCGCTGGGCTAGCGAGGTCTCGCCGGAAAGGATGCGTACGCCGACGTGGGGCAGCGTGATGCCGCGCAGGCCGGCGACCCACGGCACGTTGACCCGGATTGGAACAAGGGCCGGTCTGGGCGGCACGATGGTATGGCCAAATTTCGCCGCGAGGGCGTAGCCATCGCCTGTCGTTCCGGCGCCCGGATAGGACTGGCCGCCAGTCGTTAGCACCACTTTGGCTGCCGTGATGACGCGGCGTGAAGTGGTAATGGTGAATCCATCACCGGTGCGGTCCAGGTCGACAACCGGTTCCTCTAACGCCAACGTGGCGCCGCTGCGGTTCAAGCGGCGAAGCAGCGCGCCTAAAACATCCAGCGCCTTGTTGCTGACGGGGAAGATTTTGCCCGTCTCTTCCACCTTGGTTGCGACCCCCTCGGCTTCAAAGAAGTCCACGGTGGCTTGAACGCTTAGCGCCGCCAAGGGGGAATGAAGGAATCGCCCGGGCGGGCCATAGGCTTCAACAATGCCGCGATTATCGGTGGCATGGGTAATGTTGCAACGGGTGCCCCCGGACATCAGGATCTTTACGCCTGGCTTGCGGTTCTTCTCCAGAATCAGCGTTTGCTTGCCCGACTCGGCGGCACTGATGGCCGCCATGAGGCCGCATGCTCCGGCCCCCATGACAACGACATCCAAGGGTGCGTCCGCCATAGGGAAAACACAAGAACAGTAACAAATGAATAAAACGTTATTGGTCCAGGGCAGGGCCGACGAAGGCCGCTTAGGCTTCTTTACTGGCCCATCGACAAGCAGTCCTCATTCATTGAAGGTGAGCGGTCGGAAATGTCGGCAAGGATAAAGAAACCAGCCAATTGGGGCTGCACTGGATTGATAGTTCGGGCCGCGACGTGGCCGTCGTCTTCAAGTTCATTTCGGACGCCTGTGTGGCGTGGCGGACTGTGGCGATAATCCAGCACTTTTGCAGTGGTCGGCCAACCTGTCCAATGAACTGCGGCACTCGAACAAGAAGGCAGGTCCATGTGCTCCCAGACCAGTGTGGAATTCGCCATGCCGGGGTCAGTGAGCTTTTTTCCGCCGATAAAGGGACTCAGATAGTAGCTTACTTGGAAAGTGTTTCCAAAGGTCGGGCTTCCCACAAAAGTGTCGATTCCATCGGGGCACTGAAAGGTCTTCTTGCTGTTTTCGACAAAAGGCCCAAGGGAAGCCTTTGGAACGTAATCGGACAGGGCGAGGGTCGGATTTGTGCCCGGACGATTATCGTAAGGCGCCCACCATTGTTCATTCGGGCTCGTATAAAGCCCCTGGATCGGCAGCTTTTCGCACCTCAAATCAGCCCCGTCCAACCAAGGAGCAGGACAAATTCGCGCATAGGGGAGAGCCCCGTGGGAATCGTGATACATGTGAACCGCCAAACCGATCTGTCGAAGATTATTGGCGCAGGCTATGCGATTGGCTGCCGCACGAGCCTTTTGGACCGCGGGAATTAGCAAGGCCCCGAAAACGGCCAAAATGCTCAGCACGACAAGTAATTCCAGTAAGGAAAAAGCTCGTCTATCTTGCATAATAATCTGGCATCCATTGGGATTGACTCAAATGGCTTGACTGCGGCGTTGAGCTGCTGCAATCTTTACTCCGGGTTTGAGGATAAATCATAAAGAAAAAACGCGCTAAGGTTTGGATATTTCGCTTTTTTCCTGCTTTACGGAGAATGTTACCTTGACAGGGGATAGGTCGATCATTAGTTTTACACTTTCCTAAATTGACGAAGATTTGCGTGGCAAGCGCAAGGAGGAATTGTTGGCGGGCTTCTCGAGTGAGCGCATTCGCATCCGAATGGAAGCGTATGACCATGAGGTGTTGGACCGAACGGCCCACGAAGTCGTGGACACGGCCCAGCGGACAGGCGCGGAGGTGCACGGGCCGATTCCCCTGCCGACGCGCATTGAACGGTTCACGGTCTTGCGTAGCCCTCACATTGACCGCAAATCGCGCGAACAATTCGAGATCCGCACGCACAAGCGACTAATCGACATCCTGCAGCCGACCGGCAAGACGATCGAGGCCTTGAACAAGGGACTCAGTCTGCCCCCTGGCGTGGACATCAAGATTCGGGTCATGGCCGCTTCGGGGTAATAAATGCCCTAGCGCAATGCACCGAATGCCAGTTGCCCAAGCACGCTCCGGTCTTTGATCCCCGCCAACTGCGGGGATCAAGTCATAAATAGTCGTCAACGAAGGTGGCTTTTTAACTCGCAGCGACCAGGCTGCGAGAGAATTCTTTTGCCGGCATGAAATACCGCCTTGCCGGCCACCGGATTAACGAGTGTTTGTCGTTATGTTGAACCTCAAAGTCTACAACCGCCAAGGCGAATCGGTGGGCGAAGTGGCTGTCGATCCGGAGGAGTTCGGCGGCAAGATCAACCGCCAACTCTTGCACGACGTGGTTCTGATGTACTTGGCCAATCAACGAGCCGGCACGCATTCGACCTTGCGGCGCGGTGAAGTGGCAGGCAGCACCAAGAAGCTCTTTCGCCAAAAGGGCACCGGCAACGCCCGCGTTGGCCCGCGGCGGACGAACAAACGACGCGGCGGCGGCACGGCCAAAGGCCCCAAGCCGCGCGACTACGAATACCACCTGCCCAAAAAAGCCGTCCAAGCGGCGACGCGCATGGCAATTCTGAGCAAGTTCCAGGACCAGGAAGCCATCATTGTGGACGACTTGGCTTTTCCCGAAGTGAAAACCAAGCCCTTCGCGACCATGCTGAAGGCTCTTAAACTCGGAAAACATAGCTGCCTAGTTGGAACAGTAGGACTGGACAATACGCTGTTTAAGTCGGCGCGCAATGTTGAGGGCGTTCAGGTTATGCCGACCGCCCAATTCAACGCCTATACGGTGTTGCGCCAAAAACGATTGATCCTGTCGAGAGCCGCGCTGGAAGAGTTGCGCAAAGGGCCGCCTAAGAAAACGGCAGCGGCGGCAAACGGTTAAAGACGCGTCCTCCCTTGAGGGAAGGACTGATTAAGGATGGCAAGCCATGGCTTATCCGGACACAGGCGTTCGAGTGCGGGGGCCCAAGCTGGAGCCGCATCAGATTATTCTGCGGCCGCTCATTACTGAAAAAGGCACCCATCAGTTTACCCACCGGAATGCTTACCCGTTCAAGGTAAACCCCTGGGCGACCAAAACGGAGATTAAGTCGGCTGTGCAGGAACTGTTCGGCGTACGCGTGAAGAAAGTGCGAACGCAAACGCGGGTCGGCAAAAAACGGCGTTATCGTTTCAAGGTTGGCACATTGCCGTCCTGGAAAAAGGCGATTGTGACGCTCCATACTGAAGACCGGATTGAATTCTTCTAACCGTCCCCGGCGAGCGGGGGCGTAAGCCCCCTGATGACGCGTAAGTGATTCAGCCCTGGGCGAGTAAATCAGGGGACTAACTCCCCCCGCTCGCCAGAGATTTAGAGATCGAGTGAATCATGGGAATTCGCCAATACAAACCGACCACTCCCGGACGCCGGCAAGGTTCTGTCAGCGACTTCGCCGATATCACGGACCGCAAGAAGAAGCCGGAAAAGAGCTTGTTGGAACCGAAGCCCAAGAAGGGCGGCCGCAATCATCAAGGGATCATTTGCACGCGGTTTCGTGGCGGCGGCCATAAGCGCATGTATCGCTTGATTGATTTCAAGCGCCGAAAAGACGGTGTGTGGGCGACCGTGGTGGCCGTCGAATATGATCCCAATCGCTCCGCTCGCATTGCCTTGCTCCAATATGACGACGGCGAAAAGACCTATATTCTCGCGGCCGACGGCATCAAGGCGGGTGATAAGCTGATGAGCGGCGACGACTCGGAGCCCCGTCCGGGCAACTGCATGACGCTCAAGCGTATTCCCTTGGGCATGACGATCCATAATCTAGAAATGCAGCCCGGGCATGGCGGCCAGATCTGCCGCAGTGCGGGCACTCATGCCACTTTGACGGCTCGTGAAGGTCGTTGGGCTCAGGTAACGCTGCCTTCCGGGGAAGTGAGGCGCATCAGTTCGGACTGCCGGGCCACTATTGGGGCTATCGGCAACTCGGACCACATGAATATCAGCTTGGGCAAGGCGGGCCGCAAACGTTGGATGGGGCGCAAGTCGCATAACCGCGGCGTATCGATGAATCCTGTAAGCCATCCCATGGGGGGCGGCGAGGGCCGTACCTCGGGCGGCCGCAATCCTTGCAGCCCGACGGGCGTGCTGGCCAAAGGGGGCAAGACGCGGAATAAGCGCAAGCCGTCGAACTCCGCCATTATTCGCCGGCGCCGGCCAGGACCGCGGTTTGCCGGCTCTTAGTGCATTCAATATACGGTTCAATCAGTCCAAATTTGGACGCTTTTGTTAAGATAAAGGGGTGGTCGTCGCGATGAGTCGATCGCTGAAAAAAGGGCCTTATGTTGATGCCCGCTTGTTGGCCAAAGTGGAGCGGCAATTGCGCGGCATCAGCAAAGAGCCCATTAAGACGTGGTCACGCGATTGCACCATTGTGCCCGAATTCGTAGCTCAAACTTTCCTGGTTCATAATGGCCGGCAGTTTACGCGCCTGTATGTGACCGAGGATATGGTGGGCCATAAGCTGGGTGAATTCGCTCCCACTCGCATGTTTCGAGGGCATAGCGGCGGCAAAGCCAGAGCAGCCGGTCCGGCGAAGTAAGGGCAAGGGCAATATCCCGGGGTGGAGCAGTGGTAGCTCGCCAGGCTCATAACCTGGAGGTCGTTGGTTCAAATCCAACCCCCGGAACTTGGTAAGGAGTCAGGGATCAGGAGCCGGGAATCAGGGTTCAGGATCGGGGCGACTTTTCCTGAATTCTGTTTCCTGACTCCTGATTTGTCTAATGAGGCGGGCTATGGAATACAAAGCCATTCATCGCTATGCGGATATGTCGGCCAGCAAGGTCCGGCCGTTCGCCAAGTTAATTCGCGGTCGCATGGCGGATGAGGCGTTGGAGCTTTTGAAATACTTGCCCAACCGCAGCGCTCGTCTGCTGGAGCAGGTCGTCCGAAGTGCGTTGGGAAATGCTGAGGATCGCGGCGCTCGTAACTTGGAAGACCTAGTGGTGTTGGAGTCGCGCGTGGACGGCGGTCCGATCATGAAGCGCATCATGCCGCGTGCCCGGGGCACCGCCTACCCGATCAAACGGCGAATCTCGCACATTCATGTGACGTTATCGGACCTGGAAGTCTAGGGCTTGGAGTCAGGATAGTTGGGGAGTCGTAAAGGCCTTCGCAGACCGATAGCACCGGGAAGCAATCATGGGACAAAAAATTCGGCCAACAGGTTTTCGCGTCGGCATTATGACCGATTGGCTGAGCGTCTGGTATGCCAACAAGCAAGATTTCCCGGAACTGCTCCTTGAGGATCGCAAGATCCGCAGTTTTGTCAAAAAGCGTTACGGCGGGTCGGGCATTTCCCGGATCAGGATTGAGCGCACGCGCGAAAAAGTGACGGTATTCATCTACTCGGCCCGGGTCGGCATGATTATTGGAAAAAAGGGCCAGGAGATCGACAAGCTTACGAAAGAACTAGAGACCCTTTGCCATCGTCACATTGAAGTGAAAACGATGGAGGTCAACCGGCCTGAGAGGGATCCGCAATTGGTTGCGGAGGACATTGCGGAACAGTTGCAAAAGCGGTCCAGCTTTAGGCGAACGATGAAACGGGCCATGGACACCACCATGGAAGCCGGGGCCAAGGGCATCCGTATTCAAATGGCCGGCCGGTTGGGTGGATCGGAAATGGCGCGCAACGAAAAGAGCATGGCCGGCAGCATCCCGCTGTCCACTTTGCGGGCCAAGATCGAATACGGGTTCGCGGAAGCCAAGACGGCCCAGGGCCACATCGGCATTAAGGTGTGGATTAATAATGGCGACTACTTGAATCCCGAGAAAGACGCCGATACCGGCCAATCGGGAAGTCAACGATTCCGCAGGCCCGGCGGCAGACAAGCGAAGCGAGGTTAGATACCAGAGCATACGTGAGCCCGACGATGGTGGAGTGCAGCTATGCCTTTAATGCCCAAACGGGTTAAGTTTCGCAAGACGCAACGCGGCAAGATCCGCGGCAATGCCAACCGCGGCAACCGGGTGACGTTCGGCGATTTCGGTTTGCAGTCGTTGGATGCCGGCTGGCTTAGCGCCGAGGCGATCGAAGCGGGCCGCATTACGGCCACGCATTTTCTGCGCGGCGAAGGGCGGCTCTACATCCGGGTATTCCCACATAAATCAGTGACCGCCATCCCTGCCGAAACGCGCATGGGCAAGGGCAAGGGCGAACCGGAATTCTGGGCGTCCGTTATTCGGCCGGGGATGGTCCTCTACGAAGTTGCCGGCCTGCCCGAAGCTGCCGCCCGCGATTGTCTGGCTCGCGTGGCTTACAAGATGCCGTTTAAGTGCCGATTGGTGAGCCGCAGCCCGGGCAAGTAGCGCTGGGAGCAGGAGCTAAGCGATGAAGGCGAAGTTGCAAGAATATCGGGGCATGAGCCAGGAGCAGTTGGAACTCTCGCTCAAAGACCTTCACAAAAACTTGTTCCACTTGAGGTTTCAATCCGCCACGGAGCGATTGGAAACACCCAGCGAGATTCAAAAAACCAAGCGCGAAATCGCTCGCGTCAATACGATCCTTCGCGAACGCGCTTTGGCAGCCGAGCGAGCCCCGGCAGGAAAGGGAGCCTAGATTCATGGCAGCAGTGGAAGACCGCGGTCGTCGCCGAGTCGAGACTGGCATTGTGACCAGCGCCAAGACGCAAAAAACAAGGCGCGTGGAAATCCCCCGCCTGGTCAAGCATTCGCGCTATGGCAAATATGTTCGCCGGCGCACGGTCTGCCACGTGCACGATGAGGGCAACGAATCGCATCTGGGCGATTTGGTCGAGATCATGGAGTCTCGGCCGATTTCAAAGACAAAGCACTGGCGGCTTGTTCGTATCGTCACCAAGGCGCCGACGGGGATCATCGCCATCCAAGGGACGCCCGAAGTAGCGGATGTGCCGAAGGTTTAGAGTTGATTGTTGCTCGGCGAACGGCGGCCAAAGCTTCGCCCTCCGCTTGATAAAGCGGATTGACTCGAGACGAATCGCATTATCGGCGGGAGGAACGGGCTGTGATTCAGATGTATACGTACCTCGACGTAGCCGATAATACCGGCGCCAAAGAATGCATGTGCATTAAGGTGCTGGGCGGCAGTCGCCGGCGTTACGCGGGCATTGGCGACGTCATTATCGCCAGCGTGAAGAAGGCGATTTCGGGCGGCGACGTCAAACCCGGCGAAGTGGTCCGCGGCGTCATCGTGCGAACCAGGAAGGCCAAGCGCCGCGACGATGGCAGCTATGTGCGCTTCGATCGCAACGCGCTCGTTCTGATCGATGCGGAGGAGAATCCTCGCGGCACTCGAATCTTCGGCGCCGTAGCCCGCGAACTGCGCGAACGCGGTTTTGCAAAGATTATTAGTTTAGCGGCGGAAGTGGTGTAGCGATTTGTCAGTGGTCAGTGGTCAGTTGAATAAGACAAGCAGCCTCTCGACACAGACAAACTGACTCGGACCACTAACCACTGACCACTGACAACGGACTAATCAAAAATGCACATCCGTAAAGACGATTTGGTGGAAGTCATAACCGGCGATGACGTCGAAGCCGGCAAAGCGAGGCGCGTGCTCCGCGTGTCCATTATGGAGGGGAAGATCGTCGTAGAGGGCGTCAACCGGGTGTACAAGCACTTGAAGCCCAATCGGCGGAATGCCCAGGGCGGGCGGCTTTCCAAGGAAATGCCCATTGATGCTTCCAACGCTTTATTGTTCTGTCCAACATGCCGCAAGGGCGTGCGCATCGGCCGCCGTTATGCCGCCGACGGCCACAAGGAACGGTACTGCAAAAAATGCGGCAATGGTCTGGGAGCGTTGAGCGGTCCGCGCTCTACTTATGCCTCCAAGGGGTAACGGGACTGGGTGGCACGCCCTGAGGTACTCCGAAGGGCGTGGGGCCCGCGTGCAGCACGCCCTTCGGAGTACCTCGGAGCGTGCCACCCATGCCACACATGTGTTGTTGTCAAGCGATGAAGACGAGGTAGTTCGATGGCTCGGTTAATGGATCGGTATGCCAAGGAGATTGTTCCCCAACTTTCCAAGAAACTGGGGCGCGAAAACCGGTTGAGTCTTCCGCGCTTGCAAAAAATCGTGGTCAACATGGGAGTCGGCAAGGCCCTTCAAGACAAAAACAGGATGGAACAATCGGCGGAGCAGTTGAGCCAGATCACCGGCCAAAGGGCCAACGTGACGAAGGCTCGCAAAGCCATTAGCGGTTTTCGTCTTCGCGAAAGCCAGGAAATCGGCTGCCGCGTCACCTTGCGAAGCCGGCGCATGTACGAGTTCCTCGACCGGCTCATCAGCATAGCTCTTCCCCGTATTCGCGACTTTCGCGGGGTGAATCCCAAGAGCTTCGACGGCAACGGCAACTACAGCTTGGGGTTGTCCGAGCAAATGGTCTTTCCGGAAATCGACCCCGATAAGGTGACTTTCACCCAAGGCATGGATATCACTTTCGTAACGAGCACACGCAACGACGACGAAGCTCGGGAACTCTTGCGGGCATTCGGAATGCCCTTCCGCGAAGCCTAGGGACTGCTGTTTTCCGAGCCACGATCATCCCTTAGGGGCAGAAATCAATGACGACCGAAGCGAAAAACGTAAAATTTCGCAAGCAGCTAGCCAAGCTAGAAGCGTCGAAGAAGAACCCTACCAAGGTCAAAATGCTGCCGCGAGAAAAAATACGCGTCCGGCTCCGTTGCCGAATCTGCGGCAGGGGTCGGGCTGTTTACCGCAAATTTGGCATCTGCCGCATCTGCTTCCGCAACATGGCCAGCGATGGCCTGATTCCCGGTGTCCAAAAGGCAAGTTGGTGAGGTCCTAAGCTACCATGATGACAGATCCCCTGGCCGACATGCTGACCCGTATCCGCAACGCCAATCGCATTGAACGGCCTGTCGTGGACATTCCCTCGACGAAGCTCAAGGCCCGCGTCGCTCAGGTGCTAAAGGATGAAGGGTTTATCATCGATTATCACGTGGGCGTCTCGGAAAAGGACGACCAAGGCGCCAACAGTTTCAAAGCTCAGGCCGATGCCACCGGTCCCAAAGCCGTCCTGCGGATTTTTCTCAAGCATGGCCCGGAAGGGCAAAAGGTCATTCGCGAAGTCCACCGAGCCAGCCGCCCAGGGCGCAGGCTCTATCGCCGCCACGATCAACTGCGTCCGGTCTTAGACGGCTTGGGCATTGCCATCCTGAGCACTAGCCGAGGCGTCATGAGCGATCGCCAGGCGCGCGCCAATAAAGTCGGCGGGGAATTGCTTTGCACGGTTTGGTAGGTGATTTAGTGGGCGGTAGCTTCGATCGTGAGCTTTGCCAAGCTCGACATGATCGGAATACTCATCCACGACGCTAGGGGAAACGAACGATGTCACGTATTGGCAAACAACCAATCCCAGTGCCTGCCGGCGTCAAGGTGCGGCTAGCGGACGGCAAGGTGCTCGTGGAGGGCCCCAAGGGCAAGCTGGAATTGGCCTACCACCGAGCCATGAACGTTCGCTTCGACGAGGTGGACAAGAAAATGCAAGTGACCCGGCCCAACGATGAACGGGAAAACCGGGCCCTTCACGGCCTGACGCGCAGCCTGATTGCCAATATGGTCATGGGCGTTACCAAGGGGTTCGAAAAGAAGCTCAAAATCGAAGGGATCGGCTACCAGGCCCGCATGGACAAGAAAGCCATCGTCCTTACCGTCGGCTATGCCAATCCGATTTCGTTGACGCCGCCCGAGGGGGTGATCGTGGAACTGACCGATCCGACCTCCATTACGGTCAAGGGCGCCGACAAACAGAAGGTTGGCCAGTTTGCCGCGGAGATTCGCCACGCTCGCCCGCCTGAACCTTACAAGGGCAAGGGCGTTCGCTATGAAAACGAACAAGTCCGCCGCAAGGAAGGCAAGTCGTTCACCAGCGGCGGCTAATTTGGTCGGTATGTTTTGTAGGCTGGGATGGATTTGTAGGGTGGGACGAGTCTTCGAGTCCCACCATATCGCACGGTGGGACTCGAAGACTCCTCCCACCCTACGGATTTGCCAGAAGGTCTTGGGTTGCCATGGATCATCAAAAAGCAAAACGGAAGAATCAGCTAAGGCGCCGTATGCACGTGCGCCGCAGAATCACCGGTACGGCGGAACGCCCGCGACTTACAGTTTTCCGCAGCAACAAACATATTTATGTGCAACTCATTGACGATTTGCACGGCGTGACCATGGCCAGTGCGTCGACCAATGCCGGCGAGGAGAAGGCCTATGGCGGCAATCTTAAAGGGGCCGTAATCGTAGGAAAAAAAATAGCCGAGGAGGCTAAATCGAAGGGGATCGCCAAGGCTTCCTTTGATCGCGGACATTACAAGTATCACGGCCGCGTTAAGGCGTTAGCCGATGCGGCTCGCGAAGGCGGCTTGCAGTTTTAACTTTTAGATCACCGGTTTAGCCGCGAGCCCAAGGCGAGCGCTTGGGCGGCTGGACGATTAAGGACTAGAAGATCATGGCACGAGATCGAGATCGTGAACCCCGCATGGAGGGGGACCTCAAAGATCGCGTTGTGAAGATCCGCCGTTGTGCTGCCGTGGTCAAGGGCGGCCGGCGTTTCAGCTTCAACGCCTTGGTGGTCGTCGGCGATGGCCGCGGCCGCGTGGCCTGCGGCTATGGCAAGGCCAATGAGGTGCCGCCTGCCGTCGAAAAGGCGACCAAGGACGCTCAGGAGGCCATCAAGCGCCAAGCGCGCATTTCGATGCGCGGCGACACGATTCCGCATCGCATTATCGGAAAATTTGGCGGCAGTCGGGTTATCTTGGTTCCCGCTGGGCCGGGCACGGGCGTAAAAGCGGGACCGGGCGTGCGCGACGTATTAGAACTAGCCGGCATCCACAACATTCTTACGAAGACTCACGGCAGCACCAATCCCATCAACTTGGTCAAGGCCACCATCGAAGGACTGCTGTTGCTGCGCACGCGCGAGGACACCGCCCGGCTACGAGGAGTTACTCTGTAATGGACCTTAGCAGCGTACATGTCGGCATTCACAAACTGAAGAAAAAGAAACGCGTCGGTCGTGGTCCGGGCAGCGGCCACGGCAAAACGGCCTCGCGCGGCAGCAAGGGCCAGTGGGCCAGCGCCGGCGCCAAGAAGCCCACCGGCCTCTTTGAAGGCGGCCAGATGCAATTGTTCCGCCGCATGCCCAAGCGCGGCTTCAGCCATGCCACCTGGGATAAACATTTCTTGCCGGTTAACGTCGGCGATCTCGATAAAGCCTTCGCTAACGGCGACAAGGTGACGCATGAGACGCTCAAGGCGGTCGGCTTGGCGAAAGGGGCCGCCGATGGAGTTCGCATTTTGGGCGACGGCAACCTAACCAAGAAACTTGAAGTCGAAGCCCATCATTTCAGCAAATCGGCTGTCGAGAAAATTACCGCCCAGGGCGGCAAAGTAGTTGTCATCCCGCCTCCCAAAAGGCCCAAACGCAACAAGATGGGATCAAGGAAAAGGACCGATAAACCTAACGCCCCGGCCAGCGCTTCTTGAGGAAATTCCTGACATTCCCCGAAACGCTTAGGGACGATAGACTGAGCTTGAAATTCAGAATAATGGCAATAGCCAGGGACGGCGGCCGCCGACTTGCGGACCGCTACTGGCCGGCGAGGTGCGTATGTCCCGAATCAAAGCAATTTTCGCGATTCCCGAGTTGCGTCAAAAAATCCTCCTGACGCTCGTCTTCTTGGCCATCTATCGCATCGGCTTTCATATTCCTCTGCCTTTTCTCGACCAATCGAAAATGTATCAGGACATGGGCGATTCCCAAGGAGCGTTGGGTCAAGTCCTGGGTTTTGTCTCGATGTTCAGCGGCGGCAACTTGAGCCAGGCCACCATTTTCGGCTTGGGCATCATGCCCTACATCTCCGCCTCCATTATTTTCCAGCTCTTGGCCAGCGTGTATCCGCCCCTGGAGAAGCTGCAAAAAGAAGGGGAAAGCGGCCGCAAGAAAATCAACGAATACACGCGTTATGCCACGGTCTTCATTTGTCTCTTCCAGGCTTTCATGTATGTGGCTTACCTCGTTCGCTCGAGCGGAGGGGGGGAGAAAGGCCAGAATTGGGGACTGGAAGGCTATAACACTTGGCCTTACCACATGACGATGGTTTTGACGTTAACCGCCGGGACCATCTTCTTGATGTGGCTGGGAGAGCAAATCGACGAATACGGCATCGGCAACGGCATCAGCCTCATCATTATGGCAGGCATCGTGGCTCGCATTCCCGACGCTACTCGGTTGCTGATTTTTGATTCGAGCAAGGGCACGCTGAAAAGCTCGATCTTCACTTTGGGCGGCGGCAGCGGGTCGGATATCAGCTTTGAAAAGCTGCTGGTCTTAATGTGTTTATTTGTCGGCGTCGTGGTCGGCGTTATTGCCATTACTAAAGGCCAGCGCCGCATCCCAACTCAATCGGCCAAGCATGTTCGAGGTCGCCGGGTCTATGGGGGCACCAGGCAGTATCTTCCTCTCCGAGTCAATCAGGCGGGCGTCATGCCCGTTATCTTCGCCAGCAGCCTCTTGATGCTGCCCGTTTTTCTCTTCAACTGGCTGCAATCGGTGACCGAATCGCACTGGGTCACCTGGATGGCCGAAGCATTTGCCCGGCAGGGATACCTCTACAACATTTTTTACATAGTTCTAATTTACTTCTTCTGCTACTTCTGGACGGCCATCATTTTCAATCCGAAAGAAATGGCCAACAACCTCAAGGACCACGGCAGCTTTATCCCCGGCTACCGGCCCGGCAAGCGCACGGCCGAATACCTCGAACGCGTCATGGTTCGCATCACGTATATCGGCGCCGCGTTCCTCGCTGTCATTGCCATCATTCCCAGTTTGATTTCAAGCCTGCTGCAAGTCGATTACCGAATCGCCAGTTTCTACGGCGGCACCGGTCTGCTTATCGTTATCAGCGTGGCCCTCGATCTCGTTCAGAAGATCAACAGCCATTTGGTCATGAGAAATTATCCGGCGCTTACCGAAGATTAGTGCCCCAGTAAACTCGGACATCGCTCACGCTTTTTGAAATTGCGCTCTTTAGACGGGGCAAGCCCACCATTACGGTCGGCTTGCTCATCGAATGAGCGGAACTTCATTTTCTGATGTCCCAGCACACCAGCTTTTTGCCGTCTCTCCCATATAAACGGCCGTTTGCCAAAGCAAGCGGTGATCTACAGGGACCCGTTATCACCGCTGCGCGGGCCAATTCTCGATAGGCCTTCGGATTGGCCTCGAAGAGAACCAGATCGCCGTTTTCCGTAAGGGCGAAGAAACGGCCGTCCGCCAAAATGAGCGAGGCACAACCGAAATCCTTTTGGGTCCATTCGACTTTCCCCGTTTTAATTTCCACACAGCGCAATTGAGCCCCTTGTTCTTGACGGCCATCCAAACCGTAAAGGAATCCGGCATTGTGGACGCTCGTGTCATAGTGATTGGAAAGTGTCTCATCTCCTTTCCATATTTCTTCCGGTTCATCTTTGGTCACTTTCAAGAGCACCGCGCCGGTGCCATAGCAGGCGGATAAGAAAATCTGATCGTCCACGACCACGGGCGTTGCCGCGTTGACCGAGGCAGCCATACGCGAGCGCCAGCGTTTGCTGAAGCGCACCTTGCCATTGGCGGGATCTAAGGAAACCAACCCTTCACGAGTAAAGAAGATAAGGTGCCTGGCGCCGTCGATTGTGGCGGAGACGGGCGACGAGTAACTGGCTTCCTGGTTGGTGGCTTTCCAGAGTTCTTTGCCGGTCTTTTTGTCGAGGGCGACAATGCCCGCCCCCTTGGCGCCGACATTGACCACTAAAGCGTCTCCTTCAATAATCGGCGAAGTCGCCACTCCGAAAAACCCCTTGCGAAAGGGATAATCTTGGGCCAGAGCGCGATTCCAAACTTGCTTTCCCGTCTTTAGTTCCAGGCAATGGAGCATCCCCTCGGCGCCCAGGGCATAGACAAAGCCGCCGGATAGGATCGGGGTTGAGCGCGGCCCGTCGCCCTTGCCCAGATCATCTTGATAGTTCGTGTCGTAAGAAAACGACCAACGATTTTTGCCTGTTTCGCTGTCCAAGGCTTCAACGACTTCCTTGTCGTCCAGCCGGTGGAAGAGGATTAGGCATCCTTCCGATACGGCCGGACCGCTGTACCCCACTCCTACATCCCTTTGCCAGAGGACCTTGGGACCTTCTTTGGGCCAAGTCTTGATCAAGTCCTTCTCATTGGAGACGCCATTGCGGTTGGGTCCCAAGAATTGAGGCCAATCGCCGGCACGAGATGAAGCGGCGCCTTCGAAAAGGAGCACGGTTAATGAGAGAAGAACGATTTTGATCGTTCGATTCATGAATTACTTCCTTCGGGGGCGAATCGGTGAAAAAGGTTCAGTCAAATCAGACCGGGCCTCAACTTTGCTGCTCATTGACGTCCATTGATGCTCAACGGCGCGGTGCCGCGCGGGTGGGGGCGCATGCAATGCAACGTATTTTTTGGCACGTAGACGCCTGTCGCCCTGTGGTGGAGGTCCACTCGGCAGCGTATTGCGACTGCCTGCCAATTAAGGTAGCTATTCCAGCAAGTGCGCTCAAAACACAACAATAGTAAGACGTTAGCGCTACGGAGCGCCTTGCGTCAAAGAAGGCACAATCTATAATTGAGCGGTCTACAGGCAGATTCTTCGGCGGCGCATCCGGCTGGGTCAGCATATATCTTGGTTCAAGGGTTGGCTTTGTGGTCCATTATCGCATTTTTCGCAATAATGACCCTCCCATTCTGGTCAAACTCTGGAACCAGATTTTCACGGGACGCGGGGCCGCGATCCTTTCCAGCAGTTCCCTTCTGGAAATGATGGTCCTTGCCAAACCCTACTTCGAACCTGCCGGGCTGATTATCGCCGAGGAAAACGGTCAACCCGTTGGATTCGGCCATGCCGCCTTTGGCCCATCGGCCGATGAAACAAGCGTGTCAAAAAACGTCGGGGTGATTTGCGCGCTGGGCGTCTTGCCGGCATTTCGCCGACGGGGCATTGGAACTCAGCTTCTTCAGCATTGCGAGAACTACCTTTGCAGTTCCGGTTCCCAGTGGATTTATGCGGGCACTGTGCGGCCTTTGGCCCCGTTTTATCTAGGGCTCTATGGCGGCAGCGAAGCGCCCGGGATTCTGGTTAGCGACGCGGACGCCGAGCCGTTTTTTCTCCACAATTCCTATCGCGTTTGCGACAGCAGCTTGGTTTTTCAGCGCCGCCTGGACGGCAATGTGTCAATTAATGATGGCCGTTTCGGCAATCTGCGACGCCGTTTTGAAATGCGTGTGGCGGCCAGAACGGGTCGCATATCCTGGTGGCAAGAATGCGTCCTCGGTCCGCTGGAATTGGTGGAGTTCCGTTTGGAAGATAAGTTGACCCGGAAAACCGTTGCCTTGGCTTCGTTATGGGATATGGAGACGTTTGCCCAGCGCTGGCAAATGTCAAGCGTCGGGATCATGCATCTAGAAGTCCAAGAAGAAATGCGCCGCCAAGGGCTGGCCAAGTTCCTTCTCTCGCAGGTGTTCCGCCATTTGCAGGATCAATACTTCGCATTGGCTGAATTGCAAGTCCCCGCCAATAACTCGGTCCTATCCGACCTTGCTAAGAGCGTAGGGTTTGAACAGGCAGATGTTGGACAGGTCTACCGCCGCGAAGACACATCCGGGAAATAACGCAAAGTAGCCCGCCGCTCCGGGGCGGATTCGCGGTCTCATTGGGCGATTCAATTCGCTAGGGTTTATCCCAGGTCAACGTGATGCATGTCGTCGGCCCTGGAACTCGCAGGCGGATAAAAGGCACCGGATCAAGCGGGTCAAGGTCACGCTCGATTTTGATTCTGCTCGGGAAGACTCTCAGTCCGCTTTGATAATGGAGGCTTAGAACGACTTCTTCGCCAGCCGGCACAACGTTTCCTAGAGCAACCCGATCGGAGTCCGCACGCAGCCATTCCGCCCGGCCCTTGAGAACAAAGGACTTCGAATCCCGTCTGATGCTGAATAGATATCTCTTGCAATCCATATCGGCCAATTCACAAGAGAGCTTTGCTTCGGACCAGTTCTTCAGACGCCCGGTTATGCTCGGTGATGTACAAACTATCCAGCCGACGTTATACCGAAAGCAGTACTCGCCCAATTCTGAATCACTCCAATCGGCGAATAGTCGACCGGCCAGCGTTTGGTCCGCTAATCCCAACGAGGTGTGTTCAATTCCCATTTGGGGATCAAGACCGCCAATAAAACTTCGGCCGGTCAGGATAGGAAGAAGGGCCGTCCAACCGGACGTGTTGACCTGGTCCTTTTGGTCCTCCCAGAGAATGCGAGCTTCTTCGGTCGTCTTACTTTTGATTGCCTGAACGATTTCCATTCGATCGGCAGGAAGACCGATTTGCAAAGGCGTCACTTCGGCCAAACTTGCGCACCATGCCGCCATATCCGTTCGAATGGGGATAATCGCACAGACCCCGCTTAGAGCTACCAAAGCCAGTTTGAGGGGACGTCCATCGGCCCATTTGATGATGCCTGACGCGAGGCTTCTGATGGCATAGGCAGCCGGGATGACCATTAGGAAAAGGCTCGGAATGAAGACCGCGTGGCCGATTATTCGCGCGATCGATTCGTTGGTGATCCCGGCGAGGGAAAGAACCAGCAATCCCGCGCTTCCCAATCCCATGAGCCGGGCGGTCGCACGTTGTCTGCGGCTGTTAAGCAGGATGACGCCCACCGTCGCCAATCCCATGAGCACGACAACCAGGCCCCTATCCCAGCACGAGCCCCAAATGGAAGAGTTCCAAATCGTGCTAAAGGTGCGGTGCGGCAGCACAAAAGTCGACGACGGCAACGGATTCCGCAGCCACCAATGGGCTAGCCAATCAACCAGCCAAAAACCGTTCACGCCGATGCCGCCGAACAATCCCCAGAATAGCGCTCCATGCCAAAATAAGCCGTGTCGAGCGCCCACACTCACGTAGTAAATCAAAACCAAGGGCGTCGCCAAGCCAACGATGACCGGGTGGACAAGCCAACTAAGTGCTGTGCTTCCCAGTAACCCTAGCCAGGCGCTGAAGCTGGGCCTTTGATGCAAAGCCGTTAAGGACGCAAATTGAGCCGTTAGACCCAAACTTACAAGCAAAATGTCAAGATCGCCGGCATGGAGGGAGGCTTGGGACGGTTGGCCCCACCAGATCAACAAGGTTAACCAGCCCGCCAAAGTCGCTGTCACCAGTCGCAGCCCGACAGCCAAACCAGCGGCGACCATAATGAGCGGAGCGGCAAAAAAGCAGGCGGCCAGGCCGACCTTGTAAGCCTCGGGCCGGTAAGTTGCTCCACCGACCAGGAGAAACAATTCGCCCGGACGGCAGCCCGCGTCAAATACCGGAGTTTTCGGATAGCCGGCCTGGAAGTTAGGATCAAAGCAGCAGGTTGTCCCATGTTGCTTTAGGGCGCTGGCTCCCAGGTATGCATGATAGAGGTGTAGAGGATGGCAACCCGAAACGATGGGTCGATCATCTAGCATTGCCAGAAAAGGCCGTTCGCCGTCAAAAAGGAATGCGGTGAGCCAACCTTGGCAGCTTGCTAGTGCAAGCAAAGACGCAACGCCAAAAAGCCACCATGGCAAGGCGCTCAGGGGCTTGGCGGGCTCGAGTTTCTCTAAATCGGTTGCCATTGCGGCCGGATAGTAGCTGGGAGGCCCTCTTATCACAAGCCGGATTAGCATTGGCGAACGGGCCTATCATTTCAAATCATTCCGCCTTCTTAGCTCAATCGCTTTAGTGACTTACCAGGCTCTCCAGGTTGCCTGATTGGCTATGGAGAGCCGGACTGCCTTTGCTTGACAGCATGCCCCCCCCTGTTAGAATGGCGCAGGGAGCTTTGCGGACTCTATTTCCACGCGGAAAATGCTACGATGAAGTGCCAGAAGTGTTCCAAGGCCGCCACGTTGCACATTACAGAAGTGCTGGCCGAGGAACAGTTTGACGAACTGCATCTCTGCCAAGAATGCGCCGAAAAATATCTTTATCAGCCTCAACAAAAGGGTGGCCAGAAAGGCTCTGCCAGCGGCGATGAGCCGGAGACACCGAGCCGCGAGTGTCCGGAGTGCGGTATCAAGTTTGTGGAATTTCGCAACACGGGACGTCTCGGTTGTCCACACGACTATCAAGAATTTCGGGAAGAGCTTACGCCTCTCTTGGAGAATATCCACGGCGAAACGACCCATCGTGGTAAAATCCCCAGCCGCATGCCTCAGAACAAGGCGATGCAGAGTGAACTGGCTCAATTGCGAAAACAACTGCTCCAGGCGGTGAATAAGGAAGCCTATGAAGACGCGGCCCGGCTTCGCGATCGCATTCGCGCGCTCGAGGAAAGCTAGCGGACCTCATGCTGGAGCCTTGGGCTTGACACCGGTCGCCTCATTCCGACCGGGGCTGCCTCATGGAGAATTTGGGCGTGAAGTGCCAGTCCTGCTCTAACGAAGCGACCGTTCACCTGACGAGCATTGTAGACGGCCAAAAAACGGAAAAGCATCTGTGTTCGCAGTGCGCCGAGAAGCAGCATGCCATCCAACACCAGGAGTTGAATCTTCCGGCCATTCTGCACAACTTAATTGGCCAACATGTCGGCCAATTGACCGATGAGCTGGCCCGGCTGACATGCCCGGAATGCGGCATGGGCTACATGGAATTTCGAGCGGAAGGCCGGCTGGGCTGTCCTCATGATTACAGCGTGTTTCGGGCGGGATTGGAGCCCTTGCTTCAGCGCATCCACCGCTCCGAACGCCATGTCGGCAAGACGCCGCGCCATCGCGCCCGCCACGCCAGGCAAGAAGCCGAATTGCTGGGCTTGCGCCAGCGGCTGAAACGGGCTGTTGAAGAAGAAGCGTACGAAGAGGCCGCGCGGCTGCGCGACCTTCTCCGGATAAAGGAAGCGTCGGATGAATCTGGACAGCCTGAGTCGTACTAGCGGCGAATGGTTGCGCGGCACCGGGCCGGAGTCGGACATTGTTATTTCGGGCCGCATCCGCCTTGCCCGAAACATGGCCGCGTTTCCCTTTACCAATCGCGCCAACCCCTATCAAAAGACCGAGATCGAGGCGCTCCTTCGCGATCGCATTGGCAAGCTCGAGCTTGACCCACGCCTTGAATACATTAATTTGGTCAATCTCTCCACGATTGACCGGCAGTTTCTTGTCGAACGCCAATTGATCAGCCGGGAGTTGGCCTCGGCTGACGGACCCCGCGGCGTCGCTCTGATGGACAAGGAAACCGTTAGCCTCATGGTCAACGAGGAAGACCACCTGCGCCTCCAAGTCATGCGCAGCGGCTTTGCGCTCGATGAAGCGTGGCAAGACATCGATCGCGTAGACGATCTTCTGGAACAACGCGTGAGCTACGCGTTTCATGAAGACTTCGGCTATCTGACCGCCTGCCCGACCAACGTCGGCACGGGGATGCGAGCCAGCGTCATGCTCCACCTGCCTGCCCTCGTTTGGACCAAGCAGATCGAGAAAGTATTTCGCGCGCTTCAGAAAATCAATTTGGCCGTGCGCGGTCTATATGGCGAGGGCAGTAGACCGGCGGGCGATTTCTATCAGATTTCCAACCAGGTAACGCTTGGCAAGAGCGAAACGACCATCTTGGGCGAGATCCGCGACGTTATTCCTCAGATCATTACCTACGAACGCCAGGCCCGCGAGGCCCTCTTGCGCGAAGGCCGGCAGGCGCTTCAGGATAAAATCTCGCGAGCCAAAGGGACGCTTAGCTCCGCCACCATGATGACATCCGAAGAGACAATGGACTTACTGTCCAGCGTACGGCTGGGCGTAAACTTGCATTTGCTGGACGACATTAACATTTCCACGCTAAACGAGCTCTTTATACACACTCAACCAGCCCACCTCCAGAAGTTGATGGGCGCTTCCCTTGACGGCGAAGAACGCAATGCCGCCCGCGCCCAGTATCTGCGCACACGACTGCGGGAAGGCGAAGCGAATCCGAACTGACCCCTCCTCAGTTCACTCCTGCCACTATTTTCTTTCAATAACGATCGCTCAGTCATGACGAAGGCATTTTCGTGGTTGGCTAAGGTTGGCCCCCGTCCGAGAATGGCCCTTTGGCTGCTTTATTTAGCCTCTTGGAGCCTCGCCCTATTAACTCCCCGTCCGATTGAAGTCGCCCAGGCAGTTCTCCCCCCGGAAACGTCGTTTTACTATGGCAAGAGCCTCCATGTATGTGCTTATGCCGGTTTGACGGTGCTGACCGGCTGGCTTCTCGTTTGTCACAGATGCCGGTGGCTGCTCCTGCTAGGCGTTTCGCTGCACGCCTTTGCCACGGAGTATTTGCAAAATTATGTCCCGTTACGGACCGGCTCCTGGCGGGACGTAGGTCTAGATCACATCGGTATCGTGCTGGGTTTCGCACTAACTCGGACGTGGTGGTGGAGAGAATGATTGGCTAGCAATTAATCCGTGCCCTACGCTGGCTGCAGATGTTTGAGGGGCGGTTGTCGCCAAACCAGTACCGTAAGCAGAATCGCCAAGCCGAAGACCGCAACGCTTCCGATCTGGGAAAACGTCAGGCCCCAAGCCACCGGATCGGTATCATGCCGCAGCATCTCATCCAAAAACCGGTGAATCGGATACAGGTAAAGAAAGATGAGCATCACCGTTCCGTAGCGCGGCCGAAACGGGAAGAAAGCCGTCATCAACAGGAAAAGTAGGAAGCAGCTAATCGACTCGTAAACTTGCGTCGGATACAAGCCGACGGTGTAGGGATGAAAAGCCGGCAGTTCTTGCTTCTCTCCGCCGGCGTGCTGCACCGTCAACCGCAACTCATTACGCCCGCGCGGCCAATGGGAAGTGAGATAATCGTCCAAATCGCTATAGGACCCAATCTCAACGTCATCGGCCTTCAGGATCAGGTCCCCAGGCCGCAACCCAGCAGCCTCGGCCGGGGAATGAGCTGCCACCTCGTCCACTGTTGGCGGCACAAAAGGCAAATCGGCCCCTTTTACGGTAAAGCCGGCGGCCGTTTGAATGCCTAGTTTTGTGTAATCGCCGCGCGGTGCGGCCGACAGTGGGTATTCGACCTTCCAGCAATCCGGGCAGGCCACGTCGCCGTAGCAACAGCCATTGAGCAGGCAGCCGATACGGCCCAGGCAAACGCCAATGGCGAGCGCCGGCCCCAGGACATCGGCCGTTTTCCAAAAAGATATATTGTTTCGGCGCAGGACAAAGATGTAAGCCAAAAGGAAGCCTAGTGCTCCTCCCAACAACGACCCATAGAATACGAGGCCCCCATCCCAAATGTAGAAAAAGCCGGGAAAGAAATTCTTCAGCCGGTCCACCAGGGTTCCTGGCTGCTCCACCAACATGAAAAAAGTCCGCGCGCCTAGAATCCCGCCCACAAAGATCCAAATCGACAAGTCCTGAATGGCTTCAATGGGAACGCCGTCCTTGCGCGCGCGCCGGCTTGCTAGCCACGTACACACGACGAAAGCCAGAAACAGCATCATGCCGAAACCGTAAATCGGGATGCCGTTGGGAAATAAGCCAAAAAAGGTGAACGGTATGTGAAAGAGAATTTGTTGCATGAGTAGGCCTGACCAACGGAATTGGTTTCGCTTTTCCAATACCCACTTTAGCGAATGGGGCTCTTCGAGCCAACGCCGAGTAACGGCACCCTGGTAGAGTCCCTACGCGCGTAACCCTAAAGCGATTTACGGTACTTTGAGGTGATCGAAGATGCGTTTGAGGAGCTGATCGGACGTGATGTCCTCGGCCTCGGCTTCGTAGGTGACTGCGACTCGATGGCGCAATACGTCATAGCCGATCGACTTGACATCTTGCGGCGTCACATACCCTCTGCCGTCAATAAATGCCTGTGCTTTGGCCGCTCGCGTCAGAAAAATCGTGGCGCGTGGGCTGGCGCCGTATTGAATGTAGGGCGCAATATCCAACCCGAATTCGTCGGGCCGGCGCGTACAGTGAATGACATCCACGATGTAGCGCTTGATTTTGTCGTCCATATACAGGCCGTCGAGCGCTTGGCGCACTTCCGCGATGGCAGCCGGTTCCAACACGGCCCGAACCGAGATGTCAGGCTCAATGGCGGCCATGCGGTTGAGTATGGCGAACTCCTCTTCCTTGCTGGGGTAGCCCACTTTCAATTTGAGCATGAAGCGATCCACTTGCGCTTCAGGCAGAGGATAGGTGCCTTCTTGTTCGATGGGATTTTGCGTGGCCAAAACCAGAAACGGCTGCCCGAGCGGATAATTGGCGTCGCCGATGGTTACCTGCTTTTCCTGCATGGCTTCGAGGAGAGCGCTCTGGACCTTCGCCGGGGCTCGGTTGATTTCGTCAGCCAGAACTAGATTGGCGAAAATAGGGCCTTTCTTGATCGTGAATTCGCCGCTGCGCTGGTTGTAGATCTGCGTGCCTATGACGTCGGCAGGGAGCAAGTCGGGGGTGAATTGAATTCGTTGAAAGCTTAGGCGCAAGCAACCGGCCAAGGTTCGCACCGCGAGCGTTTTCGCAAGTCCCGGCACTCCTTCGAGAAGAATATGGCCGCCTGCTAAAAGTCCGACTAGCAACCGTTCGAGCATCGTCCGCTGGCCGATGATGACTTTTTCCATCTCGGCAAAGAGCGGATCCAGTCTAGCACGGCCGGCTGTTACTTGCCGGCTGATTTCTTCCATATCGATTGCCATGCAGGCTCCGCCTTTGGAGGTATTAGCCACGTATTGGTTGGTTCCGACCCGTGGTTTTACAAGAGTGATTGTCATTCTGATCGTCTGGCCTCCCGTTGACAATGCCGCAGAAGGCGGGCAGCATAATTTCATGAAACGTCTGTCCCTTAATGCGTTCGGCGAAATTGTAGCGAAGGTCATGGATTCCTTGCCGCCGCGGTGGCAGCCGTACCTGCAAAACGTGGTCGTCGATGTTCAAGAAGAGCCGGACGAAGAAACGCTTCGCAAGGCCGGATTCACGGAGGAGGAGATTGCCGCCGGCGATAGCCTGTACGGGTTGTTTGTCCCGCTCGACGTCGGCACTACCTGGGGCGGCGATGTTGTGGATGTCCATGATTTACCGCACCAGATTCTGATCTTCAAGCGGCCTCTCGAAGAAGAATTCCCAACTCGCAAGCAACTGATGATCGAGATTCGCAAGACGGTCATCCACGAGCTGGCCCATCATTTCGGATTCACCGATCGCGATCTGGAGGAGTTTGACGATAATCCCAATCCCTTTGAGAATGAAAAGGGGTAAGATGGTCCGCAACAGGCTAATCGTTTTTCCACTTGGGCGGTTTTAGAGAACGATATCGGGCGCCTAGCCCGGCTTCATTCCAAGAAAGACGGGGATGACTCGATGCGGGCGAATCCAGTCAAAGCCGCGCTCATAGCCGGTAAGCCATCCGTAGGGACCTGGCTTTCCCTGGCCAGCATCACCGCCGCCCGGTTCATGGCGCGGACCGGATTCGCTTGGCTAACCGTTGATATGGAGCATAGCTTGGTTGATTGGGAAACGGCCACGCATATATTCGCCACCATTGCCGACTCCGACTGCACGGCATTAGGTCGCGTACCCGCAAATCGCCACGATCATATCAAGCGAGTGCTCGATAACGGTGCGCATGGCATTGTCGTGCCGATGGTAAACACGCGGACCGAAGCGGAGGCGGCCGTGGCAGCCGCTCTGTATCCCCCGGTCGGCAACCGCAGCGTCGGCGGCAGCCAACACGCCTTGAATTTCGACACCACCGGTCCGGATTACTTCGCGCATGCCAATCAAGAGATCCTTATCGTTTTGCAATGCGAACACATCAAGGCGGTGGAAGACGCCGATTCGATCTTTGCTGTTCCAGGAATTGACGCGATCTTTGTCGGCCCCAATGACCTCGCCGCCAGCATGCGGAGCAAGGACGGCAAACCGTCCAGTGCCGACGCCACGGCCCAGGCCATGAAACACATTTTGGCAACATGCAAAAAACATAAGGTAGCGGCGGGCGTCCATTGCACCAGTGCAGAGGAAGCCAATCAGCGCATTGCGGAGGGCTGGCAATTCCTCGCCATCGCCAGCGAACTCCGCATGATGCTCGACGGAGCCGGCAACGTGCTCCGCCAGGTCCAGGGCGGCCAAGCCCGCAAAGAATTGGCTAATTACTAGGGCCGCAGCCGAAAGAAGAGCGAGAAAGGGCTTAAAGACAACCGCGGATAAATCATAAACCCGGAATGGCCAGGCAAGTAAATGCCCTTGCCGCTCCGGGTTTATGTGTTTCGTTTCACTTCTAAGTTGCCATTAGCGAGCCGGTAAAGTTCGCACGGCCGGTTGAACGTTCAGGACTTTGCCGGGCTTGGAATAAACCGCCGGTTTGACGGAGGTTTGTGCTCCATCGACCTCCTTGGGCATTACTTTCTCAGGTTCTGTTTGCAGCGGTGGGCAAGGCCACACCTGCCATTGAGTGGGGAAGTAGCCAAAGCAAGCCGGGTTGGCGACGATAGGCAGTTCCTGCATGCTTCGGCCGCAAATGCCGCAAAGCCGGTGTGTGCCACATTTGGCTGCTCCGCCACAGGAGCCGTTTCCGCACGAGCCGTTGCTACACGAACTGCCGCACCGATGTGCCAGGCCTTCGTCAGCGCGGACAAGAGTCGGCGCCATCGCCCAAGCGGAGCAGGCCAGCAGGATAATCCCTAATCCCAGGGAGCTTTTTTTTGCGTACATGCGTAGTTTCCTTGAAAGGCGGTGCGGGAAGCGCGAATCCACCGAAGTCGCACAATCACTTCTTCGTCAACTTCGTGCGCGGTTGCAGCCAAAAAGGCTGTTCCTGCCGACTGAAAAAGCCTGCCTCTTTCGAAAAAACCGTTCTTTTTGGCATAATAGGCCGCTCGCAGGCGGGTTGGGCCTATCTTTAGCGGGCTGGGTTTTGTTCCCCGCCGTGCGGCGCTCGATCCGGGCGCGCGTGGCCTAATCAAAGTCTTGACTCAATAGTTGCACATATGTACGCTGCGACTGGATTGAGTAGTATCTGCGCTGTAGGCGCTCATCAAATCCAAGCATCAAAGGAAGGACGTCAAATCGGGCAGTTTGAGGCGGTTTTTAGGGTTGGCTCCCTCAAGATACCCCTTGACAGGTTCTTCTCCTGCCCCGAAATTGGAAGGGGGATGGGACCACGTCGATTAATTGATGAAGCCGTACGAAGCGAAGGAATGCCAGAAGCCCGTGTCAACTTTAGGATGTTTGGATTATCTTGGCCCAGTTAATACGGGAACCATTCTTCCCGGGTTTGCGTCACAACCTTGATCATCATTCATTGTCGGGCTAAGCCTTGGTTCTGATGCCCCTGGCCTTGGTATTGGCCGGGCCTACACTGTTCCCCGGCCGGCCGGAAACTAAGGGTCGGCACAGAGGTGGTCGTTTCTCCCCAAAACGCCTTTCGAGAAAATCCCATGGAAATCTCCGCACCGCGCCCGCGGCTGGCCACTTTCCTCTTTTCTTGCCTTTTGGCGCTGTTCTTCTTGACCGCCGTCGCCCCCCACTGGCAAGAGGCTAAGGCCGCTGGTGACGCCGCCGCCCAAGCCGATTCGGGGGGATCGAACAACAACATGTTTGTCCACATGATCAAGTCTGTCGGGATTTTCATGGGCCTCATCCTGGCCACCCTTTCCATATCTCTGGTCGCCTTGGTGGTTTTGCTGGTGATGGATCTGCGCATGAGCGAGTCCGTGCCTCCGGCCTTTGTCGAGGAGTTCACCGACACCGTCAACAAGCGGAAATTCAAAGAGGCCTTCGATTTGGCTCGCCAAGACAATTCGTTTGTAGGGCGCGTCCTGGCCGCCGGCATGGGTCGATTGCAATATGGAATCGAAGACGCGCGCGAAACCGCTCTCAATACCATCGAGAGCGTCAAAGCGGGCAAGGAACAATTGATCACTTATCTGGCGACCATCGGCACGCTGGGGCCCCTATTCGGCCTCGTGGGCACCGTTTGGAGCATGATTGGCGCGTTCATGAAGATGAGCGACAAAACCCGGTCCGTCGACCCTCATGAGATGGCTGATACTTTGTCACACGGTTTAGTGGTCACTATCGTCGGCATCTCCATTTCGGTATTTGCCATTTTCTTCCATGCCTTCTTCCGTAATCGGCTGGTGCGCATTTCGATGGACACGGCGTCGGTCGCGGACGATTTGCTGACCCAGATGTACCACAACTCAAAGAAATCCGGCGCCACTCCTCCGGCGGCGGTGGACGCTCGTAGCGCTTCCGCTATCCCATCAGGCAAACCGGTCTAAAGTCCTTGGCGCGGAGATTGCTTCATGAGCCGCGGTTCTTACGGTAATGAGCATGTTGACCCCGACCTGACTCCCATGCTTGACGTGGTGATGCAGCTCCTGATGTATTTCATTCTCTGCGTCAACTTTGTCAGCGAGGAAGTCAGCTCGGACATCCTTCTGCCCGACGGTCAAACGGCGCGGCCGCTCATCAAAGGCAATGACGATGTGCTCCTTTTGAATATCCGAGAAGATGGATCCGTTAAAGTTTACGGCCTTGATGCCATGGATATTGCCAAGACGAAAGATTGGCTTCTCAAACGGTATGCCGAGGCGGAAAGTCGCTCATCGGATAAGCAGGTCCATACGACGATCATTGTGCGCGCCCATAATCGAACGAATTACGAGTCGATTTTCCAGGTGCTAAGAATCTGCAAGGACACCGGTTTTCGCCGGTTTAACCTGCGCGCCAACATGCGCGGAACAGCTTGAGGACCGTTTAGGATCGCTTGAAAGACGGTTTATGAAATACCGCACACTAATGCCGGAGGAGAGAAAAGGGGTCGTGATGCCGATCACCCCCATGCTGGATATGACGTTCCAGCTCCTTTTCTTCTTCATCATCAATTATCACCCCAACGCACTTGAAGGGCAGATGGACCTAAGCCTGCCCGCGCCTACGGAAAACAAGTCCAAGGTCGAAATTGAAAAGCCGCTGCCATCCGACATCCATTCGGACGACGTTCCGGCCCAAGTGAAGGTCATCGTCAAAACGCAGCAGGGGACGGATGCCGAAGGCCTCATCAGCCGGGTGACTGTTGAAGAGCTAACCGGCGCAACCGACATCGAAGTGGTCAGCGGCAAATTGGAGCCGTTGCGGAAGCATCTGGAGCGAATCGGCGAAAATGTCGAAAACAAGAAAGCGGTCCTGATCAAGGCGGACGGCAAGCTCAAGTGGGGAAGCATCGTTCAAGTAATGGATGCCTGCCGCAAAGCCGGCTTCACCGACATCGGCTTTGCCGAGTTGCCGGAAACGGGTGAAAGCTAATAGTAGCTCGCCGCTCCTCGGCGGAATCCGCAGCGGAGCGGCCGGCTACTTCACGCATTGGGATGGCCGCCAAGGTTATTACCCTCATGAGTCAGATCAAAAAGCCAGTGACCTTGCGTCCGCGCATGGCGATTCCCTTTGCGCTTTTTGGTCTGGCCGCGCTGGCTGTTTATCCCGTCTTAGCTAAGACCAAGCCACCTCTGGCCGCCATCTCAGATCCGAAAGATGACGAGGATTCCCTGGTGCGCGACAATCGCCAAGAAGTGCTTGCTGGGGCCGCCATGCTTTTTGGCATAGGCTGCCAGGGAGCTACGGGAGGACCGGCCGAGATTGCTTTCATGAAAATTGGGGAAAATCGCAACCTATGGGTGCTTGGCGTAGGCGACCGCGCCATACCCTTGATTCCTGCGTACCTCGCGAAAGTCCGCGACCATCGCCCTTTGGCGAACGGGCTTGATGCCCAGGTGGATGATGCCGGCGAATTGATGGCCTACGCGGACGCTCTGGCTAAGGCCAATCTCTCCCCCGTCGACGCCATTGCCAACGGCGCTCGCCGCGATATTAGTCGCAACAACCTGCTGACCGATCCTCACCGGTTCCGTGGCGAAGTAATTCATATCGAAGGACGCCTGCGCCTCGTGGAAAAGCTCCCGGCCCCGTTGCTGGTTTCGTATTTGGGCATCAGCGAGGTTTACGAAGCCTGGATCTTCGAGCAAGGGTATGGCGCCAATGCAACTTGCTTGTTGCTGACAGAATTGCCCGAAGGGCTGACGCACGGTTCGCAAAACGACGTCCCGGTTGCGTTCGATGGCTACTTTTTCAAAATCTACCGTTACAAATCTCGTGACCGCTCGAAGGCCAGCCAGGAGCGCGAAGCGCCGCTCTGTATCGGCAGAACATTGACATTGCTGAAGCGAGCGCCCCAGACGGCATCTGAAAATATGCCGCCCTTTAGCATGCCAACATCCCTTTTGGGTGTGTTCGTGGGCTTTGTCGTTTGTGCGATTTGCCTGGCTGTCGGACTTACGTTGTGGCTTCGTCGCAATGATAACCGCGTGAGGCAGCGGCTCAAATCGGCTTACTTGACCGACTTTCAGCACCCGGACTCTTCGCTCTTACAGAACGACCACGAAAACGGAGCGGCTAAGCGCGGAGTTTCGTAGCTCGTCTACGTTCGTGATATACTTGGCAAAGACGCGGGTGGCTGGAGCGGGCAATGTCCTCGCCAAAAGGAACCTTGATCATGTCAACCCAAACCAGCGAGCGTTCCTTGATAAACGGCAAGGCCGAAAACTCCCGTCCAAAAGCGGTGATTCGGTCGAGCGCGCAGAGCCGCCGCGGTTCGGAAGCTATTATCCGAGTGTTGCCGGCTTGGATAGTCAGCGGCGTGGTCCATGCCATCCTTTTGCTCATCTTTTTCCTGACGACCATGGGAGTCGGTACAGCCAATCCCACGGTGGAGCCGGACTCCGAGGGTCAGCTTGAGGACCTGGAAAAAGCACAGGACTTGACGCCCACCGAGGTCGGCATCATTCCGGGCGAGGACACCAATTACAATAACTCGCGCATTGCCGACGTCAGCATTCCCGGCCCGGTGGACGCGACGGCCAGTATCGGGCTAAAAGATGCTCCGCCTGACGGCGTTCAACAGACGATTCCGCCTCCTCTTGGCGCGGGCGGCCGGGGCACAGGCGGAGGCTTCGATGATCCCGCCAACCCGGGCATGGCATCGGCCCTAGGGACGAACGGTGGATATTATGGGGTAACCGCTCCCGGCGGTTTGGGCCTTCGCGGCGGATCCGGCGCGACGCGTGAACAACGCGCTATTGAAGGCGGCGGGTCCAAGGAGACCGAAGCAGCCGTGGGTCGCGGTCTGGCCTGGCTGGCCATGCACCAGGACATGGGCACCGGCAAATGGTCGCTGGACGCCTTTAATCACTTTGGCCATGAAAAGGGCAACTCGGGCAAGACATTTACTTGTAGTTGCACCAACGGCGGCCAGAAAAACGACATTGGCGGGACAGCCCTCGGCCTTTTGCCTTTCTTGGGGGCAGGGATCACCCACAAGAAGGCCGCCGTCAAGGACCCGCGATTCGATTACACGAAAAACGTTTATCTAGGCCTCAAGTTTCTCATGAGTAAGCAGGGCGCCGACGGTTATTTCGGCGGCGGCATGTACGCGCATGGCCTCGCAACCATCGCTGTCTGCGAAGCCTATGCCATGACCTCCGATCCCGAACTTAAGGCGCACGCGCAACACGCTATCGATCTGATCGTCAAGGTTCAGCACCCCGGCGGCGGCTGGCGCTACGATCCCAAGCCGACCTCGGGCGACACTTCGGTCGTCGGCTGGCAAGTGATGGCTTTGAGGAGCGGCCAAATGGCCGGGTTAAGTGTTCCAGCCGCTACGATCAAAGGCGCCGAAAAATTTCTCGACTCCGTCCAAACTTCAAACGGCGCCAATTACAAGTACACCAGCGATATGGATGCCACGCCGACCATGACGGCGGCCGGCCTTCTTTGCCGTGAATACCTGGGATGGACGCCGAAAAATCCCGGCTTAATCAACGGCGTCAAGTTCTTGGCCGGCAGCCCGCCCGATCAAGTAAAGAGCATTTATTATCAGTACTATGCCACGCAGGTAATGCATCACTTTGGCGGCGAGAACTGGACCAACTGGAACGCTAAGCAACGCGATTTGCTCGTCAAGACTCAGGACAAAGGCAACGATGCCAAGCATGAACATCAAGCGGGCAGTTGGTCGCCGGCCGGCGACCCTTGGGGCCCGCAAGGCGGCCGTCTCATGCAAACGTCGCTTTCGCTGCTAACTTTGGAAGTCTACTATCGCTATATGCCGCTTTATCGCCGGGAAGGGGCTGCCAAAAAAGAAATGGTTGAGATGCCCGAGAAGACCGAAAAGGCGGATAAGAACAAGCCCGAGAAGGACGCCAAGCCAGAAAAGTAAAGACCCCGTAATCGGATAACAGTGACCGCCGGATCAGGTTTAGCCAACCTGATTCGGCGTTTTGTTTTTGTGCCCGACCCTTGCATGTTTCGTTTCAGGCCCGCAGGGGGGTGTGTGTTAGGGGTCCGAGAAACGATCTTTCTTAAGCGCTAGAGCCTCACGGCATTCCGGCAAAAAAGTTCGTTTCCCTAGTTCGGAAACCAGCCGAAACGAGCTTTTACGAAATCCCGAAGAGCGCCTGCGCGACCCTCTGGACCAAGTGACCCACCCTCTGGTCCCGCCAACACTGCGCCAAAGGGTTTACACCTGTAAACCCATGCGCTCAGGTGGCGCCTTTGGCGTTTTTTGAATCCAAGGTGGCCATGGGAGACCTGCCGCCGCCAAGCCAATCCTCGCTCTAGATCAGAAGTATCTTTCTTCTGGATAATATTGCGGTCTCGGCCGGTTTGCTCGTTTAGAATTACCGAACAAAACAACCCCTAAGATGACGAGGATGAGAACGCCGAAAAAGGCGGTGCCGATGCCCATGGCAACGCCGAAGGTGAAGAAGCTTCCGCCCGACGATGTAGTGCCAGAGGGAGAAGAGGACGAATTCGCATTCGTAATCGGCGGCTTGGTCGGCGGAGCAGAATATTCGATAGCCGGCGCAGTGGTTTTTTCCGGTGGAATAAACGGCCTTTCGTTTTGAATAGGCGGCAGCCCAGGACTGCCGCTAGGCGCTGTGCCATTGATGAAATGAGCCCCGCAATTGGGGCATTTCTCTATGGTCGGCTGGTCGTCTCCTCTTCCCAACTCATGTCCGCACTTGCCACAGCTCCAAATCGTGACGTATTCCGGCCCTTGAAGGCCAGGGGCGTTCGGTGATTTGGGAATGCCCGGCGGCGGCACTGAACGGCCTGGGCTTCCGGGCGGCAATTGAGCAGGCGCCGGGGACAAACACGCCACGATACAAAAGAGGGTCAGCGCCCAAGCAAATAGCCAGGATCCCGGTCGCCGTTGAAAGGCTGCGGTCATGAGCGATTTACCTCGCCGGCATCGAATTGTAATTCCTCTACATTCGACATCATCCCAAGCGGCTATTGTCTGTCAAATAAAATCCAATTCCCGGTGTTTGTCCAGTCCAGAGCTTTGCTAAACTAGGATTCATGTCAGCCTGGGGAGGAGCCCATGACGGACGTCATCGCACGCCGGGTTTATTACGAGGGTCGAGTCCAGGGAGTCGGTTTTCGCGCTACCGCAGCGTGGATCGCAAGGCAGTTCGCGGTTGCGGGCTCGGTTCGCAATCTTGCCGATGGCCGCGTGTTATTGTTCGCGGAAGGTGCTCCGGACCAGGTTGAGTCTTTTCTCCAGGCCATACGCGAGCGCTTCAAGAAGTACGTTGAAAGCGAACATATCGAAGAACAAACGCTCAGCGGAGAAGAGTCGGGCTTCAAGATTATTCATTGAGGTGGGCTTTGTCATGCCGTCTAGTTGGAAATCTTCGACTTTGCTGGTAATATATCCCGACCTAAACTGTGCCAACCCAACGGCGGGAAAATCCTCTCCCCTATGGTCCAACAGGAGCGGGCCGCGTGAATATTGCAACCCAGGTCTTGCGCGCCGAAGCGCATGCGGAGATAGGCGATCTTATTCAGCGGGATGCCGGCCTTCTCATCGAACGTTGGCTCCAGCGAGCTTCGGAGGAGCAGCCCAACGCTCAGCGCGTCCATCGGGCTGCCGTCCTCGATCATCTTCCCAAATTCCTTAGCCAACTCGGCAACAGCCTGGCGGAGCACGGCGACAATAATGGCAAAAAGCATCGGGCGCAAGCAGCTCAGCACGGGCTGCAGCGCTGGCAAACCGGCTGGTCGCTCACTGAATTGGTGCGCGATTATCAAATCCTCCGCCTGGTCATTCTCGAACATTTGGAACAAAGCATTGAGCGGTCGCTGACGTGCCGAGAGACGATGGCCGTCGGCCTCTCTTTGGACGATGCGATTGCAGCCAGCGTCGCGGAGTTTGTTGCCAACCGCGACGGCCACATTCGCCAAGTTGAGCAGGAACGGGCCGAGCGCCAAACTTTGCTTGAAGATGCCCAGCGAAAGTGGCAGCACATTTTTCAGCATGCCAATTGGGGCCTGGCGCTGGCAAACCCGGCTGCGGATATTTTCCTAGAGGTCAATCCCGCTTTTGCGCACATGCATGGCTATGCCGTCGAGGAACTGGTTGGAAGGGCGACGCATATCATGTTCGCCCCGGAGGATGCCGCTCATTACTCGGAGAGTCTACGTCAGTCGACGGAGCTGGGCGATTATGTCTACGAATCCATGCACCAGCGGAAGGACGGCACGCGCTTTCCGGTTTTGACTCATGTCACCGTCGTCAAAGACAGTGCAGGCAAGGTGCTCTTCCGGGCCAGTGCCTTTCAAGACATCACCGATCGGAAACGGCTGGAGGAATCTTTACGCCGTCAAGCTGATGCCCTTAGGGAAGCGGACCAGCGCAAAAACGTTTTTCTCGCCACGCTCGCCCACGAATTGCGCAACCCCTTGGCGCCCATTCTCAACGCGGTCGAAGTATTACATCTTCTTGATCCGGCCGACGCCGGCATTCGAAATGCCCGGGAAGTCGTTGAACGACAGGTTAAGCAGCTAGGCCGCATTGTCGATGATCTGCTCGACATTAGCCGCATCGCGCAAGGAAAACTACAGCTCCGTTTGGCCCGAGTCGACCTGGCCGCCCTGGTCACCCAAGCCATCGCGACCAGCGGCCCCCTAATCGAATCGCGCCAACATGAATTCTCCGTCAACCTGCCGACCGAACCGCTGTGGTTGGAGGTCGATCCCGCCCGGTTAGTCCAAGTTATTGCCAATCTGCTCAATAATTCCGCGAAATACACCAACCCTGGCGGCAAACTCTGGCTGCGCGGCGAACGCGTGGACCAGGAAATTGTAATTTCCGTCAAAGATACGGGCGTCGGCATCGAGCCTGAAATGTTGAGCCGAATTTTTGACCTATTCACGCAAGTAGACGGGTCGCCAGAGCGGGCACAGGGCGGTCTAGGGATCGGTTTGACCTTGGTCCGCAAACTGGTTGATCTTCATAGCGGCCAGGTGATCGCCAAGAGTGAAGGGCAAGGCCGGGGAAGCGAGTTTATCGTCCGCCTGCCGGCTCATTCCGTATCAACCTCTCAAGAGGTCCCGCTTCCAACCAGCTACTCGCCCACGGCAATCAAACGCCGTGTCCTCATCGTCGAAGACGATCTTGACAATCGCCAAACGATGAAGGTTTTGCTTGAACTCTTGGGACACGAAGTCTTTGATGCGGAAGACGGCCTCGGCGGCGTCGAGCAAGCCAAGAAACACAAGCCTGAAGTGGCCCTTATCGACATCGGCCTACCGGGACTGAACGGCCTTCAAGTGGCTCAGCAGATTCGGGAAGCGCTCGGCTCAGATGTCTTGCTGATCGCCTTGACCGGCTATGGCCAGGAGGAAGATCGCCGGCAAGCCCTGGAAGCCGGTTTCAACGCTCATCTGGTCAAGCCGGTCGAACTGGATCAGCTGAATCAGTTGCTGAGTGGGACCGGAAAGTAACAATACGCGTTTACTAATCTACTTCCTCGGCGCCGGCGTCCGCGTGTACACGTCGTTTCAGACCGTCATTCTCTCAATCGCAAATCCGCGAAATCTGTGGCAACATCTCTAGACCGTGACTATGATAGGTCAGCCATTTAGGATCCCTGTTCTAGACAACGAAGTCTTGAGCAAGGTTTCTTGAGAAACTCCAAATTAACGACTGTCTCGTTGTGTCAATGGTGCGCTATCCCGGCGAGTCACTCTCGTTCAAGCTCCGCTAGTCGCCGGGATCGAAAAATCGAATTGAGTTTCTGATGGCGTTGCGGTTTTGGGGGCCGCTCGGCGTTTTTGGCACTCGCCCTTCTCAAGGCAAAGGACGGTTGAATCATGTCTCGTGCAACTCGTCGGCCCGGCTTTACCCTCATCGAATTATTGGTGGTGATCGCGATCATCGCGGTCTTGATGGGCCTTGTGGTTCCCGCGGTCCAAAAGGCTCGCGAGGCGGCCAACCGCATAAAATGCGCTAACAACATGAAACAGCAGGGTTTGGCACTGCACATGTACCATGAGGTTCACAAGACGTTTCCAGAAGGGAGCAATAACCGCTTTTCCCAATACTGGCACTGGAGTTGGCTCGCCAAGATCTTGCCGTACATCGAGCAAGACAACCTCTGGAGAAAAGCCAACGATTTTGCCAGCGACAAATCGCATCCCGTGGTGTGGCCCGGCCCCAATGGCAACGTATCGGGTTACTCAAGCTGGAGCCCCTGGGGAGGTTACCTTTGGAACCTGAATGATCAGCCCGAAAACCCGGCAATCGCCGTAGTCGTGCCCATTTACGTTTGCCCTTCTGATCCTTATCCAAAAACATTCAAGGAAACCATCATGGGCCAGCCGCTTGTTCAAGCGGTGACCGACTATCAAGGAGTCAGTGGACTGGACTACACAAGTAACGACGGCGTCTTGGGCAGTAATGAAACGGTCAAAATACTCGACATTAGAGATGGAACGAGCAACACGTTGATGGTTGGGGAACGAGCTTCCAGTAAACCGCTAAACTTTGGCGCTTGGCTCGCCGGTTGCGGCCAGTTTGGTTACGGCCTGTCGCCAGGCGATGAACAAAGGGGCTCGGCTGACGTCGTTCTCGGAGTGCGGGAGATAAACTCCCAACACAATGGACCGGATCTTGACACTTGTCCTGCCGGTCCTTACCACTTCCAAGGACCTGACCAAATCCGCGATGGCACCGGCAAAATTAACCAACAATGCGACCAGTTCCATTTTTGGAGCCGGCATCCCGGCGGAGCTAACTTCATGAGCGCAGACGGCTCCGTCCGATTCCTTGCCTATAGTGCTGATAATGTCATGCCCGCCATGGGCACCCGCGCCGGCGCCGAGGTGTTTGAACTGCCCTGATATATTGCCTCGGCCAATTGCTAACGAAAGAGGACAGAACCCGTGAGATCACAGGTTCTGTCCTCTGGGATTTTACTGTAGCCGAAGACAACCTTATGTTTGTCTTCCGCTCTGCCTTCGATCGCAATCACCGGCTTAGCGATCCTCTCGAGGCAAGGTCTCCTTAGATCCCTCTCTGCCTGATCGGTCGATATCACCGGACCGATCGCGGTCTCGGTCCCTGTCCGGGCGATCCCTATCGATCCTGTCCTGGCGATCCGTGTCTAAACGGTCGACGCCCCGGTCGTTATCTCGGCGGCGATTCTCCCGATTCCCAAACACCACCATGATGTGGTCGCCCGGATGAACTTTGAAGTTCCGGGACTGTTCGCGATTGTTGCCATTTTCATTCCATTGAGCGCGGACTTCATAGCTATAATTGTGGCCGTCTTCAAGGGCCGGAGTGCGGTATTCGCGAATGGTTCCGCGATCCTTCATTTCTTGCCCTTCGACCCAGACCTTGGCGTCTGGCGACGGAACTCGAACGGTCACGAAAGCTCGATTACTACTCTGGTCCTGGCCAGCGGCCTGGCCATACCCGGAATCATATCCCATATCTGCCGAAGGGTATGCCGAGTAGGTCGATGACGGAGCGTAAAAAGTGCCTTCGGAAGCGTACCCGTCATCCCCATAGTAGTTGTAATAGCCAGGGTAGTCGTAAGAGTTTGCCCAAACTCCGGGGCCGAACGAATTGTAGTAGCCATAGTCGCCCCAATACCCGGGCCTGCCGTAGCCGTAGCCAAAGCCGGATCCCAGCCCGTAGCCTAGACCGAGACCCCATCCGAAGCCTCCCCAGTTGTTGCCCCGCCAGCCGTTGTTCCAGCCGCCATTCCAGTTGCCTCCGTTCCAGTTGCGTGAGCCGCCGTTCCATGAGCCTCCATTCCATGAGCCTCCATTCCAGGTACCGCGGGCGCTGCTGCCGCCTCGGGAACCGCCACCGCCGCCTCCTCGGCGCTGAGCCGAAGCCGAATCTGTCCATGTCAACAATGTCGCGAGCGCCAACGACGCTCCAATCATGCCGATTTTCTTGGTAATCATGTGAGGCACCTCTTTTCAAATCGGTCGCCCTGGTTGCCCCGTGGAACCATCACGGAAATGAGCTATTCCAGAGCTTCACTATTATCATTAAGTAAGCAAATTTTATTCCGATATGGCACTTAACGGTTGTTCCGCGCGTATCGGGGGAAGGCCATCAGGCAATGGATGGAAGGCAAAGAGCCGGGCGAAGATCGTCCCGGCCCGAAAGATGCCGAATAAAGGCTTGCAGTTCGCCTATGTTTGCGAATTCAGGTTCGCATCAGAACCTGAGCACATGTCCAGTCGCTTAGACGTCCAGTTCTTCCGCAACGGCTAAGGCTGCGGAATCCATGATGAACCGGTAGCGTTGGGAAGGGTCTTTACCAAGCAGATCGACAAACGTTTTATCGGCATCGAGGTTGGATTCGATATTGACGCGCAGCAGCGTGCGCTGGCGCAGGTCCAGCGTCGTATCGGCAAGGACCTTGGGATCCATTTCCCCTAGACCTTTGAAGCGCGAAACTTCGGGTTTGGCATTTGTTCGCAAGTTGGCCAAGATTTCTTCTTTGTGGGCATCATCCCGGGCCCACATCGTTTCCTTGCCTACATCCACGCGATAGAGCGGCGGCTGGGCGATGTAGATATGTCCCTTGCGGATCAATTCGATCATGTGCCGAAAGAGAAACGCTAAAAGGAGCGTTGAAATGTGATGGCCGTCGGCATCAGCATCCATGAGCAGGATGATTTTGCCGTATCTTAAACCGCGAATATCGAACTTTTCGCCGGCGCCCGTCCCGATGGCGGAGACAAGATCGTTGAGTTCCGCGTTGGCGAGCACCTTATTAAGAGCCAAACCCTCCGCATTAAGGATTTTGCCGCGCAAAGGCAACACGGCTTGAGTTTTATTGTTGCGCCCCTGCTTGGCGCTGCCGCCCGCCGAATCGCCCTCGACAATGAACAGTTCAGAGTGATCTAAATCCGTTGACTTGCAATCGGCCAGCTTGCCCGGGAGGTTGAGCCGGCGCTGCGTCGCCGATTTGCGCTTGACTTCGCTGATTGCTTCCCGCGATGCCAGGCGCGCCTTCGCCGATAACACAATCCGCCCGACGATTTGGTCGGCGGCCGTCTTGTTATTATTCAGCCACGCTTCGAGCGACGGGCGGACAAAGCCATCGACCGCAGCCGCCATCTCCGGGTTGTTTAGCCGCTCTTTGGTTTGTCCTTGAAACATCGGATCGCGAACAAAGACCGACAGAATGCCGACCATACCCTCGCGGATGTCTTCCGCCGCAATGCTCAGGCCTTTGATTCTGATTTCATAGGTTTCCATGTAATTGCGAATAGCTTTGGCGATGCCGGCCTTGAAGCCGCTTTCGTGTGTGCCACCCGAAGCGGTCCGGATGCCATTGACGTAGGAACGGATGGTTTCATCAGTTGCCTCCGTCCACTGGAGAGCGACCTCCATCTTCTCGCCCGTGTCGCGGACTAGGGTAAAAGGCGACTCCGTTACCGCGGGTTTTTGCCCGTCGGTAATGAGCCGGGTCAAAAACTCTGGGATGCCCCCGGGATGAGTCAGGTCATAGGCGTCGCCGGTTACGTCGTTCTTGAAGGCGATCTTCAGGCCGCTGTGGATATACGACATATCCTCCAAGTGGGCCTTGATCTGTTCGGGATCGAAGTGAGTCGTTTTGAAGATTTCCGAATCTGGCTCGAAGGTGATGATGGTGCCATGGCCCCGAAACGGCCCAATCTTTTCGATGGGACCGGCGGCTCTGCCCCGTTTGAAGGTTTGCCGCCATTCGAATCCGTCGCGGCGAATGATGGCGACTAACTTCCGGGAGAGGGCGTTGACAACCGAGGAGCCGACGCCGTGCAGCCCGCCGGAATGAATGTAGTTGCCGCCTTCGCCGAACTTGGCGCCCGAATGCAACGTCGTAAGGATGAGTTCCAGCGCCGGCTTTTTATGCTTGGGATGTAAATCGACTGGGATGCCCCGGCCGTTATCGGCAACGGTGATCGCGTCGCCCGACTTGTGCAAGGTAACGGCGACGGTATCCGCGAAGCCGTTTAGGTATTCATCGACTGCATTATCGACGATCTCCCAAACCAGATGATGCAGCCCCTTGGGGTCCACGCCGCCAATATACATCGACGGGCGCTTGCGGACCGGTTCCAGGCCTTCGAGGACGGTGATGTCTTTGGCGGTATAGGTGGCAGTGGACATATCCGAAACCAAACCCTTTGAATCATGAAAAGCGAGGAAGGATTAAAATTGCCATCGAAAGGATTCAAGAAGGGGACACCTTCGAGCGCGTGGCCGTGTTAAATGTCCTCAGATAACACGTAATTGCCTCCTCCGAGGCTGCGACAGCCGAAATCCGAGCATTCCATAAAAGAATGCTGAAGCCAGCGACGTTTGCTGGGCACAAGTCAAAAGCTTCCAGTCGAGTGGAACAGTTGGCCCAAACCATGGAGTCACTGAATCTCTGCCTTGCTTGGACGCCAGCAAGTTTTTAGGGCTGGCCTGCGTCTTACGTATTAGCTTTCATTGCTCGTATCGTTTGGACACAATGGCCCCCGTTCCAGCGTCAATGACATAGTGTGGTCCGCCACCCGCCATCAGAGCCCCCGAGATTTCGTAATCGACATGCCAACCATCGGGCTGTAAAGTCAAACTGATTTGATACCCCGACAAATCACGATAGGCAACTTCAGCATCCAGATGTGCGATCCTCAATGCCTCATGGCTGGTAATAGATCGTTTTCCAAGCTGTCCACTTGCATTTGGAGAGATCATTAGCATTGCTCCTTGATAGTAGTGGGGAGGGGCTTGCTAATTCCCATTAGGGCGGATAACCGAGGCCACCTCCTAGACCACCTCGGCGAGATTCAGGCCCGGTACTGTGATAGCCGTTATCGGCTAGAATCAACCATGGCACTCCGGAACGCCAAGATGAAGAGTGATCTGAGGCACTTGGTGCTGTGTCCCATCCTTCCGCAGTCGGATTGGGATGGGTGTGAAAAGTGCCTACGACGATCATACCATTAAAGCGTGGAGGCCCGCCAAGGTCGATATGGGCCTGTCCACCTCGTGGAGCACGTTGCGTTCTGACCTGCCCAGTAAGAAGATCAAGATATATCCAACCTCCTCCTCGTGCCGGTTTGTAGCGTTTTCGGGGTCAGAGTCGATCCAAGCTTGGTCCATAGCTTGTAGGACGACAGGAGTGCTTATTAGTTCCGCTTTGGTTGGCGGACTCGTCGGTTTCATGGGCGCGCCTACTCATTGAAGAACTCACCCTGATCGACATTCTTCTCGGTTTTCTTGCCGTTTCCGTTTCCATCAGCCTTCCCTTCCATTTGCTCCCAGTCCACCAGTTCAATGGGCGGGGGGACGACGCGGGTGAACGACGCCCGTTTGACGGCCTCGAAGCCTTTGCCGCCTCGGGAGACGGTTTGATAGGCGCCGCGGCGGAACTCCATGGTTCGCCCGCCCGAAGTCTCAACAGTCAAGGCATCGTGACGATTGGAGATCAACGCGCCCCCCAGGCAGACGTCTCCTTTGTCCAGCTTGATGCCCATGACGCCCTTGCCGATGCCGGAGAGGACATTGATTTCTTCGACGGCGAAGTGAATAACATGGCCCGATGCCGAGGCCAGGAAAAGGCTTTCCTCATCCTTGAGCACGGTCGCCATGACTACTTTATCGCCGTGGTTTAGACGAACATATCGGCGTCCCACTTTGGTGGAAGTGGTGCGGAAGGGGGCCAACGGCGTTCGTAAGGTTTGCCCCTGGGCCGTCGCCACTAGCAAGTAAGGACCGGGCGCCTCCCCGTTGGTAACAGGCCGATCAGGCTCGGTGAACCGTTCGTCAGTAGAAACAGCATTGATGATGCGCACCTGATCGGCCAAGCGGAAAAACTTGGCGATCGGTTCGCCATAGCCTGTAGAGGCCGGCACTTCATTCATGCGCATGGTGTAGGCGGTGCCGTCATCCGCCAAAAAGATCACGTAATCCAGCGTGTTTCCGGGCGCGACCGCGACGACTTCGTCGCCTTCGCGAACGCGCGTGTTTTCCACGGTGGAGAGCCGGCCGATGCGTTTGATCCAACCATCGCGGGTCAACACTACGTTTGTGTTTTCCCGGACGATATAGGCTTCCGGATCGAAGTCGAGCGTTTCCTCGGAGGAGCCAATTTTCGTGCGCCGCCGGTCTCCGAACTTCTCGCCCACCTCATAGAGTTCGTCCTTGACCACGCCCCAAAGCTTCTTTTTGGATCCCAAGATTCCTTCGATGCGTTTGGCGTCGGCTTTCTTATCGTGCAGTTCGTCCAGTATTTTTTGAATCTCAAGCTGGGCGATCTTGTAAAGCTGCACTTCCAGGATGGCGGCGGCCTGTTCTTCGTCGAGCTTGAAGAACTTCATGAGCTTCAGAGCCGCATCCGGCTTGCCGTCGCTTTCACGAATGAGCTTGATGGCCTTATCCAGGGCGTCAAAAATGATGCGAAAGCCTTCAAGAATATGAATTCGCCGGCGCAATTGTTCGAGTTCATATTCAAAGCGGCGGCGGACCGTCGCCAGGCGGAAATCCAAGAAATAGCGAAGCAGCGCTTTCAGGCCGAGCCGTTCGGGTCTCATGACGCCGTCGTCGGCCGGGACCAAACATGTCAAGTTGTAAGGGAAATTCTCTTGTAGGGTCGTGTGCTTATAGAGATAAGCCATCACCAGGTTGGGATCCGTGCCGGGCTTGATGTCGAGCGCGATGCGGATGCCTTCCTTCTCATTGGACTCATTGGTCACATTGAGCAACTGAGGCAGCTTGCGCAGGGCGATGATTTCCCCTATCGCCTGTTCCAGGCCGCCCTTATTAACGCCGTAGGGAATGGACGTGACGATGATCTGCTCGCGTTTGCCATGCGTCTCCAGTTTCCACTCGCCCTGGACTTTGACGCTGCCCGTCCCTTCCTCGTAAATCCTGCGTAGCGTGGACCTATCTGTGACAACCTTGCCCCCTAGGGGAAAATCAGGGCCTTTGACGCGGTCTAGCAGTTGCGCGGTAGTAGCCTCCGGCTCATGGATCAAATGCACGGCTGCCCTGACGACCTCGCCGAGATTGTGCGGGGGAATATTGGTGGCCAGGCCAACGGCGATGCCTGAGGAACCGTTGACTAATAAGTTCGGAAATTGAGAAGGTAGGACAACAGGTTCTTGGCTTGTGTTGTCAAAAGTCGGTCTCATGTCGACCGTGCGTTGACGCAACTCGGCCATAAGGCGTTCGGTTACAGCAGCCAATTTGGCTTCGGTGTAACGTTCGGCTGCGGGCGGATCTCCATCAACAGAGCCAAAATTCCCCTGACCGTGGACGAGCGGGACGCGCATCATGAAGCTCTGCGCGAGGCGGACCAAGGCTTCGTAGGCCGGAGCGGTGCCATGCGGGTGATAATTGCCGGTCACGGCGCCGGTGATCTTGGCGCACTTGGCCGGTCGGCCGTCGAACACCAAGTGTAAATCGTGAAACATTGTGTAGAGAATCCGTCGCTGGACCGGCTTTAGGCCGTCGCGGACATCGGGCAGGGCACGAGACGTGATGACCGAAAGAGCATAGTTCAAATACCGCCGGCGCGTCTCCTGACTCAGGGAAACCGGCTGAATCGATTCCGCCATGAAGAGACTTCTCCAGATTCCATTTCTCACAAAGTCAACGGCAGCGATTCTAGCAGATTTGCCGGGAAAAGCCTATTGACGTTGAGGATTGTATTAGTTCATAAGCCGTTATTTCATAGGCCTTTATACCACTCGTGATCCATTCCCCTGGCTTAATTCCATTCACACAATATAGAGGACAAACGTATACATGTCAATCAGAGATGACTTCTCCAGCTTGGGCAAGAAAGCCTATCCCAATCTAAAAGGGTGACGAGATCGATGGGAGCAGGTTTCAGATCTTTCGAGCCATTGCCATAGATGACGGCTTCCTTCTTCGTCGTACTCCGAGAGGAGATCGTAAATGCCCAATGTTAATTTGCGAAATGATTTCGTTTCACGATTTGCCCTTGTCGTTTCGTTTCATCTCGTTCACTTGTTTAATGCCAAGGACTTATGTCGAAGGGGCGGTCTCGCGGTCTCCGTGAAATGAAATGAAACGAAAAGGCCGGTGTGACGGAGACCCTGCGGGCCAAGCGCTTCTGAGGATGCGGCCGTTACTTTTCCGTTGAAGCGGAGGGAGGAGGATAGGCCTTGGCAATGCGAAGGAGTTCTTTTTCAAACCCGGAAGGAATGGTTTCAAAGCCGGTGATGCGGCAAATAGTCAGCAAGCGCTGGCCTTTGGAGGTTTCGCCCGCATTGATCAAGCCTTCAGCAAACCTTTTTTGGACCGCTTCGTCCAAGTTGGCCGGGTTACAGGCTACTACGGCCGGCGGGAACGGCTCGGATTCGATCAGGGTCTTGAGCTTGTTGGCGCGGCCGGGCTTGCGTTTGGCGTAATTGGCCAGAACGCCCCCATCCACAACGGCTGCCGCGTATACGCCATCGACCACCCCGTCTAGGGCGTCTTCCATGTCGGCAGGCGTGGTAACTTTTTCGAAAAATCGCTGCATGGGTTGACCGGCATCCAAACAGCGCCGTTCGATAAAGAGATGGCAATGCTCGCGCGTATGCATCGGGATCGCTACAACTTTCCCTTTGAGGTCGGCAAGTACCTTACAGTTGTCGTCCTTGGCGATGACCACATTGACCCGACAACACGAGGGCGGGTTGATGGTAATAATCAGGGCCTTTAATTCGGGGTGCTTGAGTTGGGCCCAGGCAAATTCGAATCCGTGAAAAACGCCTAGTTGGACCTTATCGTCGGCAAGTTGCTTGCCCAGGTCCTCCGCGTCGCCGGCTGCGACCATTTGCCCGTTAATCCCGGTTTGCGTATCAAGCAGGGACTTAAAGGGCTTCATCAAGGCGCTGACCAGCGGCGCCGGGGCATCTCGGAACATGCTTCCGGCCACGCCGACGCGAATTTTTGGGTTCGCTTTGACCGTATCCTCAGCGTGGATTGGTAGACCAAGTGCCAGCACTAGGGCGCCCCCGCACAGGAAAGCCAGTAAACTTCGCAACGCGACAACCGGCCTCATTTTCCTGCTCCTTCGCCCCGCTCGAAAGCGGCTTGGGAAATCGACACTTCAATTCGTTCAAGGCTTTGTGGGTAAAGTGAAATCCACGACGACTCCTCCGGCCGTGATCCGTTCGAGGTTGGCCAAGGTCAGCGCCAAATCGCGAATGGCGTCATTGGTCTGACCGCGCAACTGGGCCGCCAGGATACCGGTAAGAACAAGTTCGTCCAGATTAACTTTCGCTCCAGGCTGCTTGAAGTCTTCCTTGAGATCGCGGCTTAGCTTTTCCGCCTTATCAGCCGCATTCCCCAAGCGAGCGGTTTTGCGGCTGGCTTCTCGCCAAAGTAGAAAGGCGTTTTCTGCTTCCAAATCAATCAAATTGCGGGTTTTCTCCACCACGGCCTGGGCTCGTGTGTAGTAAGCGGATGCTTGTTCGACGCGTTCGCTTTTGCTGCCTACCAGAATTGGCGACATTTCCGGACCTACGGCGCCGGGACGATATTCGCTATTGTGAATGCCTTGAGGCACGGGGTCGGCATGCAAGTCGGCGCCGGCAACAAAGGTGTTGACCTTAATATGGCGGGTCGTGGCCTGGGCTTTCATTTCAAGAGCAAACACCCCTGCGGCGTCTGTGACCTGGAGCAACTCGGCGCGCCGGTTCCGGGCCAAATCGACGATTTGCTGTTTGGTGAATTTAATGTCCGGGTTTGGCAGGATTCTACCAACAATATCAAAGGAAAAACCTTCCCCAAATCCCATGGCTTCGCGCAAAGCAGCGCGGGCGCGTTCTTGACCGTTGGTCGCTTCTTCCAAATGGCCTTCGGCCAGAAGAAGTAGTACGTTAACGCGTTCCAGATCGCGCGTGGTAACGTCCTTGCGCAGACCGTCTTCGACGATTTGTCTAACCGTTTCCTTAAGATCCTTCAAGTTCTCTACGGCTTTGTCCAACAAGTCTTGTTGTTGACGGGCATAAAGCAGAACCAGGTAGTTGCGCGTCACCGCGTAAATCGCTTCCTGCTCGGCCTGGCGCACTCGGGCCTGCGCGATTTCTAATCCAAGCCGCCCCTGCTGCTTGCGTATGGGAAGGTCATGAGCGATCAAGCTGGCGCCTATCCCGAGATTGTCCATGGCCTGCCCTTTAAGGACAGCGGCCTCCAGACTGGCTCGATAAGCGGTCAATGCAGGTTGATTCTGTAGAGCCAAGCTGCGACAGGTTGCCAAATCCAACGGCTTTGCTTTGTCCCGTGCTTGTGCGGTTGAAGGCGGCACGGGTTGGTCTGACCCAAATCCGAAGGGTGTCCAGATCAGAATGACCGGAACCAGCATAACTCCCGGAAGGCCAAGACCGAGCCGCCGGAAGAGGGAAACCTTGTCCATAAGGTCGATCCTTAGATGCGTGCCGTAGCGGTCAAGAGGTCAGCGCAACGGGGCACGGCGAAATGCCAAAAGGTCATTGCTTAACATTTTCATCGACCGGCCCGGAACGTTTCTACAACAGGTTAAGTCACGGCTGGAGAATCCGCGCGCTAACTTGCAGATGCGACCGAATATCCGGATAAGTCAATGCGAATTGGTCAATTGCAATAGGCGTGACGAGACGGAGATCCTGCGAAATGCGCTTAGAGAGCTTCGATCAGTTTGGGAGCTGGCATATCCGCGCCAATTGTCAGCTTGCCGGCCGCCTTGACTAATTTGAAAATCTCGGTGGTATAGCGGAATGCCTTCTGAAGGTCCTCGTCGTCCAACTTCTGTCCAGAAGGTGAGAAACCCCCGGCCATAATCAACCGGCGCGGCGCCAAGAGCGCTGCCAAGTTGGGAATATCAACGACGCGCAGAATCCCTGGGGCTAGCAGCCCCATGTGCATTCCTTGCTCGTAGGCTTTTTCAGAGATGTAGCTGGTCGGCATGTCGACAACTATAGTCCTGGCAACCCGGTCATCCAGTAAAGCTCCGGCGCACAGGGCCACAATGCCGGCCGGGCCAATTCCCGCTACCGTGAAGGATTGTTTATCCAGGCGAGGTTGGTTGCCCAGCCACTCAAGGAGACGGAGGATATCAAAAACCCACTGCCCCAGCAGGGGCCGGCCGATCCAAATGCCATGTTCGGCACTGTTATGATCGACGGCGTCATGTATGAGGTCGCCCTCGGGCTGACTATCTCCAGTCGCTCGGAGATTCAAAAAACAGACAGTCCATCCGCCGTCGGCGAGTGCCTTGCCCAATGGTTCTTCGACCGCTTTCGCGAGCCCATCAAGGTGAAGGACTATGCACGCCTTTTGGTTGTCCGCCTCCGGCGCCGGATTATGTATCTGGACGGCAAGCGATAAACCGGGCTCTGCTTGCAATTGGAGGGATACCATCCGCACTTTACCGACCGGTTGATCTGTGGCAAGTTTCCCGGTCGGTTCGGTTGCCTTCGGGAAGTCGCCAAAGACATCCTTGAGCAACTGAGAGCGCATGTGCACGGCCATCGCCTCCCACTGCTCGGCGTGGTCCGGCTTGTATTTGTCCATCCTCGCAAGGAGTCCTCTTGCTTCGCGCGCAGCGAGCGTTGGCGGGAAAAGGAATCCTTTCGGGCGAACTTTGTCAGGGAAACAAGCAAGGTCTTCTGGCTTTTCCAATTGGTGAGCCGGCTCGGGGATCGGTTTGCCCTCGCCTTGGTCTTTGAGCCATTTTGTCATCCAGCCGTACATCGCCTCGCGCATGGGTTGGTTGTAATCGTGCTGAGATGCGAAAACAGCATGGTCTACCTTGTCCAAGGCATTGTGTAGTTTGTAGATGGTTCGGGCACGCTCCAGGCTCTTCTTGGCCTCGCCGACGCTGAATTGAAAAGCGTCTTGGTCGGCGCTGATCACCTTTAGGGCACGCGGGGCTACCATGCCCAGAACATCCCCTTCTTCTGTGAAACGCAGGGCTCCGGGCAAGACTTCGCACACGCAACAGGCCGCCTGAAGATACGCCTGATAAGTCCCAACCGAACAAACTGGAACAACGGCCCTAAAACGATCATCCATGGCGCCGGCGTACATGGTTTGATTGCCGCCGCCTGAAGCGCCGGTAATCCCCAGGCGGTCACTATCAACTTCCGATCTAGTCAGCAAATAATCGACAGCGCGATGATTGTCGTAAACCTGCTGGCCGAGCAGGGTCAACCCCGCCGGCCACAGCGTGCTGCCGAATAAGGCGCCGTGATAGGTGCCCTTGGCGGGCTCAGGATAAAGCTCGCCCGCGCCAAAGGCGTCGACGGCAAGAACAAAGAATCCCAAGTGCATCAAGCCCAGACAGCGGGCTTGAACGACCGGATCGCGCCGCGCCCAAGGCCAGTGGCCGTGCACAACCAAAACGGCAGGCCGTCTCTCCTTGGTCGCTTCGGAAACGTAGGCATTGGCCGTCACCCAAACGTCGGGCCGGCTTTGGAAAAGAAGTTTTTCAATGCGATAGCCTTTTCGGCTCAGGCCATCTACCAGTTTAGGATCAAGAGGACAGGGCTTATCGGGAAAGGTTCCCATTGCCTTGAGCATGGCGTCGCGGAGACCAGTTGGGCGCGCATCCCAATCTTTGCGCGATGCTGGCGGTTTGTCATCCTTCCGCAGAGATTCCGCCTGGGCGCGGATGAATTTGCCGTAAGCCTCGCGGTCGGGTTTAGGCGCTTCCAAATCGGCCATGGCGTGAACCTCCTACAGTTTCCGATTTGACCAGTTTGCCACTTTTCAGCAAGGGGGGAAGACGGCTATTACGCCAAAACGTCCGTAAGCGCGGCATCAATTTGTGCGAATCGAAACAAATACCCTAAGTTCAGTGCCTTCCTGGGCAGCACCCGCTGACCTTTCAGCACGACCTCCGCCACTTCGCCCAACATAATGCGAAGAGCAAACCCGGGCGTCGGCAGAAAGGAAGGCCGATGGAGCGCGCGCCCTAAAGCCCTTGTAAATTCTCGATTCGTTAGCGGGTTCGGCGATGTGCCATTAATGGGGCCCGCTGCCTCGGGCTTATCCAGAGCGAGCAGAAACATACCGACAAGGTCATCATGGTGGATCCAGCTCATCCATTGCCGGCCCGATCCGGCTGGACCGCCGGCGAAGAGCTTAAACGGCGTCAATAACATGGCCAGCGCCCCGCCAGCCCTATCCAGCACAACACCGACCCGGATCATCGCGACGCGCACGCCCGCCGGTTCAGCTGCTTTGGCCGCCTGTTCCCAGTCCACGCACAGCTTTGCCAAGAAATCTTCGCCGGGCGGGCTTTCCTCCGTCAGCTCTTCGTCGCCGTGAAAGCCGTAGTAACCGATCGCCGAGGCATTAATAAGCGTCCGGGCCGCGCCGTTGGTTGACCGGTTTTTTGTTAGAGCCTGTACAACGTTTTCTGTGGACCGGATCCGGCTGTCGCGCAATTGAATCTTGAAGTCCTCAGACCAACGGTGGCCAAATACGTTTTCACCGGCCAGGTTAATGACGGCATCGCAGTCGGAGACACTGTTGGCCCATGAACCCGCCTTGGTCGGATCGCCTTCGACGATGGTTACCGTGGGTCCGAACTTTTGTCGGGCAATGTTTGGACGGCGAGTCAGCAAGACGACCTTGTCCTGCCGTTTTTGTAAACGCTGGATTAGCCGGTTGCCTACTAACCCTGTTCCACCCGTCAAGAAAACGCGCATGAAGTTGTCCCCGGACCGTTTCAGATGCGGCAGGAATCGCTTTAGTGGTCTATTGATACCCCGTATCGGACTGCGAAGCGAATTTTTTCGCGACAAAAGATAGCGAAGCGCATTAATGCGGGTAAAATAGGAAATGACACGACGACCTATTTCACTCGATCTTTTCTCCGGAGAGAACCCGATGAGGCAGTTTACCTTCTCAGTGGCGCTGCTAAGCTTGCTTATCGGCGCTGCCCCTTCAGTATTCGCCCGAGTTCCCATGACGCGAACGGAAGGCCAGCGCGTCCACGGCGTGCGGTCCGATCAATTTGTGCCGTATTTGACAAACGGCTACACCGCATTTGGCGCTTATTCGGTCGGTCCCTACGTTTACGCGAGCCCCACGGTCATCGATTTTGATAACCCCGCCGCAAAGCGAGTTTATAACATTATTTTCCAGGGCTCGGCACAGTCCTTCGGCGATAAATCCAACGGCGCTGAGCAGCGCTTGCCCGAAGGCCTTCGATAAGCCAAACAGGACAGAAGTCCCGCGGCTGCTGACGTACTCCGAAGACGGGAGCTTACTGCAACCGGAAGCACCGGCAACCATGCATTAACATGGTCAACAAGCTAAGCAGCTCTGGATAATGTCCGACTCAGGCAACCTTGCACCGTCTCCAACAGCCTTAGGTTCGTTTCTTCGTTAAGCCGCGCTGCGTGAGCGTCGTCTATGTCCAAGCCCGGATGCATGGTCCAGTGAAAGAAGCGGCGCATCAGGCCGCTCAGGCGCACCGGCGACCAATCGCCTACAACATCCATCCCGGCTAATTGACCTTGGCTGAGCGATAAGAAAGTTCGCAAAATGGCCTGAACGTCCGGCAAATGTAAATGGCCAGAATCCCAATTGACAGCCGCGTTTGCCGAAACCATCACGTCCTTGTCCAGGGATATGTAAAGAGGCCAGCGCTCTAGTTGCGCCTGATGCGGTCTCAGAAGCTTGTACATTCGGGCGGCATCGAAGTCCTTGCCATCGGGGCTTCTCACGGGCGTGTTCGGCAAGGTGGACCAAGGACCCTTTTCATAACGCCTGACAGCCGGAAAGACGGTGATGCTGCCGGATCGGAGCAGCGGCCATGGGGCCAATCGAGTGTAGTAGTTATCGAAGTCCACGTCGCCGCCGACGTGGTAAACGGCTTGAACCTGGGGCAATTGGCATGCGTGATAGAGCCAAGTTCCGCAGTGCAAAAACGGCACACCGCGCATCCAATCGGGATGGTTGTCGATCACCAGTAAATTAAATGGCCCCGGTGTGTTCCGCAAGAGGGCCAAACTGACATGATGAAAGTCGCCCGATCCGCAAAAGGTAATAGCGGGCTGGCTCTGACCCGTGCACTTGAGCCAGCCGGATATAGTCAATTCAAAGCGCCGAAAAAGATCGTGGCTGCAAGCGAGGCGCAGCAGGGGCCCCCATTCTTCTCGTGATTGCACCGCCGGCTCATAGCGCTTGACCAGTCGCTCCTGGGAGCCAACGCTGCCGTCCAAATCGACGATTCGAGTACGCATGCTCCGTCTTCCTTGACGAGAGATACCCGCAGCTCTGCGAGCTGGGCCGTAAGCCCCCTGATGACCCAACCATCGCCTTGGCATTATTAGGGGGCTTACCGCCCCGCTCGCCTATTTCACCCAGTAGCTAGCGTGCATACCAGGCAACTAACTTTTCTAGTTCACCCGAGCGCGCGAGGATGCGAAAGCTGAGGCGTTGCCGGGCCGTTCCCAAAACCAAGTTGAAACCGAAGTGGTCGTCCACCATGCTGACCGCTCGTGCCGTGGCTTCCAGGCGATCAACGTCAGGCATGGCGCGAGCCAACCACCGAACAGCGGGAAACGTTACGATCAGCGCTTCCAAGCCTTCCCAGAGCGACACATCAAAGTACCCAGGACCGAAAAACTGCAGAGAGCCTACCTTCGTCAAGTAGTAGCGCTCCAGCAGCGCTTCGATTTCTGGCGTTGGCGGCTCGTGCCGGGTTTCAATTTCAGCAAAGGTCGTATGGCCAAGATGATCGTGCAGGCGCGGAACGCGCCCGCGCCCGCGCGCGAAACGGCAGGCCGCGGCAAACAAAGCCAGGCGCCCTTTGGCGGCCAACCCTCGATTCGGCCCGGAATCCTTGCGAGCGAACAAAGCGAGCGCCTGGCGAAACAGTATGCCTCCCATCCACGAAGGCGGCTGAGACGGCGGTTTGACTGGGACTTCGGCATCCAAGTTGGAAGAAATGACGCTTAAAAACTCTTCGAGCCGCTTGCCCTTGACCGTATCAAACTTGGCTTGCCGGCACAGCTTCGCCAAATTCAGACATTTGCGCAGGCGGCGCTCCAGGCGATCCTGAGCATCTCTGAGAAGATTGGCAATGGCCTCGACAAACCGAAACAGATCGGACCACTCTATGAACTGGCCGGGCTGCAAGCTCGGCGGCGGCAGGTTCTTGAGCCTAATGCGGTCGGCAATTCGTTCGCGCGATTCCAGCTGACCGGCGAACTCCTTAAGGGCAGCATCGTGGCCGGTGAGGCGCTGTCCCATGTTTGCGGCCGCGGACGGGCAGGCAAATCGCATCCCGACCCGCCAGTGATCGCCGGCGGGGATCAGGACAAAAGGATAGAGCCGGCAGGGAAGCGGCTTAGCATCGGCCCCGAAGCGCTCATGAATCCGGCAGCGGCCCTCCTCGCTAAGAAAAACGCAGCTCCCATCAGGCCTCCGGTTAAGTTGATAGCGGCGATTCCAGAATGGCCCTAGAGCTTTGAAGAGCGGCATACCTGCCAATGCAGCATCTTTTTCCCATAGCTGGTTCTCGATGCGCTTCTTTTCCTCATCCGTGATGGTGACCGGATATTCTTTGCAACAATTGCCGCAAACGTGGCAGTCCCAATTCTGTAAGACGGGCAAATGGCGGATCGGCAAAGTCATGAAACGCTCGACGCCGGAATAGAAATGGCAACGGTAAGATTGAGCCCGTGCTCCGTACCGGTGCATTCTTGACCCATCACACTTCCATGATCTTATTGTAGCGTGCCTGGTCATTCTTGCTCTGGTCCAAGTCGTCGTTAACGTTTGCCGCCCGAAGTCTCATCAGGCCGCAGCGCGCGATTCGCCGTCAAGTTGGGATCCGGGCGTCGCTCCCGTAAGCCAATCCTCAACTAGCGCCGTGATATGCGGTCCTCGAAGGGTGCGCGTGTTATTTAGAACGAGGTGCGGCTTGATGTCCTCGTGCAATTCCTTCATCCGCGTCCAATGCATCTTTGGATCCCAATGGTGCTCTTGGTGGTAGCCATTGTTGAACCACAAAAAATTGTAAAGGCGGTTATAGGAACTGACTGAGTTGGCATAATCGTTGCCCGGTTTGGCCCCGTAGTGCTCCAGGTAACCTTCCGCATAACTTAAGACCCAGCCCAGGTAGTAAGACGGCAAGTAGAAAAAGGCGAAATAGCGCCAATCCACAATCAACATAGTAAGCCAGAACCCGCCCAGAGCCACCGTCTCAATGCCAAGCTGCAGAAACTGATGGTGCCGGGCGGCGACGCGAACAACCGGCCCTAATTCCACACGAAAGAAACTGACCAGACAATACTTCCAAAAGGCTTCCGGCTTTGAGCCATTGCCGAAACGATAGATCGACGACCAATCCTTCGTTGTGCCGTCGAGCCCTTTGAGGTCGTTGTCGCCGAAATGGTGGTTCATGTGATAGTGGTGATAGAGCACATGGGGCACGCCCAGAGCGAGCGACTCCAATACGCTGAAGGCGCGATTTAGCCAATCATTTTTGAAGTAGGGATTGTGGATGAAGTTGTGCGAAATGCACTGCATGTTCCAGCAATAAGACCAGGCAATGGCGATGAAGGACGGGCCTAATACCCACCAGGATAAGCTATGGAAGCTGAGAAATGTCCACAGGATGAGGCTGATAATGCCGATGCCGCAAAGGGCGGGGATCGCGTCCCACCAACTGGAACGAAAAAATGGGCGCGACATCGCTGAGAATCCTTTCTCAATACTAAAACGGACCATGGGCAGTCGGCGGATTATAACTTTTTGCGCCTCGGCGCGAAGTCGGAGTTGAGCCGGCGTCTGTTTGCGCGTGGGATGACTTAGTTGCCAGCGGCGATGGATCCCGGTCCACGATGGCGTGTGCGCCAGGTGCCAATATAGGGAGGCAACAATTGACCGCCGAACCAGCCGCCAATGATGCCCAGCGCCAAAGCGCAAGCGATGGTCAGAATAGTCTGATCCATTGGCAAACCCCGGGCTCCTAAAGCGCCAAGGAGGTGCACCACGCTTACGGCGAGGCCTACCGCGAACCCTTGCTTGAGACAATTGGCCGTTGCCGAACCGGCGAGAGCGCTGCCGAGCAAAATGGCCAGCGCGCGGATCTCCCAAGTAATCAACTCGGCCTGGAGGTAGGAATCGGTCGTTAGCTTGCCTTCGCTGACATCCACCACGTTTTCCAGAATCTTTTTGGCAAAGAGCGTCCCCGACACGGCGAAAGCTGCGCCAAAGGCCACGCGCAGCCAGGATACCGGCCCCGAAAAGGACGAGAGACGTGTTTGGGAAGGGCCAATAATTCTCTTTTCGAAAAGGAATGCGGCTTTAGGTTCTTCCGGCGGCGCCAACGGTTTCCAAATGGAGCAACCGATATGGCCGGCTACTCCGCCAATAACAGTGTGGACCAAAGGCATTCCGAAAAGAGCGGCCAGGGTCGCTATTTGCCCGGGGGTATCTTGAAACACATAGGAAAGGATGCCGTTTAAGAGACCGACCCCCGCCCCCAAGACGAAGCCCCATCTTTGGCCCGCACCAGCCAAGGTAGCCCCAACGGTTAAGCTCACCAGCTGAATGACCTGAAGAAGCATCAGCCCGTAGAGCGCGGTCATGATTTGATTTTGCAACGACTCGCCGAAAGCCAAAAGCCCCGCCAAACAGAGCTTGCGCAGGCCGAAATAGAGCCCTTGAGCGAGCAGAATGCCCAGAAACATACGGCCCCAAGGAGTTTGCAGCGGGCTTATCGGCTTGGCAGACTTTTCCAAGGCCGACTTGGGGCCGTCGTAAACTAGGCGCACCGCGCACGTGGGGCATTGCAGCCGCTGTTCGTAAGTCGATTGACATTGCGGGCATATCATGGACATGGCCGGTGTCACCTTCGGAGCAAGGAATGATAGAATTTGCGAGTCGGCCAGGCCTGTCCATTAGACGCCCTTGGCGCACTGCGTTTGAAACGGCTTTAGCGCTAAAGGCAAGCAGGTGGAACGGACCTACCTTTGTGAATATAGTTCACTTTTGGCCTTGAGGAAGAATCGGCAGAATAGAGTCACTGCTTTTTCCGCGGCAAGTCGTTGATAAGTCAAAATCAATAGGGCCTCCTCTTATGGCGTCGCCGACCTGCATCCTGGCCATTGACCAGGGGACGACTAGTACACGGGCCATGGTTTGGGACTCCGCCGGCCAGGACATCGGCAGCGCTGCCCGGGAATTGACGCAACACTACCCGCAGCCAGGTTGGGTGGAGCACGACCCGGAAGAAATCTGGAATTCCGTCGCCGCCGTGGTCCCCGAAGCCATGGCTCGAGCAAACAAGCAAGCGAGCGACCTGGCCGCCATTGGCCTAACGAATCAGCGGGAAACAGTCTTACTCTGGGAACGAGCGACCGGAAAAACGCTAACTCCCGCTCTCGTCTGGCAGGATCGCCGGACCTCAGATTTCTGTCAGGACAACAAGAACGACGAAGCCTGGCTGTCCCAGCGCACCGGCTTAATGTTAGACCCTTACTTTTCGGCAACGAAAATCAATTGGTTATTGGAGCAAGACCCGGGTTTACGAACGCGGGCCCATTCAGGGCAAATTGCCTGCGGCACTATCGACAGCTTTCTGATTGGGCGCCTAACGGGCGGCACGGTCCACGCCACGGACGTAACCAATGCCTCACGGACCCTGCTTTTGCACCTACACACCGCAGCATGGGATGAGGAGCTGTGCCGATATTTTCAGATTCCCCAGCAGATGTTGCCGGAGGTTCGTCCCAGCGCTGCGGAATACGGCAAGACCAAGGGCTTGCCGTTTCTTCCGGATGGAGTCCCAATCCTTGGCGTGGCCGGCGACCAGCAAGCGGCGTTGTTCGGTCAATTTGGCATCGAGCCTGGAGAGGCCAAATGCACCTATGGCACCGGGGCTTTTTTCCTTTTGCACACCGGCGACCGCCCGATCCTTTCGAAACATCGCCTGCTTACCACGTTGGCCGCTACGCTCGGCGAACGCCCTCAATATGCTCTGGAAGGCAGCGTCTTCGTAGCCGGCGCCGCCATACAATGGTTGCGCGACCGGCTTAAACTTTTTACGAATTCCTCTGATAGCGAAGTGCTCGCCGCGAACTCCGACGCCGAGGAACCCATCCTTCTCGTGCCCGGTTTCGTAGGACTGGGCGCGCCTCATTGGGCGCCCGATGCGCGCGGTGTTCTATTCGGCCTAACGTTAGCAACCAAACCCGCGGAATTGGCACGAGCGGCCCTCGAAGGAGTTGCCTTTCAGGTCGCGGACCTCGTTGAAGCGGCCGATCGTGAATCGGCGACACCTTTGCGCGCTCTCCGGGTAGACGGCGGCATGGCAGCCAACTCTTGGTTCCTGCAATGCCAGGCGGACCTGCTCGGTCTGCCTGTCAAGCCATCGACCCATAATGAAGCCACGGCCTGGGGCGCAGCGTCTTTGGCCGGACTGAAAGCAGGGCTTTGGAGTGATCTCGCCGACTGGAAGCGCTTAGCTGGAAAAACCAACGATGTCACGCCTAAACTCTCGCCCCAGGCTCGTGACCAACGCCGGGCGCGCTGGCACAAAGCGGTCCAGGCCGTGATAGGGTATTACGGAGGGTGAGGTTGGGTGCGGGATCGAGGATGGAGGATCGAGGATGCAGAGTTGAGCCCCTGAAGGACCCGCTTGGCTTTCCGAAGCGCCGACGAGGGAATTCTTGCTGCTTGTCGGCGCTTCAAGTTATGGTTGACCGGATATTATTTCTTTGCGCCTTTGGGCTTACTGACTTTTCCTGCGACCTTGATTGCTGCTTCAAGCTCTTGGATCTTGGCCTTAAATGCGAGGCTGATTTGCTTGACCTGGGCATTTTCCATGGTTCGGAGCTCGTGGATCTTAGTAGCGTCTAAATGAACGCCATTCCCGATGGCGTCGCGCAACGTACTATATTGCTGACGAATAGCATCACGGTCTTCTTTCGTGGTCGCTACGGCTAGCAATTCCTTTTCCTGGGCGCTAAGCACTTTCCGCGCCTCTATCAGCTGAGCTTCGGAGAGCTTGTCGACCTTAACGACCGATTCATACTGAGCCCGGAGAACCTTTACCAAGGCTTTTTCCTGGGCTCGCAGAGCCGTGATCTCATTGCGCAGCGCTTTGACGTCAGGATTTTCCGCCGCTGACAGGTCGCCGACCACACCCATGAAAACCAGCACGGCGCCAAGAAACCTCAGGCGAACCATATTATTTCCCCCCGAAAAAAAGCTTACGTTCTCTTCACTGCTGCAAAGCTCAACCCGCGAGATTACTAGGCTGAAACAGCTGCTTTGCGGCACCGTAATATAGAAAAATTAATCAGCCGATTTGCGATTGTCCATCAAAAATCGGGCAGTTTTTTGCGGTTTTTATGCCGATTGCAAAAAGGGCGAACAGAAGATGAAAGGGCTTTTTTCCTCTGTTAAGCAGGCTGTTTTGCCCGAGTTTCCAGCGGGAGATACCGCTGCTCTTCCTCGGCTATGTAGTTTCGTGTAACGGGAACCGCATCGCGGCGGCGGGTTAGCTGAAGGTGAAAGACCATGCCGCTGCCGTGGCGAAAAACCATTTCGCAGGCGACTAGGTAGAATTCCCACATACGACAAAAGCGCTCATCATAGAGCGACGCAATTTCGGCCCGGTTAGTCTCAAAGCGGCGGCGCCATTCACGAAGGGTCTCCGCATAGTGTAGTCGCAAAATCTCAACATCGCTCACCCAAAGCCCCTGGCGTTCAACCGCCTCAAATACTTCCGAAAGCGCCGGAGTATAGGCTCCGGGAAAAATATACTTGCGCAACCAGGGTCCGGTCGTTCCAGGCGGGCTCATTTTTCCGATAGCGTGGATCAGAGCTATTCCATCGTCGGTTAGAAGATTACGAACCTTCGCGAAGAATTCGCCATAATGGCGGACACCGACGTGTTCCATCATGCCGACCGAGACGACACGGTCGAATTTGTCAGCAACTTCCCGGTAGTCGCGCAGTTGGAAACGGACACGGGTTGCCAATCCGGCATTCCGGGCGCGCTCGCTGGAAAGTTTGTGTTGCTCTTCCGACAAAGTCACTCCGGTCACATCCACGCCGGCGGCGTCGGCGAGGAAAAGACCCAGTCCGCCCCATCCCGACCCGATGTCCAGAACTTTCATGCCTGGCTCTAAGCGCAGCTTGGCGGCAATGAGGCGTTTTTTGTTTTCCTGGGCTTGCTCCAACGTATCATCGGCGTTGGCAAAATAGCCGCAGGAATACTGGAGATCGGCATCCAAGAAGAGTTCGTAAAGACGTCGCGAAAGATCGTAATGGTGGGCGACATTCTTCTGTGCTTTGCTGACCGGGTTATACTGCTGCCAGGATCGAAGTCGCCGCCAAAGTTTACGGAGCACAGCCTGAAGCGGATACGCGCCTAATGCCAGTCGGTTGATGGAAAAGAGGTGCAAGAAGTCGTATAGAGAACAGTCTTCAAATGTGAGCGTGCCATCCATGTACGCTTCGCCCACGGCCAATTCAGGGTTGAAAAACAGCTTGCGGGGCAATCTACGATCGTGCAGCCGGAATGTTACCACGGGACCCGGAGCGCCCGCAAACTCCCGAAGGTTGCCAGACGGATCAACAACGCGAAGCGTACCCGTGCGGACGAATCGTTTGAGGAGGTGGGACAGCAAGAACATGAGAATCCCTTCCACCCTTTGCTTGACCCGGGCGGCTAAGCAAATGCAATCCCTTAGCAATGCCAAAAACGTAGAAAGCGAATTGAGAATGTAAGCTGTCCACGAAGCCACGGCAACCCCACCTGGCGGCATTCATGCGTTTCCACCTAGGAAAAAGCCTTCCAACGTCTAGCGAGCCCGGACCTCTTAACCAGTTCGAGCCCGGTCGATGAACCAGACGGCCAAAATTGACTAGCACGCCGATCGTCGGTTCATCTCTTGACCTGCGGAATATGTCCCGCTATGGTCCGCCCCGCTTTTCAGGGCTGAGTTCGTTGCGCATAGAAAGGCAGCGGCAGCCGGGGGCGGCGACTGCGCGGGGACGCTTCGCGCGGCACACAGACTCTACGCGGGGAAGGAGGCCTCACATGGGCAGGATGCCCGTTTTCGGCTTGAGTGGCTTATTTTTGGCTGCTTTGGCGCTGACCGGTTGTGACGACTCTTGCTGCTGGTGGAAAGACAAAGGTCCCAACAAGAGCGTGACTTCCGCCGGTACTCCCACAAAAGACAGCGCGGCCAGGACCGGCACGCAGGCGCCTTTTGGCTCGAGCGCCAATACAGGGTTTAAGGAACAACAGTCCACGACAATTGACCGGACTGGTTTCTCCAAGAATGAGAATACATTGCCCGATAAGGGCATTGACGCAACTAAGAAGCCGGTGGTCGAGCCATCGCGCGAACCGGTGCTTGACCCGGAAACCAAGAATAGCGCGTCCTATGGCGACCCGAAAAGGGCTGCTTTGCCGGATAACGACATCCCCAATGATTTGCCGCTAAACGATGTTACGCCGGTGCAGAAGCCCGCTCCGGTCGAGCACGGCAAAGTGAACACCGAGCCGCAACTGCCTCTTGACGAGCCGCCCCCGGTCATTCCGAGCGGCGCCAACAAGGGACCGGGCCTGGGTGGCCCAACGATGGACGATTTGCCTCCGCCGCCAGTGGACGGTGGCGACTCGGTGGCGCCGCCGGCCCCGCCGCCACATCGCAGCCGATATCAGAGCGATCATCAATCGATGCCGACGCCTCCTGGCGCCGCGAACGCGCCGCCGGTTATCCCAAGCAAGGCAGCCGGCAATCCGGACAAAGATCAGTAACGATTATGCAAGTGCAGGGTTGGGAGGGGGGCAGGGCGGCAGACGGAGAAATCCATCTGCCGCCCCTTTTTGTCTTCCTGATGTAGGGTGCTTGCAGGTGTAGGCTTTTCCGTGACCCCGGAGGGGCCCCTGCGGGGTCAAAACCGGCGAACCGTGATGTGGATTCAATAAACCTACACCCAAGAGGACGCAGGGTGGGACGACTCTTCGAGTCCCACCGCGCACCTGGTGGGACTTGAAGACTCGTCCCACCCTACCTTTTTGTGCAGCAGACATTCTTGTCTGCCTGCTCCACCGGTCAGAAAAACTGCTGCTGGATTCACGGGGTCCACGCCAGGGCCCGGATCTCGCCAAATTCGCGGGTCAACTTCTCCCAATTCTGACCGGTATCCCAGGATCGGTAAATTTCGCCGGCCACGCTGCTGGCATACAGGAGGTCCGGTTCAGCCGCATGGGTGGCAAAGTTCCAGATGGTGCTGTTGGCCCGGTTGGGCAGCCGGGCTTCTTCCCAAGTGACGCCGCCATCGACCGAACGCGCTATGGTTCCGACCGAGCCGGGAACCCAATCCCCCAGGCCCAGAAAGACTGTTTCGGGTCGGCCTGCCAATTGGTTCAACCCCCGGCAATAAGACCAAGGAAACTTTTGCCCTATCTTCTGGGGTTGCCACGTCAATCCCCCGTCAAGGCTCACATTCAGATCGTTGTTTGTGCTGGCGAGCAATCGTCCCGCCTTGCCGTTTCCAGGCACAACGATGAGTCCATGGATGTCTCGTGAACTCAGGCCTTCGCCGACCGGCCGCCAATGGCGTCCGCCATCCTGGCTGCGGTAGACGCCATCAATTTCCACGCCGGCCCACAGCGTTTGCGCGTCTTTGGAGTCGGCTGCTAGCGATGTAACCCGGGTATGGATGATGCGGGGGCAATCGCGCTCCATTTTGACGTCCGGCTCGATCCACGATTTACCGCGGTCTTCACTAAGAAAGAGCCGTGATGGACAGGTTCCGGTCAGAATGACGTCGGGATTTCCCGGCGCTAGGAGCACCGACCAAATTTGCATGCCGTCCATGGGAGAGGCAACCTTCGTCCAGGAGTCAGCGCCGTTGGTAGTGCGATACAGTCCTTGCTCGGTGCCCACGTACAAGGTGTGCGGGTCACCGGGATCAACGGTAAGCGCCCGGACATGGCACTCGACAAACATGCCATCGCAAGCGCGGGCAAACGTTTCCCCGCCATCCAGGCTCCGAAAAACCCCTTGGCCGATCGTGCCGACATAGAGGCGATGCGCTGGTTTCATGGGTCACTTAGCGGCGTCTTTACGGCAGGGCAATTGGTCAAGGCTCTCGCAATAAGGCGGCAACTCCGCCTCTTCGACCACGAGATTGGGCAGGTCGTCGCGAATCGGAAAACGCAGGGCACAGCGCGTACAGACAAGGTGATCTTCTTGCAGCACCAGGCCCGTCTTGCTCGGATCGAGCGGGCAGCGAAGTATGTCAAGAAGATCCTGACTAATCATTAAGGTGATCCCGGAGCCGATGGGGCACTAGGTAATAATGACGGAACAAGGGTTAACCAAACAGTGGCTAGAATAGTCCATACGCCAACGGCAGATCAACAAAGAAACGCTTCTTTGACTGCGAATAGCCGAGACGCAGCCTGATCGCAATTCACCTCTTTGCTCGGTTGGCAAAGCGATTGCGGCAGCCGATCCGCGGCAGTATGGTGGCTGCATGCCTGAAATCCCGGACATCGTTGTCTACATCGAGCGCTTGATTCCTCGGATAAAGGACCGCGTCCTCGAAAAAGTACTGCTCGCCAGTCCGTTTCTTTTGAGGACCGTCGATCCGCCCATCAGCGATTTGCAGGGGCGAACCGTGCAGAACCTGCATCGACTAGGCAAGCGGATAGTCCTGGCTTTCGAGGATGATCTCTTTCTGGTTTTCCATCTCATGATCGCCGGCCGGCTGCATTGGAAGCCTCCGGATGCCAAGTTGCCTGGCAAAGTGGGTCTCGCGGCGTTTCGGTTTCCACATGGGACGTTGACGCTCACGGAAGCCGGGACAAAAAAGCGCGCCTCCTTGCATGTCGTACGCGGCTCGGCGCCGCTGCGGGCACACAATCCGGGCGGTCTGGAGGTCCTGGACGCCGACCTCGCTTCCTTTCGCGCCGCTCTTCTTCGCGAAAATCATACGCTCAAGCGGGCCCTAACCGATCCCCATCTATTCAGCGGGATCGGCAATGCCTATTCCGATGAGATCCTGCATGCCGCACGCCTGTCGCCATTAGCCTGGACGACTCGCCTGAGCGACGAAGAAACCGCCCGGCTTTTCGATGCTACGAAGACGACTCTCCTGGAATGGACCGAGCGCTTGCGGCAGGAGGCGGGCGACGATTTCCCCGAAAAGGTGACCGCTTTTCGGGAAGGCATGGCCGTCCATGGCCGCTTTGGCAAGCCTTGCACCGTTTGCCGCGCCGCGGTGCAACGCATCATCTACGCGGAGAATGAAACCAATTATTGCCCGGTCTGTCAGACCGGCGGCAGAATCCTCGCCGATCGCTCCCTATCGCGGCTTCTCAAAGATGATTGGCCACGGACGGTGGAAGAATGGGAAGAACGCCACTCGTAGGACCAAGAAGTCCTAATTGGTTTCATCGGCAACAATGGGCAGATGCGGGAAGCCAGACAGTTGAACGCTGCCGCGTTTTGATGGCTGGCATTCTGGCCACGAAAATACACGAAAAACACTCAAAAACAGACCCGTGGAAAGCATTTGTCAGTTTTCGTGTCTTTTCGTGGCTTCTGAAGCTCTCGGCCCACGATGCCTCTTGCTCAAGTGATGACTTTGTTGCCCAACTGATGACCCTGAAACGGCTTAGGCAACTCTCGCCCTGACATCTATTTGCAGAGCCGAGCGCAGATCGAGCGCTAACCGGCTCGGAGGGGGGTGTCCGGCTTTGCAATAGAACCCCACAAAAAACCACGGTTTCCTTACATCTCAGTTGGTTTTGTTGCAAAAAATCTTCTTTCTTTAGCTGTCAGGATGCCATAGCATCGTGTCGCTATGGCCATGATCTTCTGTCCAGAATGTGCAGCCAAGATTTCCGACAAAGCCGTCGCTTGTCCGAAATGCGCCTATCCCCTGAAAAGCGCGACCATTATTGAGCAGACAAGCAAATCTTGGAAGATGATTCAGCTTGCTGGTGGCGCGCTGATCCTTGTTGGCTTGCTGGTCTTTGCCCTGTCATTTTCCAACGAGAGCAGCACAACGTACTTCGTCTCAATGGGCATTATGGTGCTAGGCGTCATTGTGACTTGCGTTGGCTCGCTTGGCGCTTGGTGGTTCCACGGGTGAACTAAAGAATTTAGCGTCAAACCGTATTGGGCAGAACCTCATTGGGTAATCCGGGACCAGCATGCTCGAAAGATCAATTAGTCGAGTCCGGCCCCCTTCGGATAGTCTCAAGTAGACTGGCAATTGGCATGATGAAGCCGCCAGACTCCGTGTGGATTTTGACATGTAAGCAATCCTTTTCAGAAGCAGCATTAAGAATCATATTCAGGTCTTCGATGGCTGCGACACGAATTGGCTCATAACCATCCAAAGACTCGCTTTGTACAAAGTCATTCGCCACATCCTCATTCACAAACATCCAAAAACACTTAGTTCCACCATTAGATAGTCCGGTGCCAACGTTTTTAGCTGTGCTGTTGCCCACGTACCATAAGGGCAATGAAACGGCGTTCATTTTCTTACTCCTTAGCGGGCATTTCCTGCCCCTCGTGCGCGAGGAGTACAACACGCACGAGGGGCAGGTTCAGCCGGTAGCTACTCCGGCTGTCCCGTTGGAAATCAGCGTAGCAAATTAGACATGTTTTTTCATGGGCAGAATAACAGCGGACGTGCCCGGTAGACTTTCCGTCCAGAACACCGGCTCAATTCCTAGCTCGCATTGGCTCTGAATCAAGACGCACAGATTGTGGCAGAGGAACTTGCAATAGACTTCGTTCTTCATCGCCACATCTGTCTTGCTACGCACACTATCGCGGAACTTTGCCTTGACCATGCTGAACGTGCTTTCCGCGTTGCTGCGCAGGTGATAATGCCGTAAGAATTCATCCCGGTTGAAGCTGTAGTAATGGAACATCTTCTCGAATAGTCCGCCCGAAGCGCCGGTTGTGTTGACCTTGGGCGCGATGAACGGCGTCCCGCCGTGCAAGGCAACCGTTTCCACATTCTCGACTGAGAGATAGGCTTTGTCGGCGCTCACTTCGCGGATGACAAAATTCTCCGCTGTCTTCTCCACCAGCGGCTTGAGTTGCGGGCAATCAGCGGCGTCGCGGTCTTCGATGCGAACCGCTGTCACAATATTGGTTTTCACACCGGTCATGACGTGGGCCTTGACCCAATCATGCCCAGAGCGTGTGACGCCATACTTTTCGTCAAACCAACGGACAAATCGGCTAACACTGAACCCGCTGGAATCCGGAGCAAAATCCGTTTCGACCGTCCGAAGCGGCAAGCTACTCTGGACGATCAGCTCTTGTAACACCGCCGTCATCGACTCGCTTTCGAGGTAGGCGCACACACTCACGCTGTTCATAAGGCGAGATAGATAGCCTTTGTCGAAGGCATCGGCTAAGTCACAAGCAAACCGGCGAGCGCTAAACGTGGAGTAGACCTTGAACGCACACGCGAAAACCATGTCGCACATCGGCATCCGCTTCCGGCCCGTCTTGGCAGAAGGCGGTTCGTCGATGCCACGGCACAGGTCATGGAGCAACGCCTGGAATCGGTGTTTCTCCGTCTGTTGCGCTTCGTTGTACGCGGTCCAGTCCTGCTTGTAGGTTTTTCGCTCAGTGAGAGTCAGTGTCTTGGTTTCGATGACAGTCCCATCCGCCCGATATTCCCTCTTGATTGTGTATTCGACGGCGTGCAGGTGCTTGCACTTAAAACCGGCCTCTTGATGGTCCGGGCACGTGCAGGTTTGCTTCTCCGGGTCCACACGGTAAATCCGTTCCGCCCCCGTTTGGCTTGGTACAAGCCAGCCTTCATCGGTTTTGTTCAACTTGCACAGAGCCGCAATGACCAAGCCGCGTTGCTCTCTAGCGTCCATATTGGCGATCTCCGGTATTAGCTGTGTGTCTACTGTATTGTAGACTCCGGAGCCGCAATTGTCAACATGGCTGTTGACAGATTCCCCTGTTTTTATTGGTTTTTTCTTAGATTTGCGATTGCCTAGAGCAGGTCTTTCAGACGTTGCCCGATTGCTTCTGCAAAGGAAAGAAGTGTTGAAATTCGGGGATCGTAAGGCGCTTGCGCGTTCAAGAGGCGTGAGACGGCTTTCCGGGCGCTATCTTTGGAGAACCCCATGCGCAGGCCGATCTCCTCTTGCGTCATTCCGCTCGCTTCGGCGGCGCGGCGCATTCTTTCGCGGACCATTGCGACAGACTTGGAACTAATTCCTGAGACAACCATATTCCAAGTCTACACAACTGTAGTCATCTAGGCAACCCGATGGTTAGTCTGGAACGGCCCACTGACTCCTCTTTCTCCGCTCTTCATCAACAAAGCTCTGTCGCTTTTTGGCCAAGCTTGGCTGGTTGATTACCTCTAGGATCTTGTTCATTGGCACCACAATCGCAATCCCTGTATTCACCCTCCCCTTTTTCTTTTTCTTTCCATCAGTATCAGCTAGGGAAAGATAATCAACATCCGGCTCCGGGTAATCCCAATGACCATGAATTAGCCCAAGAATATAAAATCGCCCTTCTCTGCGATCAGTCTCCCAGGTTGGTCCAAGATTGACAAAAACTGGCGAGCCGCTCATTCCGCCAATGGACCGTGCCTCAATCAAATAAGCAGCCATTCTTTTCACACCATTCCAATTGACTTCTATTGGTTCTTCTGGCATTCCAGCGATATTTCCGACTCTAATTACAGGAAAATTCCTTTCTGTTCCAGGTCGATGCGAGAACAGGCCAACAGTGAAAATCTCATCACCTGGCCCAATTTGTTTTTCAGCAATCAACTCCGTATCAGCAACTTCTTTTGGATCAAGGCGGAAGAAAAGAATATCCATGTTGATGAACTCGTTAATGGGCAGAACGGCTACATCGACACTTTGAGCCTCAGTTGGATGAGAATACCAATCGGAAACATTTGGAGTGTTAAAGTCCACTCCTGAAAGGCTTTTGTTGTATCGCAAATGAACCTTTCCATCCGCAAGGCCCTGATCGCTAAGCTGCGCAATTCCGTCTAAATTGTGTTTGGCTGTGACTAGATAACAACTCGCTCTGCCGATTCCGGGATTCGGAATCGACACACAAAAGGCCGTGCCACCAATTTTCGGCTCGTCACACCTGGGGTGCTTATGGCCCAAATAAACGACGCACTTACGCACTTCATCGGGAACAAGCATCAAATATTCCTTGCGCCTTGGCGAGAGTAAGTTTTTCACCTGGCCCGGCAAGCGGGCGTCAACATGCTGGTACATGACGGATTTATCCTTATTTTGATTGTCAACGAAAGTGTAGTCAATCCAGATTTGGCGCGATCAGTTAAATTTCAAACTGCGTAGTTTTCTTGCAAGATGTGGTTCTATTGCAAAGCCGGGGGTGTCCGGGGGTTGAAATGAAACGAAATGGGATTTGCCGAGTCTTGGGAGGCGACAGAGAGATTCAGCTCCGCGTCCAGATGATCACTACGAAAGCCACGACGGCAAGGAGCACGCAGCCGCCGACGCCGGCCAGAAGGGCCCACCGGCGCTTGGAACCCTTTGGTTCAACCGGACCATTAACCGTTTTCGCTCCAGCGGTCTTTTGAACAGCCTTCCGGCGGCGGACAGGCCTTATCCCAGCGAATTCAGGGAACTCCGCTAACGGTCGAAAGACTTTCTCCCCGGGGCGGCATAGTTGCAGTTGAGCCGGCATGCGCCCTTGACGCAGGCGCCGGATGATTTGCCGCATTGTCCCTTTAACCCGTACCCAGCGCCCTTCCCGATTGGGAAAACGCAGAGTCCACGGGGTGGCCATTTCATCAACCGGAGTCAACTGGTGCGCGGCCGCCTCCAAGTCAGGCCGCGTCGGCTGAGCAACCGAGATCATACAAGCTCGCACCCAGGGGTCTTGCAGGGCGGCATCGGGATCCGCGAAACTCGGCAACCCGCCGCCGAGGCGGGAACGTTCCAACTCGACGATCAAATCGCTCGCAGTCTGATAGCGATCGCTGGGATCGCGGGCCAGCATCTTTTCGAGAATCTGATCTAGGATGGGCGGCACCGCTGGGTTGAGCAGGCTGGCCGGCACAAATTCGCCGCGGCCTTTTTTCTCAACCACTTCGAGATGATTCTCTCCCGAAAAAGGGACTTCGCCTGTCAGCAGATGGTAGAGCGTCGCCCCCAAGGCATAAATGTCGCTACGGCCGTCCGCGATGCGCGCGTTGAGGGCCTGTTCGTAGGGCATGTAGTACGACGTTCCGAAACCTTGGCGGGCAGCCGTCAGATGGCTGGCCTCGTCGGTTCGCTTGGCGAGTCCAAAATCGGCCAACTTGGCAATGCCCGACTTGGCGATCAGAATGTTGTCCGGTTTGATGTCGCGATGAACGATGTTGCGCGAGTGGGCATGTTCCAGGGCGCGAGCCACATCGAGCGCGATGTGCACCGCGTCTCCAACGGGCATGCGGCCCATTTTGTCCAAAAGCGCATGAGCGCTGATGCCGTCCACGAACTCCATGACAAGGTAGTGCTTACCTGTCGCAGGGTCCTGGTCGACGCCGATGCCGCCCACGATATTCGGATGATTCAAGACGCCGCCACTGCGGGCTTCGCGGTAGAAGCGCGTGACGAAACCGGGATTGCTCACCAGATGATCGGCAAGGACCTTTAGGGCGACTTGCTCTTTCTGCCCTTCATGATAAGCCAGATAAACCGATCCCATCCCGCCTTCACCCAGCCGGCGGAGGATGCGGTACTGCCCCAGGCTGCGCGGTTCCTGTGCGGCGTCGAGCGGCAGCCGAGGCGCCGGCAAGGCAGGGTCAAAATGGGTGGTATCCATGCGTTCCCAGCTTCGGGGCAAGTTCCAGAGCCCAACCGTTCAAATTAGTGAAGGAATACTAGAAGTGTACTTTGCCCCCCGACCTTCTGCAACAATGTTTCCTTCCCTATACGGCTAAACGCCTTGCCTCTACACACTTGCGCCACGAACTAAGAAAGTCGAAGTCAAGCTCCCGAACGCGCCATGCGACCTTGCCAGGTTGCCATGCCCAAAATTGGTAATCCGACCAGGACGAGCGCGTTCGACCTTGGCGCCGGTCGGACGTTTACAGCCGCCGATTGGGTCGAGCAGCTATTTAACAGCTCCCGGTGAGAGTGGATTGGTTCTCTCCATTTCGCCTGACCCCCCGTGGAAAGAAATGGAAAGCATTTGGGGTTTTAAAAGGCCGGCTCGGAAGGGTAAGAGGCAATTCAATCGCTAATCCAAATCGTTTCACGTGGCCGTTACACTTAGAGAAACGATCTTTATTGCCGGAAGCGCACGTCCACAGAGCTTACGAAAGATCGTTTCTCGGACGCCTCACACACCCCCCCCAGCGCCAGGTTGAGACGAATGTATTTGACTGCGTTGCGGCGGCCGAAATGAGCAATCGTTTTCCGTTTTTCATCCCCCTCCCACCCTTGATGAAAAACGGAACCACCTGGTGAAAAACGGGACTCAGAGTTGAAAAACGGAATTCTAGCCGTGTTGAGCCCCGTATGGAGCGACCGCCAATAGCCAGGGGCGTAAGCCCCTGAAAGGCGACCGTCCCCTTGTCAGTTAGCCCCGAATAGGGCGACCGCCAATAGCCAGGGGCGTAAGCCCCTGGAAGGCGACCGTCCCTATGTCAATCAGCCCCGAATGGGGCGGCAGTGACGTCGTCCGTACACTGCCGCCCCATTCGGGGCTGCGGATAAACTGGCTTCCCCAATCCCAGGGGCTCACGCCCCTGGCTATTGGCTGCCGCCCCATTCGGGGCTGTAAGGTGCAACATATTTTTTCTCCATTCGGGATCCGCGGACGGGCTCTTGGGGACTACAAAGGTATTAACTCCTTTGGTCCGATGAGCCGAAACTATGGGCCGTACATCGCTTGCACCCGTTCTGGTCCATCCTGTTCTTGGACGCGGTTTCCCGTTACGCAAAGAGTGCATTCACTTTAGAAATCCAAAGTAATCTACCCGCTATGGGGTGGCCGGGGTTGAGGTACTCCGGAACCCCGGGGCAGCGCCCCATGCTGGCCGTCGAGCGGTTACAATGCGGGTGCGGCGGTCGAGCTACGACTAAAAGGAGCGACAGAGGTTCTCCGCATGAACACGACTAAATCCCACCAATCGCCAATGCGCATTTTGATCGCTCGCTGCTTCAGTGCGGTTGAGGATATCGTCTACATCATTCTTGGACTTCTCCTGGCTGGCGTTGCCTTTACGCTGCTCTGGACCGGCACCGTCGAAATTCTTGCAAAGCGTTAGGGCCGAGAAGATCGGCACTATTCACTTGCTCGATCGCATCTTACTGGTTTTGCTAGTTGTCGAATTGCTTTACACCGTTCAGGTCTCGTTTCGCGAGCACGCCCTGGTTCCTGAGCCGTTCTTGCTCGTCGGAGTCATCTCGGTTATTCGACGCGTGCTAGTGTTGACGGCCGAACACGGCGAATTGCGTGAAAAATCGGAAATCGGCGAGCAGAATTTCTTCATAGAACTTGCGGTGCTGACCGCGCTCATTCTTGCCCTGGCGATCTCGCTAGTACTGGTGCGCAAGAAAGAGACGACCCCCGTTGAGGCTGAACGTACCCTGCCTGAGGCAGCAAACCGCTAACTCCGCGCGCGGCTCAGTTTAGAATTTCATTTCTCGAAATACCGTGATGACCGGATCGGTGCCCACCATGTACGTCACCTGGCGCGTCACTTCCTTGCCTTGGGGATTGACCAATTTAAGCTTCACCGGACATAGCAGGTTGGCATCATCGTATTTGCCTTCGCCAATGATCTCATATTCCACGAGCTTGCAGCCGCTTTTCCAATCGAGGTCTTGCACGGTGATGCTGGGTTTGGCTTGCTTGAGTGCAACGTAATCCTCGCCGTTCTTCCAGCTATCCAAGGTCTTTTGCAAAGACTCCTTGGCCAAGGAGACATTGACGGGAGCCGCCTGTTTTTGCGAGGAACAAGCGGGGACGAACAGGACAAAACAGAGCGTTCCAAAAATTAGCCTCGCCTTATTCATAAGTGCCTCATCAAAGTAATAGCAGTTGAATGGGAGAACGTATTTCAAACCTTAGTGAGTGGCCGATTCGGGAAGTAGGTGGTGGCCGGGGTTATAGTGCTCCGAATCCCCCGGCCACCACCTCATAGATCAGGTGTAGTTTGTTGAATTCTCGCCACGAGTTCGCCGGTTTTGACCTCGGAGAGGTAGCAGCCATTAGCCGGTGGTTGAGCGAAGCGACACCACCGGAAGAACGGCCCTAAAATCTATTCGACTCCGGAGGGGTCGCAGAACACATTACCATCGCCTTCGATCCGCAATTTCTGGACTGAAGCGGGGAGTCTCTGCGACCCTTCCAGGGTCGTTTTGGATGGGCGGCATAGTCTACCGGTGGTGTCGCTGCGCTCAACCACCGGCTAATGGCTGCGACCCCTCCGGGGTCAAAACCGTCAAAACCGGCCCCGGGGTCAAAACGAGCTCGACCACCCGCTAGGGCTGCGAACCCCTCCGGGGGTCCCTCCGGGTCATGGAAAAGCCTACAACTGTAAGCCGGCCACCACCCCCTTAAAGCTATTAGGGACCTTAGTAACTCCCTGGCACTTCGCCGCCGTCGCGGCTGCCTAGCGCCCGCCATACATCCAAGGCAACGCCGTCCGGCACGAAGTGCACCGAGCCGTCTCCGTAGAGAACATTGACGCCATTTGTATGCCGGCTGCTGGCCGGCATGACCGCCCGCAGCACAAACAGAAACCCACAGGAGCGGGTGTTGGGCTTGGAAGCATGCAGATACGTATGCTGCCCGTGGGCCCACGGCGCGCCCATGAAGAAAGGAAACTGGAAGGACAAATCGTTGATGTCGATCGCATCACACGCTTGGATCGCTTCATCGGGCGTCGCCGGCGTGGCGAAATTCAGAAATACATCGCCGACCGGGCTGACAATGGCGTTGCTGCCGTCGCCCAGGATGCGTTCGCTGTAAAAGGCGGTATTGCTAAGGCCGTCGGTGATGTCGGCAAAGCGCGTCTTACTGTCATAGTAAAAGACGCCGTTGGGGGCCGGCATGGTGGTGTTGGCGGCATCATTGCCCAACCAGACGATGCCGTTGCCTTTGTTGGCCAGGTAGTTGGTAGCGGCGCCGCGCGCCGGAAGCGGGTTTTGCCGATCCGATGGACAGCGGAAGAAGCTGATAGTATTCGTGCGCGCGACATCGTTTATGGGATCATCATAAGGCAATGTGAAATCCGTCGCCCTATAGCAATTATCCTGCTCCACATACGGCAACAGATACGCGAGAGCGGAGAAACTCGTGGTCGAAACTTGGCCGGCCGGCAGTGAATTCAGAGTGCCATGATAATTATGGCAGGCCAAGCCGATCTGCTTAAGGTTATTGCTGCAACTCATGCGATTCGCGGCTTCGCGCACCTTCTGCACGGCCGGCACCAGCAGGCCGATTAGGATCGCAATAATGGCGATCACAACGAGCAATTCGATCAGGGTGAATGCGGAACGACGTCGTACCATGGTGAAAACTCCAATAAAGATAGAAATAGAGGACGCAAGCATGCCACACGCCTACCCGGCGCGGCGGCATTTTATGGGCTGAATAATGAAAACTCGTCACTTGTTTCCGGACCTTCGACTCTTCAGGACGCGCACGAGACTCGCGCTTGCCAAGGGCGTTGAAGCGCAACCGTCGCCGCATTCCAATTAAAGCCGTGGAGCCGTGGCGTAAGAGCCGTAGAGGAGAATCGCCGGCTTAATTCCGGGCAAAGCTCAATCGCCCAGCAGGCAACAGAACGCCAGGTCAAGCGGTGATTCACGCGAGAAAACCCGCGGAAGCGCACCCCGGACTAGTTCGCGATTTCCTACAGCTCAACGCAAAGGAGAATTACGGAAGACGAGGAGGGTGAAATACGGGCAAGCCGCAGCCTGCCGGCTTTTCGGAAGTGGATTGAAAGGCAAGCTCCAGTGGCTGAGGGCCCACCAGGCTTAGCGTGAAGAAGAGGACGGCCAAATCTTGCGGCGCCGGAGCGGGACTCGTTGGGATAGGGGCCTGCGGAAGAGGGCTATTGGAGCAATTCGGTCCGGAGCAGGGACGATGCGGACCCGGTTGCGATTGATTGTCGCGATGACCCGTGCCTGGCATCAGACTTGTGGCATCGCTTGATCCCGTCCCCGTGGCATGCCCCAGCGAAGGCATCAAGTAATCGCCGCAACTTGCCTGGGAAACCCGTGGCGCGCTGAAAAGTGAGGCCGCGAGCGCCGCGGCGACGGCACACAGAAGTCGGCTCGTTCGTTTCGGAAAACCAAACATGCCGGACCTATTTGAGACAGGAAACAAAATCCTGAAGGCACGAAGCGAGGATAGGAGATCCTAGAGAAAGAGCCCTTACCTCTCTGAGTGCGAGATTTGAGTGTACCAACGGAAAGTTGGCTTGCAAGCATAAACACAGCACTTTTTTTGCTTTTACAAAGGCGATTGTAGAGACTCCCTATTCCCCTCTGACCCTCTTGCGCGGTGCACCACAGTTGGCTATAGACGAGTGTAGAGGGGGATGCCTCAATAGGCGGATTAGGGGCAAATGTGGTATTTGCCGAAGCCGCGATGTAGGAGGTCATCCCCATGAGAAGAAAAGCCTACCGAGCGACGCGTGTCAAGGATGTGGAGGTAGCGCGGTTGACGGCGGATAAAGCCGGCGAACCGGTGAGCGTGGGCATCGATATGGGCAAGCATAGTTTTTATGCGGTGTGCCGTTGGACGGACGGCAC
>JBJMQT010000069.1:0-23305 GCA_045802525.1 Gemmataceae bacterium
CCCCGAAGCCAGCAAGGGCTTTGTCTTGCTTGCCAAACGTTGGGTTGTCGAACGAACCTTTGGATGGATTGGCCGCTATCGACGCTTGAGCAAGGACTACGAACGGCGGAGCGATTCGAGCGAAGCCATGGTGCAAATTGCTTCGATCCATTTGATGCTCCAACGTCTGGCCCCCAGCGAATCGAGATTGGCTAATGGCTACACCGCAAATCGGATAAAGCGCGCTGCGTGACCTTTAGGAACACCCTCTAAAGCCGTTTGATCCTATTAGTGTTCCCAAATCAGTTAACGTGGAAGCAGAGAATTGGAAGGCGTGGTATATAATATCTCCTGCAAGCGACGACTTACCAACGATATCCCCTGAATCGTTAATGGATTGAGCAATACTGAATGATCCACCTAGTGTGCCTAGATCTAAAAAATGCGCTGTGTTAATATCAAACATAAATGCATGCATATTGAGGGGCGAAGAGAGAACGTCTGTGCCATAAGCGCCGACGATTTGGCCGTTATTGTTAATTGATAATGCTAAGCTGCTTTTGGCTCCAAAAGTTCCGAGATCAACCATGCGTCCATTACTATAATAGAACGCATCAGTACTGCCGGTGGCAGTTGTTGAGTAGCCGACAATCTGGCCTTTGTTGTTGATTTGGTTTGCTATGCCAAACGATCCTCCCAGCGTCCCTAAGTCCGATATGGCTCCGTTTTGCCACAGACTGGCATGGCGGCTTCCATCTGATATGGCGGAGTTCCCTACAATGGTTCCTGAGTCATTTATGCTGGTTGCATCACTGAAGTTTCCACCGAGCGTAGATAACTCCTGCACATTATACCCTAGACCTGGGTCATAGCCTGCGCGAGCGGGAAGTACTGAGGAACAGACCAGCATCAGAGCCGCCAAGCTCCACATATGGACTTTGCTGGGACAACCTGAACCAACGCAGCGCGAAAAGGCAAACACGAATCGTTTCATCGTTGCAAACCTTCTTGTGTGTTCAGGAGACATTGCCATCGCTCCCTGGAGTCTTCGGCAGCTCCTCGTAGCGCCCCATGGCGATGATGGTTACCCACTGGTCGTTGGCCGTGATCTCGTCCACCTCCACGCAAACCAGTGGGTTGGCCCGCATCCATTCGACTTTTTGGCCAGGGGTAGTGAAGCCATAGAGACACCCGGACGCTTCATGGTAGGCTAGATAGACAGGTACCACATAGGGCTGATTCTCATGCGCGCAGCCCAGCCTGACCAACCTCGTTCCGGCAAGTACCTTGAAGCACTCTTCCCTGCTCATCTCACGGATCACCATAAGTCACCTCCTTCGGCTCGCTATTGCCATTGCCCCTCACCGGTCAGTTGATTCACACCAGCCTCATCCCCTTGGACCAACCACCGGGCCTTTATTTGAGCCGCGGCCTAGCAACGCGGTAGTTTTCATGGCACGTAGTCCTTCTTGTCGCTGAGACCAGCAAATAAGCGATACGCGAAGGCGTTCGGTGTAATGGGAAAGCCACCATTATTACGGATTTCGTGCGGAAATGGAGGATTTTTCGAGGTCTAGTTGAGTCATGCGTACGAATGATGGGTGAAAAGAATTTTCTGACGCAGATTGAGCATGACTTCGCTTATCGGCATTGCCTCCGCATCTTGATTGCACCCCCGCAGCGCTCGACCGTGTGCAAAACTGTTTCATGCCGTCCTTAAACAGGACTTCGAACACGGAAGTTCACAACCTTTTCGCGATTGCCATATTCGGCTACTCACTGTATACGAATTTGTCGGGGTCGCCGGCGCTCACATACTCGGCGCGGCCGGCTCTCCTTCTCGCCTCCATTGCAATCAACCCTTTCCTTTTCTCACCGGATTTACCGGCCCTTTGGGAACCAGATCGCGAGGGAGCCGGTGCATTAAGAGAGAAACCGGGGAGGCCAAACCTTTCGTGCAGGAGACGAAGGCGGTCAATGATGTGCGCCGAAAGTTTCCGGGCCTCGGGACAGTCCCTTTTGTCAGAAGCTAGCTCTTCAAGCACGATCAAAAGCCGGCGGCTGATCTCTTCGCCGTACCGACTCTCGTTGGTCTGACAGAACTTTTCGTACAAGTCCGGGAGCTGTGGAAAGCAGCAGTCAGATGTGTGCTCCCAGCCGCCGGAAATCGCCGCCGCCCGCACCTTCTTCCCCAACGCCGCTAACTGAGCCTGGAATCCTCGTTCCATGATCTATCTCCTTCGTAGAAACCATTAGTCTTCTACACCACCCGGCCATTCGAAAGCAGCTTACGTCAAATCCTGGTGTTGTTTTATTTGGCGATCCATCATCCGAGCCGCCTTGAAGCGAAATCCTGGCTTCTAGGCGTTCACGGTGATTCGTCTCTGCTTGAGCGCTTCGACTTTGGGCAGCTGCACCGTGAGCACGCCGTCGTGGAGATCGGCGCGAATCTTTTCCGTGTCGATGTCGTCGGTAACCGAGAACGCGCGGTAGTAATCACCGACGCCATACTCAAAGTGCAAGAAATGCGGCTTGATCGCCGCCGGCGTCACTTTGCCGCGGATCTGTAGTTCACGGTTTTCAAAGCGGACGTCAACGTCCTCCGCCTTCACACCCGGCAGATCGACATAAAGCAGCATTTTGTCTTCCACTTCGGCAATGTCCACTCGCGGCTCGAAGACGACCCCCCGGGTGTGATCGGACTTGCCTTTCTCGGTGCGAACTTCCTTCAACGAGTTTTTCAGTTCACTTGTTTGCATATTCATGATTCTTTCCCTTCCTTTGATTTTGTTTCCCGGATCTGTTCTGCTCGACTTCGATGCGGCGCGACTTGGCCTTGGGGCTCTTCGGCAACTTGACATGGAGGTCGCCCAGTTCGAAGTGGGCCTCGATTCGGTCGGAATCCACTAACACCGGTAGTGTCAGAGTGCGGCTGAAGGAACCAAAACTGCGTTCCTGGCGATGCCAGGTCGTCTTAGCTACTTCCGCTGGCTTGCGTTGGCCCTTCAGGGTCAGCCGGTTGCCATCAGTTATGGTGATCTCAAGGTTCTCCAGCAGGATTCCCGGAAGTTCGGCCTCGACGTAAATGTTGTCGTTATCGTCTGTCACGTTGAGCGGCGGATACGGGACGATTTCGCCGGTGGAGTCCGGCGGACCGCCCGCATCGACGTATTGCAACAAGCGGTTCATCTCGTTATGAGTCCGATCAAACTCATTCCAAATCTGCCCAAGAGGATGCCAGCGCAGGATAGACATATGCAAATCTCCTCAAAGCCGATCGACGAGCCATGCCGCTGCAGCACGACCGGTCCATCGGATGTGTCAATTGGTCCCAAGATTTCATGAAACATTGAAGCGCCAAGCGTAAATGCGGTTCCCCCGCAAGACGCTTGTGGGTCCTTCGGTACAGTATTCTAACAGTGCCTGAAGGACTGTGAAGAAGGTAGACGGTCGGTAGGATTAGTGTCTTGCCTCGAGGCAAAACCTTCTAATCCGCCGTTTGTGGGACAGCAGTCTGTATACCTTGGTTTACAGCCGTTCAACCCACATCGATAGGGACGCTCCATGCAGGGATTGCATGGCAATTGAGGAGTTCTCTTGGAGGATATGGCTTGCCAGACTCATTCCTGAACGCTCGAAGCGTTCATCACACCGGAAAGGTGCGGTGATTCAAGGGGCTGTGTGGGTGGCACCACTTGGCCCCTTGGCCTTTTCATAGTTCATTTTAGGAAAAAAACGGATATTGGCAATCCGTGTACACCGCACAGGCAGGGCAATCGGGTATGAGCAGCCGACAGGGCCACTTCCAAGCTTGGGGCAGGCGGAGCCAGAGAGACATTAGCTTGCTCCATCCAATGGCTCGAAACAACTGGGAAGGGGCTATGCCGATTGGGCGTCCAATCTCTAGGCCGTCCTCCCGAAGCCCACCAGCGCGATATCATCGGACTGGTTGCGACCAGCCGCGAATTGCTTGACGACCCGGACCACCCGTTCCCCGAGCGCCCGGGGTGAGTAGTCCTCTCCCTGCACGGAGGCATAAAGCCCTTTCGTCTGTAACTGGACGTTATTGACGTCCATGGCCTCGGTGACCCCGTCGGTGAACGCCAGGATGCTATCGCCCAGCCCAAGGAGAATCTGGCATGAGGTGTATTCGAAGCCATTGAGGACGCCGATGGGAAAACCGGTCCTCCCTCAGCCGCTGGAGGCGAGGCCGACGTCCCAGAAAGGTTCATCTGGGAAAGATCGGGTAAGTCAAACGGAGGCCATAATGCGCTGGGCCATCTGGGTTGGTTCGTTGTTGCTTGTTCCCGGCTCGATCTTGGCCGGGGAAAAATGGGCCGATACGAAGGTGAAGCTGCCGGAGCCTCCGGCTTTATGGCTTGACGCCTCTCGGCAGCCGGCGGCCTACCAGGCACGGGGTCGGTCCATCACCAATGGGGCCGCGCTGGATGTTTGGTACGACGGCTCCGGTCACGGCAGGCATCTGAGCCAGCGCGTGCAAGGCATGCAGCCGCGCTATGCCGAGGTCGCGGGCGTGGCCCTCGTGCGCTTCCAGGGCAAGGAATTTCTGGGACGGATCGGACTCGATCCCCAACTCGAAGATTACACCCTGTTTTTGGTGGCCGCGCCAAGTTCGAACCAAGGCGGTTTTAGGGCATTGCTGTCTGGTGGAGAGCTCGGCAAGAACGATTACCAAACCGGCTTGAACGTGGATCAAGGCGGCGACGGCAGCGACCGCCTTGAAAAGATCAACGTGGAGGGCAAGGGCTTTAGTGGCGCTCACAACCTGCTGAAGGAATCCGCTCCTTTCGGCCGGCTGCAATTTCTGCGCGTGCAAGGGGAAGATGGACCGAATGGCATACAGCTTTTCGTAGGGGGCAAGCCGCAAGGTAGCCGTGCGCGCTCGAAAGCTAAGCTGCACTTGGACGCTATGACGGTGGGCGCCCGTTATTGCAGCAATAGCGCCGAGCCGCCTTTTGTCCAGGGGTTTTTCGATGGCGACATTGCCGAGATCTTGCTATTCGATCGTGCTCTCCAGACAGAAGAAGCGAACAAGGTCGAGGCTTATCTGCAAAGCAAGTATGCCGCTCTGACCAAGGAAATGGCAAGGGGCGACGATCGTCTCGGCCATCTTCTTCGCCGGGTGGACAATCCGCCCGCAGCGCAGATGCTGGTCCCCGGTTTCACCGTCCGGGAACTGCCGGTGCGATTGCCCAATCTTAACAACGTTCGTTACCGCCACGACGGCAAGTTGGTCTGCCTGGGCTACAACGGCAACGTGTATCTCCTGTCCGACACCGACGGCGATGGCCTCGAAGATAAGGTCGGAGTTTTCTGGGAGAACAAGACAGGCATCCGCAGCCCGGTCGGCATGCTGCTGACGCCGCCCAACTACTCCAAAGGCCAGGGCGTCTTTACCCCTTCCAAAGACAAGGTTTCGCTGATCGTGGACACCGACGGCGATGACCGGGCCGACAAGGAAATTATCGTGGCCCAAGGGTGGAAGGACATTAACACCACGGTGGGCGCCTTGGGTATCGCCATGGACAAGGAAGGAAACATCTATTTCGGACTGGGAACGGCCGACTATTCCAACCCCTATTTGATATCCAAGGATGGCAAAGCGCATTACGATCTCGGAAGCGACAGTGGCACGATTCAGAAAGTCACGCCGGACTTTAAACAACGCCGGACTCTTTGCACCGGCATCCGCATTCCCGTCGGCATGGCTTTCAATCGCCAAGGGGATTTCTTCAGCACCGACCAGGAAGGAGCGACCTGGCTGGCCAACGGCAATCCCTTAGACGAATTGTTGCACATCGTGCCGGGCCGGCATTATGGTTTTCCGCCGCGCCACCCCAAGTTTCTGCCCGAGGTCATTGATGAGCCCAGCGTGTTTGACTACGCTCCCCAGCACCAATCGACATGCGGCCTGGCTTTCAATGAATCTGTCAACGGTGGACAAACCTTTGGCCCGGCCAGCTGGGCTGGCGACGCATTGATTGCCGGCGAATCACGCGGCAAGTTGTTTCGCACAAAGCTGGTGAAAACGCCCACCGGATACGTGGGCCAGACTCAAATCTTGGCCCGCTTGCAAATGTTGACGATTGATGCTTGCGTTTCCCCGAAGGGGGACGTGGTGGTTTGCTGCCACAGCGGGCCGCCCGACTGGGGCACCGGCCCACAAGGCGAAGGTAAACTGTACAAGATTTCCTACACGGGCGCGGAAGTGCCGCAGCCGCTGTTTGCTTACGCCGCCGGTTCACGTGAAGTGCGCATTCCTTTCGCTGCGCCTCTCGATCCGGACTATCTGAAGAACCTAGCCAAGCAGGTCAAGATCGAGTACGGCAAATATGTGAGTCCAGGAGACCGTTTCGAAACACTCAAGCCTCCGTACGCGATTGTGCAGCAACAGTTGGCGACCCCGCGTTTCCAGCTTCCCGTGCTTGGCGTACAAGTGACGGGCGATCGCCGAACTCTAGTGCTGACCACGGCCTTGCACCAGAAGGCAGTGGCTTATGTGGTGACGCTGCCAAGTCCTGATTCAACCCAGACACCCGGCAAGGGGAAAATCGCGCAACAGCCCACGATTGATCTGGCTTACGGCTTGAACGGTGTGCAGGCCGATTGGGTCGGCACGGATGGACAGAAATGGTCGGGCTGGTTGCCGCATCTGGATTTGCAGGTTTCCCAGGCTCTGACGGCGGGCAGCTCGGAACATGACCCACTTTGGAAGTTGTTGCAAAAGCCTGGCAAGCTTACTTTCAAAACCAATCTCGACCTGTGGAGTATGTTGCGACCGGCAGTGCAGCCGGGGTCCAAACTCGACTACACCCCACAGCCAGAGCGGGTTCGCCTCCACCTGGAATCTCCTGGTCCGAAAGGAACAGCCACCGTGCCCGAAACCTGGTCTGAGAGCAAGCCGTCCAACGGCGTCCACGGCTACACCAGGCAGACCGAGGTGAGTGAGGGAGCCGATTGGCCGCTGACATGGACGCTGACCGCAGAGCATGGCGCGCCGTTTTTCAGGGTGTTTTTCTCGACCAACGAAGATAATCGACCGCGGGCCTTACCGTTGCATCGCTTCCTGGCGCCCTGGGCCAAGCGCAAAACAGATCAGACGCCGGTCCTGGCCAATCACGACCTACCGCAACTGCGCGGTGGTAGTTGGTCAAAGGGCAAAGCTCTCTTCTTCGGGGATGTCGCCCTGTGCGGCCGCTGCCATCAGGTGGGCGGCCAAGGCGGCCTGATTGGCCCCGACCTGGCAAACCTGATTCATCGCGATTATGACTCGGTGCTGCGCGATATTCGCTTCCCAAGCGCCGCTCTCAACCCCGATTATCTTTCGTACGTGGCGACTCTAAAGAATGGCCGAGTCCTGATCGGTACGTTGCGGAGCCAGGGCGATAAAACGTTGATTGGAAACCACGAGGGTAAGGAAATTGCCGTTGTCCGGGACAACATTGAATCCTTGGAAGCGTCGCCGGTGTCGATCATGCCCGAGGGGCTGGACAGAAAGCTGACGGCCAATGAACTGCGGGATTTGCTGACATTTTTGCTGACTCCTCCGCTGACGGCGGCGCCGTTGGAAGGAGCTGGCGCCCCGCCGCCGCGCTCCCGAGCGGAGGTGGAGGCGGTGTTGAAAACCGCGCGACCTTCGGCTGAGTCATTGAAGAAAGTGCGCATTGTGCTGACCGCCGGTCCCAAGGACCATGGCCCAGGCGAGCACGATTATCCCCTCTGGCAGAGACGCTGGGACAATCTGCTATCAACTGCTGCCGACGTCCAGGTCGAGACGGCGGACGGCTGGCCATCACCCAGCCAATGGAAGACGGCCGATCTCATCGTCTTTTACTCGAACAATCCGCGCTGGGCGCCGAACAAGGCCAAAAATCTAGACGCCTTTCTCGAGCGCGGCGGCGGGCTGGTTTTCCTTCACTGGGCCGTTGAAGGCGGCAAGAGTGCCAGCCTGCTGGCTGAGCGGATCGGCCTGGCTTCTTGTTCTACCGAAACGAAATATCGTCACGGGCCGCTCGAAGTCACTTTCGCGCCCGAGCATGCCATCACGCGCGGTTTTGACAAGGTTCGCTTCGTGGATGAAAGTTACTGGAACCTGACCGGCGATCCGGCCAAGGTCAAAGTCCTGGCAACTTGCGTGGAGGAAAAGCAGACTCGCCCGCAAATGTGGGTCCTGGAAATAGCCAACGGCCGGGTTTTCGTCAACATCCTGGGCCACTATTCGTGGACCTTCGACGATCCGCTCTATCGCGCTCTGGTGCTGCGCGGCATGGCCTGGTCCGTCCGCGAACCCGTGGACCGCTGGCTGCACCTGGCGACTGTGGGGGCGCGTATTGAGGAATGACCAGGAGAGAGTTCTGCTGCAAACTTATGCACGGATAGCAAGTTGTCCGACGAATTCGCTCAGATTGAAATGTCTGGTGGCTTCACCGCCGCCAACCTCGTTTAGAGCTGCTCAATCAATTTTCTCCCTGATTCCGCGAGTTGTTCGCAGGCTTGCTGGCGGGGCAGGCTTCCATCTGGTTGCCGGAAAATGGCTTTAGTAGAGGCAGCAACAGCAGTTCAGTTGTCGGCGGAATTCAGCCAGGTTGCGTAGTCCTCGGTGACAAGACCCTTCACTGTAGGCGCCTTCCGCAATCGACGGCTGGTCGCCAATTGCGTCTCTTTCCTGATCTTTCTTGCTGGACAATGGCAATCGCTCTCTTCTAGACTCATTCGGTTGTCACTCGTGCCGAACAGGGCGATCTCGGTGCGAGCTGCAACCAGGGCCGGGTGCTGAATGGCAACGCCGGCCCATTCTTTTCAAAGCCCAAGGCAATGCGATGGAATGGGAACCGATTAACGAAAAGGAATTGAGTGACCTGGCGGCCAAAGAAACGCGCCCTGAAGTTCAGCGGCTTCTGGCCGAGATATCACGCTTGCGCGCTATCATGAAGCTCAATGGTTGGAAAGTGGACTTTTCTCCCAGCGACACGCCGCCTGGGAAGTGACCGCTTATGGTTTCCGCCTCCGACACTTAATTCATACGTCTTCACCATGCCGGCTGGTCCATAGGTTCGGTGACTACTGCCCAAGCAACCTGGATCGTAAGTGGCGCCAATGGTGAGAATGTCATCCATGCCGAGGGCAAGACGGAAACCGACGCCTGGCAACGCGCCTTCGAACAGGCCGAATCGCTGGGCATGATGGGCAGATGGTTCTAGGGACACGTTTCTCGAACTCTTTTTCAACCGGCCTCCTCGAGATCCTTAGCCGCAGGTTTTCCTAGCCTCCTGACCAACCCCCGAGAACGAGGACGGTGGAGTCGGTCGGGGCAGTCTCGAACCATCTCTCACCTCCTGGAGGCGGCAGACCTTGTCGTCTAACCTGGTAGTCTGCCAGAAGAGGCTGGATTTGCTGGCTGTGCCTTGACGACCGGATTATCGTCTAGGTCTACGTAGGATGCTACGAGGTATGCCCAAACGATCGATCATGGCATAATCGATCGGCGCATGGCCTGTGGGCGGCACGTAAAGGGTGGTGACGGGAGAAATCGATGCGTAGGGAATTCGTGCTAAGGGAAGGCGCTGGATAATTGGATCGCAGCTGGCATACTGAGCGGCCTGATACAGCACCGTTTTATGCTTGGCATCGTAATGTTGGAGCAAGACTTCGATCAACGTATGCAGGTTGGCTGAACAATCTTGCATTTCCGGCTTCCAATTGCCAATGTTCCCGATTTGCCACAAAATCAAGTGGCTGCACGGGTCGAACTTCCGACGGCGAATGAGGAAGTCGGTCGCTTCAAAGCTTTGACAGCCGCTAGTTGCCGGATCGATACCAAGGTCCGCGAATAAGCAATCCTCGGATGAAGTAGCCGGCAGCATCGAAGCCACAAAGCCTTCCCGCCGGGCGAAACGAATCGCTTCATGCGAGGAATAAACAAATACACCGGGATGGCCGTAAAACACCGCGCAAACGTCCAGCCGTTTGCGGACAAAGAAGAGAATCCGCTGCACCATTTCGCGGTACGTAATGAGGCAGTATTTGTCCGCGCTATAGAAGGGCTGCAGTGATTCCGCTGTGGAGTTCAACTTTTTAATTGCAGCTTCGGTAACGGCATCGGCTACCGAATAGAGAACTTTTCCCGCTGCTTTGATGGAGACTCGGGCCTCCAGGGACATTTGGCTCAGACGGATTCCCGTTCCGACAACGGTCAGCGAGCCTGAGGCCATTAGTTCCCCTCAACGGGTCAGCGCTGACGACCCTACATTAGACGAGCCCCCAAGGACCGAAAAGACCGCGGCTTAGAAAGGAACCTTTAGCCGACCAAGGAGCTGACAAGCTAATGGCCGGTCAATCACCATGGCGCTTGCGAACGTCGGACCGCTGTGTACGTGCCGTCCTGTGAGCGTGCGGGAAAACGAAACGCCCCCGGCAGCTTGCATCTTGAAGATGGCCTGAATCTGCACAATTTCAAATCGGCGTAAACAGACGATTGATCGGACAGAGAGCCACGTCGGTCGGCTTCTCCTCGTAGACCGCTTGGCGAATCTTTCTAGCATTTCTGCTCTGCAAAATCGCCTGATGTTTTCTCGAAAGGCCGGCAGCTGTCATCGCCGCCTTTGGGCTTTTCTTAAACACAGTCGCTTCCCTCGGACTCGTATCCAGCTTGACCAAGTAATCGATTAGAGGCGTTGCCATCGGAAAGCCCTCCCGGAGCATTTGCGGTCCAGCACGGTGCTATGGCCAATCCAAAGCGACTCATTGCGGGTATCCGTAAAGCATATCACCGGCGCGGCCCCCATTTTGTTCGCCAAGGTTAGCGCCGTCAAGAAGATTCGCATATAAAGTCGGTGAGAAGCCGGTTTTCCAATCTGCTAGAGTGTGGATGCAGCCCCCGTAATGGCCTGAAGACTCTGAAACACATTGGGGATGGCAGTCACCTCATTTGCTTCCAGGCGAATCAATAGTGCCCAAGAAAAGCCCGCTCAGATCTACTTGTCTTTCCGCGCATCCGTCCGGCGGCGCTGGTGGGAAGAGCGCCATGAGGACTTAGGCGATCTGACCGAACCGCAGTTTGCGAAGAAGTATCAGCGGAAGGCGAGCGTCGTTCGCTATGCGCGGATAAGAATTGTCGGCAGGATTCGACGACCCGAGGGATGGTGGCAAACGGACAAAACCTTAGCCGTGCTGCGATCGGCAATGCCTCATCGGATTGCAGCCAAGGAGCTGGGCATATCCTTCATGATGGTGCGGCGATTACGCGAACGAGCCAGATTGTTGAATTGAGAAGGAATAGAGCCGGCTGCCGAAATCCAAGGCAGCCAGGTGTAACCTCAACAAGGGCTTGGGCAGCTGGTTAGTCTGTTGGCACTTTGTTCGAATGCGCGAGCCTGCCAGAATTATTCCTTGGCACTGACGGGCCGACAGAGAATTCCATTGAGAATCTCGACGACGGTTTCGCCATGGTCATGGAACCATTCGCGAAGGCGGACCAAGAATTGGTCGAATTTTATCTTAGTTACATTTACTTTTGAACTGATTAATTGTTGCTCGAGCCCGTCCAGCAAACTAAGCGCGCGATCGAAGCGAATACCGCCGAACGACAATACACAAGCCGCACCCCGCAGAGCAAACCATTGACCCAAGCCACAAGATGACGTGTTTATCCACTCTTCTAGGAGATAGTTCTTGCCGTCGGTTCCCGACGTAGCTCCAGTTGCCCGGCATCGATTCGCCGGTCGCACTCAGCCGCGTGCCGCGCCGATTCTGATCGCCCACTTCCATGTTCAGAGCTACGAGGACGTGGCCCGGGCCGACCGCGCCGCTAGTATCGGGGGGGATTGTGAAGTTATTGTCGGAGAGGCCCTGAAAAGTTTGCGCCGGCTGAAGAGAACTGTCTGGTCCGATCATCTCGCCAAATCGCTTGAACTGTGCGAAAAGAAGATCGATGCTCTCGGAATTGAAATCGCTTTCACGTGGGATCAACAGCACCGAATAAGTGTCATAGCCCGAAGGGATTCCCTCGTTTTGGTGATAGATCTCGTGGCGCATGGATTTCTCCCGTGGGTGAACAGCGGACCGATCCCATCCTCGCTACTTCTCTTCTGAAAGCTCATCTATAGTCGCCATCAGATGATTGATTCCGTTCTGGAATATTGCAGAAGTCCCAGGCCCACTTTGATGAGTAGTCCAAGCACCGTCAAAGAATTTCAAGTAAACGAAGATCACTTGGTTTGTCGTTTGAAGGGACCTAATTCCCGGCCCACCCGCTGCGCCTCTGCCACCTCTGCCAGCACCTGGTGGCGGGGTGTCTGTCGTTTCTGGGGGCACATAATCGAGGAGGCAACCACGTGCCGTGGAAGGTCACCAAGCACGTACACTACCGGTGCGTCCGAACAGCCGATCCGGCCATGGCGCAGGCCATCCACAGCCCGTAACGACAGAAGGCCCGTGTCGTCCTCCAATCGCGGTTGCTCTATGTCCAAGGCCCACAACGGGCAGTGCCATTCGTCCCAGCTACCAGTTATTGAACTGTTGCAATTAAGGAACGGCCCCCGCGCTCGGCTGCAGCATAATTATTAGTTGACCTCCTGGTTATCGCCCGCGCGCCCCCCTGTTTCCTGCTCATTCGTTCATGGGGGTGCGTTGCCTTGATCCTACCGCCCCGTCCCTCCCAGCTGGGGGCCAAGCTGAATGACCTCCGTACGATGCCCGGGACGCTCCACGAACTCGCCGCGTTCATCAAATACAAACGAGCCTTTACCGATGCGAATCTTCTGTAGTATTTCCTTGCCTCTGTCTGACTTTGAAAGCTCGTCGTAGCATATAGAATACATGACTTCGCCGAAATCCCGCGGCACAAACTCTGCATGATCATACTTTGACGGAATCTTCACACCCATCAGCAGTTTCCCCGTCACGGGATCAAGTACGGTGCCGAACTCCGGACGCGGGTTAATTCTCATATTGGAATAAGCGAGATATGCAAATACCTCTTTCACCTGCAGCTTCCCTAGTGGCCCCCCCACCTTCACCAACTGTGAAAAACCTCGTCGACTGACCTCGCAAGCGTCGTCTAAGACGACCAGTATTGCTACATCCCCGATTCGCACCATTACCGCGTTCCCATAGTAAAAATCACAATAGTCGAAAGCCCCATCGCCTTTGTCACGAACGAGGAAAACATGAGTCGACCCGAGTACACTTGGAACAAACACACACTTGGAGTATGCGGCCGTTGCGATGCTGTGGACGACGTGAATCGTCTCCCAATTCCATCGACTGCCGTCGGCAATCGTAGTGTTGGCCATGCGACGATCACGATGCATTCGCAGTTTGCCGTCTTTTAGGTGCGTCTTGATGAACAGCAAAGCCATCCACGAAAAGAGCATCCAAGGCCCGTTCGCCTTCACGAACTCTACCGTACTGTCATATCCGCCGGTTAATACGTTGCTTATCGGCGACTCGATCTCTTGGCCGAGAATCCCATTGCAGTCTTCACAGCACGGGATGGTGTACTGCGAGTATTTAATACTTGTGCCGTTGGGCAACCCAACCTGGCCTCGATATAAACCGTGCTTCCGCAAAAGCCATTGGGGAACCACGTGCTCGTCGTTGAATGGCTTTGTACCCGGCTTGGCACCACAGACAAAGCAGCAACCACCTTGACAAACGTCGGCAATAAACCGTTCCACTGAGAATCTACGGACGCCTCCATCAGGGTAAAGGATTGAGCCTTCGTCAGTTTGTATGCACGGTATTTGCATCACGCGGATGGACACGTCAGAGCGAGCAAGGTTCGAATCGTGTCACCGGGCGCTTTAAAAGCCACCACTGATGGGCGCTTCAAATGCCGCCAGTGTACAGGTGTTTACTTCGACGCCTCGGCAGCAGCTTTTTCCACTTTAGGCGACCGCTTGGTTTCGGCAATGGGCGCTTTGGCGGCTTTTGACTCGGCCTGAACCGCCTCCGTGCCGGTGGGCGCTTTGGCGGCTTTGGAGCGGGGCGTCATCCAGATCTTCAACGTCGGGGCGGAGCGCACAAAGGACTCCAGGTCCAGTTCGTCCGGTTTCATCCAAGGCACAGGTTCATTGGCCTCCAGCGCGTCGCGGAGCGCCGTGACCGACACGATGGCCGGGGCACTGCTTTTTCCGCCATTGCACTTGGTCATTTCGGTGAACCGCAATTCCTTTTCGGCCGCAGCGAGGACGGCAGGGTCCTTTGGGGGGACATCGCCCGCTACAAGGCTCATCCCGATTACAGCACGCTCGGTGCCTATTTCGCCGGAGGCTTGGTCGAGCGGACCACGTTCACGGAAGCAAGGCGCTCGAAGCCCGGGGGCGGGGATTCCATCTCGATGCCGATCCAGTGTCCGGTGGCCTTATGGGCGGTGTCGTAGTGGCGCAGCGATACGGCGAGATCATCGCTGACCCGAGCGACGATGATCTCGTAGTTTTGCGGCTTTGGCCCGGCGTTGATCCATGCGCGTGGGCACTGCCAGGCGGAACGCTCCCGGTCGAAGTCGAAGTTGATCGGCGCTTGGGGGTAGTAGGTGTTCGACTTGCGGACGAAGAGCCGGACGTGGTCGCCCTTGGTGGGGCGAACCCGGTAGGTGCCCTCCACTGCCACCACGTTTTGGTCGAGTTCTTTGTCCGCCTCGGGCCGACGGATGACGATGCCCAAGCCCAGCATATAGTTGATGAAGTCGCGGTTCATTTCCCGGATCTGCTCGACGAGGTCGGGGTCAAACTTCCGCGCCCTGATCTTGTGCTCCTCCCGGGTGACCGCAATGCTTGCTTCCGGGAAACGGGCCTGGGTGTACGTTTACGCCCCCTCTGAGCCGGGAGCTTCATGAGCCCAACCAACGGTTAATTGCGCCAGAGCCCTTTACCGATTAAGTGCGAACGTGACCACTTGCTCAAAAGTGCAAAGGATGAAATGAAATAGCTTCGATTCCTAATCCTGGCTCACTTGAAGTGGATCTATCCCCCCTCTTAAGAATCGAAGCAATCGTCGAAGCGTGCCAGCGCTTCCCCCGGCACCGTATCCCTGCCTCTTCCAATTGCTTGGCGATTTTCCGAAGGCCATTGCCTTCGGCCCGCAACTGCCTAATGCGATCAATGACTGTCTGTTCATCGGGATGGTCGATCAACTGCGACGGCCGATCGGTAAACTGGCCGGTTTCCTTGTCCTTGACCAAAATGTCTTCCTTTTACCACTGCACCCACACCCCGCCTCCCGCAAAGAAATGGTTAACGTGAGAGGATTCGGCAACATTCCAGGCGGGCGTATTAGTAAAGGCCGAGCCCGTGAAGCTTATCGGAGAAAACCCTGCTGTATCGGCCCCACCGTCTAAGCGACCTATACAGTGAAACTTGCAAACCGAGAATGCCACGGTAGGGTTGATCGACTATTCTTCCGGCTCGAATCGACTTACGGTTTCTTATCATCCATCAGCACCTCCGCCTCCCGGAGGAGAATTTGAAACTCGGCCCAGTCCTGGCTATAGAAGTCCTTAGATATACGGGGGCCTTTGGTGTCATTGGGCTTAGCCATGGTTCTTGCTTTGTCGAGGCAGTGGCGGGCTTCATCCGGCCGACCCGCCCTGCTGTGGGACAGGGCCAAGCCGAGCCAGTTCAAAGACATGGCGTTTTCGTCCCAGTTGCTGCTGGCATTGGATTCCTCGAAAAGCTTGTTGGCCTCCTGCAAAGCTCCGGCTCGCAAATTGGCCAGTCCGAGGGCATGGAGCGTCCACGAGCTGGTATCCTTACCTAATCCCCTTTTGCCGGCCTGTATGAGCAAGGCCGGTTCGATGCCAGGATTTGGTCCCAAACTGCCAGCCCGCGCAAGGACAAACCATCCAAAGATATTTGAGCTATCCTCTTCGACTCTGAGAGCCAGCTTCTTAATGAGATCCTGATAACCTGTTTGATCGCCGGATAAGAGGAAAGCAGCCGCAGCATCCATCCATTCATCCGTGACGGGCCGATCTAGGATAACCTTTTGATAATCTTGAGCCGCTTCCTTCCACCGGGCGTGTACCAGACGGTCCCTCCCTCGGCAGGCAACCAAATGCTTATCGTTGGGGCGAAGTGCCATTAGCTTCTCATAAGCTTCTGGCCACTTATTTAACTCGCCAAGGGCAATGCTGCGTGGCCCCAAGAAAAACTCGTCCCTAGTCAACCTGTTGATGTAGCGGTCGAAATCGTCTGCGGCTTTGGCGGGCCGCCCAAGTTCAGAATAAATGCCGCCGCGCACTTTCCAAACTTCCATGTCATCCGGCTTTAGTTCCACGGCTTTGACGAAATCGTTTTCGGCGTCCTTGTCGCGCTTGAGTTCAAGATAACGCTTGCCGCGGGCCAGCCAGGCACGCGGCTGTTCGAAATCAACCATGAGGGCATGATCATACGGAGCCGTAAGCTTGTCGCGGCGTCGGAGTTCCTCGCGACCGCGCTCTTCAATTTTCTTCAAGGCGGAATCGTCTGGTACTTTACCTTCGACCAGAGTCTTGGCCTCGCGGTAGAACATTGCGAACCATAAGCCGTCGTGCCAATAGCGTGCCTTAAAAAGAGGCTGGTGCATCGGCTGCGAAAGCACGTCTTTCGCGGCCACCTTATAGCATCCCTCTGCCTTATCGAGGTACTTCCGCGCTTGGCCGGCGTGGCCTAGATGGTGGTGAGCTAAAGCCAAGACCGGCCAGGTCTTTGGATCATGAGGCTCCTCGGCCTCCATTAACGCAATTGCTTGTTCGAATTGGCCGGCGCGATAGAGGGTGACTCCACCAAAGAAGTCATTCCAATGGTTTTTTGGATCGGGCTCCTTCCATTTTCCGGCTAGCTCAACCAATCGGGTCATATCCATTCCCGGTTCAGCCAGCAGACTACAGGCGAATGCGATTTCCAGCCCTGGATAAAGATCGACCGGACTTTCGGCCAGTCCCAGAAGTTGTTTGCGATAGCGCCGGTAACCTTCCGTGTCTCCCGCGGCCAGAAGCAAGGAAGCAAACCGCAACGATTGGAAATTCGGAAAACCACTTTTCGAACCCTTCGCTAATTCGTCTGCGGCCTCTTTCCAGAGACCAAGCTCCGCATACTTGAGCACGCGTCCAAGAGAGCAGTCATCGACGAGCAAAGTGAACTTATGTTCTCCTAAAATATTGTTGACCTTGGCCAAGAGAGTGTTGCGGCCGGCACGGAGGGTGACGGGAACGCGATCGAGACCGGAGTAATCGTTAAATGCCGTCGTCTCATGGACCAACTTACCGTTGACCCACAGCCGAGCTAGATCGTCGCCCCCGAAATAAAGAAGTGCGGTGCAATCATCGAGTGAGTAGATATAGGTCACGGCATAAGCAGACATATGATCGGAATCAAATTCACGCCGTAGGTCAACCCTGCCGTTTTCTTTCGTCAAAACCGGCCGCCAAGCCAGGGCGGGGGCTGCATTCATGCTCACGACGGGCTTTGCCGGGTCAGCCTCTTTTTCGGGCGGACACTCCAGCTTAAGGTCTTCCGGATAGGGCCCGGCGACCCACCAGCCGCCTTCAACAAACTTGTTCAAATCGTAGGGAGTCAGCGACGCCGCTTTTTTGTAATCGGCGTCGGCTTCCTTTAGTTTGGCCTGCTCGATGAAATATCGGGCGCGGGCAATCCAATTTGCTCCTTCGTTGGGGCTTAGTTCAATTGCCTTGGCGAAGTCGGCTTCGGCTCGGTGGTGCAAACCGAGTCTGGCAAAATGTCTAGCGCGAGTCTGCCAAACGGACGGATCCTTGGGTTGAGCGGAAACGGCCGCTCGAAATTCGGCATCGGCCTTGTCTTTCTGGTCCAGTCTGAAATGGCAATCCGCCCGATGCAAATGGACACGTGCGTCATCCGCCAAAGGCGTGCTATCTATTAATTCATGAGCCATGCGGGCAAAGGCCAACAACTCCGCGAAGTGCCACCATTCTTTCGGAGGGACAAATTCTGAGCCGGAATAATGCCATTGGAAGGCGCTTTCAAGGCTTTTGTCGCCTTCGCCTAACCAGTGGCGGGCCAGATCGGCGTGGCCGAGCCGGTGATGAGCCATGGCCAGCACATAGCGACCATGACGCACGTCAGGAATCTGGGCGGTGCCTCTAATCGCATCTTCTAACCGATCCGCGCGCAAATAAGCATTCCTTATATAAATCTGCAGCCAAAGCTGATCCGGCGCCAATTCGGCCTGTTTCTCGAATAGTTTGCCAAGACGGACCGGGTCCAATTCTGATCCCAGACTCTGGCTACAAGCAAAGGCCAACCAGAAGCCATCACTCTGGTTGGGCTTTGCTTCATAACGCTTCAAAAGTTGACCACAAAGACCTAGGTAGCCCTCGCGATCCCCGGCAACCACTAAGACCTGGGCATAGCGCGCCGCCACCTCGAAGGAGGTATCGGGCGCGAGCATTTGATCTGCCTTATTGCCACTTTGTTGGCAGACCTTGCGATAGTAATCCGCAGCCTCCTGCCACATAAAAAAACGAGCGTAAGAATTCCCAACCGCTAGCCCTGCCTCTTGGCGTTGGCTCTTCAACGCTAAGTTTGCCGGTTCAGATTGCATGGCTATTTCGAGCAAATCGACCCCTTGTTGCCAAGACCGCGATCCTTCGGCCAACCGGCCGGCCTTCCAATGCATATCACCTTGGCCAAGGTAGCTGGCGCCTAGGTCAGCCTTGAAGTGACTGTTCTTAGTATCTTCCTTGGCGAGTTGTTGGCGCAAGGCCATTGATCGTGCCAGTGACTGGGCCGCCTCTTCCGTTTTTCCGAGATCGAGTTGGATGAGTCCAATGGCGTGCAAGCTGGCCGCATGGTCGGCGCGTAAGTGTTGGTTTTTTGGGTCCCCAGCCGTCAGCTTTTCCCGCAATGCTAGGGCTTCTTGAGTGGCTTTCAGTTTCTCAGCCGGCGTCTTTCCAGCCGCGGCAACGGCGTCAGCCTTTTTCGCGCGCTCTTCGAACTCTAGGGTTGCTTCCAGGTTGGCGACTAATTCCTTGAAGTCGGCTCGATCCCTTAAAACCTGCAAATCGTTATCGGCTTTTAGATGTTTCAAGTCTTTGTAACCAGCGGTCAGAGACTTTCGCAGCGCTTCCATAGCCAAGTCAGCGTGCTCGCGTTTTTCGGCCCGCTCTTCGTCTGTCAGCTGAGCCCGGTCGGGCGCCTCGGCGCATTGCGCCCGAATGCAGGCCAAATTGTAAAGATTATCCGGCCCTTCTTGCGGTAGCCGCTCGACGATCGCGCGAACCAGCCGGTTGGTCCGAGCGGCTTCTTCTTCTTTGCCGATATCACGGTAGACGCGCCCCAGGTTCATGTAGTCGCTGAGCAACGAACTCTGAAATGAAGGAACGGCGGGATTCTCACCCGCCAATCGTTTCCAAATGACCAAGGCCTTTTCAAACCATTCGACCGACCTTCCCTTCTCTCCCAACTTGTCGTACATATAGCCGACATTCCGAGAACTGATGGCCAGGAAACGGCCGTAAATCGTTCCCGGATGCGGGCGCTTGTATGCCGCTTCCGCGTGTTCAACGGCTCGAAGGTACATCGCAAGCGCCTCGGCCGTTCGTTGTCGATTCGATAAAAGGACACCCAGATTATTCAAAGTCGCACCCAGGTCTCGTCGTGCCTCGGGATCGTCGGGATTGAGGCGGACCAGCATTTCGCGGATGACTAAGCCTTGCTGGTGGTCCTCCAGTGCGAGGTCGAATTTGCCTTTGTTAGCATGGCCAATCGCCTGCGAGTTGTAAGCCTCCGCCAGCTCCCGCTGAAAGGAGGGTCGCTCGGGCTTTACTAGCTTTTTCCAGATTGTGATTGCTTGAGGGTATTCGCCAAGTCGAAAATGGCAATCAGCCTGACCGTGTTGCCAATCCGCTTCATCGGGACTTGCCTCGGCCAGGTGCTTATAGAGCTTGAGCGCTTCTGCCAACGCGACCTTTTGCTCACTGAAATCCTCCAATTCTCCTCGAATCTTGCCCACGCGTAAATAGGCCGAGGCCAGCCCAGCACGGATCTTGGGATCGTCGCCGCGGTCTTTGATAAAATCCTGGTAAAAGGCCAAGGCCGACAGAAGCAACTCACGGCGCAAAGGCTGCAAGCCCGGCACCTGCAGGAGTTGGCTCTCGCTTACCTTCGTGAGGTAGTCGTCCACCGCCGCGCGAGCCTTATCGAAGTTGGTCTCCGCCCGTTCGCGCTGCTTCTCGGCTTCCTTGAGAGCACTTTCAGCTTCGGATCGCAAGCCCGCCTCGCGTTCCTTCGCGTCTTTCTCCTCCAGGCGAGCTTGGCGCTCGTTGTCCGCCGTTTCCGAGTTTTCTTTGGCAAGCTGGTCGAAATGAGCGGCGGCCATAACCGAGGCTGCGGTGGCGCCTATGAGTAGCAAAGCCAAGGTGGCGCTAAGCCCGGCAACAACAGGATTGCGGCGACACCAACGCCGCGTCTTTTCACTCACGCTCAACCGCCGCGCCTTGATTGGCTCATCGTCGAGAAAGCGCTGCAAATCGGCGGCCAGCTCCGCAGCCGTCGCATACCGATGGCTTGGGTCACGCTCGACTGCTTTGTGAATGATCGTGACCAAGTCGCGTGGGATGGAGGGGTTGATGTGATGCAGACGAGGCGCTTCGTCGGTGGTCACTTGCTTAACGAGTTGAGCGCGTTCCTTCTCACCGAAGGCGGGACGGAACGTGAGCATTTCATAGAGTGTCAGCCCGAGTGAATAAACGTCGGAGCGCGCATCGGTGCGGCCCTCGAAGGCTTCCGGAGGCATGTAACGCAAGGTGCCCAGAATATCGCCGGTGTGCGTGAGGTTTTGTTGATCATCGAGCTTGGCCAGGCCGAAATCCGTTACCCAAGTAGAGCCGCGGACGTCAAGCAGGAGATTGGACGGTTTAATGTCGCGATGCAGGATGCCCTGTTGGTGTGCATATTCGAGTGCATCAGCAACTTGCACTCCAATGCGGGCAACGCTTTGGAAATATGTCAGTTTTTTGGACAAACGGCTTCCTGTCGCCGCCATGCCACTAAGAACGACGGAGGACGACGAGCCGGCCATTGTGTCTGAAAAGTGATCGGTTGACTCAGCTACAGGAGCTGCTGCCTGCGCCGAGTGGGAAAAAGATTGAGTAATCGACTCGCTCACCGGCTTGAAATAACCGGTCATCAAGGATCTGGCCATATGGGTGGCCGAGTTATCGGAGCGCGGCTCTAGTTTGTCGGCTATTTCCGTGTGCGAAAGCTGGCTGGGGCCGGACGCTCGCATATTGCGTACTTCGTTAATGACCTCGTCCAGCCCGGTACCCTGAATGAATTGCATAACGTAATACGGGGTGCCCTCATGCTCACCGAAACCGAACACCGGAACGATGTTGGTATGGTGCAGCTTGGCAGCTGCCTTGGCTTCGCGTTCGAAACGGCGTTTCTGCTTGGGGTCGTTTAGGGTCTTTTGTGTGACAACCTTGAGAGCCACGCGGCGACCCAGTGAAACCTGTTCCGCCTCGTATACGGCTCCCATGCCACCGTGGCCGATCTCGCGGAGGATGTGGAAATCGCCCAGTTGGCGAAGCGGCTGCTGCTTGACGGCTGTGGCCGTCGCCTCGGCTTGGTCTCCGAATTCTTCCTGGGCTTGCTCGAGCTGAACCATCGCGGGCAGCAACTCACGGATTTCGTCCCCTAAATTCGGGTAACGATCGACGTATTCCTGCAGCGACGGTCTTTCCCCTCGACGAAGACGAGCCGCAAACTCGTCAGCCAGACGGTCGATCAAGTCATAATCATGCGATTCATTAGCGGGCATAATAATTCATCCTTTGGCCTATAAGATCGCGGGGGAAGGCGTTCCAGGGCGGACAGGAACGTCTACTACACGCAACCTGCCCCTCGGGGTCATAATCCCTCTAACCCGCCCGGCATGCCTGCGAGGACATCTTTGAGGCGTTTTAAAGCGCGGACATAGCGTTTGGCGGCAGCGGCCTCTTCGATGCCTAGAGACTGCGCGGCCTCTGCACGAGTTAGCTGCTCGAAATGGCGCAGTGAAAGAATTTCGCGGTCGATCGGGTTCAGCGTGTTCAATGCTTCCTGGACCCGCAACATTCGCTCGGCCCGGACTGCTGCCCGAGTGGGTGAAGTGTACTTGCCCAGCAAGTGGGCCGCAAGCGCAGCGGACGAGGCGGCAGGTAAGGCTTCGCGATACAAGGATACTTCCAAGCCGGCATCGCGCATCTGAGCGCCGAGATGATGCCGGTGCAGCTTCATGAGGCGTTCGCCTACTATTAGACGAAGCCACAGAAGCAATGGCAGCTTGGGATCCTGGAGATAGTTTTCCAATCGCTGGGCGACTTCCAGGAAGGCCTCCTGAATTACATCGGCCGCATCAATACGCCCCTGGAGCCGACGATCCATGCGCATATCGACCATTCGACGAAGACGATCTTGATAGAGTCCAAAAATACCGTTCAGCGCGGTCGTTTCTCCGGCGCGCGCCCGCTTAAGCAAATCGGCGGTATTCTCGGATTGACTGTGCATTGATGACCTAACGTGTCCAACTGCGCATGCGAGAACGTCGGCGATCAAAAATCTCAGCGTCCTTCTCGGGGCGCCAATGCATCTGGCTCGCCATTTTGCTTATGCCTCTATTCCATTACCTCCACGATTGTCCAAATTGATGACAGCACGGCTAATGAATTCAAGTAATTAATCAACGGGATGAACGCGAACCCCAGTATACCCCTGAGAATAGGTAAGGATCAGCTGTCACGGCATTTCTAAATCGGCATAGGCCATTGTTTCAGACGCTCTGCTCCTGCCAGTCTGTTAACTCAATCAGAGAGCTCCAGAGAGTTTTGGCAAGAAATGCCCCTAAGCCGCTCAGCCATAATCTAAAACCACTCTCTGCGTCGGAGGAATATTCGTCTTTCCTTGCGAAAAACGCAAAGAAAGGGCGCGAGCAGAGTGTTAACTCGAAAACGGCCCAGTTCGCATAGATTGAGTAGGTCCCCGAATAGGACTCGAACTAAAAACAGAGCAGTTAACACAACGGGTCAAAAGTGCCATGTTTTTGGAGGCTTTTTCTTCTCAAAAGGGTCCCTCGGAACGCAAGAGGCGATTTCTTAGTCCGAATGACATTTAAGCCAAAAGCAATCGGTTTAGTGGTTGATCATTCCAGTAGACCTCGGAAGACGGCATGGCGCAGCCGGCCGTGACTGGTCCAGCCCTGGCTTTGCACACGGCAAAAGAGTTCCGGTTCAACCCAGCTCACGCGGTGCGGACAAGGCGTGACAGGCCGCGACCGTTGCCTCGGCGCCAACCGTTCTTCCAGTTCGACG
>JBJMQT010000070.1:0-24922 GCA_045802525.1 Gemmataceae bacterium
CTGACTACTGACTACTGACTACTGACTACTGACTACTGACTACTGACTACTGACTACTGACTACTGACTACTGACTACTGACTACTGACTACTGACTACTGACTACTGACTACTGACTACTGACTTCTGACTACTGACAAAGGACAATTCCAATGTTTACCACCCGCCGCAGCTTCCTGAAATCGTCGAGCTTGGTAGCGCTGGGCCTTTCGGTGCCGAAGTTTGTCAGTCGGACGGCGTCGGCGGCGCCGACTCCGGAGAAGTCCGGGGCCAAAGATACCATCCTGGTCGTCGTGCAGTTGACCGGCGGCAACGACGGGCTCAATACCGTTGTGCCGTTCAAGGATCCCGAATACGCGAAGCTGCGCACCACTCTGCGCCTGCCGACCGATCAAATAAAGAAGCTAAATGATGAAATCGGCTTGCACCCGTCCATGGACGGGTTGGCAAAACTGCTGGAAGACCACGCTTTAAGCGTGGTTCAAGGCGTCGGCTACCCCAATCCCAATCAATCGCATTTTCGATCAATGGACATCTGGCAAGCGGCCAGCACGGAAAAGCAATTGCTGGAGGGCTGGATCGGCAAGGCGCTCAAGAAACTGCCTGCCGCAGGAACCTATCACCTGGCGGAGAACAATGAAATTGCGCCGCTGGCGCTAGCCGGCTCACCGGTCCGCGCGCCTTCCATCACGTCGCTGGAAGATTTTCGGCTCAAGATGACGGCCTCCAGCGGGGCCGACAAGCGCGCCCAGAAGGAAATCATTGAGGGCGTCGTCAAGACCCAGTCGGACAAGCCCAGCTTGCTCGATTTCGTGCAGCGCACGGCCTCGAACACCTATGCTTCCAGCGAACGCTTGATGAATATCGGCAAGAATTACCAGCCGAAGTCAACTTATCCCAATACGCCGCTGGCCAACCGCCTGAAGCTGGCCGCCCAACTGATTGACGCCGAAGTGGGCGCGCGCATCTTTTATGTGTCGCTGGAGAATTTCGACACGCACGCCAACCAGCTCAATAACCATGCCAACTTGTTGTCGCAGCTTTCGGGCGCTATAACCGCCTTTTATAAGGACATGGAAGGCCGCGGCCATAAAGACCGGGTTCTCATGATGACCTTTTCGGAGTTTGGCCGGCGGGCTCATGAAAACGGCAGCAAGGGAACCGATCACGGCGCGGCTGCGCCCATGTTATTGGTCGGCGGAAAAGTCAAAGCCGGGGTTATCGGGAAACATCCCAGCCTTACGGACTTGGATCAGGACAATCTAAAACACCACACCGATTTCCGCCAAGTCTACGCCACGGTCCTTGATAAGTGGCTGGGCGTAGACAGCAAGGAAGTGCTTGGCCAGGAATTCAAGCCGCTCGAGTTGTTCTAAGCCTTTCGACCGGTCCTGTTGAACCGGCAATTCCAGGCGCGAATGGAATGCCTCGTACAGCCCATTTCAAGGCGAGGCTCCTGATAGAAGGTCCTTATTTTGCCTTCTTCTTGTGCTTGGGATCGCTGTGGGCGATTTTTTCCCACTTGTCCACGCCCGGTCCCCAGTTCACGTCATTTTCGTCGTCATGACACTTCACACACGACGTGATACGTCGATTGACGCGCTGGGCTTCCGTTTCTCCTTTACGGAGCTTGAAGGGGTTGATGGCGTCGTTGATGCCGAGGTTATTGACGTCGTCGGGATCCTCGACATGTAGGCTGCCCGGACCATGGCAGCTTTCGCAGCCCACGCCGGCTAAGAATTTAGGTTTGCCTTTGTCGAGCCAGCCGCTTTTCTGATCGAAGCCGATCGTGTGGCAGACCAGGCATTCGCCGTCGAATTGCCTCAGGGAAGGCCTTTTGGCGTCTACCAGTGTCTCATAAGCATGGGCATGGCCCGACTTTTTCCAGACCTCGAAGGACTCCTTGTGGCAGCCCTTGCATTTGTCGGAGCCCACGTAGACAGCACTCTTCAGCTTCGGATCGGTTTGCGTGGCATGTTTGCGATTGTGAGGATACTGGCTAAGCTTGTCTTCGTCCTTTAGGGTTTTCGTGTATTGCTCCATCAACGTGAGAACCGGGTTTTGCTTTTCTTTGCCTTCAGGCGTCAAGTATTCCTCGCCTAGCTTGACGAGTTGGTAACGGAGCTCGAACGGCTTATTCGCGTCCTGCGTTTTGTAGACGCCGACGACGCCAACGTATTTTCCTTTGTGGCCGACCGTAACAATTTGCGTTTTGCCGACGATTTTTTCCGGCCGGCTCGGCGGTTCGTCCGCTCCCAAGCAGAGAATAATGTCGAATTTCGGCATGTCGGCGTGCTCGGCCAGGAGGACGGCATGCTCGACCGAACCCTGATAGAGTAAGATTTTCACGTCCGGCTTGGCCGCGTCCATTTCATTGACGGCCTTGGGAAGCGTGGCAATCATGCGTTCAAATTCGAGGCTCGGATCTTTCTGCTTGATAATCTGATCGATGCCGTCCTTATCGGCGGTTCCGATAGCCCCCAGCACGCCGACCTTAAGGGCGCTGCCTTTCGGTTCGACTATCTCCCAGGACTTGATGCGGTCCAGGAACTTATCCTTATTCTTGAGGTTATAGGCCAAGATTGGCAGCGAGGGACTTTCCGGATCGGTAACCAGGCGGTCGATGGCATTGTTTAGGGGAAGGGCCGCTTCATACTCGCCAAAGCTGACGGCGCCAAATCCGATGCGCTCGTAGGCCTTCATGGAGACGACATACTTGAGCGCGCCTTGAACGTTCGGCAAGCCTAGGGGCCCCTGCTGCTGGGGGATGTCCCCGAGGTCGAAGCCCGCCACGGGCCAGTCGTGCGCTTTGAGAGTTTGAACAAAGTTGTAGAGCCTCTCCAACCCGCCCACCTGCGGGCGCGAGCAGCCGCAAGGCAGAATGTAACCATGGCGCTGGCCGGACAAAACAATGGCCACATCGGGTTTGGGCCAGCCTTGGAACAGGTCGCCGGTGAACGGGCCGGTTGATTCTTCATCTTTCTTTGTCTTATCCTGAGGACGCAACCAGCAGCCCATTAGGAGCCCCGTCGCGATAACGACTATGAGCAAAAAGGCGGGTAATCCGGCTTTGATTAGCAGGGGTTGACCCGTAGCGCGAGGCGCGGAGGGAGCGGCGTTCCCGTTAACGCGATTCGTATTCTCTTGGTCCCTCTCCATAACTCCGGCCTCAATAGGAAATTAAGATGGGTTGCCCGTTCTGCGCTAACGTAGTAAGACCGGCGCACCGTGTGTACTATCGGCAACTTGGCCAAAGAGATCAATGCCTAACGGGTGTCTTTCGCTCCGGAAGGGGGCATCTGATAATAGCACATTCGAGCGATAAATCGCTGGGCTATTGTCACGAGGAGCTAAGGGGCCGTAGAAGAGCAGATTGGCAGGGAGCCTTCGGTTTGGGGCGAACGTTATCTCCTGCCCCGATGCCGAGGTTTTCTGCGTATTCTGCTGTCCCCGGTGCCGAGTCTCATTTGCCCCGGTAGGGGCCTTCGATAATGGCTCAGCGATTTATCGCTGAGTTAGGAATCAACGCCATTGTTATCAAAGGCCCCTAACGGGGCACCGGGGCTTTTTGTATTTCTGCATGTCGAACGGAGTCACTTTTCGCGTTTTGCGCGGCTTTCGTGGTGGTTTGTTTTTCCGATCGCCTAAATCAAAAAGCTGCCGAAAAAACACCTTATCACCGCAACCCGCAAACTTCACTCCCTTGAACCGAAGTTAAGAGCTTTCGTTCATCGGCTCATTGAAGGGGCACAGGGCGCGGGCCGATAAGATTTATCGGCCCGCGCCCTCCGTGCATCGATCTCCCGCCCCGCCTTTATCGGGACCGAGGTATCATGAGCCCTTCGCCTAGCCGGCGCGACGTTCTGAAATCCGCGGCTGTTGGCTGCCTCGCCGCGCTGCCGGGCGCGTCTTTACCCGCATCGGCCCGATTTCTTCGACACCGCGCGGACGAAGGCACGATTTCCGGGAAAATGACGGGCGCTCAAGCCCTAGTGGAGGCGCTGCTCGTTGAAGGCGCCGAATGCGTGTTTGGGATTCCCGGCGCCCAGTCCAACGAACTCTGGGATTGCTTCAAGACTAAAGGTCTCGATTATCTGCTCGTCACCCATGAATTTTCCGCTGCCGCCATGGCGGACGGCTATGCGCGGAGCAAGGGCAAACCCGGCGTCGTCTGCGTCGTGCCCGGTCCGGGAATGACAAACTCTCTGACGGGGATCTCCGAGGCCCTGCTCGATAGTGTGCCTTTAGTGTGTCTGGTGTGCGACGTGGATCACGGGCCCAAAGCACATCCATTCCAGGTTCATCAGTTGCCGCCGGTGGTCTTGCTCCAGCAGGTGACCAAGGCGGTTTACCCGGTGCAAAACGTTTCGGAGATTCCCGCCGCGGTACGCCAGGCGTTCGCCTTGAGCGAGTCGGGAGAGCCGGGCCCCGTGGCGGTCGTGATTCCGTACCCTCTTTTCATCGCGACCCACCATTTTAATTCGCCGCCTCCTTTGAGCCCGCCCCTGCCCTTTGACGAACAAGCCGTGGCCCGGGCCACGGAATTGTTGGCCAATCGCAATTTGCGTGTCGGCATTTACGCCGGGCTGGGGTGCATGAATTACTCACCAGCCCTGGCCGAAGGGGCGGAGTTGCTCCAGGCGCCGGTGGCGACGAGTGTCTCGGGCAAGGGCTCAATTCCGGATTGCCATCCCCTGGCGGTTGGCTGGGGTTACGGTCCGCAAGCGACGCGGACGGCTGAGGCCGTCTTCAAGGATGTTGATTTAGTGCTGGCGGTAGGCGTGCGTTTCAGTGAAGTGTCTACCGGCTACTACTCGATTCCGAAACATCGCCACGTTATTCACGTCGATGCCAACGCCGACAATTTGGGCCGTATCGTTAAGACGGACGTGTGCGTCCATGCTGACGCCGGCCTGTTTCTGGGACACTTGCAGGAATCGCGCGAACAACTGGCTCGGCCCTGCAATGCCAAGTTGACTGCCCGCATCGCCGGACTGAAAAAAGAAGAGTATAAGAAAAACTGCCAAAAGTATCCCGGGTGCGGCAACGACCCGATGCTCTTCATTTTGGCTTTGCGCCGTTGCCTGCAACCGGACGCGCTCTGCTTCGTTGATGTGACTCAGTCGGAGCATTGGGCTGCGGAAGCTTTTCCCGCCCCGCAGCCGCGAACGGTTTTTAATCCCACGAACAATCAATCCATGGGTTGGTCGCTCAGCGCTTCCTTGGGCGCGCAACGCGTTCATCCGGGCCGCCAAGTCGTTACGATCACGGGCGACGGATGTTTCTTGATGTCCGCCATGGAACTGTCCACGGCGGCACGGGAATGCCTTCCCGTCAAGTTCTTCGTTCTCGACGACCAAGCGTACCACTACATGCAATCGCTTCAGAAATCAGCCTATTTGCGAACGACGGCCACGATCCTATCTCGTCTGGATTATGCGGCACTGGCCAAAGGCTGGGGCATAAACTACCAAGAGATCGGGCCGGGCGAGGATCTGGATGCCTCGATCAACGGCGCGCTGGCCCAGAAAGGGCCGGTGCTGACGCGCCTGGTGGTCGATTACGGCAAAAGACCGGTTCGCTGGATCGACGCGGTGCACAAGCGCTACGCGGATGGGTTGACCATGGAGCAGAAGATGCGCTTCATGGCCCGCATCGGGGCGCGAGCGGTTCAGTACACGAAGGAAAACGACTGAGAGACGGGAAAGCTCATTTCAGCGGCGGCGGATGGGAGTCGTCTTGCAGCCCATGGAGAAGATCGCGGAGGTTGGCTTTTCTGGGAAGGCGAACCGGGTCGGCACGGTCGTCCACCAATTCGACGCCTTCCACGATGACATCGCTGTCCGCCGGCACGAGCCCTTCCTCTTCCTCCACCAAATCCGCAATAAATAGGTCCTCCGATTCGCGGCGACCGCCGCGTTTGTGCGGCTCGGTCGGTTGGTTGCCGCTGACGGAAGTTTTCCCCTTGGGTTCCAGGGGCGTGCTGCGCTCGGGCGCATCGATCCGGGTTGCCTTGGCCGCTTGCGAAGCTTTGTAATCGACGACCATCGTGATGGGCCCGACTTGAATCTCGTCGCCGGACACGGCCTCTTCTTTGCCCTCAATAAAGTGGCCGTTAAGCAACGTCCCATTGGCGCTATCCAGGTCGAGGACAATGAGCCGATCGTTTTTGACACGCAAGAGGCAATGGCGGCGACTCACTTCCGCCGAAGGGATGCGCAAACGGCAATCCTCATGGCGGCCGACAAGCGTATCGCCGGGATCAAGGCGGAGTATCCGAGGTTTGTTTCCCGTTGTAGTGATGATGATGCGAATGGGCATGGCGGACTCAAACCGGTTTCGCCGTCCCTGGACAAACGGGATAAGCCCGCAGAACCAATCCGCGGGCTTATCCCAAGATTCACGCGACATCTTATTCCCAGCGGCCGCTCATGGCTGCTGGGGGCCGCCAGGAATGAGCGGGTTGCTCACGACTGGCGTATTGAGAACTCGGCCTACGGTATTAAACGCCGGCGACAGCGACAGTCGCACGTAACGCCGGTCGCCCGAGATCACGGCCTGAGCCGAGAGATCGGCGCCGTTGCTGACGAATGAGTTTACTCGGTTTTGGCCCGCGAACGAACCGCTGCCATTGCCGGCGACAGTGGAATCCGGCGGAGCTTGGTCTTGATTGCCGGTAGACTGACCGGGCCCGTTCACTCCGCCCCCCATGGCGCCCCCACCGAAGTTCGGCTCAGCCAAGTTGCGCAGTTTCCGGAAGATGTCTGCCGTTGAAGACATCTTAACGGGACTACTCGCGGGAGTTCGAGTGGTCTGCACCGGCACTTGAGCCAAGCTTGTCCGCCGACCCTCATCCAGGAAGAACTGGATGGGTTTTTTGTCCTTCAAGTTGATCGTCTCCACCCGAGTCCGTTCGCGCGGCGTGCCCTGGTATTGCACGATCTGGATCTGCACCTTGTCGCCCACCGGTTGTCCCCAGACGCGATCGACGGAAATCTCGTATTCTCCGGTGAAGGCCTGGGCGGCCACATAGGTCTCGCTATTGGTCTCCGTCAGATTGTCGCCGATTAGAATGCCGCCGCCGACCGTTTGACGGTTAATGCACGAGCACGTGCTGCCCGAAGCCTCCTTGACCTTCAAATCGCAGTCGGCATTCCCGCCCCAACTGGCTTTGATGACCAGATCGCGTTCCCGCGATTGCGAGGCGGTGGCCATAAGTCGGTCGGCCTCGGCGTTGCGCCGCTCGGCCGTCAAAGACTTGGCCAGATTATCCAGCTTGGCCTTGGCCTTGCTGTGAAGATCCTGATTATCCAACGGCCAATCGCGCAAGAGCAGGTGCTGCGCAGCCCATGCCATGCCGTTGGCATCTTTGGCCGCCTCAGCAAAATCCAGGGCATCCGCATAAGCCTGAGGCATGTTGGGTTCCAGCGACGACGCACGGTGGCAGAACGCCAAGGCATGATCGAATCGCTTGGATTCCGCCATGGCTTGCGAAGCCTTGAGATAACCCGTGGCGTCAAGAGGTTGCAAATCGATTGCCGACAACTCGGCCCGCTCGATTTCCTCCTTTGAGGCTCCCGTTTCCTTCAAGGCAATGGCCAGAGCTTCGAAGATATACGGTTCGACCAGAATGCCCTGCTTGAGATTGGCCTTGAGAAACTCGGCCGCATGGTCGAATTTCCTGTTTTCAACGAGGTAGTCAGCGGTTGCCAAAATCTTCCACGGCTGATCGACGCCTTTAACAAGGGCGTCCTTCCAATCGATCTCCTTGGGATTAAGCTGCGTTTCCAAGGCCGGTTTTTCGCCACCGGGTTGGCTCTTGTCGTTTTTGGCCAGCTTGGCCTCGTCCTTGGCATCGGGCTTAGTCAGCTTGGTACGCGGATTGTCTGGATCTCTCGGACGGATCACCAGGCGATCTCCGCGATCGTTGCCTCCCGGCGCCATGACGCCCTTATCATCGATCGGCTTAACCGGCCGGCCGGCAGTCCGCGTGTGCTCGGTAGAAGTGCCCTTAACGACTAGGGCCATCGCAGGCGGATAGAAGCCTAGATTGTTGCCTTCGGGATTGGCGTCGGGCTCGTCTTCTTCACCTCGTCCCTGGCCGGGGAAACGCGGGACGCCTGACCTATCAAAGGGTGACAGGAGTTGCCAATCCTTGGGCGTGCCGACAACCTGGCGAATCAACTGGATCAAAACGCGGCTTTGATCGCCGCCTTGGATGCCAAATTGGCCACCAAGGTTGCCGAATTGACCGAGAGCGCCGCCGCTCAAACCGATGTTGCCCCCACCGACGCCCAGGTTAATGCCACCGCCTTGAACACCTAAGGCGCCGAGGTTGCCTCCGCCCAGACCACCGCCCAATCCAGCGCCGCCCAAGCCCACACCGCCCAATCCGGCGCCGCCTAGGCCGCCCAGACCAACGCCGCCGAGGCCCGCGCCGCCCAAGCCGAGACCGCCGAGGCCCGCGCCGCCCAACCCGCCGAGGCCGCCGCCCAAGCCGCCGCCGCCTAGGCCGACGAGGCCGCCTGCCAGGCCAACCCCGCCAAGGCCGCCTCCCAGGCCACCGAGGCCGCCGGCCAAGCCGCCGACCGTAGCCGCGGCACCCGCCAGGCCAAACGAGCCGCCGAAACCAAAGATCGTTGCTTGGTTTTGGACGCTTTGTTGGTTGAACGAATTAGGAATTGGAATAACCAAGTCCGCCACCGGATAGACGCGAACGGATTTCTCGGCCGCCGCAAACGCATTGGTCGTAATTTCGATGACGTCGCGCCGGATGATATAGGTGGCCCCGCTTTGAGTAGGCAGCCGGGACAGAACCTTGCGGAGCAAGGTGGAAAGCGTCACTTTCGGCATGCGCGGCAAGGGTTTCTCTGCAATCGGCGCTGCCGCGGGATCAGGAACGCCGCCGTCAGCTTTGAAGGCGGGTTCATTAATCTCAAAAGTCAGCTCATAACGGTCCGCCAACTGTTCGAGAAACTCGCCCAAGCTCGCTTTGGGATCATTCAGCCCTTCAAACTTGATAACGCGATTGAGGGTGTCGCGCATTTCGAGCATGCGCTTCGGGGTTTCGGTAGTGAAGCCGCTGTTTTCGTATTTCTCTTTGCGCAGAGCCGTAATAGCTCTCCAGGTTGCCGCGGGCGGGAATTCGACCGGCGGTTCATCGGGGAACGGTACATGGGAACGTTCCACTTCCAGAAGAGTCGCCAGCCAACGTTCCTGGCTTCGGCGTTCGATGTCGCGGACTTCGCGAAGGTTATAGGCGATCAGGCTGGTGCGATACGCGGCGGTAACCGCGACCGGCGGCCTTTGTCCTTGATTGGCCAGGTCTTCGCGAAGGAGCTGGACGGCCTTGTTGGCTTCCAGTTCACGGCCCTGGTTCATCAAAAAATGGAAGGCAGCCAGGCGTTCGCGAATCCGTTCCTGCAAGACCGTGGCCGCTTCTTCAATAGCACGGCGGCTGGTCAACTGCGCTAGGGCCTGCGCTCGTTCAGCCTGCTGGCGCTTGACAATGACGCCCTGGGTATCGACGTAGCGCAACGCCTTGGTGATGCGATCCTCATATTCCTGCCGCGCCCGGTCGGACAGGTCGGGGTTATTCCGAATGCCATCGAGCGTGCGTTTGAGGGATTCGTGAGAGAGATCGGGATCCGAAGGCAGGGTGCCGTTGGCGCGGCGAATCGAATCGTCCACCACCGCCTTGACGCGTTGATCCTCGGCCAACTGACGCCGCTTGACGTCTTCGAGCGGATCGGCCGGAGCATTGGGATCTCGGCGAGGCTCGTCCTGCTTGATGGCCATCACGAGCAAATCCTGGCGGGTTCCGTGGAACAGTTTAGCGGCCGGCATGCCGGCGGACCGCGGCTTCATTTGGAACACATCGCCGTTGCCGGCATTTTTGTCTTTGGCGCCGGCTTCGGTCTGCTTGATAACCGTGACTTGATCCTCGCCCTTGGGCGTCATCTGCTTGATCAAATCTTCCTTAGTAAGCTTTTTGGCTTTGAGAATGTCGACGAGCTTGGCTCCCGCCTTGGCTTCCTGGTCTTCGGGGTCGAAGAGTTCGGCCTGCTTGAAGAGCTTCTGAGCGGCGTCGAGATTGTTTTGGTTAAGCGCCTCATCGGCTTGAGCCACTAATTCCAGGCGAGCGAGTTGATGTTGCTCGTAGCTGCGATCCAAGACGCGCTCGGCGGCCAACATGGCGGGGGCGTCTTTTTCGCCGCGCCACTGCGAGACGATCTCAGTCAGGAAGAAATTGTCTTTTTCGGATTCGGGAAGGGTTTCCTTTTTGGCGTAGGCATAATTTTTGCCGCCGAGATTGCCCTTAATTTGATAGCTGAGTTCTTCGCCCTTCTGGGTGCGCACCACCAGCAACGTGGAAGTGTCCGTTCGAAGCGGAGGCAGCTTGGTGGGATAATATTCTTGAACCGAGGCAGGCAGTTCAATCTTAGTCGGATAAAGAACAGGAATTGATACGGCGCGATGCAATTCCGTAACCACCGATTCAAAGCTCATGCCCGACTGCATGCGAATGGGAGCGCCGCCTGTGCCGCTGGCAAGCGTGTGGATATTCTTCGGATCGAGCCGGCTACCCAAGGGGATGGGGTAGAAAGCGATCTCGCGCTGCACGAGGTCGTTGCAGAGCTTGCTGCGGGCGCCGGCCTGGTTTTCGTCGATGGTGCTGGCGCCGCTGCCCAGATAAACAAGAACTTGCTGCCGTCCGGCTTTATCTTCAAAGCTTGATGCGGCTTTGGATAAAGTTTTAACCAAATCGGTAGCGCCCGAGCCATATTCTTCCGCCAGAGCTTTGAGACTTTTGGCGGATTGCTTGGGATCTTGGAACCCTTTGGATAAGTTTTTGGCGTCGATATTAATGGTCCAGATGGCGACGCGATCGTCCGGCGCACAAGCTGCGACGATCTTGGCCGCGATCTCGTTGGCCATTGCGAGTGGCCGGCCGGCTTGGGTAGCCGTTGTGGAGACCGCGATCAAATAGTCGCGCGGCCGTGCCTCTGCTGCGGGAAGCTCGGGTTTGACCTGGAGCGCGACATAGGTATCGCCTTTGCTGTCGGTGTACCGGACCACCGCATGGTCGGCGAACTTGGACACAGCCAAGCTCTCCGGCAAATCGCCGCCTCCCAGGCGCGACCCTAATTTGTCATCCACGGTGGAACTTTTGGGGAAGTCACGCGAACGAGTCGGGTCACCCCAGACGTGTGTGCAAGTGATTACGACGCCCAGCGCCAGAAACGCGCCAACGGCCGTGAGACGGCGGACTGCTGTCATCGTCCAAACCCCCTATCACGAAGTGAACTGAGTAGCCCTGCCTCGGAGCGCTCAGTCAAAAGACTTTTGTCTTTACTATCGTACCCCAGTATGTACTTATGTCGCCAGCAAAAATTCCCTAGCTACCCCGACTTAGGCGGGACGGCAACCTACCTATGCCAGGCAGAACGGCTTTAGGGACTGTATCAGCCTGTTCGCTTGCAATAAACATGTGTTCCGTAATGCCAATGTGCTTCCTTCGCATAGTGCCGTCAAGATAGAAGACGCGGCTTTTAGCCATGCTTGCGCGCTATTTATAGAGTGCGCCGCCGCTATGCGGCGAATTCCGCCGCGGAGCGACGGGCACTTTGCCAATTCGGATTGCTCATTCGCCGCGACGAAGGTATTTACACGAACCTTGGAGCTTTGCACCATTTCTTGCCGCCACACCTCGAATAAAAGTAGCCCGCCGCTCCGCGGCGGAGTCCGCCACGGCATGGCGGGCTACTTTTCATATGAAACTCAAATGCGAGGTGCACCATGGAAGGGAGTTTTTTTGTCCATCCCTCCTCATACGTAGATATGCCCTGTGAAATTGGGGAAGGAACCAAGATTTGGCACTTTTCCCATATCATGCCTCACGTCAAGATCGGCAAACGGTGCATCCTGGGCCAAAACGTTCACGTGGCCAGTGAAGCGACGATAGGCAGCAACGTCAAAATCCAAAATAACGTCTCCCTCTACGGCGGCTGCGAGATCGAAGACGACGTTTTTCTAGGCCCTTCGTGTGTGTTCACCAACATTTCGACGCCGCGCAGCCAAGTCGTTCGCCGGCATCTCTATGAAAAGACCCGGGTTCGCCGGGGCGCGTCCATCGGCGCCAACGCCACGATCGTGTGTGGGTCCGTTATTGGGCAATATGCCTTTATTGCTGCTGGGGCCGTGGTCACCAAAGATGTTCCGGACTACGCGCTCATGATGGGCGTGCCCGCTCGCCAAGTAGGTTGGGTTAGCCGGCATGGCCGGCGACTCGGCAAACCCGACTCGCAAGGCGTCATGGTCTGCCCGGAGAGCGGCCTTCGTTACGGTGAGATGAAGCCGGGACATCTAAGGTGCGTGGATCTGGATGAAGCGATGCCGCTGCCGGCAGCAGCTTAGGTATTAGGTGGAGCAGACATTTGTGTCTGCTCAAAAAGAAAGCAGACGAGAATGTCTGCTCCACCGGTAAGAAGGGATACTATGACGGGAATAGGGATTGTCGGCGCGGGAAACTGGGGCAGCAATTGGGTGCGCACGCTGGCGGCCCTCCCGGAGGTTGACTTGCGCTGGTGCTGCGATCTCAATGCCAAGTCGTTAGATCGCGTTCGCCGGCAGTTTCCTCAGGTGAAAACGACTTCCGACCTTAACGACTTGCTTGACGATAAGGAATTGGAAGGCCTGGTTATTGCAACCATCGCCCCAACCCATTTGGAAATCGCCGGCAAAGCGTTGCAAGCCGGCAAACATGTCATGGTTGAAAAACCCATGACACTGGTCACCGAAGATTCGGTGAAATTGGTTCACCTTGCTCGGTTGCATGGCCGCATTCTCATGGTCGGCCACCTCCTCGAATATCACCCGGCTATTCTTTACATCAAAGCCATGATCGACAGCGGTGAATTGGGCGAGATTTATTACCTTTACTCGCAGCGGCTTAACCTCGGCACGGTTCGCAGCGACGAAAATGCTTGGTGGTCGCTGGCGCCGCACGATATTTCAGTGGCTTGCCGGTTGCTCAACGGCTGGCCCGTTTCGGTCCAGTGCCGCGGGCAGAACGTTTTGCAGCCGGACATCGCCGATGTGGTTTTTGCCGCGCTGGAATTCCCCCAAGGTCACATTGCCCACATGCATGTCAGTTGGCTCGACCCGCACAAGACGCGCAAACTGACCGTCGTCGGGTCCAAGAAGATGGTGGTCTTCGACGATACCTTGGCTGCCTACAAAGTGACCGTTTACGACAAGGGCTTCCAGGTCAAACAAAAGATTGACTCTTACGCCGACTGGATCAGCCTGCGTCAGGGCGATATCGTCATTCCCAAGATCGATACTGCCGAACCCTTGCAGCGCGAAGCGAAACACTTTGCGGAATGCATCCGCAAACAATCGCAGCCGGTTTCCGACGGCCAATCGGGCCTGCAGGTGGTCGCCGTCCTCGAACACGGCCAGCGCTCTTTGGATCGCCAAGGGGAGGTAGTGGCCATTCCGTCGCTTGTGAGTTTTATGCCGAAGGATATGCGACTGAGTGCCTAAGAGGCGGGCGTCGAGCCGTTTCGTAACAGCGTCGCCTTTCTCGTTTCGTAACAATGCGTCTAAACACGCAGCGCAAAGGGGTTATGTCAAAACTGGTCGCTGTTCGTTATGAATGTTATGAAACGAATAGGGTATTGAGCCCGCCCCTTCGCCCTTGACCGGGCAGCAAGCCACTTTTATAAGCTCATTCATGCGTTGGAAATAAGGCTGCCTCTCGAACCTGAACTTCGGGAATACGCGGCCGGCCCTCGGAAACAGAAGGAGGCAGCAAAACCTTCCGCCTTGCGCCCAAGAGCGGAACCGGCTGAACGTCCATGGACCACGCCACACTTCGCGTTCCTATGCTGGACCTCAAGGCCCAATACCTCCAGGTCAAGGATGAAATTGACGAGGCGATCCAACGGGTAATCGAATCGCAACACTTCATCAATGGACCCGACGTGGCGTCTTTCGAGAAAGAGCTTGCCTGTTATGGACGCGTCCGGGATTGCATCGGCGTGTCCTCGGGTTCGGATGCGTTGCTCCTGGCCCTGATGGCACTGGATGTCAAGTTCGGTGATGAAGTAATTACAACGCCGTACACTTTCTTTGCCACAGCCGGCGCTATCGCTCGCCTAGGCGCCCGCCCAATCTTCGTGGACATCGATCCGGCAACCTTCAACATCAATCCGGATTTGATTGAGTCCCGGGTCAGCAAGCGCACGAAGGCGATCATGCCGGTGCACTTATTCGGCCAATGTGCGGACATGGATCCAATTTTGGACATTGCCAAACGCCATGGCCTGGCCGTTATCGAAGACGCCGCTCAAGCGATTGGCGCCGAATACAAAGGCCGCCGCGCCGGCACGATGGGCACAATCGGTTGTTTCTCGTTCTTTCCTTCGAAAAACCTGGGAGCGTTCGGCGATGGCGGCGCCATTGTGACCAACGATTCGGCCCTGGCGGAAAAGATGCGGGTCTTGCGCAACCACGGCTCGAATCCCAAGTATTATCACAAAATGATCGGCGGCAACTTCCGGTTGGACACCATCCAGGCGGCGATCTTACAAGTAAAGCTTTCCCGCCTGGACGGCTGGACGGCGCGCCGCCAACAAAACGCAGCGTTTTATGAGGCCGCGTTTGCCCGCGCGGGATTGCGCGGCGGCAAAGTGCAAACCCCGAAGGCGCAACCGGGACATATCTTCAACCAATATGTAGTGCGTGTCGACGATCGCGAGGGAGTAAAGGATTACTTGAAAAAGCAGCACATAGGCACGGAGGTCTATTATCCGGTGCCCATGCACCTGCAAGAATGCTTCGCCGATCTCGGCTACAAGAAGGGCGCGTTTCCGGAAAGCGAAAAAGCCGCCCAGAGTTCGCTGGCGCTGCCGATCTATCCGGAGTTGACCGCCGCGCAGAAGCAAAGAGTCGTTGATTCCATCACGGCCTATTACCATCAGGCAGCCTCCATGCATCGAGCGAAGGCCGCTTAGCTGCTGATTAATCAGCAGGACTACAATCTTCCGGCGTGTGGCATGCTTTCGCGGCCCTTCCAGCGCTGCAGCAACAAACACGCAAGGAAAGGGCCGCGAAAGCATGGCACCCAGGACGTTGCGGCTCCTATGATAAGCCCATGACTCGCAAGCGGTTGTTGATGGCCAGCCCTAATTACTGGGACTCCCCGTTCCAGGTGGGCAGCCATCATTTGGCGCGCGGCTTTGCCCGGGCCGGCTGGGACGTCGCTTACCTTGCCGATCCCGTTTCACCTTGGCACGTTCTTAACGGATTAAATTCTGATCTACGCAAGCGCTTCGCCAGCTTTTGGAGCGGAGGTAGTTCGGTCTGCGAAAACAAACTGTGGGCCTACGTGCCCGCCAGCCTCATTACGCCGCATAACAAACCTCTCTTGCGAACAGAGTATGTTGCCAGAAATTGGCATAATTGGACCGTGCCAAACGTTGTTTCTCTGGTTCGCGGCAAAGGCTTCGGCCAAGTGGATCTGCTCTATATTGATAGTCTCTGCCAATCCTTTTGGCTCGACGTGCTCGAGTACCAACAGGCCGTCTACCGAGTTGCTGACTACAACCCTCATCTTGAGAAGTACACGCCGGCCGCGGAGAGGCTCGAACGGCAGATGGCCCAGCGAGTCGATCTGGTGATTTACCCTTCGCAAAATCTGCAAGGTTATGCTGAGGCATTGGGCGCCCGCAGAAGCTTCTGTCTTCCCAACGGCGTCGACTTCGAGCATTTCGCTTCGAACCCCCTGCCATTGCCCATTGAGTATCAGCACTTGCGCCGGCCCATCGCGGTCTATGTGGGAGTCATGCCGTATTGGTTCAATTTCGACTGGGTTCGCCAGGCGGCGCGAGCCTTGCCGGAGGTGGCGTTTGTGCTGATCGGCCCGGATGATCTGGCCCGCGAAGAGTTCAAGGGACTAGAGAATATTCATTTGCTGGGCTTGAAAGACTATACGGCGATGCCGGCCTACTTGCAGCATGCCCAAGTCGGCTTGATGCCTTTTGATTTCAAAAAGAATCCGGCCGGCGTTGGGGTTCTCAATCCCCAGAAGTTTTATGCCTATTTGGCCTGCGGTCTGCCCGTCGTATCTGCGGATTGGCAGGAAATTCGCCGGCTAGGAGGACCAGCCCGCTTGTGTAAAACGGCGGATCAATTCATCAATGCGACTCAAAGCGCCTTGGCTGCACCGGGAGACGCTGACATTTATCGCCGCTACGCGGCAGGCTTTGACTGGAAATCGCGCATTCCGATGCTCTTAAACGCCCTGAGTAGCATTCAAATAGAGCAAGAAGTGATGAAACGGACCGGTTGAAGCTTTTGAATGGTCCCGATGATTATGCTTTCCATTTCTTTCCAGGGGGGGCAGGCGAAATGGAGAGAACCAAATCGAAGGGGCTTTCCCGGCGAGCTAGACCTTTGCCTTCGTTTTTCGACCCAAAGTTCCGTTTTTCACCCGTATGCTTCCGCTTTTCATCCCGAAGTTCCGTTTTTGGGTGGGTGGGGGATGAAAAACGGAAAACGATTGCTCATTTTGCATCTCTTCCCCTTTCCCAAGCTTTCGTGACGCAAGGACCCTGTGGCTCAAGCGCCCCACCCTGTAGACCCGCACACATTGAGCTAGAGGGTAGAGGGTGGGTGATCGATTCTTGAGCAGCTTGCGCGCTTTCGTCGTCTTTCATTCGAGGGCCGCCCACGTCGGACCAGGGGTGCCAACACGTTGGCCGCCTTCAAGTGCAGCCACAGATGCTTTCCATTTCTTTCCACGGGGGGGGCAGGTGAAATGGAAAGAACCAAACGTTACCCCCTGGAAATCGGACCCCGCTGTCTTGCCTGGCTTTGCACTCTTTGCGAACAAATCAACTAATCAAAATCGTTTGGGCTTGAGAGGTCGATCTAGCCGAATTATACTTTCGGCTCCATCGGTACAGACCGACGTGGGGTTAATCCAGGAAGGATAGAGCCGGGACTCCAATGAGGGGGTCTGGGCAGGTTACACCAAGGAAGGGACCCGAGCATGTCGCAGCCAGCCAAACGGCTCGTTACCGCCATTCCCGACGGTTTGCCCACTCCCAAAACGCCTCCTAGCCCGCAGCTTCGCATTCACAAGGGATTTGCCGAAACGGCGGAGCGCGTACGCGCTTTAATGCAGAAAATCGAGAACCGCACAGCAGTCGTCGGCATGGTTGGCCTCGGCTATGTGGGTTTGCCGTTCGCGGTGGAAAAAGCCAAGGTCGGTTACAGGGTCATCGGTATTGAGCAGAATCCCCATCGCGCCGGCATGGTCAACCGCGGTGAAAACTACATTCCGGACGTCAAAGACGAAGAACTCCGTGACCTCGTCAAGCGCAAGAAGATCGAGGCGGTCACCGATTTTTCGTCCGTGCCGGACATGGATGTTCTTGTCATTGCAGTGCCCACGCCGCTCACCAAGAACTTAATCCCCGACCTACAGTTCGTGGAAAACGTCACCCGCGAGATTGCTCGGTATCTCCGGCCTGGGCAACTCATCAGCCTCGAATCAACGACGTATCCCGGCACCACCGATGAAGTCATGCTAACGATTCTGGAAACGTCCGGCCTCAAAGTAGAGCGCGATTTCTTCCTGGCCCACTCGCCGGAACGCGTTGATCCCGGCAACAAGCGCTATACCACCAAGAACACGACCAAAGTCGTCGGTGGCGTGGGCCCGGAATCGCAAAAGGTTGCCGTCGCGTTTTATTCGCAAACCATCGAGCGGGTCGTGCCGGTGTCGAGCTCCAAGGCCGCCGAGATGGTCAAGGTGTTCGAGAACACATTCCGGGCCGTCAACATTGCCCTGGTGAACGAACTCGCTATGCTGGCCGACCGCATGAATCTCAACGTCTGGGAAGTGCTCGATGCGGCCTTTACAAAGCCGTTTGGAATTATGCCCTTCTATCCTGGGCCAGGCGTCGGCGGCCATTGCATTCCCCTCGACCCGCATTATCTCGAATGGAAGGCAAAGGAGTTCAATTTCAACACGCACTTCATTGCCTTGGCCGGTGAAATCAACCGGCGCATGCCCGAGTTCGTGCGCGAAAAAGCGATGCGCCTGCTCAACCAGTTGGGCGTCGCTCCGTCCAAATCCAAAATACTAGCGCTTGGCGTATCGTACAAAAAGGATGTCGGCGACTTTCGCGAGTCGCCGGCTATTGCGGTCATCAAGCTCCTCAAAAAAGAGGGGGCGGAGGTCGTTTACCACGATCCTTATGTGCCGCAATTCGATGAGCACGATTTGGCGATGGAAAGCGTGCCATTAAGCGAAAAACTGATCAAAGGATGCGATCTCGTCATCGTTACGAGCGACCACAGCACGGTGGATTACAACACCGTCGTCGAGAAAGCGACCCACATTCTCGATACGCGCAACGCGTTGAAACACATTGCAAATCGGGAAAAAATCACGCTTTTGTAACGTTCTTGAGACCGAAACGCCAGTGAAAGAAAATGTCCCTCGCTAACCGCTTCGGGCTCATCTTTGGAAGACTTCTTTGTGTGGAATTGCGGGCATTATCGGCCAGCCGATCGGAACGGACTTGAGCGTTCTCGCTCAAAGCTTTCTCCGGCGACTCGCTCATCGAGGCCCTGACGACCAGGGTTGGCTGACTCTATCCAAGAATAAAATCCGGCGCGGTCGCGGTCCCCTGCCAAGTGAGGACCCCGAAGTTCTTCTGCTCCATCTCCGCCTCTCGATCCTCGATCGCTCCGAGTCCGGCTGGCAACCCATGACGACGGCCGACGGCCGTTATTCCATAACCTTTAATGGTGAGATTTATAATTACCTCGAACTCCGTGCGGAGTTAATCAAACTCGGGCACGAGTTTCAGTCGCAATCCGACACCGAAGTGCTCCTGCACGCCTTCAGCGAATGGGGCCCAGCTTGTCTGCCACGGCTCGTCGGCATGTTCGCTTTCGCCCTGCTCGATTCACTGGATCGCCGGTTATTCCTCGTACGTGATTTCTTCGGCATTAAGCCGCTTTACTACATCAATCGGCCCAGGCTATTTGCGTTTGCCTCCGAAATAAAAGCCCTGCTTGAACTGCAAGGGATTGGGCGAGCAGCGAACCCGCATCGGGTGTTTGATTATCTACGCTGGGGCCGGACCGACCATGGCAATGAAACGCTCTTTGCAGAGATCAAGCAGGTGCCAGCAGCCCACTTTGTGGAATTATCTCTCGACGGAGTGGATCGGTTTCGTTTGCAGCGCTTCTGGCGCTTGGATGCTCGCGAGCCGATTGTACTGTCTTTCAAAGAAGCGGCCTCCAAGTTGCGCGATTTGTTCCTCGAAAGCATTCGGTTGCACCTGCGCAGCGACGTGCCTGTCGGAGCAGCCCTCTCGGGCGGCATCGATTCTTCGGCGATTGTGGCCGCCATGCGTCTCATCGAGCCCAATCTAGACCTTCACACGATTGGCTACGTTGCCGACGATCCGGCGTTGAGCGAAGAGCGCTGGGTTGACCTTGCCGGTTCGCATGGACGGGCAATCGTTCACAAGGTAAAGGCTCGGCCGGAAGAAATGATATCCGACTTGGATCGCCTGATCGCTCAGCAGGATGAGCCGTTTGGCAGCACAAGCATATACGCCCAGTATCGCGTCTTCCGCCAGGCTCAGGATTCCGGCATAACGGTCATGCTCGACGGCCAAGGGGCCGACGAAATGTTAGCGGGTTATCGCCCCTTTCTTTCTTCTCGAATCGCTTCTCTGATTAGTCAGGGACAGTGGGCTGAGGCCGGTCGCTTCCTTGGCAATGCGAGTCGATTAATGGGGGGATGGGCAACCACGCGATTCCTGATGGAAGGGGCCTCCTATTTGGCGCCATCGCAATTACAAGGGTTTGCCAGGCGAATCGCGGGAAAGGGCATAATGCCCGCCTGGCTAGACGGCGATTGGTTTCGGAATCACGGCGTTTCTTTCGGATCGTCAAGCTTCTATTCGTCAAGCAATAAAGTAGAAGTATTGCGCGAGCATTTGCGCCAAAGTGTGGAAGAGACCAGCCTGCCCATGTTGCTGCGCTACGAAGACCGCAACTCGATGGCCCACTCCATAGAAAGCCGGGTTCCCTTTTTGACGCCCAGCATTGCGGAATTCGCTCTCGGCCTTCCCGAGGAATATCTTCTTGCTCCTAATGGAACAAGCAAGAGCGTATTTCGCCTGGCCATGCGCGGCATTGTTCCCGACGCTATTCTGGACCGTAATGACAAAATCGGTTTCGCCACGCCGGAGCGGTCCTGGTTGAGCGCCTTACGACCTTGGGTACTAAGAACTCTGACAAGCGAAACGGCCCGACGAATTTCTCCGATCAATGTGCCGGCCATGTTGCACGAATGGCAAGGCATTCTGGAAAGGAACAAACATTTCGATTTCAGAATCTGGCGCTGGGTCAACTTCGTTAAGTGGGCGGAAAACAACCAAGTCACTTTTGACCATGGCTCCGCTTTACCCATGTCTTCCAACCGGCCGACTAGCATCGGTTTCTGCTCTGGTTTGCCGCTTTCCGCTTAACCCGTCCTGCCTTGACCCTTCTCGACTTGGTTTGCTAGACTTGCCCCGCTACTAGATTTATTGCGGAACAGGCCTGCTCACTCATCTCGATTGGCGATCTCTGAAGCGATTAGCTCTGTACCCGCAAACCCCTATTTTGCGCGGTCTATCCGAGCAATATCAGGCTATGAAGTTAATTGAATGCGCAATGTAAACGGACAACGAGAGGCGTTTTGATGGGCCGATACTTAAAGTCCGTTTGGACGTGCCGGTATTTCTGGCTGTCGTTAGTCAGAATGGATTTGCGCAACCGTTATCGCCGCTCGGTTCTCGGTGTCGGCTGGTCTCTTCTGCATCCGCTCATAATGACAGCCATCATGTGTACGGTGTTTCAGCGCATTCTCCATGCTCCCATGCCAGATTACCTAATCAAAGTCTTGGCCGGTCTGGCTTGCTGGAACTTTATCCTTTCGACGACAGTCCAGGGTTGTCAGTGTCTCTACCAGGGCGAGGTTTATATTCGCCAATATCCAGCTCCTGCGGCAATTTACCCCCTGCGAACGGCGTTAGGCGCTTTGATTCATTTTTTGCTGGCCCTAAGCGTCGTCATCGGGGTCACCTGGTATTTCAAAGGTTTCGCCAATTGGCTGGTTTTGCCTTCTCTTATCCCAGCTATACTCCTTCTGTTTATACTTGGATGGTCGTTGGCCGTCTTGACGGGGTTTTCAAACGTCTACTTCAAGGACACCCAGCATTTGTGTGACCTGGGTTTCCAAATACTCTTTTATGCAACGCCGATAATCTACGACCCGAGCGATCTTGGCGACGGCCTGCTGTCCAAGGTCGTCCAGTGCAATCCACTGGTGCCCATGTTGAAGCTGTTTAGGGACCCGATTCTCACAGCTCGATTGCCAGATCTGGCAACTTTGGGCGTCGCTTGCTCCTCAGTTTTGCTGGTAACCACGCTGGCCGCGTTGCCTTTATGGCGATTGCAGAAGACGTTTATTTTCCGGATGTGAGCCGACGCGGCGAGCTGAGCCCCGGGAAGAGTGGACACATGGCCTGCATCGAGTTGGATCGATTGAGCCTCACTTTCCGCATCAAGCAGCACAGCAGGAGGTCCTTGAAGGACCTCCTCGTGCGACAGATATTTCAAGGTTTCCGTACGCCGGTCACCAAGATTCGCGCGCTGCGGGACATTAATTTGAAGATTGGCGAGGGTGAGCGCGTTGGCATCCTGGGCCACAATGGTGCCGGCAAAAGCACGCTCCTCAAAGTCTTGGCGGGCGTCTATCCACCCACGCGCGGCCGGCGCCTGGTCACTGGCCAGATCAGCTCTTTGTTTGACATCGCTTTGGGATTCGAAGACGAAGAAACCGGCTGGGAAAATATTTCGTACCGAGGATTCCTCCAAGGAGAGACGCCCCGCAGCATTCGTTTGAAAATGCCGGCCATCGCGGAGTTCAGCGAACTGGGCGACTTTCTCAATATGCCCGTAAGATACTATTCTGCGGGGATGCGCATTCGACTGGCATTTGCGATTGCCACCGCTATCGATCCGGAGATCCTCTTAGTGGACGAGGTGCTCAGCGTCGGTGACCTGGCTTTTCAGCACAAGGCTCGCCAACGAATGAGGGAGATGATGGCGAAGGCCCGCTTGATCGTGGTAGTGAGCCACGATCTCGAGTCGTTGGCCAACCTCTGCGACCGGTGCATATGGATGGATCATGGCCGAATTCGCCGCGAAGGTCCGGTCCAGGAAATGATTGCCACGTACTCAGCATCCGTGAACGGCAACCGAAATATGGCGGCCTGAGGAGTTGGCCCTTGAACGGCCCATTGCGGTTCTATCCTTTCCTGCGACCGATGGTGTGGGGCGGCCGGCGCCTGGGAGACCAGCTGAGCAAAACGTTGCCTTCGCAGGATCCTTACGGCGAATCCTGGGAAATCAGCGATCATGCCCAACACCACAGCATCGTCGCGTCGGGACCGCTTGCAGGGCAATCCTTGCGGCAATTGATGGAACAACGTGGTTCCATCTTGCTTGGTAAAGACCAGGCACGTTACACAGTATTTCCCTGGCTGGTCAAATTCCTGGATGCTCGCGATTGGTTGTCGGTCCAGGTTCATCCCGACGATGTTGCTGTCAAGCGATTGTGGCCGGGTGAAGGCGGCAAAACGGAGGCCTGGTTTGTGCTTGATGCCGAGTCGCAAGGCCGGATTTATGCCGGGCTGCTGCCCGGCGTCGATGAAAGGGCGTTACGAAAAGCCCTGAGCGACGGCACTGTGGCGCAATGCTTACATCAATTTAAACCCAGCACTGGAGATTGCCTGTTTCTGCCGGCGGGGACAGTCCACGCGGTGGGTGGCGGCGTCCTTATGGCCGAGGTGCAACAGACGAGCGATGCGACTTTCCGTCTCTTTGATTGGAACAGAAGAGACGTCCAAGGCCGTTCGCGCACGCTTCATATTGAGCAGGCCCTGGCATGCATCGACTGGCAACGCGGTCCCGTTAACCCAATCAAGGTCTCAACATTGTTCTCAAGCAATGTGCAAGGCGGGCCCTACCGCCGTCAACCTCTGGTTCAATGTCCCTATTTCGAACTTGAGCACTTGCAAAGCGAGGAGCCTTTGCCTTTGGGTGGATGTGGTCGGATGCAGGTCGTAGTAGTTGTGAATGGCAAAGGCAGCCTGGAATCTTCCTCGGGATCGGAAGATTTGGTCGCCGGACAAACCTTGCTTTTGCCTGCCGAAATGCCGGCCGTTTGGTGCAAACCGAACCCGTCGCTGGCGCTCTTGCAAAGTTCGCTACCCTGACGCCGCAACTTGGCTTGCATTAAATTTCGATGACGTCGATCGGAACCGGCGTTGTTAGCCATAACAGGGCAAGAGAGGCTCTCTGGATGCGCGTCGTCGTCAATCACCTGCTGGCGTCAGGCCGCAAGACCGGGGTTGGCCACTATACGGCCGAGCTTCTTCGCTGCCTGAGCGCCCGGCCCGCGGACCTGGGAGTGGAAGTTTTTCCCCGGCCTTGGATGCGGAAACTGCGCAAGACCTGGGGTCGATTCCGGTCTGCAATGGCCCACCGGAGCAATAGCAGAGGCCGAGGACAGGGCGGGTTTTCGCCTCTTTGCAACAAAGCGCTTTCCTACTTTCGGTCGCTGGGTCAATCTTGGATGGCCCGCCACTTTCAGGCGCAGTGCCGCTTCAGGCAGTATGACCTCTACCACGAAACCAATTACATTCCCTTGCCATGCGATATTCCGACGGTGACAACAATTTACGATTTGTCGGTGCAATTGCACCCCGAATGGCACCCGGCCGACCGCGTGCGCTTCTATGAACGAGAGTTCCCAAAGGGGCTGGCTCAGTGCCGGCATGTGCTGGCGATTTCCGAAACGTGCAGGCAGGAAGTAATCCGCGTATTGCAGGTTCCTTCTCATCGTGTTACTCGGACTTATTTAGGGATCCGTTCCAGTCTACAGCCCCAGAGCGAAAACGTAAGCCGCCCCGTTTTAAACCAATTAGGTTTGCCGGAACAGTATCTTCTCTATATCGGCACGATCGAACCGCGCAAGAATATCTTGCGCTTGTTGCAAGGGTATTGTTCCTTGCCGGCGACTCTGCGTAATCAGTGCCCCCTGGTGTTGGCAGGCGGGTGGGGCTGGAACTCAGAACCTGTGGCGGAGTTTTATTATCGCGAGGCCCGCCACCGGGGCGTTCGGCTCATTGGCTATGTTCGAGAGCGCTACCTGGCCGCCCTGTATAACGGCGCTCGAGCGCTGGTGTATCCTTCTCACTATGAAGGTTTCGGTTTGCCGCCGCTGGAGATGATGGCCTGCGGAGGCGCCGTCCTCGCCTCCACGGCGAAAGCCCTCGTTGAAATCCTTGGCGGCCAGGCCCACTTGATTGAGCCTGAGGATATAGACGGCTGGCGCGAGGCGTTGATCCGAATCATTGAAGATGACGACTGGCGGCAGTCGTTGCGTAAAGGCGCTGTTGAAGTAGCAAGCCCGTATACCTGGGAGCGCTGCGCTGCCGAGACACTTCAAGTGTATCGATTAGTAATTGCAGAAGACAACCGGCAGCCCTCTTGGCCATTGCGTGCGGCTAGCTAATAGCACCTCGGCGGGGCGGGACCGCGTTCAAGCTTTTAGGTGCCCAAAGCTTCTCAAAATCGAAGGGGGCCAGGCCAAACCGTGGCCCCATTCGACCGACGCTGGCCACCTTGGAAGCCGACGTTGGCCACCTTCGGGTCCGACGTTGGCCACCTTTGAAAGAGAGACGCCGAAGACAACGAAAGGGCGCAAGTCGGCATCAGGTGTTCAATTATTGATCACCCACCCTCTACCCTCTGGCGCGCGGGCGGTGCACCA
>JBJMQT010000004.1:0-23514 GCA_045802525.1 Gemmataceae bacterium
TTATTGATCACCCTCTGGCGCGCGGGCGGTGCACCAGAGGGTCATCACTTGAGCAACAGGGTCATCGGCCGAGACCTTCAAAAGCTACGAAAAGGCACCAAAACCCACAAATGCTTTCCACGGGTCTGTTCTCGAGCGTTTTCGTGTATTTCGTGGCTAGAATGCCAGCCATAAAAAGGCGGCAGAGTTCAACTGTCTGGCTTCCCGCAACTGGCCGTTGTTGCCTAAATCTCAAACAATGCTCGTGCATTTCGCGTTGTCGCTTCCGCAAAGTGGGCAAGCCCCATACCGCGCAGAGCGGCCAGGACAGTAGCGGTGTGAACTACAAAGCTGGGCTCGTTGCGTTGTCCGCGCACGGGCACGGGCGCTAAATAGGGGCTGTCCGTCTCGATAAGGAGCCGATCGAGAGGAACTTGTTTGGCCACTTCACGCAGGTCTTGAGCATTTTTGTAGGTCACCATGCCGGCAAAGGAGATGTAGAGTCCCATCGCCAGACATGCCTCGGCCGTGGCCTGGTCTCCCGTGAAGGAATGCATGACGCCGCACACGGGGCCGTGGCGCTCGAAATCCTGACGCAGCATGCGAACGACGTCGGCTTCCGCCTTCCGGCAATGAATGACCACGGGCAGCTTGTGAATCCGGGCTAATTCCAGGTGGCGGGCGAAATAGTCTTCCTGTTGGGCAAACGGCGTGTAGTCCCAATGGCGGTCGAGTCCGGTCTCCCCGACGGCGCGTACGCCGGGCTTCTGGACCAGCTCACGTATGGCATCCCAATCGCCTGATCCCGCTTCGGCGAGATTGTTCGGTTGCAAGCCAACCGCCGCGCTTAAAGTGGGATGCTTCTGGCAAAGTATGATGTTGGCAAGGCTGGTGGTGGCCGTCGTGCCAATGGTGACGATATGGCTAACGCCTGCCCCATTCGCACGCTCCAAAACCGCCGGGAGATCGCTCGCGAAACGTTCATCGTCGAGATGGGCATGCGTGTCAATAAGGTGGGTGATCACGTCAGCGAAGGGCGGTAAGAGGATGAGCGGCGGCTAATTCGGCGAGTCGGCTCAGGTGCCGGCGCTTCATTTCCAAAAGGGCCGTCAACAGGCGTTGACCTTCATCATTATTGACGGCGGCCAGGTCTTTTTCCAGTTGCCCAACGCCGCGCTGCTCGTCGGCCACCAACCGGGGCAGCACATAGTCCAGAGCAGCGTAGTTTATGGTCGTAAACGAGCTGGGATAGGAGCCAGTATAGGGAACCGTATGGCGCTGCCGCGTCAAGAACTGGGCCAGCGTGGCCGCCTGGCCGCGCTGTTCATCGGCCATGCGGTGGACCTCGGCCAATACGTCTCGGTCGCCTTGTGGCGTCCACGGAAACGAGTCGCGGATGTATTGCAACAGCGACCGGCTCTCTCGGCGAAAGATGCTCTCCAGCAAGGTGAAGGTTGGCTTGTCGTTCATCGCGCGGGCCTCTCTTCACCGACTATAGAGGCTATGCGGGCTTTCTCATGCGGGAAGGGATTGAAGCGATGCACGCCGCGGTCGCCGGCCTGGGCCAGCGGTCCCCACAGGATGAAGACGACAACTAAAGATGCGGCCAGGAGCCCGGAATAAGCAAGCGAGCTGCCCGGCACGAACAGCGGCGCAGACGGGACCCCTTCGACTTCGTCGGGGGGCGCATCCAGCGCAACGACTTTCAAGACCTTGATATAGTAAACCGCGCTTATGACCGTGTTAAGACCGCCGATCACAAGGAGAAGGTACATGGTTATGCTGAGTCCCGTTTCACCGGCGCCGTCGTAAAACCGGCCCGCATCATAGAGCGCACTGAAGATCTGATACTTCGCAGCAAACCCAGCCAAAGGCGGAATGCCCAACAGACTCAGTAGAAAGATTCCCAGAGAAACCGCGAGGACAGGCATGCGGCGCATCAGTCCTCCATAGCCGGCCAGGTCTTCCGTGCCGATCTGATTGCGAATAAAGGCGACGGTTGCAAAGGCCCCCAGGTTCATGAGCATGTAGACAATGAGGTAGAAAAGGACCGCGCCGGTCCCTTCGCGGGTCAGCGTGGCCAGGCCCATCATCATGTATCCGGCATGCGCGATTGTGGAGTAAGCCAGCAGGCGCTTCATGTTCGTTTGCAGATAGGCGGCTAAATTGCCAAACGTCGCCGTGACGGCGGCCAATAGCGCTAGGATAGGGACCAAGATCCGCGCCACGCCCATCCAGTTGAAATTGGACCCGCCGACGGCCGTGTCCAAACCGCCGAAGACGAGAACAACGCGAGCCAAAAGCGCCAAAGCAGCGCCCTTGGAAGCGACCGACAGAAAACCAGCGACCTCCGCCGCTGCTCCTTCGAAGACATCCGGACACCAGAAGTGGAAAGGCACAGCCGCCAGCTTAAAGCAAATGCCAACTAGGATGAAGAGCGTACCCAGTCCAAGGATGGGGTCGAGCGGCACTCCCGCGCCGGGGATCGGCATGGCAGCCACATAACCAGCCGCCACAGCGGGCAGATAGCCGGTTCCAAACTTCCCGGCCAGCAAACTAATCCCATAAAGCATGATGCCCGAAGCGCCGCCGCCGTAAACGACATATTTGAGCGAGGCTTCGCTGCCCACTCTTTTTCCCTTGAGAAAACCGGCCAGGGCATAACTGGGCAGACTGGCCATTTCTACTCCGATGAAGACCATGAGCAGATGGTTGGCCGATGCCATGACGGCCATGCCCAGGGTAGCGCCGAGCAAGAGAGCATTGAAATCTGCCGAGTCTTCGCGATCCGGTATGCCCGTCAAAAGCGATAGACCGATGACGAGTGAAGTAAACGTCAAAAGGAAAAGGCGGAGGAAGATGGTCAGGCTGTCATAAACTAACATGCCACTGAACATATCCTGATGGGCATCGCCCAGGCTGTCCGCAAACCATTGATTGACGGCCACGCCAAGTGCGGCCAGCGTTATAGCAAGGGCGATCCAACCCAGGTGAAGCGCGTTGAAAGCGTTGAATAGTCGCATCAACAAAAGCAACACAATCCCGCCGCACAAGATCAATTCCGGCAGAAATCTCGCCACGTCCTGGCCGAGAGCTTGTTGCAATTGCTGAATGATGATCAACGACATTAAAGCAATCTCGTATTGTTGCTTGGCCTTTATTGGGACAGCATTCTAACTAACCCGGAGATGCTGGGTTCCATCCACTGCAACAGAAAGTAATTGGGCCACACCCCCAGCAAAACGGACAGGATCACCAGCGGAATTATGCACGCCAGTTCGCGAAGCGTGATATCGGGAAAACCTTTATAAGCGGCATTCTGGCCCATGTATACGCGCTGGATCGTCCATAAGATGTAGGCCGCGGTAATGACTACCGTAGCCGCCGCCAAGACGGAAAACAAAATGCTGTAGTTCCAGGTTGCCACGACTACCATAAATTCGCCCACAAAACCGCACATGCCCGGCAGCCCCATGGCAGCGAAGAAGATAATGGCGCTTATGCCGCCATAAAGAGGCATGGGATCATAGAGGCCGCCGAAGTTGTTCAAATTGCGGTGATGGGCCCGGTCGTAAATGACGCCCACCAGGAAAAACATGCCGGCTGAGGTAATGCCATGTGCGATCATCTGGAACATGGCGCCGGTCATTCCCCAGTTCCAGAAGTTGCCGCCTTGATTGGCCGACCATACCGCAATGCCCAAGATGACATAGCCCATGTGGCTGACGGAGCTATAGGCCACCAATCTCTTGAAGTCGCTCTGGGCCATGGCGGCAAAGGCGCCATACACGATATTGATAATGCCGAACAAAGCGATCCAATAACCCAACGTCTCGGCGGCCCATGGACAGATGGGATAGGCGATACGGATGATGCCGTAGCCGCCCATCTTGAGCAGCACCCCGGCGAGAATCATGCTGATGGGCGTGGGCGCCTCCACATGAGCGTCAGGAAGCCAGGTGTGGAAGGGAAAGACCGGCACCTTGATGGCAAAACCGACAAATAGAAGCAAAAACATCGTGATTTGGAACCACGGCTTGGCGAAGAAATTCTGGCTCAAGCGCTCGACCCGAGAGGCCGCTTGAGATTTCTGATCGGGACTGGCTGCTGCCGCTTCTTTTTCCGCTTGTTCGAGCGGATTGCCGGGCTTGTCGTGGAGAATATTGGCTGCTTCCCTTCCGGCTTTTTGCAGCAATATGAGGTCAAACGTGTTCTTGGGTCTGACGCTCTGGACAACGTCCTGAATGTTGGTGAAGTAAAAAGCCAGCAAAGCGATCAGGATGAACACGCTGCCGAGCAGCGTATAGAGAAAGAACTTGATGGCCGCGTATTCCCGCCGTGGGCCGCCCCAGACGCCGATCAGGAAGTACATGGGCAGCAGCATCACTTCCCAGAAAACATAAAAAAGGAAGAAATCCAGGGCGAGAAACGTCCCAATCATGCCCGTTTCGAGGATCAAAAAGAGGACGCAGTAAGCGCGGACGTGCTTGGTGATGTTCCAGCTTGCGATCATGGCCAGAAAACTGATCGCCGTCGTCAAGAGAACCAAGGCCATGCTGATGCCGTCGATGCCAATGAAGTACTCGATGTTGAACTTTTCAATCCACGGATACCGGGCGATCCAGTCGTCGCTCAACCGGGGTTGATCCTTTTCAGGTTTTTGCCGGCTTAATTCCTGGTCATGCCTGGCTTCCAAAGAACCCTGCTGCGAATTAGCGCCATAGCGGTCGATGACGTTATTCTTGAACTCAATAAAGACTGCCAAGCTAAGGCCCAGAGTCAGCGCGGTGCCACACAAGGAACCCCAGCGCATCCACTCGTCCGGCGTGCCTCGCGGCATGAACAGCAATACCAGCGCGAATAGCGTGGGCGTGAAGATCAGCAGCGACATCCAAATCAGGTCATATTCAGGCATGAGAGACCGCTCAGGTAGGGTGGGACGAGTCTTCGAGTCCCACCATGATCCCGCAAGATAAAAGGCGGGACTCGAAGACTCGTCCCACCCTACAAACCTGTCCCACTCTACAAACGCAAATTATCCCGCCGTGGCCAGGTTGACGAAATAACGCAGAATCAGAAACAATCCCGTCGCCGCCAAAACCAAAAACAAAATGTAGCTGCGCAGGTAGCCCGTTTGGAAACCGCGCAGCCAGCCGCCGATTCCATAGATGACCCGGCCCGTCAGATTAACCAGGCCGTCAACGATCGCGCCATCAAAAATGCCGTCCCAGCGCGACACACCCACCGTCAAGCGTGCCAGAAAATGCAGGATGCCGTCGATCACGACCATGTCAAAGAATCGAAACGCATAGGCGACAACGAGCGCCGGCCCAACAAGTAAGACGCTGTAGAGCTCATCGAAATACCACTTGTTGCTGAGGAACCGAAAGACGCCGGGAAACTGTTCTATCGATTCGGCCGGGTTGAGATAACCATAGAGATAGATCAGCAAGGCGAACACGATGCCCAGGCCGCCCGCGCCTAGCGCCAAGATCTCCGCGAGGGAATGATTCTCCGCCGCCTCCCGCGTGACCTCTAGATCGTAATAGCCGGGGACAACGGCATTCAGGCTGCTCAAGATCCCCTTGGGCTGGGACATCTCCAGGAACTTTCCATGGCCGCCGATCAAACTCTGCTCGGCACTCCACAGAGGCCAGCCCCAGGCCACGGCTACGCTGAAGACCGCCAATACAATCAAAGGCATCGTCATCAACTTGGGCGCCTCGCGGGCATGCTCATAGACGTGCTCGTCGCGCGGCCTGCCAGTGAAAGTGAGGAACCACATGCGGAACATGTAAAACGCCGTGATGCCCGCTGTGGTCAGGGGCAGGACAAAAAGCAAAATGTGGGCGGGATTGATTTTGTAGAACCCGTAGGCCTGAGCCAAAATGGCGTCTTTACTGTACCAACCGCTGAAGAGTGGAATGCCGCAGATGGCTAAGACGCCCATGAGCATGGTGTAAGCCGTGATGGGCATTTTCGCGCGCAGGCCGCCCATCTTTGTCATGTCTTGCTCATGATGGCAGCCATAAATCACGCTCCCGGATCCGAGGAAAAGCAGCGCCTTGAAAAAAGCGTGGGTCAGCAAATGAAACAAGCCCGCGACCCAGCCGCCGACGCCCAAAGCCAACATCATATAGCCGAGCTGGCTAACGGTCGAATAGGCCAGCACCTTCTTGATGTCGGTCATCACAATGGCCACGGTGGCCGCGACAAAAAGGGTAATGCCGCCCGTGTAGGCGATCACGAGCCGAGCGTCAGGCGTCATCAAGGGAAAGGCGCGGCCCACCAAATAAACCCCCGCGGCAACCATCGTCGCGGCATGGATTAGCGCGCTTACCGGTGTCGGGCCTTCCATGGCGTCGGGAAGCCATACGTGCAGCGGGAACTGAGCCGACTTGCCCACGCATCCCAAGAAAATTCCGAGCCCAGCAGCCGTCAAGAGGGCATAGGGAAGTTGGCCGTCTTTCACTAGATCCGGCAGCGCCTTAAAGATCGCGTCGAAATTAAATGTGCCGACATAGGTCCAGATAATCAGCAGGCCCAGGATGAACCCCGCATCGCCGATTCGGTTAGTGATGAACGCCTTGTTGGCCGCGTTGGACGCGCTTTGTCGTTCATAATAGAAGCCGACCAAGAGATACGAGCAAATGCCAACGAGTTCCCAGCTAACAAACACCTGGAAGAGGTTGTCCGCCAAGACTAGATTCAGCATCGAAAAGCAGAATAACGACAAAAACATGAAAAACTGGCCAAACCGGCCGCGGCGGCTGAAGTGGCCGTGGTCGGTGTGGACTTGATGGTCCTCAACCATCGGCTGCAACTCTTCCGCCATGTAGCCCATCGAAAAGAGATGAATCAAGGTGGCGATGAACGTCACCATGAGAAACATGATGGCGCTCAGGCTGTCGATCTTGTATCCCAACTCCAATGAGCTGGCAAACCCCGTGGAAGAGGTGATTTTTGCAAATGTGGTGCTAGCAGACCATTCACGAAAGACCTGGTGGCTGGTGTCATGGTTCGGCGTTGCGTGCTCGGGAGCGCCGCTGTCCGCGTGGTGCGCTTCCAACCCAAAATCCTGCACGAAGAAAATAAAGCCCGCGACGCTAAGCAAAAAAGCGCCGGCGATAGCGGCGGTTGCGACATACGCGGGCCAGCGCGGCGGGGTGTCGCCGCCTAGAGCCTGATAGAGTGAATTGCCGGCGCCGGTCGTGCGATAAGCCCGGCCCAGCGCGCGAAATCCGGCCACGATTAACAGGACCGTAAACGATGCCAACGGCAGAAGCGTCGCCCCGACATACAGCAAGCCCGGATGTTCCGCGATCGAGGTCATGATTATCCTTTCAGTTCCTCGGCGGTATCCACGTCCACGGTCATGTGGTTGTTGTAGAAGTTGAGAACAATGGCCAGGGCCACGGCCGCTTCCGCTGCGGCTAGGACGATCACAAAGAGGGCGAAGACTTGCCCCTCGACTTGAAACGCCGAATTATAGCGGGCGAAAGCTACGAAATTGATATTGGCCCCATTCAGAACCAATTCGACGCCCATGAGCACGCCGATGGCATTGCGCTTGATCGCCATGCACAACGCCCCGCACACAAAGAGCATGGCGCCGAGGATCAAACAATTATTAAGCGCGTCAGTAGCGTTCATCAGAGGCCACCTCGCCGGCGTTTGGCGCGGGCCAGGTAGGCCGCGCCGACCAAGACTACCAACAGATGAACCGAAACAATCTCAAAGGGCAGGAGATAATTAACGCTGATTCGATTGATGCCTTCCCCATGTTCGGGCCCGCCCGGCAAACCCAGAAAAACCTTGCCTAGAACAACGCTATTGTTCGAGTCCGCCGGGTCTTCTTCGGGCTGTTGCTGCCGGTATCCCCAGTCGGCGGATACGGTGCTAACTGTTAGGACCGTGAAAAGGAGAATGCCGACCAAGGCAGCAATCACCCACTCGGCGGCGCCCGCTTTCATATTGATGAACGGCCCCTGGGCGGTGAGCATGACGCCGAAAACTACGAGAACCAGCGTGCCTCCGACATACACGAGCAACTGCGTCGCGCCGACGAAATCCGCGCCCAGCAGGAAAAAAATCCCTGAAGTTCCGGCCAGCGCGAAGAGCAGCCAGGTCGCCGCGCGCACGATATTTTGGGTCACGACAACGGCGACGGCGCACAAGCCGGTTATGGTGGCGATCAGGTAGAAAAGGAAACTATGGAAGTCCATGAGGCTAGAGGCTTAAGGTTAGAGGCCAGAGGTTAGAGGACCAGGACTGGAGGTGCCTTTCGTATTTTGGCAAGCGGCAGTCGCGCCGATTTCTTTGGCTTTTTTTAGTGAACGAATCAGTCCATTAAGAACCTTGCAGGTTTCAATGGACGTTTCCTTGAGAACACTGTACTTATCATCCGACAAGTAACCCAGACGCGACGCCAGGGAAAGTTGATATTCCACTTCGTGAGCTGGCCCATAGGCCATGTCAAGGAATCGAACATAGTCCCCCAACGTCGCTCGTGCGCATCCCTCGACAATATTGGAAGCCGTCGATACGGATGCTCGCCGCAATTGCGACGTTAAACCATACTGCTCTTCTTTGGGAAAACTCCGTGTGTATTCATAAACTTTCAAACACAATTGGTCCGCCAACTCAAAGCCACGCAGCTTAGTGTGGTCTCGCATCCCTAACCCTCCCCACCTCAAACCAACTCTCTTCCAACCTCTCTTGCCTCTTGCCTCTAGCCTCTAACCGTCGGAATCCAGAAGTTGGAATAGCCGGCTGTCGGCAGGATACTCGATGTCAGCCGAATCTTGTAAATCATGAATACGAAACCGAGGACGCAAACGGCCGCAATCAGGAATTTCGAATACTCCTGAATAAGGCCAGGCACAAAAGCCAGCCACACGCTCACACCCAGCAGCAGGGCACAGCTGATCGGCAGGAAATACTTAAGGCACGTCATCATCACTTGATCGATGCGCAAACGCGGCAACGTCCAGCGCACCCACATCATCACAAAAACCAGCAGCCAACCCTTGGCGATGAAGACCACGATATTCACGATACCGGCGACTATAACGCCGAACGTCGAAGGGCCGAGAAGATCGCTCAATTCGCGAATGGGCAGCCCCAGATGCCAGCCGCCCAAGAAGAGCAAGGTAGCAATGCCGCTGACGGCGAACATGCTGCCGTATTCGGCCATGAAGAAGATTAGCCAACGAAAACCGCTGTATTCGGTGTGAAAGCCGGCCACCAATTCGCTTTCGGCCTCAGCCAGGTCGAAAGGCGCCCGTTTGCAACTGGCGGTCGCGCAGGTGAAGTAAGTCCAGAACGCGGCGAAGGTAAACGGATCGTGGAATACCAGCCAATTCCAGAAGCCCCCCTGCTGTTGAAGGCCAACCTGAGTAAGGTTCATCGAGCCGGCGACGATGACCGGCACCAGGACGCATATCGCCATGGGCACTTCATAGCTCACCATCTGGGCGGCTTCGCGCATGCCGCCAAACAGCGCCCATTTACTGCCCGAGCCATAGGCGCCCAAGATGATGCCAAAGACCTCCGTGGACATTACCGCCAACATATAAAAGACGGCGATGTTCATATTCTGGGCGACGATGCCGTAGCCGAAGGGCAAGGCCATGAATGCCAAGAAGGAACCTGCTAGCGCCAAATAAGGCCCTATTCGGAAGAGCATGGGATCGGCGTCGGTCGGGATGATGTCTTCCTTGACGAGGAGCTTGATGCCGTCGGTGAGCGTCTGTAGCCAGCCGAACTTGCCGCCGACCCGCGTTGGACCGAGACGATCCTGAATCCGCGCCGAGACTTTGCGTTCGAGCCAGACGAAGAATATGGCAGACACCAGAACAAATGTGATTAGGATCAAGGTCGCCGCGAGGGCCACCAGGATCGGAGCGAGGATTGGTCCAAAGAGATAAGTAAACAGTTCGGTCACGGTCGAGCCCTTCTGCCCGTAAGCGCATGGCGTGTACAATTCCCTGATTGACGGCTAATCTATGGCGGGCTCGCGGCGATGGCAAGTTATCAGGAGCCGGCTAGCCAAGGAGACAGCTCGTGTGGCTCGGCACGCTCAGTAAACGGCCAAAAGTTCAGTCTTTACGGCCTCCTCTTCTGGTCAATCATCGACTGCCGCTTGCTCTGCAACCGCACTTCATCGGGATTCCAGGCCCGGCCGGCGTACCGCGCGAACATGAACCGGCTAAGCCTCTGGCTGTTTTGGAAGCGGCTCTTCTCGTCGCCGATGAGCCGTTGTCGACCCGTCGGCTCGCCGGCGTGACCGGATTGACCAATATCGCCCAGGTGCAGCGCTTGGTGCAAGAACTCCAAGAGCTATACGAAAAAAATGGCAGCTCTTTTCAAGTCGAAGAACTGGCCGGCGGCTACCAACTCCTTTCAGGTCCGGAGTATCATCCCTGGCTGCTGCGTCTGCGCCAGACGACCAACTCCATTCGCCTAACCTCGGCCTCGCAGGAAACGCTGGCCATCGTGGCCTATCGCCAACCGATTATGCGCGCCGACATTGAAGGAATACGGGGCGTTCAATGCGGTGAAGTCCTTCGCCAGCTTATGGAGAAAGGTTTCGTTCGCATTGTCCGGCGTGATGAGTCACTGGGTCGCCCCGTGCTCTACGGGACAACCAAGAAGTTTTTACAGGTCTTTGGTCTGCGCAGCCTGGACGAATTGCCGGCGGCGGAGAATTTGAAGCCGCCCCCCAAGCTGAAGGCTCAACGCCAACCGAGCGCTCCGGACGATCAACCTTGAACGACGGGGTTTCGCAATATCCCGAGCCCTTCTATTTCCACCTCCACGACATCGCCCGCCTTGAGGTAAACAGGCGGTTTTCGAACCATGCCGACGCCCGGCGGCGTGCCCGTGAAGACGAGGTCGCCCGGATGCAGGGTAAAGATCTTTGAAAGATGAGCAAGGATCGTTTTCACATCGAAGATCATTTCGCGCGTGTTGCTATCCTGCATGATCTTCCCGTTGAGCCGCAGCCGGATAGGCAGATTGTGCGGGTCGGGAACTTCGTCGGCAGTCACCAGCGCGGGTCCGATTGGGGCAAAGGTGTCAAACGTTTTGCCGGCCATCCATTGCTTGCCGTCCTTTTTCAATTGCCAATCGCGCGCAGAGACATCATGGCCGATCGTGTAGCCGGCGACATACGACAGCGCGTCTTCCGGCCGGATATGGCGCCCGCTTCGGCCAACGACGATTACTAACTCCGCCTCGTAGTCCACTTCCTGGCTGATTGACGGCAAAACGATAGCGTCGTCCGGTCCGATCAGAGCCGTGGCATATTTGCTGAACAATACTGGGTCTTTCGGAATCGGCACACCGCTTTCCGCCGCATGATCGCGATAGTTCAGTCCCAGGCAAATGATCTTCTCAGGATCGGGAATCGGCGGCAGCAGCTTAACCGATTGATCGTAGGACTTGGCGCCCGGCTTTTGAGCCGCGGCCAAGGCCCGCTCCAAGCTCTTGGGACTTCCCGCTAAGAGGCCTTTCAAAGTAGACGGCAGCAAGGGGTCAGCCGCCTGCAAGTCAATAAAGCGATCGCCAACTTGAGCCGCCGCGCGTGGCCCTTGAGGCGTCAGAATAGTAGCCAGGCGCATGACTTATCCCAGCAAAGAGTGAACCTTGTATTTCGCCGAACCGACGACGGAGCCGGTCTGTCCTAACACAAGCTGGACTTCGCGGTAGAGCGTTTGGGTGAAACGCCTTGCGATTCCCGCGTTCTTACTCTATATAATTCCCATTGTACGAAAGTGGACGCCCAGCCCGCTTCGGCCCATTCCCCGATAGCTCAATGGTAGAGCAACCGGCTGTTAACCGGTTTGTTGTAGGTTCGAGTCCTACTCGGGGAGCTTTCACTTTCGCCACGAACTTTCGCCACACACCAGTTACCAGCTAGCTCCCGGAGTTGCTACTCCGGACGTTTCGCGTTTACCGCCTTTCCTGCAACCACTTCCGCCAATGCAGCATTTTGCCCAGCGCTCTCCAGTTCGACAGGGAGCTATCGGGGTGCGAGAGGAACCTTGATGGTCCCTCTTGCACCCCGAAATCTCTGACCAAAACTCTCTGAATCTCTGATTACCACCCCCCGTGGAGTTACCGGCCCGGTCCCTCTCGGACCCCGAGAGAGATAAAAACGTCATCGTCATTTTGATCATTTCGACGGTCGGGGTGGCAGCATTGTCTGGGGCTTGCGGGCGCGGCGGCGGACAAGACTTGCTATCATTTTTGTTTATTAACTTGGCTCTCATTGGTCGGTTTTGCAAGGAGACATGTTGCCGGACCCCGGACCCCTTCCTCTTTCGTCTCACCCGGTGCCGCGCCAACGTCCCAGTGCCGGCTCTAAAACCGGTGACGCCGTCGACTCGATAGAAATCGCCCTGTCGTATCATCGGCAAACTAAACACCACCTGAACCGCTATGCTCATTCGCTGGGCTATCTCGATTGGGCCACGCAGCCGAACCCATTCCGCACTTTTCAGGGAGCCATGCGAATTGAGTTGCCCCTGGTGGCGGACAGCCTAAACACTTCCTACGCTGATTTGTTTACACCATTAGAAGTGTCTACTCTCCCTCTGGACCTAAGAAGCATCGCTGTCCTCTTTGAATTAGCCCTCGGTTTGTCCGCCTGGAAGGAATTCAAAGGCAACCGCTGGGCCTTGCGCTGTAACCCCAGCAGCGGCAATCTCCACCCCACCGAGGGCTACGCGATCCTGCCGGCGCTGCCGCACCTAGAGGCCGGCGTCTACCACTATGTCAGCCAGGATCACTGCCTGGAGCGGCGCTGCATAGTGGAGGAGGGCGCAGCGATCGAACTGGCCGGATCCTTGCCGGCGGGCTCCTTCTTGATAGGCCTGTCATCAATCCACTGGCGGGAGAGCTGGAAATATGGCGAGCGGGCTTTTCGCTACTGTCAGCACGACGTTGGTCACGCAATAGCCGCTGTGCGGTACGCAGCGGCCGCCTTGGGATGGTCAGCACTTGTGCTTGATGCTCTCTCGGATGACGACGTCGCTTCCATGCTTGGACTGGACCGTGCCGCGGATTTCGCAGGAGTCGATTCGTACGACCGCGAACATCCGGATTGCCTGATACTGGTGTCACGCCAACCCATGTTCACGCTGCCCCGGGCGCTCCCGATCGAAACGATTCGTGCGGGTTGCTGGGCCGGTCAGGCCAACCAGCTCAGTCCATCACATGTGGACTGGAACGTGATCGACAAGGTTGCTAAAGCCACGTGGAAGCCGGGAACGAATTGGCGAGGACTCCTCGAACACAGGCCGTTGCCGGCGCTTCCTACCAACTGCCACACACCGGCCGCCACGCTAATCCGCCAACGGAGAAGTTGTCAGGCCCTCGATGGCCGGACCCCGATCTCTGTTGATTCCTTCTACGGAATGCTCGATCACCTATTGCCGCGCCCTGGCGTGCCTCCCTGGGATACACTGCCTTGGCCGCCACAGCTCCATGCGGGCATTTTCGTCCACCGCGTCGTTGGCCTGGCTCCGGGGCTGTACTTGCTGGAACGTGACCAGGCGATTCATGAACGGTTACGGGCTGCTTTGCGGCCAAGTTTCCTTTGGGAACAACCGGCGGATTGCCCGGAGCATGTGCGCTTGTATTGCCTAGAGAGGAAGGACTTGCAAAGCACCGCCCGGATGATCAGTTGTCATCAAGAGATCGCTTCCGATGGAGCCTTCAGCCTGGGCATGATTGCTGATTTCACTCGGACGATCCGGGACAAGGGCGCTTGGTGGTATCGCCGTCTATTCTGGGAAGCGGGTGTCTTCGGCCAAACCCTGTATCTGGAAGCTGAGGCGGCAGGCATGCGCTCGACCGGCATCGGCTGCTACTTCGATGATGCCTTTCACGAGCTGCTGGGTCTACCCAGCGGCGAGTTTCAGGACCTGTATCACTTCACCGTGGGCGGGCCGCTTGAGGATCAACGTCTGCTGACCCTACCTCCTTATGCCGACTCGCTGGGCACCAAAACCGTTTAGCCAGAAATACTTTTCATTCAACCTATCGTCTAGTTACCTATCCGGTCCCTTTCGCACCCCGATGCGTCAATTCGAACTCGAATTGCAAAGGTAATAAGTAGAGAAACTCATCATGCCAGACAGCCGGCCCGTCGCCAAGCGAAGGTCGCTGTGGGCGCTTCCACTAGGAGGTCCCATGCGACCGCTCGACGATCCCGCCGCCATGACCGCCCACGAACGCCTCAGCGAAGTGGCGGCTATTCTCGCTGCCGGAATTCTTCGCCTTCATTCCCGCGCCGCGCTCCCTACTAAACCGGACCAAGATTCCGTCCAAGATTGCCTTGAGGTTCCCACCGAAACGGTGCTGACTGTCCACAGTGGTTAACGGTTTCCGAGACCAAGAGAAAGGAGCGAATCATGCACCTGAACGTCGGGAAGGAGGTCGCCGCGATGCATCGGATGACCGTCAAGGAATTGCGGGCCAAGTACGCCGAGGCGTTCGGAGAGGAAACGCCCGCCAATAACAAGGGCTGGCTCGTCAAGCGCATCACCTGGCGCTTGCAAGCATTCGCCGAGGGAGATTTGTCCGAACGGGCACGGCAGCGTGCTGCCGAACTGGCGAATGATGCCGATCTGCGCATGTCGCCGCCGAAGGTCAAAGGGGGTCTCGCGGTGGCCGAGCGGACGAAAACGGTGGCGCTTCGCATCAAGGGGGATACCCGCCTGCCGCCGCCGGGTACGGTGATTACCCGCGGATACAAAGGCGAAACGCTTCAGGTCAGGGTCCAGCCAAACGGCTTCGAGTTTGAAGGCGAGGTCTACAAGTCTCTGTCCGCCGTCGCCAAGGCGATCACCGGGCAGCACTGTAACGGCTACCACTTCTTCCGGCTCGGAAAGGAGGCAAGTCTATGACAAAGGCAAACAAGTTGTCGCCGGCTAACCCAACGGTGCGCTGCGCCATCTACACCCGGAAATCCACCGAGGAAGGTTTGGAGAAGGAATTCAACTCCCTGGACGCGCAACGAGAATCGGCGGAAGCGTACATCAAAAGCCAGGCGCAAGAGGGCTGGCAGTGCATCCCCGGCCATTACGACGACGGCGGGTTCACAGGCGGCAACATGGAACGGCCGGCCCTCAAACGACTGCTGGCAGACATTGAGGCGGGCAAGATCGACTGCGTCATCGTTTATAAGGTGGGTCGACTTTCACGTTCGCTGCTCGATTTCGCCAGAATGATGGAGACATTCGACAAGCAGCAGGTAGCCTTTGTCTCGGTGACTCAGGCATTCAACACCACGAGCTCGATGGGGCGGCTCGTCTTGAATGTTTTACTCTCATTCGCACAGTTCGAACGTGAGATTATCAGCGAACGAACCAGGGACAAGATCGCCGCCGCCCGGCGAAAGGGAAAATGGGCAGGAGGGCACCCGATTCTTGGTTATGACATTGATCCACAGCGATTCAAGCTAATCGTTAACGAGAATGAGGCCGTCCAGGTAAGCATGATATTCAATCTGTACCTTGAGCTTGGAGGATTGATTGCTGTTGTCGAAGAAATCGACCGGCGAGGCTGGTTCAACAAGCGCTGGACTACGCGCAAAGGCCGCGAACGTGGCGGCAAGCCGTTCACGAAGACAAGTCTTCACAAACTGCTGACCAACATCACTTACATCGGCAAGATTCGGTACAAGGCCGAGATCCATGACGGAGAACATGCCGGCATCATCGACCCGGCCGTTTGGCAGCAGGTTCAAGCGCGTCTGCAACGCAATGGCCGCACGGGAGGCGCGCTCGTGCGAAACAAGTTCGGGGCGCTGCTGAAGGGCATCCTTTGTTGCGTTCCTTGTAAATGCGCCATGACGCCGACTCATACAACCAAAGACGGAAACAAGCGTTACCGCTACTACGTCTGCTCTGGCGCCCAAAAACGTGGATGGCACACCTGCCCGTCCAAGTCGATTCCTGCCGCCGAAATCGAGCGTTTCGTGGTCGAGCAGATCAAATGCATTGGGAAGGACCCGAATCTGCTTCATGAGACCCTCGCCGAGGCCCGGGCCTTAGGCAGCGCCCGCGTGGTGGAACTGGAAACTGAGCGACGGGGCCTCGACCAGGAGATGGGACGATTGAACGCCGAAGTCCGCAAGTTGTCGAACCAGGCGGTCCTAAGTAACACCAACACGCCGGTCGTTTCCCGGTTGGCGGACTTGCAAGATCGCATCCGTGCCGGCGAGCGTCGGACGACAGAGATCAATGAGCAGATCATCGCCCTCGGGCAAGGGCTGGTAAACGAGCGTGAGGTCACGCTAGCCCTGTCCGTCTTCGACCCGGTCTGGGACGCGCTAACGCCACGCGAGCAAGCCCGCATCGTGCAGCTCCTGGTCGAGCGGGTCGACTACGATGGGGCCGCAGGCAACGTGTCGATCACACTCCATCCCTCGGGCATCAAGGCGCTCGCCAGCGACCTGGCCAACGCGCCAAAGGAGAAGATCGCGTGACCAAGGCTTTAACCTACCAGTGCGATATCCACTTTCGCCGGCGCGGGCGGGGAAGCCGCCGAGAACTAGAATCCGGCCTTGAGCCGCCGCGTCCGGCCAAACAACCAGGTCGTGTGCCGCGCGTCTCCCGCCTCATGGCGCTGGCGATACGTTTCGAGCAAATGTTTCGCGATGGTGTGGTCGATAGCTATGCCGAGTTGGCCACCCTAGGTCACGTGAGCCGGGCTCGCGTAAGCCAAATCATGAATCTGTTGAATCTCGCAACCGATCTTCAGGAAGCAATTCTCTTTCTGCCGCGAACGGAATGCGGCCGAGATCCGATTCACCTGCGCCATCTGCAGCCCATTGCGACTGTGCCTGGCTGGCGCAAGCAGCGACGACTTTTGCAAGAGCTTTTGGGTAGGATTCCTAAAACCAGTAACGGAACCAAAAGGTTCTCCAGCTGCTGCAAGCGAATCGTGAAAGCGATCTCGCATTGAACTCCCTGAATTATCTCTATATACGTGAATGATCTGTTACCGATCGCAATACTCGCTTGCGCCGCCCGCTTTCGGACCAAGAGCGATCCGCCGGAACCAGGAAGGAGAGGCGTTTCGATGGCGACTTTTACATTACGGCGGTTTTCATCCCCCGAAACCTTGAAGGCCATTGCACCGGTGAGGTTGCTTGCCTTCCTTAAGCCGCATCGGCCATTCTTCCTGTCGCGGGGCGTGAAGCTGCCTCAATCCGCCTCTAACGGCGGACTGAATTACGAAGAGCTGGCAAAGGTCTTCATGACGCCCGACACGAGGACTCCCAAGGATCTCATCGATTCGCTGTACTTCGTTGATGAGATGTCCACTCCCGAGGGGATGGATTCTCTTCTGTCGGAGGCAAACCAGAACAGACTTAAGCTTCCTGCTGGCTCCGACCACTCGCCCGCCGACGTGGCGGTGCAGATCTGCCTTCTCGACAAGGAAATTCTGGAACGGAAGCATGCCGAAAACTTTGCCATAGAATTTCTGGCCAAGGTGCGATCATTCGAGTCTTTTCAGACTGATCGGTCGCGAGTGCCAGAATTCAAGCGGCCGACGGACAAACAGTTAAAAGCATTAGCGAAAGACCTCGACGACTGGTTTGAGGAGAAGAAGCGCGGACGAGGCTCCCGTGTCTTGTTGTTCGAGAAAGACGACGGGATTTGGTTCTTGGTGCGGCACGGCGACCCGTTCAAGCGGGAAGAGAGCATCGAAGGGGTAAAGGCCGCCAGCGTCTACTACCGTCCATTGAAGTACGACGTGCTTGTTTACTCGCCACATGTCGGCGAGCTGCGAATCAACGCCCGGTCAAAGGGCGAGAAGCAACTCTACCGCACTAAGCTAGGAAAGCATCTATTCGGCGACGAGGACATCTTCCCTGCCACGGAGAAGTACACACTCGATCCGCTCCGTGAGTTTGGCGAAGACTCGCTGGCGCTGGGTGACATTGAGGGGATAGATTGGATTAAGTTGCGGGAAGTACAGTTCTTTTTCGGGGGCAACCCGTGGGAGGTGGTCACTCGCAAATCCGATGATATTTTCACTCTTTTCAAGTCGCGGGAGAAGCCGTTCCCTGAGGGCGGTCGAATTATCCGGGCAACCTTTAAGGTCAAATTTAGCGATGCCAAGACGCCGCGATCGGTGGTTATCAAGCCGTCGAACATCGCCCAATTCACGCGGGACGACGACAGCGAGCGAGTCGAACAATGGCTGGAGGCCAGAGGGTTTATCATCAACGGTGGAGTTGAAAAAAGTGACCAGCCTGAAACGGTTCTGGCAGGCAATTGAGTTGTTGCCAAGCCTTGCAGCCGCCGAAGCTGAATGGAATTCGCTCCTGCGCGGCGAGTACCATCTGATCAGGCCTTTCCTCCGGCCCCGTAAGGATCTTGCGTCTTCCTTTCCCAGGCCCGAAAGCGGTTTACCATACCAGGTAATAGATCATGGCCGCGACGATCTTGTTGGGGTCTGCCAGGAGACAGGTGAGACAATCACTTTGTACAAGAGCCAGCTGGTTGTTTATGAGCTGGATCAACAACGGCTGGCCCATCAAGTGGCCTGTGCTCTGGGACTCAAGCCCACCAACCGAATGGACACACAAAAGGCACGGCAATTCTTTCTCGGTAGTTTTCGCCCAGCTAGGCACTCTATTGCAGCATTCCTGATGTTCCCAAGTGAGTCCTCTGAAATCGAGTTCGGTGCGGCCTCGCTCATTTTCCAAGGATTGTCTCCGCTCCTGTTGCTAACGCCAACACGCCGATTCATGACAGCGGAACTCGAATTGCGGCTTCGTTCTCTAGGGTCCGGGCATTTGCCGCTCGTGGATGCACTTGTTGTGCGAGACGATGGCCAATGGCAAATCGCCGACGAAGCGATACGTGCAGCTTTGCCGGATCGATTGGTGGAACCAGCGGACGAGCCGCTCAGCGACCGTGCTCAAGAAGTGTTGGTCGCCATGTTGCAATTGAAGGCGGTCGATTCTGATTCTCGGCAGTCGACGGCCGCGATTGCGGCCCGAGCGCTGGGGGCCGAAGCGGATGCCAACGCGCTCAAGATAGTCATGTCCGACCTGGCTACTCGCCAACTCATCCAAACGCGTGAAGGTCGTGGCGGCGGCTGCTGGCTGACAGAGGCAGGCAGGCGGCGCGCTGAGAAACTCATCCAATCCTAACCGCAACTCGACAACAGTTCTGACACTGTTTGCGCACCGATAACAACAGCCACTTCAGCGAGACTTCCCTCGTGCGGATCGCCACGTTGGTGATCGCGTTAACCCACGAGGGAAACCGCTATGAATGTCACTGCGCAAGCGCCCGACAGGGGGCGCAAGACTCCGCTCCACCTTTCTAAACACGACCTGTCCGCTCGTCGCGCCTGCCTGCTGGAGTTGATGCAGAGCATCAACTTCGGCCGCATTGAAGGCCTGGCCGTTCTCGACGGCGAGCCCGTTCTTGATCCGCCGCCGCGTGTGATCCGCGAGGTCAAGTTCGGCGGCGACAACGGCCCCCGGCCGGAAATCGACGCCGGCAACTTCCTGCTCAAGACACAGGTCGTCGAGCTGTTCCAACACCTTGACCGGCTTAATGACGGCAACATCGAATCGTTGGAGATAAAGCACGGGTTGCCGTTCCGAATGCTAGTCGCGGAGGCCGCCGACTAATAGCGGGCTCGGCCCCCGCTCGGAAAACCAACCGTTCAATTTCTTTCACCTGACATTTTGCCGGCCGCGCAGCGGAGGCGATGTGGGCGACGCCGATCATGGCGCTCCTTGCATCCCTCCGCTTTCGCGGCCGGCCTGCTTTTCTACGCCGATCGTCGTAGCTCGCACTCTCTCCCCTGCGGCCGGGAGGAGCTTTTCAGTGATTAACGATAACATCGTTCTCGATCGTTTCGCTCAAGACATCATTCGGCGCAAGGCTCGCCTCCTCGTCGGCCGCGCCGGACTCACCAAGCAAGACCGCGAAGACCTTGAACAGGAGTTGGCGTTGCGCTTGCTGCAAAGCCTGGAACAATTTGACCAAGAGCAAGGCCATCTCAACGTTTTCATCACGACTGTGATTGAACGTGCCATTTCCATGATCCTTCGTGCCAGGCGGGCGAAGAAGCGCGACGCCGGCGTGGTCCGATCCCTCGACCGTACGATGGACGGCACATCGGCCGAGCCGACTTGCCGACAATCTGACGCCCAGGAGCTGCTCGATCTTGCTAATGACCTTGCCGAGACGATTGCCATCATGCCGGAGAATCTTCGCGATTTGGCGGAACGGCTCAAGACCCAATCGGTATCGCAAACAGCGCGTGATTTAGGGATCCCGCGCTCAACTCTCCAAGGCGAAATCCGACGTCTTCGGCAAATCTTCGAAAACACTGGTTTACAGATCTATTTGTAAATTGGTGCGTTAAATCTCCTGCGGATTGCAAAGTTCTTATATAGAGGCCTTTCGTAATCCGCAGGGGAACTCACATGGCTACCGAAGTCTACCGCTATACCTTTCTGCCTCCTGTGCAGGTCGAGGATGTCGAGGCGACGCTCTTGCTCGCGCTGTGGGGTGCTGAGAGCCTTTATGGCGAAAGTCAGGTCCGCCTTGATGCAACGCATTTCCTAGACGCCGAGCAGCGCGCCTGTGTCATCGACGCCGGCACGCTTGTCGGTCGGGACGTCAACCGCCTGTTCATCGGCTTCGTCCGGCGCGAATACGGCACCGGTTCGTTCCGGGTCGAGCGCGTAAACGGCCTCCCGCAGGAACAACCGCAGGCGGTTCCCGCAAGCGCTTAAGAAACACCCTCCCAGAATGCCTAGCGCGACGCACTTGTGCTGACGAGTGCGTCCCCCCCCCGTAGATCATCCGTCTATAGGTCAGAGAAGAGGCCACATCATTCGTGAACACCACCAAGAACGGCCGGGTGCCGGACGACGTCCGCTCCGCTGCCAACTACTACCTGAGCCTGGGTTACAAGCCGGTTCCAGTCCCGCGTCTTGGGCGGTGCAAAGCCCCCGTCCTGGATGCCTGGCAAGATCTCCGCCCCACTGTGGGCGACCTTGCAACGTTGTTTCCTCGCGACCAGGAGCTGAACCTTGGCCTCTTGTTGGGCGAACCATCAGGTGGTCTTGTTGACATTGACCTAGACACCCGTGAGGCCGTGATGGCTGCGCCGCTGTTATTGCCAGCGACGGGCTGGATCAGTGGTCGGGCTGGAAAGCCACGATCTCATCGATGGTTTCTCGTGGACGACCCGCCGGATAAGGCGTCCCAGGCGTTCACGGACGTCGATGTCGACAAGACCGTCTTGCTCGAGGTTCGCTCGACCCGGGCCCAGACTATTGTTCCGCCGGGGCGTCATGAGTCCGGCGAGGAGATTGTCTGGCACATGCATAAGGAACCGGCGAAGGCCGACCGGCGCGAGTTGGAGGAGGCCGCACGCGCCGTCGCCGCCGTGGCGCTCCTTGCCCGCCATTGGCCGGGCAAGTCTTCCCGGCAGTTCGCCTTCCTCCACCTGGCCGGGGGCCTCCTGCGCGGCGGCTGGTCCGAGGAGCGGGCCCAACGTTTCGTGGAGGCCTTGGCAGCGGTGACGGGGGACGAGGAGGCCCGCAAGCGCTCCCTGACCGTGGCCCAGACGGCGCGGAAGATGGAAGAGGACAAGAAGATCACCGGTTGGCCTAAACTGGAGGACCTCCTCGGTCTGGCGGGAAGGGAGGTGGTGTGGTCGGTTCGGCAATGGCTAGGGTTTGCACCGGCGGAAGGCTCGTCGAAGAAGGTCCGGACACTTGAGCCATACCAGCCATTCCCCGTCGAGGCTCTTCCCGCACCAATCGCCGAGTACGTGCGACAGGGAGCACTGGCCTTGGGCTGCGACGCGGCCTTTCTGGCGCTGCCGGCCCTGGCGATGGTTGCCTCCGTCATCGGCAACACCCGGACGCTTCGCCTCAAGCGCGGCTGGGAGGAGCCGAGCATCGTCTGGTCCGCGGTCGTCGCGGACAGCGGCACCCTGAAGTCCCCGGCCTACCTCAAGGTGATGGGGTACCTGTTCCGCCTTCAAAAGCGGCTCCTGACAGAGTACACGGCTAAGGCCGCTAAATACCACGAAGACCTCCAAGCGTATAAGGAGGCCAAGCGCACAGCTAAGGAGGAGGGAACCGATCCCGGCGAGCCGCCTGAGCCGCCCGTCCTGCTGCGCGTGGTGTGCAGCGACACCACCATCGAGAAACTGGCCGAAATCCTCCAGGACAACGTGCGTGGGACGCTGGTGGCACGCGACGAGTTGGCCGGCTGGTTAGGCTCGTTCACCCGCTACAAAGGCAAGCAGGGCAACACCGACCTGCCCAACTGGCTGGAGATGTTCCGAGCCGGCACGGTCATCATCGACCGCAAGACCACGGAGCGCAAGACATTATTCATCCCGAGGGCGGCGGCCTCGGTCACCGGCGGCATTCAGCCCGGCGTGCTGACCCGAGCGCTGACGCCCGAGTTCCTCGACGCCGGCCTGGCCGCCAGACTGCTGATGGCCATGCCGCCCAAACTGAAGAAGCGCTGGACCGAGGTCGAGGTCGATCCGGACGCCGAACAGGCCTTCCACGACGCGATTGACAAGCTGCTAGCGCTTGACTTCGACACCCACGACGGTGAGAAGGTGCCCTACGCGCTGAAGCTGTCCCGGGAAGGAAAGGAAGCCTGGGTGACGTTCTATAACGCCTGGGCGAAGGAACAGGCGGCCGCCGAGGGGGAGCTGGCCGCCGCCTTCAGCAAGCTGGAGGCCTATGCCGCCCGCTTTGCCTTGCTCCACCACGTCGTCTCGTGCACCTGGCTGGATGTGGACGACCGCCGGGAGGTCGGCGTCAGGAGTATCCAGGCGGGCGTCACCCTCTGCCGCTGGTTTGCCACGGAGGCGCGGCGCATTTACAAGACGTTGTCGGAATCCAATGACCAGCGTGACACGCGTCGGCTGGTCGAGTTCATTCAGGTGCGGGGAGGCCGCATCACGGTCAAGAACCTCCAGCGGTCCAACTCGCGCAAGTACCCGACTTCTGAGGAGGCTGAGCAAGCGCTTTCCCATCTCGTTGATGCCGGGCACGCCGACTGGCAGCCAAGACTGGCTCCAGCCCAGGGTGGCAAACCCACGCGCGACTGCGTCCTCAAACCTTTACCGACTACCGACGATACCGACGATACCCCCGACGGCGACGAGGACGGGGAGTGCGACCTTCCGACCATACCTTCCGACGATACCCCTCCTAGACCTCAAAATCCCAGTGTTTCCGAGGGTATCGTCGGTATCGTCGGTAGTCGGAGCGAGGGCGGGGGTGGCCTGATGAAAATGGTGCACGATTTCCACGTTTTGGGCTTGCTCGGTTTTTTCGAATCTGTTGCGCTTGTGGACCGGAAGTCCTCGCCCGAGGCATGGAATTGGGGGATAGCGCATGGATGCGTCGGATTCGGAAGCCAGGAAGGTCCAATACACAACGCCGCCTCGGGTTCAGGCTTGGTTCCTCGGTCGGAGTCGCGCCCGCTGGAAGCAGAAGTACCTGAA
>JBJMQT010000071.1:0-180132 GCA_045802525.1 Gemmataceae bacterium
CCGAGAGCCGGATGCGGGAAATCCGCACGTCCGGTTCGATGAGCGGGGGGTGTGGAAACGGAGCATGGGCAGATACTCTGGCACCGGCATCACCGAAAGGGCCGGCAACACGCATGGCTTCCCTAAACCACCGCGCCACCTCCCGACTCTACCCTGCAAGGCCTCCCACGAAACACTCGAAAAGAAACCCGTGGAAAGCATTTGTGGATTTTCGTCCCTTTTCGTGCGTTTTCGCGGACCCTGTTGCTCAAGTGACGACCCTCTGGTGCACCGCCCGCGCGCCAGAGGGTGATCAATAATTGAACACGTAATGCCGACTTGCGCCCTTTGGTTGTCTTTGGCTGCTTCTCCTTCGAAGGTGGCCAGCGTCGGACCAAGGGTGCCAACACGTTGCCCGCCTTATACATATCTGGTCGCGCACTTCTTTTCGAAATCTGACTTTCAGCGTTTCCAACGCTATCATGGAGGGCGATGAAGGAAGGCCACCTTCTCCTTTCGTCCGCTTGAGGGCGCGAATCGTAACCAAAGGGTCTATGGATGAAAGCGGAAATCCTATCCATCGGCAGCGAGCTTACCAGTGGACAAAATCTTGACACCAATAGCCAGTGGCTCAGTCAACGCCTGGCCGAGCTGGGAATTGTCGTCGGCTTTCATACCACAGTCGCGGATGATTTTGATGATAACGTAGCCGCGATTCGCGTCGCCGCCGAGCGGGCTGATCTCGTCTTAATTACCGGCGGATTGGGACCGACGCAGGACGATTTGACGCGTGAAGCCTTGGCTCGCGTGGCCGGCGTCGATCTTGTCTTTCATCAGGAATCCTTCGACAAAATCCAGCAGATGTTCACGCGCCGCAATCGCACCATGCCGGACCGCAACCGCGTGCAGGCCCTGTACCCTGCCGGCGCGGAGCCTCTCCCCAACGACCACGGCACAGCGCCTGGCATCTATCAGCTTCTTGGAGGTAGTCACATCTTTGCATTGCCGGGCGTGCCTTCCGAGATGAAGCCGATGTTCGAGGAGCAAGTGAAACCGCGCCTGGCTCGTTTGGGCGTTGGCGGCAGCGTGCTCGTGCAGCGGAAGATCAACTGTTTCGGGACCGGCGAGTCGCACATTGAAGAAAAACTCTACGACCTGACGCGCCGGGGCCATGTTCCGGAAGTCGGCATAACGGTTTCCGACGCCACGATCTCCCTGCGTATCTTGGCCCAGGCCCAGACGCGCGAAGCCGCCCAAGCCCAAATCGCTCCGATCGAGCGCCTGATTCGAGAGCGGCTCGGCGACTTCGTTTTTGGAGTCGACGATGAGGAACTGCAACATGCGGTCGTCGCTCTGCTGGCGGAAAAACGTCAATCGCTGGCAACCGCCGAGAGCGTGACCTGTGGGTTGGTAGCGCGGAAGATAGGCCAAGTCCCGGGCGCGAGCGAGTGGTTCCGGGGCGGCGTGGTGGCCTATCAAAACCAGGTAAAGATCGAAGTCCTTGGAGTTCCTGCCCAGCTCATTGAAGAACACGGGGTCATTAGTTCCCCCGTAGTTGAAGCCATGGCGGTCGGCGTTCAGACACGGCTACAGAGCGATCTGGCCGTCGCCACAGTGGGAATCGCCGGGCCGGGCGGCGGGACAATAGAAAAACCGGTCGGCCTCGTTTTCGTCGCGCTGGCGGCTGACGGTTCCGTCCGCTCGCAAAGCTTTAGCTGGACCGGTACACGCGAAGAAGTGCAAAGCCGCACGGCCAAGCTGGCGCTTAATATGGTTAGGTTGCATTTGATGAGAATTTGCAAAAATACGAAATCCTAAATTCGAAATCCGAAACAAGCACCAAAAACAAAATACCAAAACAAGGAGTCCAGCCCCATTTCAAGGGGTCTAAGATGCCGGCCTTATTTGCTTATTCTAGATTTGAATTTGTTTCGGATTTCGCATTTAGGATTTCGGATTTCCTTCCCATTTCTTTGCTTCCTCCAGGATCGTTTTCGTAGCCGTAGCGCCGATTCGTGTGACGCCTAGGGCGCGGACGGCTAGCAACCGCTCGAAGGTGCGCACGCCGCCGGCGGCCTTCACTTGCACCTGGGGCGGGGAACTGCGGCGCATCAAACGCAAATCGTCGTCGGTAGCGCCGGCGTCCCCATAGCCGGTTGAAGTCTTGACGAAATCCGCGCCGGCTTCACCGGAGGCTTGGCATAAGCGCTCCTTGTGCTCGTCCTTCAAGAAGCAATTCTCGAAAATGACTTTAACGAGCGCCTTTTGCCGGTGCGCTACTTCGACGACGGCCTGGATGTCGTCGGTCACGTAACGCCAATCCCCACTCAGGACTTTGCCGATATTTACCACCATGTCAAGTTCGGCGGCTCCATCGGCAAGGGCCTGATCCGACTCGGCGACTTTAATCGCCGTCACGTGGCCGCCGTGTGGAAACCCAATAGTCGTGCCCACCGCTACGGTAGACCCGCGCAGCCAATGCGCTGCTTGGCGCACCGCGTAAGGCTTGATGCACACCGAGGCGACGTCGTATTCACGGGCCAGCCGGCAGCCTGCTTCCAGGTCGGCGTCCGTCAGGGTCGGTTGGAGCAGCGAATGGTCGATCATCTTGGCGGTCTGAGCGTAGCTGAGTGGCGTCATGGCAGACGGTCCTATTCAAAGGGGTCCTCATCCACTGAAACATAACCCTAGCGATTTTTTCACCCGTATGCCATAGGCCGGTTGCCTGCTTGCATACTCGCCGCTTTCTACCCTAGTTGCCCACCTCGCCCCAAGGCTGATCTTGATTCATCGACGCATCACGCTATAAGCGGCACCGGTTGTAGACTTTTCACCTTTGTAGGCAAAAGCTAGCGGCAAGGGCGTTCTCGTTTCATGGCCGGCGCGGAATCCGGCCGATGCCTCTGGGTGGCGACACTTCGAATCCTGGTGTAACGCGGAATTAAGTCGAGACTGAAAAGCGGTCCCTCCGCGGGAGGACTTTCTTGCGAGCACTTTTAGTGACGGTTGCTTTGCTTGTTGCCGGCTTGGATCGAGGGACGGTCCAAGCTCAGACGGTCCTTTACCAAGCTCGCGTGAAGCCTGTCGAGACCGACGTGCGGAGCGGGCCGAGCTTGGATGCCAAAATGTACCCAACCAACAGGCTCAAGCGCGGCGAAGTGGTGAGGGTGGTGAAGGAAGAAGAAGGCGATTGGCTGGGCATTGTTCCTCCCGCCGGATCCTTTAGCTGGATCAATCAATTGGTCGTGGAGCCGGGCGGTGACAAGACGCCAAATTTATGGATGGTTTCCGATGATAATGCCCAGGTTTATTATGGAAGCGAGCTTTGGAAAGAGCAGCCAAACATCATCTCCGCCAAGCTGGCTCGTGGCACGCTCCTGACCAGTGTCGGCCGCCCGTTCACGCGGCAGAATACGGGCGGCGTCTGGGTGCCCATCAAACCTCCGCCCAGCGAAGTTCGGTATGTCCTTGCCAAGGACCTGGAAAAAGTCGACGGCATGACGTCGCCCACTCCAGCGCCGGTCGTGAAGGCGGCGCCAGTTGGCCGTGGATCAGTCGGCGAACCCTCAGACCCGAACCTTCCTCCTTCGCCGCAAGAAGCCCCTGCGGCTACTCTCCGGATCCCCCCAGATTCTTCAACGGTTTCTCCCGTACCTGATTCTCGGATAGCCGAAGCTCAGAGGGCGGAGCGCTTGGGAGACCGCCAGAAGGCCATCAACCTGTGGATCGAAGTGGGCCGGGAATATGAAAAGAGCAACAATCTCAAGCTGAGGGATCAATGCTACAGTCGGGCCGATTGGCTCAAACAACAGACTCGCCCGCCCGCCCTGGCAGCCAACGGCTGCTGCGTGCCCTGTACGCCGCTTCAGCAGCGCTGCTGGCCAAGCACGATGGATAATCGCTTGACTGCCGTGCCCGCGAGCCGCATCCAGCCGGTGGCTACCCAGCCTAATGCCAACACCAGTCCAAGAACCAGAGCAGCGGAGCCGGTTAGCTGGAATCCTGCCCGCATTGCGCCGCTACCGGACGCTAATCAAATTAACCCCCTGCCCTCGGGAACAAACTACCGAGGGTATCTCACCTCGGCCAAGAGCGTGGTGGATGGCAAACGAACTTATTTACTGCAATCCCACACCGGCGAGCTAATTGCCTATGTCGTCGGTGAGCCGGGCGTGGATTTGGATCGCAATGTTTTAGCAAGCGTCGAAGTGCAAGGAACGCTAAGCTACCGCTCCGATTTACGCGGAAACTTGCTAAAGGCGGCAAGCATCCAGCCGTTGCGGCAACCTTGACTAAACGGAACCTGGGGAGCGGGGACCTGAGCTCCCTTATGACATGGTCGTGGCATCAGGGGGCTCACGCCTCCCTCACGCCACACTCTCAATGATTTAGTAGAAACTCATTGCTATTGAGCAAAGCCCAGAACACGTCTTGATACGGGGCCGCGATGTCCTTTTCACCTGATTTAGTCAGGTACATCGCTTTGCGGATCTTGCTCAGTTCCTGTTGCGACGGTTTGCGGTTCAAGGAAACTAAGTAGAGGTCGGTAACGGTTCTATCAAAAGCGCCTTTTGACCGGACGACCGCCCGGGCCACCGTGCCGTCATCTTTGCGGGAGATGGCGTCGTTGATATCTTTGCCGTTCATCATCATGAGCGCTTGAACGACGGTGCCATTGAAGTTGACCTCGTTGCCTTCGTCATCGCCAAAGCCGTTGATAAGGCTGCTGAGCCACTGATTCTTGAGGGTCGATTTTTCCGTGTTTTGTTTGTCCGTCAATTTGGAGCGGCCAAGTTTCACTTCCCAATGCGTGGCAGTCCAAAGCGATTCGAAAAGCTGCTCGGGGCTCATAGACTTGAGCATCATATGGCTAAAGAGTGTGTCTTGAGCGGGTTGGGAATTAGTCTTATTTGTAACGCTGCTCATGCTGTACGTTTTGCTGTTGCAAATCGCTCGGATGAGGGTCTTTAGGTCATAGCCATAATGCTTGAATTGGGCGCCTAGCTCGTCGAGGAGTTCGGGATTGGAGGGCTGATTCTGTTCGTGGAAGTCGTCGATGGGGTTGACGAAGCCTTTGCCGAAAAAGTGGGCCCACATGCGGTTGACGGCAGCCTTGGGAAAGTTCGGGTGCTCTAGGATCATTTCGGCCAAGCCGTCGCGTCGCGTCCAGGGCTGCTCATCCTTGGCGGGCTTGAGGTTCACCTTCTTGAGATCTAATTTGCTGCCGTCTAGAAAGACGGGGCCGGTTTCCAGCACGACGCCGTTCCGCTTCTCATAGTAGACCTTGCCGTCTTTGTTGAAGTTGGGATTGTCTTTGAGTTCCAGGGCGGGCGCGAGGGCCATTTGCCGCATCATGGGCGGCTGGCCCACGCGGTCGAGCTGGCGCAAAAAGACATTAACCCCCCAGAACTGCTGCTGCTTTTCCTTGCCAAACGGGTGATCGTGGCACTGGGTGCACTGCGTCTGCACGCCCAGAAAAAGGCGGGTAATGCGCGAAGTGATCGGCACCGCTTCAAAGCGGCCACCCTTGGCGCCCATTTCTTCTCGTGGGACATTCTCGCCCAGGTTGGCGAGAATAAAGTTGGCAGCCGCGCCGCCATCTTTGGTGTCATTATTTTTACCGCGAGCGGTTATGAGCTTCTTGACGAAGGCATCGTAAGGAATGTTGCTGGCAAACTCCGTTTCGACCCAGGTATGCATCCAATCGTGGTAAGGGCCGCGGCCAAAGACGCCGGTGCGCGAAAGCAGCCAATTCGTCCATACCGTTCCCCAATAACGCGGGTATTCATCGCTTTGGAGAAGCCGGTCGACCAACTTCTCGCGCCGCACGTCCTTTGCGTCTTTCAAGAATTGCTCAATCTCTTCGGGGGTGGCAATTCGGCCTATGATGTCAAGCGTCGCCCGGCGGATGAATTCATAGTCGTCGCAGGTCGGGGAAGGTGTGACTTTATTTTCGGTCCAGCCTTTTGCTAGCTGCTCATCAATGATCTTGACGGTCTCTTTCCAATTCTTGCTGCCCGTGGAGGTTGCCGAAGGGGCCTTCGTAGCGGAATCCGGTTTCTTCTCATCATTGGCCCAAACGGCGCGCTCTAGCACCAATAAGAACCCAGCCAAAACCGGCAGACAAGCCGCGAGGACAGTCACGCGTTTGTACACAGAACCTCGCGTGGCAGACAACAACATCGCATTTTCCCCTTTTAGCCCTGCTAAGAAAAGTCGGGTGTGATCCTAATGGAAGGCAGCAGACGTTGTTGCGCTCTTCCCTACTGGATAGTAAAGAGCGGAGGACCGGCCTTGTCAAACACTAATGCGATGCCGCGTAGCATCTCGTCAGCGGCCGACAGGGTTTTGGACGGCAATAAGCAGCGAAGGGTTCCGAAAAAGCAGTTCGGTTTGGCCACGATCCGATTTGTGTAATCGTCTCTGGGCCGCTAGGCCGGGCGGCAAAATACGAAGTGATCCGGCTCAGCCTAACAGCTTGTCGATTTCGGCTTGCGTGATCAAGCGCGAGGGTTTGTCGAGTTGCATGCTTAGCCAGCTCATAATGGGCGGCGTAAACGGAAGCTTTCCCTTTTTTACCAACTCGGTCATGCGTTTATCGCGGAGCACACGCTCTTTGCGCTTGCGCAGGCCATTAACTTGCCGCGATAAGGCCATGTCTTCCCGGCGTTGTTCCCGGCGTATTCGTCGCGCTCCCATGGCACGGTTCCTTTCCCGAACTCAATTCGTTCAACCTCGAAAGGAAGATGATAGCAAACACACGCTGGGGCGGAAAGGTCTTTGGCCAGAGGATGAGGATGGAGGATCGTTAATCGCGCCGCTTGATCGCCCAGCGCAACTTCGCGGATCGCGCCCTGGGATTGTCCGTCCGCTCTGCGAACGAGGCGCGCAAAGGTTCGTCGCTGATTTTGGCATAGGGTCCGTCTCGCAATCCTTTGCGGAATGCCGCTTTGACAAGACGGTCTTCGCCGCTGTGGAAGCTGATGATCGCCGCTCGGCCACCGGGGTTTAAGACAGCCGGCAAGATGCGCAGAAGTTGCTCCAAATTAGCTAACTCGCGGTTGACCAGAATGCGGAGAGCCTGGAAGGTTCGCGCGGCGGGATGGAGGTTCCATTTGTTCGGCGCCGGGTGCAAGCGCCATGCTTCGGCCGGCTTGCCCTCGCGCAACACTTCATTAATGATCCGCACTAGGTCGCCGGTTCGTTCCGGAGGAGTTCGTTCCCGTCCCACCGTAATGGCACGCGCGATTTTTTCAGCTTCCGGTTCATCTCCGTATTCTTGGAGCGCCTTGCTGAGTTCTTTTTCGTTGATGACGGCCAAGATTTGGGCGGCGGTCTTGCCCCGCGAACGGTCCATGCGCATGTCGAGCGGGCCGTCGCGTACATACGAGAAGCCTCGCTCGGAATCGTCCACTTGCATGCTGGACATGCCAAGATCGGCCAGGACCAGGTCGACGCAGCCGATACCATCGGCCGCAAAGACATTTGCCATGCCCGCAAAGTTGCCGTGATGCGGTGAAAAGGAACTTCCAATTGGTTCGAGACGTTCACGGGCTTTAGTGAAATTATCGGCGTCAAGATCAAAGCCGATCAGCTTGCCCGTAGGGCCAGCTCGGCGCAGCAATTCGGCGGCATGCCCCGCCCATCCCACCGTGCAATCTACAATGACGGCGCCCGGCTGTGGATCAAGAACCGCTAACACTTGTTCCAGCATTACCGGCCGATGCTGACCGGCCGGTGTGCTGCGCCGGCGAAGCATAAAACGCTCTCCACGCGCCTAGGGTCAAATGGACGATCGAGCCCTCGATTCAATTTAACCGATCCGATCCGATTGTCACCTGACGGCGGTCCTGGACATGCCCAATTGGCATGCTATGTTTCGTGAGAGCAATTCGTGAGGCTCTCTCCCCTCTTCGCGATCAGGAAAGTCTTACGCTCCTCCCCGCAACGCCATCAAGGCGTTTCTCGGCACTCCAAGTTTACAAGGAGCGCCGCTCTGGCAACTATTATTTCGAGGAGACCGTTTCGTGTTTACTAGTTGGCGCAACCATCCGCTCTATTTGATCGTCCTGTCGCTCATAATCATTAGCGGTTACTTCTTCCGGGGTCCGAGCGGCGCTTACGGAGACAGCCTGACTAAGGAGACGTATGACAGTATCCAAATCGACATGGGCCAAGATGAAGTGGACGACATCCTTGGCGGCATCAACGACCCGCTGGACCGATCGATCAAGTGCGTAACCACCGGCAAGAAAATGCCGATCACGCGGGACGGTTATGTCATCTTGCAAGACGCCGACGTGACTTGGTCAAAGGGCGACAAAAGCATAACCGTCCATTTCAAGGATGCCCAGGTCGCAAGCAAATCACAAAAAGGGCTGAAGTAGGTTCATACCTGCTTCAGGCCTTGGCGAATCGCAGTGGCGTCATACACGCATCCACCCCAGACTCCTCCGCTGGCGTTTTGCAGGGCGGACCATAAGCGCGTATCATCCGGCATATCTGGGTCCGGCGCCAAGTCGGCGCGCAAAGATCGTCGCGCCAATACGCGCGCCCCCTCTTCCGCGCCGAAAACGTTGTCGCCTTCACCAATCAGGTCAACGCTGCCTTCCAGCTTGTTGCGGTCAATGATGATTTGAATGCGGTCGCCATCGCGCACTTTGCCGATCGGGCCGCCGGCCAGGGCTTCCGGGCTGACGTGGCCGATGCAGGCGCCCGTCGACACTCCGGAAAAACGCGCGTCGGTTATCAGGGCAATGTGTTTGCCGAAGCTCAGATGCTTGAGGGACGACGTAATCTGGTAGATCTCTTCCATGCCGGTGCCCATCGGGCCCCGACAAATCAGCACGATCACATCTCCGGGCTTGACGCGCTCAACGCTTTGACTTTTGATGGCCCCGATCGCCGCTTTTTCCGTGGTGAAGACGCGAGCGGGGCCGACTTTGCGATAAACTCCATCCGCATCCACTACGCTAGGATCAATCGCCGTGCTCTTGATTACGGAACCCTGCGGGGCCAGGTTGCCGCGCGGAAAGGTCACGGTCGAAGTCAGCCCCCGCGCGCGAGCCCGCTTGGGGGTCATGATGACATCGTCGGGATCAATGTGTTCCTGGGTTTGCAGCAATTCCCGCAACCGACGTCGGCGCTCGCACTTCTCCCACCAATCCAGGACCCGCCCTAACGTTTCCCCGGTCACGGTTTGGCAGCCCTCTTCGATCAGATTCAAGTCGCGCAGATGAAGCATGACTTCCGGCACGCCGCCGGCGAGAAACACTTTGATGGTCTGATGACCAATCGGGCCGTTGGGCAAGGCATCCACGAGTCGCGGCACGCGGCGATTGATAGCATTCCAGTCATCGACCGTCGGTCGCCGCAACGCGGCGGCGTGCGCAATGGCCGGAATATGGATGACTAGATTGGTCGAACCGCCAAACGCCGCATGGACAGTCATGGCATTACGGATCGCCGCATCGGTAATTATTTTGTCGACGGTGACGCCGTCGTCCGCGAGATGCGTCAGCGCGCGGGCCGAGCGCCGTGCCATATCGAGCCAGATGGGCAGGCCGGACGGGGCCAAAGCCGAGTGTGGCAACGACAGCCCCAGAGCCTCGCCGACCACTTGGGCGGTCGCCGCGGTCCCGAGGAATTGACAGCCGCCGCCGGGACTGGCGCACGTCCGGCAGGCCGCCTCAGCGGCTTGTTCCAGCGTCATTTCACCGTGAGCGAAACGAGAGCCGATCGTTTGCACCTTGGCGGTATCCTCGCCGTCGCCCGTGGCCAGCATGACGCCCCCCGGCACAAGAACACAGGGCAGATCATGCATGCCGGCGAGGGCCATCATCATCGCCGGCAGGCCCTTGTCGCAGGTGGCGACGCCTAAGACGCCTTTCCGCGTCGGCAACGAGCGGATAAGCCGGCGAAAGATTTGCGCGGCATCGTTGCGATAGGGCAAGCTGTCCATCATGCCCGGCGTGCCCTGCGTTCGCCCATCGCAAGGATCGGTGCAGTAACCGGCAAACGGAATATGGCCCAGCGCCCGCAATTCCTCGGCCGCCGCTTTCATTAGCAGGCCGACTTCCCAGTGGCCGCTATGGTAGCCGAGCGCGATGGGCGATCCATCGGCGTCGCGCAGCCCGCCTTGCGTGCTGAGGATCAAGAACTCCTTCCGACCCAGCTCCGCCGGTTTCCAGCCCATGCCGACGTTTTGGCTCCAGCCAAAGAGATCGCCGCTGGGAGCGTTGCGCAGGAGTTCCTCGGTTAGAGGCAAACTGCCGGCGGGACCGGCAACGGTGCTTTGGAAATCGAGGAGGGCGGGGTCGGTTTCGACGAGAGAAGCAAACGATGATGAATTCATGGCTGTTTCCATGACAGTTTATAGCGATCCGAATAAGAACCTGTTGCAAAATTTACCACTGGGTCTAGCCGTCGGCAGGACGGCCCTCGTTGAACGGGTTCATGCGCAATCGTTTTCCGTTTTTCATCCCCCACCTACCCCCGATGAAAAACGGCCTATCCCCATGAAAAACGACCTATTCCCGATGAAAAACGGCCTACTCGCATGAAAAACGGATGGAAAGAATCCCTCAAGTCTCTTTGCGTGCTCCGATAACGACCTTTGTTTTCACGTGATTCATCTTTACTCATCTGTAAAGAAGGCTATTTTGCAGCCAAGCTGCAATAGCGGTCCCATCATTCAAGCACTCCTCCTCCCGAAATGAAACGGCCATTTTGGCGGTCGGCCTCTTGCAATCAGCCTAGGCCCGGTCAAGATAACAGGAAAGTTCAATCCCCTTTTGACGAAGGATGCGGGCATGGCTTCCGTCAATCGTCGCCACTTCTTAGGAACGACAGCAGGTCTCGCCGCGACCGGCTTGGCGGCACACCCGGCCCACGCCGCCGAAGCTAAACCGCTCAAGTTCCGCCTCGGCATTGTCACTTACAACATTGCCGCCAATTGGGACCTGCCGACCATCCTGAAGGTGTGCAAGAATGTCGGCCTATCGCCTGTGGAGCTGCGGACGACGCACAAGCACGGCGTCGAACCGAGCTTGACCAAGGAACAACGCAAGGAAGTTAAGCAGCGCTTTGCCGACAGCGGCGCCGAGTGCTGGGGCTGCGGGTCGGTCTGCGAATTCCAATCGCCCGATGCAGCGGTTGTAAAGAAGAACATTGAAACGTGTAAAGAGTTTTGCGGGCTAGCCGCGGACATCGGCGGGCGGGGCGTCAAAGTTCGGCCTAACGGTCTGCCGAAGGAGGTCCCGGTCGAGAAAACGCTGGAACAGATCGGCAAAGCCCTCGCCCAGTGCGGCCAGGCGGCGGCCGACGCCGGCGTGGAAATCTGGCTGGAAGTGCACGGCCCCGGCACTCAACAGCCGCCGCACATCAAGACCATCATGGACCACTGCGGCCACGAGAAAGTCGGGCTGACCTGGAATTCCAACGCCTCGGACATCAAGAACAAGTCGGTGGCCGAGTATTTCAAGCTGCTGCGGCCGTGGATCCGCTCGTGTCACATCAATGAACTCCACAAGGATTCAACCGGCGCTTATCCCTATCGCGAGCTGTTCCGGCTCTTTCGCGAATCGGACTACGATCGCGTAACGCTCTGCGAAGCAGGCCGCGGCATGCCGGACGCGGCGTCCGGGGAAGAGTTGTTGCGCTACTACAAAGCGCTCTGGTCGGAACTTGCCAAGGGTTGAATTATCTAGGCTGCCTCCAAGCCGCCCCCAAATGGTTCTCTCCATTTCGCCGGACCCCCTGTGGAAAGCAATGAAAAGAATCCGTTGTCTCCCACGGGTGTTCGAACGGCGCTACCCCTCCGGGCGCCGATCCATTGAGCAGCTTTGAGCCTCAATGACGGCGACCCCCATCCTGTCGGTCCGATTCTCGAGGGCAAGAAGATCGTTTCACGTGGCCGTTACCCTTAGAGAAACGATCTTTTTCGCCGGAAGCATTTGCAAGGAAGATGCTTACGAAAGATCGTTTCTCCACCCCCTCACACACCCCCCTCAGCGCCAGGTTGAAACGAACATTTGGCAGCCAACAGGACTGCCAAAAATGCCGCAATTCCAACACAAGAAACTCCGGCTGGTTGGACAAGCTCGTTTGGCGGCAAGAACGAGGTTTTAACCCCTGTTTCTTTGTTGCATTGGACCAGTAATCGGTTTAGCGTTAGCGACATGCGTCGCGCGGCTAAACGACCGGGACTTTTCCTGAGTTAGAGGGCTGAGCGCCCGCACTTAGCGATGCTGTTAAAAGAATCTTTTGTCTAGCGAAGTTGAAATTGTAATATGAGTGATTCGCTTCCTAAAAAGGTTTTCGGCGACCATGTACATCTTGCCGTGCGCACTTTGCTCTCCGCAATTCCCACCCTCGGGGGTCCCGCCCTTGAATTATTCAACGCTCTCATAGGGCCGCCTCTAGTGGAGCGTCGAAACCGTTGGCTAAACGACTTAGCTGATCGAATCTACGCTCTTGAAAACGAGAACCGGCTCAAGCTCGAAGACCTGGCAACCAACGAACAATTCATAAGTACCATAATGAATGCGACAGCGGCTGCGGTTCGCAATCACCAACAAGAAAAGATTGAGGCACTGCAAAACGCGGTGCTTAATTGCGCACTTGGTCTATGCCATAGCGAAGTTAAGACTCCAATGTTCCTCGCCCTTATTGACCAATTTACCGTTTGGCATCTGCTGATTCTGAGAGAATTCTACGAGTTGGATTCTCGCGTCGCACAGAACAATCCGCCCAAGACTACTTTCGAGGAAATCACCAGAGTGGTGATTGAGAAAAACGGAGAGTTGCGCTCGCAACAAGCGCTAGTCCAGCTAATCGTTGAAGAGCTATGCAGGAAAGGGCTGCTGTATTGGGGCAAGGGCCTAGCCGTGACGTATACCCCTCGCGGAACGACCCAGGTTACCTCACTTGGGCGGGAATTCTTGAGCTTCGTTTCCGACCCCCAAACCCGAACCGAGAGGGTGTTGTAAATTCACAATTTCATTAGCTTGTAGATCAGACACCAAAACTGTTTGGTGTGGGAGCGCACCCAAGCTTGAATCGGTACCGCTATGCGCATTAAGCCACAATTGCATTTGGCCTTGGGAATCGTACTGCCCCTGGTAGGGATTGTCGGCTTTTGGTTCTGCCTCCAGACATATTGGGAAGCGGGTTCGCACCTCACTCCTGCGAGCGTGAGTGTTTCAGGTTACTATCGCCGAGATGGCTCATATGTAAGACCTTACCACCGCCGTCCACCAGGGGGCGTACCTGCCGATGCACCGTTTGAGCGAACAAGGTCATATTGTCAGGGAGGTATGTGCGTGGGCGTTGCGATTTCTCTCTTACCACTACTGCCTTTCATATTCACTAGGCAGCAGCGCAAACAAGAGTCGGGAAATCGCCTCGTGTCTCGAGCTCGCATTATGGACCCTGAACTCGGGACGTGCCCGCGCTGCAGCTCTACATTAGCCCGGCGCCGTCGGCGAAGAGATGGAAAACCGTTTGTCGGTTGCTCCAGTTATCCGCGATGCAAATACACTCGAGACTTAGCTCCTCATAGCGGGCTTTCGTAGTAGCGCCAGTATGTGGCTGATCGCAGCCCGAGGCAGACGCATCTAGGTAGCGAGTGACTTCCGAATCCAGCTTACGCTGGACCAGCGGCTGAAGCTGACCGGGGTCCGATTTCCGCTTCTCGAGGGTATACTGTTTTTCCAGCGGCCCCGGCAGGATAGTCAGGTCGTACGGCGGCGGAGGTTGCGATTCCCGAAAGCACAAGGTGTGACCATGATCGCAGGCAGCACTGTTGTGAAGCATGAAGAGGTTCGATTTCATTTCCTTAGCGATAAGGAAAACTCGGAACTTACTGGCACAGTCATTGTCCGTGACGGAGAGATGGTCCTTAACATCCCCGGCGGCTATGGACCTTACTTAATTGCCAGCAAATCGCATGAGCACAGATATGGAGGCACAAGCACCGTTCGCGGGAAGAGCAACCGAGTAGAAGCCAGATGGGCGGATATGGGTTGGATGTATGTCGGCGTCTGGGTTGAGGACGGCTGCGAGTACCTCTTTTCATTCGAGCTGCCCACCACATAGGCCGAACCAGCGGCTGAAGCTGCCCGGGGCCGCATTTCGGCTATTGGGGTATCCTGATTCCCCAGCGGCTCCCGCAGCTTAGCCGGGGCCTTCTCGACCGGTGGAGGTTCCCGATGGGTTTCCCGGGTCCGAACAGGTCTTCACTGCAGGGCCGGCTAGTTCGGGCTGATAAATGGCAAGACCGATGACGGCGGCGGAGAAGACTCGGTTCAAGGGCTACTTCCGAACCTCGATGTGAGTCGCGCGGTCGTGACGGACGGATTGTCTAATCCTCGAAGGCGAGCAAGGACGGGCTCAGCGCGTCGTTCACGCATGGTTTGCGAACCGTTAACTGGCTGAAAGCAAGCTCGTGTGGCGCCTGACCGGGGCCGCCTTACTGGTTTTCCGAGATTCAACGTTCTTGCAGGCGGACCCGGCAACCTGGCCTGGGCGTAAGTCCACAAAATGCGGGAGGTGTTTGTGACGCGCCGCGTTGCGCTCGTCTCGTGCGTCAAGCAAAAGTCCGGCGCGGCAGCGCCAGCTCGTGACCTCTACGTCTCGCGCCTTTTTCGTGGGTTGCGGCGCTACGCAGAAACGAACGCTGACAATTGGTACATTCTTTCAGCAGAATACGGGGTGCTGCACCCAGATGAGGTTGTCGAGCCCTACGAACGCACGCTAAATGCGATGCCCAAGCGGGATCGCCTTGCCTGGGCCGAAAGGGTAGAACAGCAGCTACTTGGCCTCTTGCCCGTTGGCTCAGAGGTCATCTTGCTTGCGGGTCAGCGCTATAGAGAGGAACTTGAGCCGTTCCTTCGCAAGAGCGGTTATTCCGTGTGCGTCCCCCTGCAAGGGCTGCGGATCGGCAAGCAATTGCAACGCTTAAAGCAAGTTTCCGAACGACCCGAACTCCGCACGGCAGTCGACAGCGCCAGGTTGGAGGGAACATTGGATCGTCAACCGATTACGTCACTGCTGATCGAACACGGCCATCTGGTTTTCAACGGTCCTCACGAGTTTGTCCCTTTCACGCAAATCCGTGAAGCGGACGAATTGCTAAATGATCTCAAAGCGCATCCGCACGCATACATCCTTGCTTGTGTAATGGACCGGCAAATGAAGGCGGAGAAGGCGTGGGTCATTCCTTTCCGGTTCGCGCAAAAACTCGGCAGTTTTGCATTCTCCCGACTGGCGGAACTCACCTTGGACCAGATTAGAGACCTCATGACCAAGCCAGAAGCGCTCCATCGCTACACGGAAGGCATGAGCAAGAACTTTCACGCTGCCATCGGGCTCATCAAGGAAAAATACCACGGCAACGCGGCAAAGATCTGGGAAGGAAAGCCGTCCAGTGCAGACGTGGTTTATCGGCTTCTGGAATTCCAAGGCGTTGGGCCGAAGATCGCGACGATGGCAGCAAACATCCTTGCGCGGCATTTCAAAATTCCATTCAAGGATTACTACTCGATTGACGTTTCCGCCGATGTCCACGTGCGGCGGGTCTTTGGGCGCCTTGGCCTGACCGATCCGGACGACTCCATCGAAGCCGTCATCTATCGTGCGCGGGCGCTCCATCCCGAGTTCCCTGGGCTGTTCGATTATCCGGCATGGGAGATTGGTCGTAGTTGGTGTCGCCCACAATCGCCTTTATGTGGGGATTGCTACATGAAGCAAGTCTGTCCGAGCCACCAGGAGCAGCGGCTAACCAACGGCTGAGCCGGGCCAACCTCTTCCTCCAAAACTTTCGGCTCAGTATCGTTGCAGTAGTTGCGAAATGGCCAGCGAGGAGAACAGATGAAGCCTGATTCGTCCAGTCACTTTGAACCTTTCCCGCGCGAGCCTATCCCGCCCGAAATTCTCGAGTGGGCGCGGCAATCGCTGGATGAAGCCGAATTCCTGGCGCACGTTCGCGAGATCGAAGCGAGGGGAGGGGTCCAACTGGAGGACTTCATCGCCGAACTGGAGGCAAGGGCGAGGTCCAAGTGAGCGCTGGGGCGTCCGAGCCCGTGCCGTACCGGTGTACTCGGAACGGGCGCGACAGCGGCTGCTTGCCTTCGCAGACATTGCTCGGGCGCGCGGCGACGGCGAGGCGTTTATTGCAGCCGTGAAAGAAGTTCATAGGCGGCTTTTCACGTCTCAGCACGAAGCTCGACCAAACACATTTTCAGGCGCGGCGCACCGTGTCATAATACAATTACTTTGATGTACCGATGCAGGGACACGGAGACTGCCTCATGATCGTCGCTTACGATGAGTTTGTGGACTTCATCGCGGCGGGCACCACGCCGCAGTCGGTTATTGATTATCGGCCGTCCGACGAGACGAAGGCCCATGTTGCCGACCTGATTCGCCGACAGAAGATCGACTCGCTTTCGGCGGACGAGACGGCGGAACTGAACCATTACCTTCACATCGAGCACGTGATGCGACTAGCGAAGGCGCGCGCGCGTCAGCATTTGCAGCGGAGTTGACTTCGCATGTCCGTAACGTACATCGCTGCCGAGTTGCGAAGGTTGGTCGTAGCGCGGGCCGAGGGCTTATGTGAGTATTGCTTTATGGCGGAAGATGATACGTTTTATGGCTGCGAGGCAGACCATATTATAAGCGAGAAGCATGGCGGAAGGACTGACGCAGACAATCTTGCTTATGCCTGCGTCTTTTGCAATCAAGCGAAGGGAAGCAACATCGGATCGATTCATTGGGAGAGCAACACCTTCATTCGTTTCTTCAACCCGCGCATCGACACCTGGGCCGAGCATTTTGCTCTAGTGGAAGATCGCATTGAGGGCTTGACGCCCATTGGGATTGTCACCGCGCGAATCCTGGCATTCAACAGCGGTGAGCGGACGTTGGAACGCAGGACCCTTCAAGACATGGCTCGATATCCGACAGCGTCCGCGCTGAAGCGAATACGAAAGGAACCCGGCTGAACCAGCGGCTGAAACTGACGGGGGCTGCCATTCTGGTTTTCCGGTCGTCAATATTTTTGCAAGCGGCCCCGGCAGCTTAGCCTGGTGGTTCGGGGGCGTGTGGGAGGTTTGTCCGTGGTTCGGTCGCTGACGGATGGCAACCTCGATGACGGTGACCGCAAACTGTTGTCGGACATCGATCGATTCGGCTGGCATGTGGTCATGATTCCTGAGGCGGATGGCACGCCCGGCTGGTCTTTCTCGGTCGGCTTGTTCAGCACTTTTAGCCACCCGGAAGTCGTAGTGTTTGGTCTGTCAATGGCCTTGGCTGGCCAAGTCATTAACGGCATCGGTGCAGACATCCAGAAAGGAAAGACATTCGAGTTCGGCCAGGATTACCCTGAGATACTTGAAGGTGTGTTGTGTACTTTCCGACCGGTGGTCGCGCGCTGGTATCGGCCGTTTCTCGGATATGCTACGTGGTACTATCAAGGCACGGAATTTCCGGTTCTTCAGTGCATTTGGCCGGACAAGCAGCAGCATTATCCGTGGCAGCCGGAATACAAACAGGCGTGGTTATGGGCGCAACCGCTTTTGTTCGAGCTGGAGCCGGAGCCCGCGCGAGTTGTTCGGTTGCTAGAGTCGGTGGGCGGGGAGTGATGCCGAACCAGCGGCTGAATCTGGCCGGGGGCCGCATTTCGGCTTTGCGGGGTATATTGTTTCTTCAGCGACTCCGGCAACTTAGCCTGAGCGTTCGGTGGCTTGGCTCGACTATTCAAAAGGACTTCCAATGTCGGAAGTAACACCGAGTGCCCCGATTGGCAGGCAAAGGCAGCCCAGCCGTAGATTGCGTTTGTGGAAATGGTTTGTTGCTGGCTTCTTACTCGTATTTATTGGGCTTTCCGTCACCTTATCAATGGATTTCTACGACGGCCACGGGCTTTACCGAACTAAAATTTGGCACTATTACCTCCTGGAGATTCGGCGGGCATGGAAGTCTACTGGTCAGCTAGGGCCGACGTCGGGTAGTTCCTCAGCGGCGGTTATAGTGGCGTTACAACACATTTTGTTCTCCCTCGTCGGCGGAGCAGTAATGTTGGGAATCGGCTGGGTTGTCAAAAACCGATCTCGGCCAACGTAATGCCGCTGACCGGGGCCGCATTTCGCCTTTGCGGCGCGTTGGGGCCGGCCCGGCAACTGATCCTTGGCGTTCGGCGGCGTGGTTGGTGGTGTCAAACGCTGTTATGTGATTTTCAAGAATCATTCGTCCGTTGTGCGGGGCGATAGACAATGAAGGAACTGCCAGAGATTCCTCCCGAGCTACTTGACCAACGGTTCCCAGGCGGCTTCACTCTCCGCGATGAAGCGAATGCGATCGTTGCATGGGCTCTTCGGAACGGCCCACTCGAGGACTTACACGCTGGCAAGCATTCTAAACTGATTGAAGACGATTCACTTAGCCGTATCACCGATAATGAGATGAAGGAACTAATAATTCATGCGAGCGAAAGGATCGAAAGCCTGCTCCGCCTGAAAGAAGACGACCCCAAAAGGTATGCGGTGCTAATCAAGGGTCATAACATCTCGTATTGCGGAACCTGGGAGCGATCATCCTTAGGTCCAAAGAAGAAGAGTAATAAGAAAAACGTGATGGAAAGGCAAAAAGGGACACCTTAGTTTGTTCTTGCCGAACCAGCGGCTGAAGCTGACCGGGGCCGCCACATTTGTTTTTGTAGGCTTCATTATCCTCGCGGGCGGCCACGCCGTCCCCTCCGCTGAATCGAATTGGTTCGCGTGATAAAATGGTGTAATGATGCCCACGCTGATTCTCGACACCAGCGTCCTAATTGCTGGCTTGCGGTCATCACTGGGCGCGTCGTACACACTGCTCGGCCTGATCGGCTTTGAGCATTTTTCAGTGGGCCTGACGGCCGCCTTAGTGCTGGAGTACGAGGCCGTTTGCATGAGGTCGTTGGACGAGTTGGGTTTGACGGCCGAGGACGTGATGGTGTTGCTAGACTACTTTTGCCGCGTCGGGAAGTTGGCCGCTGTGCGATTTCAGGTGCGTCCGAGCGTTGCTGACCCCGACGACGAACTAGTGCTGGAGGCTGCGATTGCCAGCGAGAGTGAGTGGATCGTGTCGCACAACATTCGGGACATGGCAGTCGGGGCTGCTCGCTACGGGATTGAAGTCATCAGGCCGGGCGAAGCGCTCCGGCGGTTAGGGGTGGAATAATGAACGGTTTTGTTGTTGAGTTACCGGCTGAACTCCAAGCGGAGGTAGCACGACGCGCCAACCAGAAACCGGGAGGCGAGGCAGCGTGGGTGGCGGCGGCGGTGCGCGAAAAGCTGGCCGCGTGTGCGCAATTGGAGTATCTGGAGAACCGTGCGGCGCGGGGTAGCCGAGAGCCTTATGAACGGCTGCTGGCCAAGGTGCCCGCCACGCCTCCACTGCCGGGAGACGAGCGAGGTCCATCGGGGCTAACCAACGGCTGAAGCTGATCGGGGCCGCATTTCGGGGTTTGCGGGGTTCACTGTCGCTAGCGGTCTCGGCAGCTTAGCCTGCTAGTTCGGTGATGGAGAGGCATGTGGACGAGCAAAGCCGCTACCCATTGAACGCTGCGGGGGACTTCTACGTTGCTGATGGGATGTGTATGGCCTGCACTGCTCCGGAACACGAAGCGCCCGATCTAATGGCTCACGACGTAAAGGCACACGCCGGCTACCACTGCTATTTCAAACGGCAACCAGCCACGGCGGAAGAGCTCCAACGCGCGGTCATGGCGGTGGCGATAGGTTGCTGCGGTGCAGTGCGGTACGCCGGCACCGACCTTTCGGTACGTGCGGCAATTGGCAGAGCTGCAGTCGAGCGAGGCGTGTGACCATCGCCGCCCCGGCGGCTGAAGCTTACCGGGGCCGCATTTCGGCTTTTCGGGGTATGCTGTTTTTCCAGCGGCCCGGGCACCTTGGCCCGGTCGTTTCGGCGCTGGTCACTGCGATTGAACACACGACATTGTTCGGGATCGAGGCGCAGGCTCGGCGGAAGTCTCGAGGCCGGGCGAGCCTACGAGGAAGCACGCGGATTCAATTGGAGGCCGATGATGGGAGAGCAGAACATTCGGATGGCCCTTGATCGACATTGGGCTGCATCCGCTGCGGGTGATCAAGTTGCCGAGCATGAAATCTATTACGAGAATGCGGTGTGTGAGTATCCACAGTCAGGCGAGGTCATCCACGGCCGGCGCAACCTGCAAGCGCTTCGTAGCCATCACCCGGGTAGGCCATCGGGGTTTGCGGTCCGGCGGATCGTGGGAGAGGGCAATTTCTGGGTTACCGAGTACACGATTGACTACGAGGGCAAGCGCGTCTACACCGTGAGCGTCATGGAGTTCCGGGATGGAAAAGTGTCCCACGAGACCCAATACTTCGCCGATCCCTTCGACGCTCCTGCTTGGCGCGCTCAGTGGGTGACACGCGGCTGATGTAAGGAAGGTCTGGGCCCCGCCGCTGCTGAGCGGTGTCGTTCGGCGCCGAGGACAAGGTATGGAAGATTTTGTTCAACTGCTGGCGGCCATCTTGCCGACCGCCCTGGTCCCGCTGCTGGGGTACGCTATCGTTCGGCTCGCCCGCCGATGGCCTCGGGCTACTTTGGCCTTGCTCCTGGCCGTCGTCGCCGGCGCGGCTGGGGCGCTGGGCTATGCCTGGCACGACGGGTTTAGCGTCCCGCCGGATACTCGGAAGATGGCGTTTCAATCGGACGTGGGGCGGTGGTGTTTCCGCCTTGGCGGGGTGGGAGTGACCCTGGGGCTTCCGGCGCTGCCGCTGGTTGCCGTCGCCCGCGAACGGAAAGGCGCGGACATCGGCCCGGTTGGCGCCCAGTGGGCGGCCGTCCTATTCGGCTATTTCATGGCTTGCGCGATCTGCGGCATGGTCCTCTACTCGTTGCTCACCGGGATCATCAAATAGGCGCGCCGCCGCCTAAACCATGAGCCAGTCCAGTTAAGCTAAAGGTACGCCATGACTTCGCATAGCCCGGATCACCGGCTGCCTGATGTGCCGAGGGCTGCCGTCGCAGGCGAACTCACTACGGCGGTGTGTTTCGGTGGCTTGGCCCTCTTCCTGCCCTCGCGCGACTGGGCGAGGTGGCCCGCGTTGCTATTTAACTGGCACTTTGCCGTGGCCGTCATAGGCGCCTTGGCGATCGCTCTCGGGCTCGTCCGGCGCAGGCCGGAAGCGCTCAAGGCGGCTATTGTCTTGGCCGCATACATTGGCTTGCCGAGCCTCCAGATCCTGTCGCAAGTGTTTGACCAATTTCTTTCATCCACGGGCCCGGCGATCACGATTTCTTACTCTGTGTGGGGGTTCGGTATGCTTGGTCATGTCGTAGTTATATGGTCCTGTCTCAGTCGACTAGCGCCGGCGCAGCCGTTGGGAAGCGGAAAAGGGGATGATGAAGATGCCTGAATTTGCTCCAGTACACGGCACATCCGCTTGCCGGAAATGATTTTCACGGGGCTCCTTCCTCTGCCTCGCGGGCGAGACCGTCTTCGTGGGCGACGGCGAGCCACCCTTCGGCAGCTTCGCGAACGTTGGCGCGGATTTCGTCAAGGGTTTCACCCTGCGTATGGCATCCGGGGAGCGCGGGGATGGAGGCGGAGTAGCCGCCGGCAGCAGGTTCGGCGCGGACGATCCCCGTAAGGACAACGGTGATGTCGATAGCGACGGGCGGGGATGAAGTGACAGAGCCGCTCATGATCGAGTTCCTCCAATAGCTGGAGCATACCTGGGACAATCGGGGAAAGAAATACCAGCAAAGGGTTCTCACGGCTTCTTCGGAGGCTCCGGAAGCGCCGGAACCCTTACCTTCTCGGCCACGGCTTTGGGCAATGCTTCTAGGGAAGGCTGCCCCATCGCGGTGAAGAGACGGAACTGAGCGCGGTTGTATTCGATGATTCCCTCGAGATATTGCGCGCGTGCCTGCGCGAGCGCTTGCTCGGCGATGAGGGGCTCCAGGGCTTCATAGAGTTTTTGTTTGCTGGCCATGCCGAAGGATGCGGCCCGCAAGCGCCGCCAGGTTTCCAAGGCCTCAGTGACTGCCTTCTCGGAAGCGGCCAGCGATTTCAGGCGTGTGCGCGCCGTTTTGGCGGCGGCGCTCACTTCCGCAGCTACTTGCGCTTCAACTTCAACCACATGTAAACTCGCCTGGGTGACCTGGCTCCGGCGCTCGCGCGCGCGGGCGATGTCGCCGGCCCCGAAATTGTGCAACTCCCAAGTTAGCTGTGCGAGACCGTCGCTCCGAGCGCTGAAATTGCCCATTTTGTCGTTAATCCCGCCGCCGAAATCCCCGGCAAAATAAGTGAAGTCCAGGCGAGGCACCAGGGGACCGACGCGCGCTTGCCGCCAGCGGGCCACGGCGGCGGCGATCAGCTCTCGGCCCTCGCCTAACTCGGGCCGACTGAGCAGGCCCGTGGCGACTAACTCATCAAGGGGCAAGTCCAAGGGCACAAGCGTAACGGGCACGACCGCTGGATCGGCGGGCTGAAGATCAACGGTCGGCCGCAGGAGCAGCAGTTGCGCGAGCCGGGCGGAAACCGTGCCAGCGTCTCCTTCCAAGTCGAGACGCTCCCGCTGTCTGGACGCGACTTCCGCGCGGGCCCGGGTGACGTCGGAGGTGTATTTGCTAAGCCCAATGCCCGGTCGGGCGGCGACTTCGGCGTTCTGGAGCATTTCCTCGGCGCGGCGGAGCGTATCCGCGTTGATCGCCAGTTGCCCATGAACGCGCAGAAGATCGAGATAGGTGAGCGCTACCGAAAGTTGCACGTTGTTGGAAACGGCGCGGGCTGCATGGTCCTCAGCCTGGACTAACCGGCGAGCGATAAGGGGCGTAAATAAGGCGTCGGAGAATTCCAAACTGATAGCGGCCCCGCCGCCTACAAACAAGTTGCTTTTGGATACGCCGAAGACCTCGCCGCGGGAGTTCTGGATTTGGCCGTCGTGCCTTTGATACGCGGGACCGAACCGCAGATTGGGCAATAAGAGAACTTCGGCTTGGTCCAGTCGGGCGTACGCTTCACGAACTCGCTCGCGAGCCAAGTTGATGGTCGGATTGTCCCCTTCCGCTAAGCGCAAGGCGGTCGGCAAGTCGATGGGCATGACTTCAAATTCAACTTCGACCGATTTTGGCGGCTCGGCTGCCTTCGCTAGCTCGGCTGCTTTCGGTTTGGGCAGCGCCTCAGGCTCTTGCTCGGCAGTTCTTTCGGAGGCAAAACGCTCACGCAGCCGCAATTTGGAAGGTCTTGATGGCACAAGAGGCGCATCTTCCGGGAAGGCGGATAGGGCAGTTAGATGAACGAAGGAGAAGGCAATTGAAATCAGACGAAAGAAGCGCAACCAGGCCTTGGCATTCGGACAAATGGCGGACATAGGGCGCCTCCGTGCGCATCTTCGGCCGTATATCAAATTACCAGGAATTAAGCGTCGTCCTCACCGCTTGTCCATCCTCGAGTTCCCCTTGGCCGGCCAAAACAATTTCTTCGGCGCCGGTCAGGTCGCAGAAGATCTGTTCTTCGCCTGTTTCGTCCGCTTTGGTGCAAATGAGCGCCACCTTCACCAGAGTGCCGTCATCCACTTGCACCTTCACGGGCGTGATGTGAACTTTGCCGTCTTCGACCTGGGCAATGAAACGTTTGCCGCCCCGGCTGAATACCGCGCTGCTGGGCAACAAATAGGTATTCTGAAAACGCTGGAGCATCAGCTTCATGCTGCCGTACATTCCCGGAAGCAACCTGTGTTCGGTGTTGCCGTCGTTAAGGCCTTTGATGTTCGGAAAAAGGGGCAACGGATCGTCGGATCCCTTGCGATTGCGCATCCATAAGGCACGGGCCGTGGCCCGAGCAGTCAAGGCGTCGAAGAGGTTGAGATGGCCAACGGAGGTGACAAGAGTGCCCATTTGCCGTGTGATGAACCTTTCATACTCTTTCCGCGACCCGTTATAAAGATCGACTTCCACCAGCATCGTTCGGTCTTTTTCTTGAATCGACGGCGAATAGCGCGTGACCCGGCCGTGAATGACAATGCCAGGCAGTTCGTCCAGTTGCAGAGCCGCTTCCGTGTTGATGTCGACGTAGGGAGCGAAATTATCAGGCACTTTCATCGAAACAGTCATAATGTCTGAGCGGGCCACGGTCATGAGCGAATCGGAGTGACCCGTCGCCGCGTTCTGAACGAAGGAACCGGGATCGACGCTTCGTTCGATGACGACGCCGTCAAAGGGCGCTCGGATCCGGGCGAGATCGAGCATGGCCTGGGCTTTGTCCCGCTCCCGGCGCGCTTCTTCGACGAATGATTTCTTTAGTTCAATATCGGCATAGGCGGCTTGGGAGTTCTCTTTTGCTTGCTTCCATGCCAGTTTGGCGTTTTTTACACCGGCGGCGGCGACATCGCAATCTGCCTCGGCTGCCTCATAATCCCGTTTTTCCTCGTCTACGACGCTTTCATCAACCGCCTTCGTCAATGCTTTCGAAAGGCGCTGGAAACGCTGATAGCGCAACAAGCGGTAATCGCGGGTTGCCACCGCACGTTTGACTTGCGCTTGTTTTAAATCAATGTCGCCCTCAGCCACTTCTGCCTGGGCCTCAGCTATCTTGGCCTTGCTAATGGCCAATCTAACTTCGCTTTGCCTGCGCTGGATGGCAGCTTCCCTCATGGTTAGGTCCTGGACGAGGTCCGGCGCGTCGATCTCGATGAGCACTTCTCCCTCGCGGACCTTGTTATGGAGATCCTTATGTATGGCGCTCACGGGGCCTGCGACGCGCGCTTTCAACTCCGCCTGGTTGAACGCTTCGACTTTGGCAGGCTCGCGAACCGAAATGATCAGCCACGGATCGCGCTTGGGATGAACTGTCTGGACGGAGACTCGAACTCTATCGCTGCTGCTTTCATTTTCCTGCCGCGGTCTTTCCCGTTCGGCGGCAGAAAGATCCCCGTGGCCGCGAAAGAAAACAAAGAGGCCGGCGACGGTTCCGCAGAGAACGAGGCCGACTACTCCTGACCAAAGCACGAACTTTTTATGAAACAGCCACATAAGGGATCTCTCCGGTAAAGGCTCAGGCCTCAAACCAACATTTGTAGCCGCACGCTTTAGGGATGCGACGGAACCTCGAGCAGTCACGCGTGGGCCGGATCAGGCATTAAGGGCCTGTCGCTCAATTCCGCTTCGATATCGTGTTCCGGTTTGCCGGTGTCGCGAATAAACAACGTGTACAAAATTGGGACAACTATGAGAGTCAAAAAGGTCGAGGTTAGTAATCCTCCGACGACGGCCCGCGCCAACGGCACATTGGCCTCGCTGCCGCGACCCAGCCCAATCGCCATGGGAATTAAGTCTAAGAACGTGGCCAGGAAAGTCATCAGAATGGGCCGCAACCGAATCGCCGAGGCGGAGGTAATCGCTTGCCGCACCGATTGGCCCTGTCTTTTCAACCGGTTTGCGAAGTCTAGGAGCAGCACGCCGTTGGATACGACGATACCCACCAAAAAGATGATGCCCATGCTCGATTGCACGTTGAGCGTGGTCCGCGTCAGAAAGAGCATGGCGAGCACGCCAATCAAGCCGAGCGGCACGGTGAACATGATGATAAACGGCCCTAACCAGGAACGAAACATAATTACCAACAGGAGGTAAACCAGAATGGCCGCCATGCCCAGCCCAAAACCCAGGTCGCCGAATGAATCAATCATGCGGCCATATTCCCCCTTCAATTCGACGCGCATGCCGTTGGGGAAAGCAATCCGACCGCCTTTCTCAAAGTTATTTGGCCTTGCTAAAGCCTTGTCGCCCAGTTTGTCATTCTGTTCCCATTCCCGCGCTTGAATGTCCTTAAGGACGCGCTGAATGTCCCCGGCGACCCCGCCAATGTCCCGATTTTGTGTGTTTACCAGAACGTTGTAGACACGGGCCAAATCGACGTGGTTAATCTCAACCGGCACGCTGTCGGCATTAAGATGGACCAGGCTGCTGAGGGTGACTGGGGACGATTGATTGGTGCCTGTCGCCTGAATATTGAGCACGTCTTCCAGTCGCAAGCCCGGATCCTCGGAGTATTGCACGCCGACAAAGTATTGGTTGCCGTTTTTCGGGTCGATCCAAAACACGCGGCTGAGAGAGACGCTGGAGTTCATCGCCGTGGTCACTTGCTGCACGACATCGGCTTCACTCAAGCCGACATTGGCCGCCTTGGTGCGATCGACAACGATGACGCGCTGGGGCGCATCTTGACGCTCATTGACGCGGACATCCGCCGTGCCGTAGATGTTGGCTACTTCGTCTTTAATATGGCGGGCCAGAGCCAGGGCCTGCTGCCGGGTGCCCCCTTCGATCTGGATGTCAATAGGCGACGACGCTCCGTAATTCAGCGCTGCCGAAACCATGCCGCCCGTGTCGAAGCTGAAGCGCAACCCGGCGAAGCGATCGCTCTCGTTGAGTAGTTTTCTGAGCTTGACCGCGTATTGCTGAGCGCTGAGCGAGCGCTTTTCCGTCAATTGCACCTTGATAATGGCATCTTGCGAGCCGGAATTTTGGGTGTAAGCAGCCGACCAATCCGGCACAAGCCCCAACTCGGAGATGATCATCTGCCGTTCGTCGGCGGGAATGTTCTTTTCCAAGAATTGTTCGACATCAATGATCGATTTTTCCGTGGCTTCAATGTTAGTTCCGGATGGCGCCCGGACGGAGATGGCGATTTGTCCGGCGTCCACTTGAGGGAAGAATTCCCGTCCAATGCCGAACTGAAGGCCGAGCGAACCGACAAACAGCAAGCCGACCAGGATGAGAACCGGTGGCCGGTGGTTGAGCGCCCAAACAAGCAAGCGCTCGTAGCGGGCGGTCAGACCATTCAGAAACCGGTCAATGTAGCCATACAAGCGCTTGCCAAGCCCGACCTTGGCATGCGAGTGATCGCTGTGTCCGTGACCTGCCAGCCACTTGGCGCATAGGCTGGGCACAAAGGTTCGCGAGAGAACGAACGACGCCAACATGGCGAAGGCTACGGCGAGCGTCAGCGGCCGGAATAAGAACCCTCCCATTCCTGGCATGAGGGCAATCGGACACAAAACGATGATAGTGGTCAACGTTGCCACCAGTACCGGGATCGTTACTTCCACCGCGCCGTCAAAGGCTGCCTTAATCCTTGATTTTCCCATCGCCGCATGGCGGTGCGTGTTTTCCAAAACCACGATGGCATCGTCGACTAGAGGACCAATGGCCAAGGCCAGGCCGCCCAGAGTCATGGCGTTGATCGTATTCTTGGTCGCGTACAGCCCCACAATGGCTGACAGGATCGCTAGCGGAATAGAGAGGCTGGCGATCACGGTCATTCGCCAGTTGCCCAAGAAGATGAGAATCATGGCCGAGACAAGGACAGCTCCAACAACGCCTTCTTCGATCAAGCTGTGAATGGCTTGGCGGACGTAAACGGATTGGTCCATGACCACATCCAGCTTGACGTCATTGCCATTGGCTTTCAGGTTAGAGGCAATGTGCTCCAGGTCATTCTTTACGCCGTCGATGACCGCGAGGCTGCTGGCCCCTTGTTGGCGATAAATAGGCACGTAAACCTGCCGGCGGCCGTTGATCCTCACCAGGGCCGTTTGAATGGCGTGCGAATCTTCCGCACGGCCGATGTCGCGCAGATAGACATTGTCACCCGGTTCAAGCCGTATGGGGATATCATTTAATTCATCGACGGCGTTGACCATGGCATTGGAGTCAAGTTGGAACTCATAGGCGCCGAACTTGGCAACGCCGGGCGTCACCATCAAGTTCGACCGGCGCAGAGCTTGAACCACGTCGATTGGAGAGAGTCGCTGCTTCTTAAGCTTGTTGGGATTGACGTAGATCAGTATGGTCCGATCCTTGCCCCCGAACACCGCAGGGGCCACCACGCCGGGCAAGCCGCCCAGCATGTTGCGGATGTCGATTCGAGCCAAGTCCTTTAGGGCGGTTTCACCGAGTTTGGGGCTCGTCACGCTTAGGATGCCAAGGGGTAGGGTGCCCGTCGGATCGAACGGCAGAACGACCGGGGGAAGCGTGTTGGGCGGAAGTGTCGGCAACGTGCCAAGAGCCAAGGAGTTAGCCTGGGTCAGCGCTCCATTGGGATCGATGTCGTCTCGGAAATAAAGACGCACGACGCTGACGCCTTGGGTCGATTTCGATTCGACCAGCTTGCATCCCGCCGCTTGACCGGTCCAGCGCTCGATGCGATTAGTGATCGTCCGCTCAACCGAACTGGTCGGCATGCCCTGATAGTAGGTCATCACCTGCACGGCGGGCGCTTTGAATACCGGCAGAATATCGACGGGAATATTAAAAACAGCAACAAGACCGAGAACGAGAATCAGAAGTGCTAATACGATAACCGCGTGCGGATGCTTGAGGGCTAATTTGACAATCCACATGAAACGGTCTCAGGACTACTCGGCCGAAAAGGGCGAGTAGAAAAAACGAATGGGGCAAGTAGCTTTTTTGTGGCAGTCGAGTGATTGGGCCGAAAGAGCGGCGATCTTTATACTCGCCAGCCTCGGCCTCTCAGAATTCTTCTATATCTAAGTATACCCTTGAAATGCAGCCGGGTATACTGCCCCGCCCAGGAAAGTGAACGGGGCCGGCGCCCAGGTTGCTTCCTTGACGCCGGCCCCGTCCACTTTGAATACGTTGTTCGTCAGGTTGCTACTGATTTGCTTTGATCTTCTTTTCGACTTCGGCCCTTTTTTGCTGCTCGCGTTTACTTTCCGCCGGCACTTCGAGGCCTTTTTTCCAGACGTTGACGGCTTCGGCCTTTTCGCCCAGGGCCAAATGCGCATCGCCTAGATGATCGAAGATCTCGATATGTTGCCCTTCCTTGTCCTTCACGGCCTGGGCCAGATACTCTTTGGCCTCTTTATATTTCTTTTGCTTGAATAGCACCCAGCCAAGACTATCGAGATAGGCGGCGTTGTCCTTAATGTCCTCAGGTTTGATATCGGGTTGCGCCTTCTTCTGGAGTTTGCGCTCTTCCTCGATCGCCTTGCGGATCATTTTCTCCGACTCGTCCAAGTTCATGTCATGATCGGCCATGATGTAGCCGAGATCGTTGTTGTACGTCGGATTATCGGGATCTTCACTTAGCAACGACCGCAGTTGCTCGGCAGCCTTTTCCACCTGATCCATGTCCACATAGACGCCGCTCAGACGGTATTTATAGTCGCTGGCAAATTCCTTCCGTTCCTTGTCATCTAGTTCTTTGTCTTTTTCAACCAGGTCTAGAATGGTTTCGTAGGTCTTGGCGGCATCGGCGTATTTGCCTGCCTCGCGTTGGACCATGGCCTTGAGTTCCATCTGAAGCCAATTCGACGGGTTCGTCTTGATGATGTCGTCTACCAGCTTGGTGGCCTCATCGTACTTGCCTTCCTTAGCCATGACGACGACCTGGCGGCGCAGAACGAGGCTCTTGAGGCGGCGAATCGTGTCGTCTTCCTTGCCGGTCGGCAACTCGAGAACTTCCTGGCACACTTTCTCGCTTTCTTCGTACTTTTTCGCCTCGTAGAGCATGTCAATCAAGCCGCCGTAGGATTGGGCCAGCTTGAAGCCGCTCTTCAAATCCATGGCTTTATCAACGCAGATCCGGAAGAATGTTTTGCTGGTTTCAACATCCTTGAGTTCGCGAGCGACCTCGGCCAGGATGAGGGAGGCATTGTAGTTGAACGGCTGCTCTTTTTCCTTGGCAAGCTTCCCGGCCAGGGCTACCAGTTTCTTGCCCTCGTCTTTGTCTTTGGCGAGACTGTAAATCTCGCCCATCATGGGGTCATTGCCGGTCACGTTGTTGAGTGACAAAAGCTTTTGGCGCAGCTTGGCCTGGTCCTCCTCCGCCCGGACTTGGCTGAACCCGCAAGCGGCGATGGCCAACGCGATCGCCAACCCGACCGGCATTATCCTCTGTTCGTTTCGCATCGTTCATACTCCGCAAATCCACTGATCTGCTGAATCACCTCGCCTATCGAACATCCTAGCCTAGACGGCCTATTCATGCCACACGGGATTATTGGCACAAGCCTACCCTTTTGACTTTCCCTCAAAGTAAACCTAAGTTCCCTATGCGTACGCTTAGGCCATACTCATCGGCCGCATTGCCTCAATCATCCGGAGCCTCAATCGTGGGCCACGCGGTGCCATTGGAAATAGGCATGGAGCCGTTTCCAGGCCATCGTCTGTGCGAAATCATGGGCCGCGGCAGTTTTGCCGAGGTCTGGAAGGCCGAAACGCCCGACGGAGGCAGTTTGGCTCTCAAATTCCTTTCTCCCGAGATGGGCAAGGCCACCCCCGCGGAGATCCGCTCGATTCAATTTGTCCGCCAACTTGCCCACTCCAATCTTACCCATATTCACCGGGTTTGGTGCCATTTGGGCTATATCGTGATCGCCATGGAATTGGCCGAAGGCAGCCTTCTGGATTTGCTTGAGGTCCATCAATCCGACACCGGGAAGGCATTGCCCCTGGAGCACGTCTGCTTTTTCTTGGCTCAAATTGCTGATGCCCTTGATTTTCTGAACGCTCGACAGCACAAGATCGACGGAAGACTTGTGGCTGTGCAACATTGCGACGTTAAGCCAAGCAACATGCTGCTCTTTGGCGACACGGTCAAGCTGTGTGATTTTGGCATCGCCACCATGATGACGGCGAGCATCATGAATCGGAAACCCTCCGGCACCCCCGACTATGCCGCGCCGGAAGTATTCCGCTCGCGCCTGAGCAACCGAACCGATCAATATGCTCTCGCCATAACGTACTGCCAGCTACGCGGCGGCCGGTTGCCATTTCCTGACACTCCATCGTCTCTCTTGCCCACTTACACGAGGCCGAGGCCGGACCTATCCATGATTCCCGACCGGGAGCATGAAGTAGTCATCCGCGCCCTCTCCCACATGCCGCAGGATCGCTTTAGCAGTTGCGCGGAATTCATTGAAAGCCTCGCCAATATCAACGTTTTTTGAAGGGCTCGCTTGACAGCCGACTGCGGAAAGCAACAAACGGATGCTCATTCCCTTTTTTGCCCTGGCTGCTCAATCGCCTAGTCGCCAATCAACTTTTCGACGGACGGTGATCGCGCACGTCGTCGTCTTGGCCGCCGCGTCGCTAATCATGTTGAACCGCCCCAGGCCGCAAGAAGGGGCTCCCCTCTTTGGAACGGTTGCTCTAATTATGGGGATCGTTGAAGGCGCCACATTGCTTGGTTGGCGCTTGACCCAACTCCCCAAAAGCCAGGCGCTTGAATTTCTTCTCGTCAGCCCGTTGCGTCCGAGCCGGTTTTTCTTGGTGGAAGCGTTGGTTGGGATGGCCCGTCTCGCTCTGGTGACGCTGAGCGGTCTGCCTTTCTATGCTTGGCTGGCTTCAAAGGGTTTTGTCGATCCGCTGGACTTGGCCCCGCTTCTTATTATGCCGTGGACTTGGGGCGCCATTACTGGAGTTGGTCTGACGGTGTGGGCCTACGAGCCTGTGACCGTGCGCCGTTGGGGCGAGCGGCTTCTCATCGGCTTGGTTGTTTTCTATCTTCTCGTTGGCGTCTTGGCAGGTGAAAACTTAAAGGCCTGGCTGGCTTGGCTGCCGGAGGAGGGCCAGCGCTTCTTCTTCAATGCCTTCTTGGCTTTTCATCGCTTTAACCCATTTCAATTGATGGCCGCTTGGATGCAATATGACATAGCTATGACATTGCAACCCGTATGCTGGCTGCAAGTCTGCGCGGTGGCCATACTTATCCTGCTGTTAGCGCGAAGCGCATCCCGGCTTCAGAACCATTTTCATGAACTGCACTATGTGCCGCAAATCGATCCCTCCGGGTTGCGCAGACCGCCCATGAGCGAACGCCCGCTGTCGTGGTGGTCGACGCGGCGGGTCATGCGCTATTCAGGGCGCATTAACTTCTGGTTGATCGGCGGTTTCGGCGTTTTTTATTCCTTGTACACCGTCGCCGGGCCGTATTGGCCTAGTTGGTTGGGCAAGGCGGTATTCGTGATCTGTGACAATTTCGGCGGCCTGAGCGGGTTAGCGGCGGCTCTGGTGGTTCTGGCGACTGTGCCGGCTGCCTTCCAGTATGGCCTATGGGATTCCAACGCGCAAGATCGGTGCCGGCGTCTGGAATTGTTGCTTCTGACGCCGTTGTGCTCCGTGGATTATTGGGATGCGGCGGCTGCGGCAGCGGTGCGACGGGGGCGCGGATACTTTGCCGTGGCTGTCATGCTATGGGTCGCGGCCTGGGCGTCCGGGCAGGCAGAGGCAGCACAAATAGCCGGCGCTGCTGCGGCCGGTGTGTTGATCTGGGGGCTTTACTTTGCCTTGGGGTTTCGCGCTTTTTCGCGCGGCATGCAGGCCAATGGGCTGGGCATGATTCTCACCCTCGGGCTGCCTCTTCTGGCCTACGCGATCTACAAGGCGGACTGGCCGTACGTAGCGGCCCTCATTCCACCGGCGAGTGTGCAGTTGGTCCTGAACCGACCGCCCACCTGGGCCTGGGCATTGGGACCGCTTTTGGCCGGCGCAGTTGGCCTCGGGATCTCACGATACAGCTTAAGTCGGTGTGATCGAGAGCTAAGGCGGTGGTACGAAGGTCACCATGGCAGCAAAGTCATGGCCTGAATGAGTCCGGATGGCGCACGAGCGATATTCGGTTAATTACTAGCGGCCGTTCGGTGCATTCCAACTTTGGGCAGGCGGCGGCGGGGCCTGAGCCGGAGAAGATTGGCAGCAAACCGGCTGGCAAGGCTGGCAACAATTCGGCGGCGGCGCGCAAGCGTTATTCAAATGCGGGCAGTTCCGCTCGGCCCACGAGCAACAACCCGATGCCACTGCGGCTGTAATTACGATCGTCCAACTCCATAAACGCTTACCTGCCATGGTCTTGCCTCCTGGGTCTGTCCCAATAGCCGAAGCGCCCTCCGCTTCGGCGGGATAAGAGGTCCTTGCGATAAGAAGTTGGATACGGCGGGTCAAGGCCTATTCAAAAAGGGCTCGGAGCATTTTTACACGGAGACCCGTTCCCCCTCACACACCCCCCTGCATGTCAGCTTGAAACGATCTTTTAACCGTTACTAAAGAGCGGCCCGGATGATGGCGAGAAAATGATCCGCGTTGAGGCTGGCGCCGCCGACGAGGGCGCCGTCCACGTCGGGTTGGTGGAGAAGGGAGGCGGCGTTTTCAGGTTTGACGCTGCCGCCGTATTGAATGGTGAGGGCGATTGCCGAGTCCTTACCGAACATCTGGGCGATGCGGTTTCGGATGAAGGCGTGGACTTGTTGCGCCTGGTCGGGCGTGGCGTTCTTGCCCGTGCCGATGGCCCAGACGGGTTCGTAGGCTAAAGTGATGGCCGCGAGAGGCTCACCGGACTTGGGCAAATCTTTCAAACCGCCGGTCAACTGGGCGTCGATGACTGTCTCGGTCTGGTTGGCTTCTCGTTCTTCCAGCGTTTCGCCGATACACAGGATCGCTTGAAGGCCTGCCGCCAATGCCGCTTTCACCTTGCGATTGATGAAGGCATCGGTCTCGCCCATTTTGTGGCGGCGTTCGCTGTGACCAACAATGACATACTTGCAGCCGACGTCGAGCAACATCAGAGCGCTGACTTCGCCGGTGAAAGCGCCTTCCTTTTCGGGGTAGAGATTTTGAGCGCCGAGTTGGACGCGGCTGCCAGACAGGGCTTCGGCCACGACCTTCAAATAAGGAAAGGGCGGACAGACAGCGACGGTGACACGATCTTCGGTTCCCAAGCCCCGCAGGACCGCCGTCGCCAGTTGCTTGGCCGAGGCGGCATTCGTATACATCTTCCAATTGCCGGCAACAAACTTCTTTCGCATGGCGGTGATGTCCCATGTAGCCCGCCGCTCCGCGGCGGAATTCCGCCGCGGAGCGGCGGGCTACTTTCATTCAATGGTCTTCCCTACGACCTGAGCCAACTGCTTCAGTTCTTTCATCAAGGCGGCGTATTGAAGCGGCAGCAAGGCTTGCGGGCCATCCGACAAGGCTTTCTCCGGGCAGCTATGCACTTCGATGTGAACGCCGTCCGCCCCGGCTGCGACGGCAGCTCGGGCCATGGCGGGGATGAGATCGGGACGGCCCGTGGCGTGGCTGGGATCGACGATGATGGGCAGGTGGCTCTGGCCTTTGACGTTGGGGACCGCGCTCAAATCAAGCATGTTCCGCGTCGAATCTTCGAACGAGCGGATGCCGCGTTCGCAGAGGACGACGTCGCTGTTGCCTTCGGAAAGGATGTACTCAGCCGACATGAGCATGTCTTTCACTGTCGCGCTCATGCCGCGCTTAAGGAGCACGGGCTTGCGGGTTTGGCCGACTTCCTTGAGCAGGTCGAAATTCTGCATGTTGCGGGCGCCGACCTGAAACATATCGGTATAGCAATGGACCAGGTCCACTTGGCGAGGATCCATGATCTCGGTAACGACCGGCAAGCCGTGCTTGTCGCCTACCGAGCGCAGGATTTTCAAGCCTTCTTCGCCAAGCCCTTGAAAGCTGTACGGACTGGTGCGCGGCTTAAAAGCGCCGCCCCGCAGCAGATTAGCGCCCGCTTTCTTAACCTGTCCGGCAATGGTGTCCAAAACCTCGGCGCTCTCAATAGCGCAGGGGCCGGCGATCATGGCGAGAGCGCCGCCGCCGATGCGGGTTGGGCCCACTTTCACGACAGTGTCCGTCTTCCTAAACTCGCGGCTGGCAAGCTTAAACGGTTTCAATATGGGCAGCACTTGCTCGACGCCGGGAATCGCCAGGAGCGGCTCGGCCTGGAGCTTGTTTTCATCGCCAATGACGCCGATGATCGTCCGGATTTCCCCTCGGCTGACATGAGCCTTAAGCCCCAGCTCGCGGATGCGCAGTTCAATGTGCTCGATCTGAGCAGAAGTGGAATCAGGCCGGAGGACGATGATCATTACTTTGTTCGTTGTTTGTTGTTCGTTGTTCGTTGTTTTTGTTCGGCGATGTCAACGAACAACGAACAACGAACAAAGCAGTTAACTGCTTGTCATATCCATGGGAAAGGACCCGAGGACGGCGACTTCTTCGCAGTGGTCTTGCAAGTTCTTTAGAACTTTGGCGACCTTGGCGTCATCCGAGTGGCCCTCGAAATCGACGAAGAAAACATACTCGGGCTTTGGCGTGCGCGCCGGGAAGGATTCAATCCAAGTGAGGTTGATCTTGGCCTGCTGGAAAATCTCCAAAGCGTCGACCAGCGAGCCGGGATGATGGGGCACACGAAACATGAGCGCGGTTTTGTCGTGACCGGTCTTGCCACATTTCTGATGGCCGATGACTGCGAAGCGCGTTTCGTTATAGGGGGAATCTTGGATGTCCGTCGCCAAGACGCGTAGGCCGTATTTGACCGCAGCTTGGCGGCTGGCCACGGCGGCGGCGCCGGGTTCCCGCTGTGCCAGTTCGGCGGCAGTGGCGGTGCTAGCCACTTCATGGAGGGAAGCGTGAGGGACGTTTTTGCTGAGCCAGGTGCGGCACTGGGAGAGTGCATTGGATCGGCTATAAATTCGCCGAATGTCCGGCTGCTCGCAATTGGCCATCAAGTTATGATGTATAGGAAGCCTAACTTCCGCCGATATGATGAGTTGCGGCATGCGCATAAACATGTCAAGCGTATCGGCGACCCGGCCATCGGTGGAATTCTCGAGCGGAACGACGCCGAAGTCGGCATGGCCACGGTTGACTTCCTCGAAGACCGCCGAGATGCTGCCGACGCGAATAAAATCGATTGCCTGGCCGAAGCGTTCCAAGGCCGCCAAGTGGCTGAAGCTGTATTCCGGTCCGAGATAGGCGACTTTGAGGACCTTTTGAAGAGCCCGCGAGCCGCTCATGATTTCGCGGAAAATCGCTCGAACCGTGGCCGGGTCGAGAGGACCTTTGCTGGCCTCCAGCATATTCTGCAGGACTTCCTCTTCTCGGGCCGGGGAAAAGACTTCGGTCGAAAACTCGTTCTTGACCTTGCCGATCTCGGCCGCCAGGCTGGCCCGCTCATTCACCAGTTTGAGGATCTGTAAGTCGAGCTTGTCGATTTGCGAACGTAAGCCTTTGAGCGAGGCCATAGTGCGGGCAGTCGTGGCAGAGTTATTGCCGCCCTCGCTTTTGCGCGTCATGGGAGGTCTCGTTTGGGGGTTTCTGGACCCGATCCATCGTAATTTATTCAGCGCGCAAAAGGCTGTCAACCAAGGGGGCGCAAATGCTTGTGAATTCGTGACTTCGCTTAGGGAAGCAAGCGACCTTTCCTGATAATCCGTCTTTTAGGCCTGCCACCTTTCCGGTTTGGTTCGTCCCATCGCCGTCAAAAGCTGCCAATTTGGCGGCTTCCGACTAGATTAGACATCGTTCTAGGAGGATGGCTTCGGGATAGTATCTCGCAATAGCATGCAGCAGAACCATTTAAGTCAAAGGCAGAGAGGCTGAAGAGGGCGGCATGCGACTTGCTTAAATAGCGCCTATAAAGCGAACATGTAAACACAAAAAATACAACTTGATGAATTGGAAGTGGGGAAAGGAGCAGGACGAGAGGGAATCCCGCACGTCCCGGAAAGTCCGGGATTCGGTGTGGTCATTTTTCCTTTCTCCTCTTCAACGAAAGGAGCATTACGGTGGCTGAAGAAAAAATCATTGGCATTGACCTCGGGACGACGAACTCCGTCGTAGCGGTCATGGAGGGTGGCGAAGTCAAGGTCATCGCCAACCAAGAGGGCAACCGATTGACGCCCAGCGTTGTGGCTTTCACCGACAAAGGCGAGCGCCACGTCGGCGATCCGGCCAAGCGCCAGGCGATTACCAATCCGCGCCGAACTATTTATTCCATCAAGCGCTTCATGGGCCGACGTCACAATGAAGTCCAGTCCGAAGAAAAATTGGTGCCCTACAAAATCGTCGGCGGGCCCAATGATCTGGTCAAGGTGGAGATCGATGGCAAGCAATATACGCCGCCCGAAATTTCGGCGATGATCCTCCGCAAGCTCAAGGAGGCCGCTGAGGCCTACCTGGGGCATACGGTTCGAAAAGCCGTTGTCACCGTGCCGGCTTACTTTAACGACGCGCAACGCCAGGCGACGATTGACGCGGCCCAGATTGCAGGCTTCGAGACCGAATGGGAGATCGAGGATCCCAAGACCGGTAAGAAGTCGAAGCAGCGCATGCGCATCATCAACGAGCCGACCGCCGCCTCGCTGGCTTACGGCCTCGACAAAAAGAAAAACGAAAAGATCGCGGTTTTCGATCTCGGCGGCGGCACGTTCGACATTTCCATACTCGATGTCGGCGACGGTGTGTTCGAGGTAAAGGCGACCAACGGCGATACCCACTTAGGTGGCGACGACTGGGACCAAGTGCTTATCGATTACATTGCCGACGAATTTAAGAGGGAAAACGGCATCGACCTGCGCAAGGATCAGATGGCCCTCCAGCGGCTCAAGGAAGCTGCCGAGCGGGCCAAGAAGGACCTGTCCCAGGCGACGACGACCGATATTAACTTGCCGTTCATCACGGCCGATGCTACAGGGCCCAAACACTTGATGGTGAGCCTGACGCGGTCCAAATTTGAGCAACTAACCGACCACCTCTTCGAGCGTTGCCGGCAGCCCGTGTTGCGGGCGCTTAATGACGCAGGCTACAAGCCGGGCGACATTGACGAAATCGTCATGGTCGGCGGCATGACGCGCGTGCCGAAAGTTCAGGCGATGGTCAAGGAGATCTTCGGGAAGGAAGGACACCGAGGAGTTAACCCGGATGAAGTCGTCGCTATCGGCGCGGCCATCCAGGGCGCGCAGTTGATGCTCGGCAGCAAGTCCGAAGTCCTCCTGCTCGACGTTACGCCTCTTTCGCTCGGCATTGAGACGCTCGGCGGCGTCATGACCAAACTGATTGAGCGCAATACCACGATTCCGAAAAACGCCAAGCAAACGTTCTCGACCGCCGAGGACAATCAGCCGGCCGTTACGGTGCGCGTCTTCCAAGGCGAGCGCGAAATGGCGGCCGACAACCGGCTGCTCGGCCAGTTCAACCTGGAGGGAATTCCACCGGCGCCGCGCGGCGTACCCCAGGTTGAAGTCGCCTTCGATATCGACGCCAACGGCATTCTTAATGTCTCGGCGCGCGACGTGGGCACCGGCAAGGAGCAAAAGATCCGCATCGAAAGCTCAAGCGGTCTTAGCCCGGCGGAAGTGGAAAAAATGCGCAAGGATGCTGAGATTCATGCTTCCGATGACAAGCAGAAACGGGAACTGATTGACGCTCGCAACCAAGCGGATCAGCTGGTTTACCAGATCGAAAAGATGCTCAAGGAAAACGCCGACAAGGTTTCCGATGACGACAAGAAACCGATCCTGACCGGCGTGGAAAAGGTCAAGCAAGCCGCCAGCAAGGACGACACGGCGGCCATACGGCAAGCCATGGACGAATTGCAGCAGGCTTCGCATGCCATGGCTCAGCATCTTTACCAAAAAAAAGGCCCGGAGGGCCCTAGCGCCGCGGAGGACCGCGCAGCCGGAACAGGCGATGGGCAAGCGGCGGCCAAGGAGCCAGGCAAGGAAGACGTCATCGACGCCGAATTTGAAGTGAAGAAGTAATTACACCGACCCGGAGCGTTAGCGAGGTAAATTGATTTCCTCGCTTACGCTTCGGGTTTGCTCAATTCCGGCTTGCACCCTTCGTTCGCACATTTGATAATCGTTCTTGTCCGATTTCTCACTCCATCGCCAGCAGTATCAAGGTCGATCGGTTTCGCGTCTGCATCCAGCAAGGCGGCTGAGCTAGCAGCCTCGGACCGACCAGGAAGGGCGAAGGCCAATGGATATGCTCACGATTCGTCAATGGCTGGCAACCGTGTTTTCTCTAGCTTTTCTTCACTCCCCGTGCTTTTCGCAGAGTCTCCCTGTGCCTCGGTCCTCGGGGACAGGCGGTGTTGTCATTAACAAGGGTGCGGCGGGAATTCATGACCGCGATTCGCCCACTCGCGATTCGCTTTCCCGCGATCCCGCGAACCGGGATTTGCCGAAGAAGAGAGTTACTCTATTTCATGGCGGGACTTTCAGCCGAGGCTATTGGGCGCCTTTTGTTACCTACCCCGTTTATGGATTGGCGGGCAGCGCCATAACGTTCGGCTCGTACTTCCCGAATCCGCCGCCCACAATCATCATCGTCCAGCCGCCTCGCGAGGAGCCGGAAATCTTTCGAATCGATCCGCCTCCAAGAGGTCGCGAAGCGCCCAAGGAAGCTGTTGCTCCGCCTCCCAAGCCGATCGATCCCTTCGAAGGCGCCGAGAAGCCGCTGCCGGGAGTGCCCGCCGGCGGGTTCCGGCCGCTCGGACCGAAAGATCGACCGCAGCCGTTGATGCCCCGCGCTGAAGAAGCGCCCAAGCCGGTAGACAAACCTGATGCAGCGGCCCACCGGCCATTGGATGCGTTCCATCGCGGCATTCCGTTACCCAGTTTGCCGGAATCGGATCCCAAGGAGGAAAACCGGCGTCTGGTGAAGATCGGCAAGCAAACTTTTGCCGAACAACAATACGGCCGGGCGGCCGAGCGCTTCCGCCAGGCGGTGGCTGTTTTGCCGACGGACGCCGCGGATCAATTCCTGCTGGCACAGGCCTATTTCTCCCTTGGCAAGTTCCGTGAAGCCGTCGATGCCATTGAAACGGGCGTGCGCTTGCAACCCGATTGGCCGGATTCGGATTTTCGACCGCGCTTGCTTTACGGCGGCAATGAAAGCGACTTCACCGATCTAATGCAGCGGCTGGATGAGGCTCTCGTGCGCTTGCCGGACGACCCGGTTTTGCTCTTCCTGAGGGCCTACCAATTGTGGTTTGATGGACGGCGCTCCGACGCGGTCCCGTTATTGCGTCATGCGATCGCGGTCGGCTCGGACAAAACCGCCGTCGAGCGGTTCTTGCAAGCGCAACCATAGAATCTACCATTGGATGCCGCCTTCTTTAGCCTATGTTGCTAATCAGCTGTTCCCGCCTCACGCGTGCTTTCGATCAAGACCCTCTTTTCGAGGACATCGGCTTCGAATTGCTGGCCGGCGACCGCATTGGCCTGGTCGGCCCCAATGGCGCCGGCAAGACAACGCTGTTGCGCATCCTCGCCGGCGTTGATAAGCCCGACGATGGACAAGTGCGCTTGCACGCCGGCGCACGCGTGGCTTTGCTCCAACAGCAACCCGCCCTTACGAACGGTCAGACACTTTTTGCCGAAGCCAAGTCCGCCTTCGACGAACTGCTTGCCGCCCATGACGACATGGTGCGCACCGCCGAGGCGCTGGCCAAGGCGACCGACTCCGCGGAGCGCGTTTCTCTTGCCGACCGCTATGATCGGCTGCACGAATTGCTGCACTATCATGATGCGTTCGAAGTCGATCATCGCATCGAGGAAGTGCTTGACGGCTTGGCTTTTAAGGCCTCGGACTACCACCGGCCCGTAGAGACGTTTAGCGGCGGCCAACAGCGGCGCCTCATGCTCGCCAAGCTGCTTCTGGCCGCGCCGGACGTCATGCTGCTTGACGAGCCCAGTAACCATTTGGATATCGACGCCACCCGCTGGCTGGAAGATTATCTGGTCAAGCAGCATGAGGCTATGCTCATTGTCAGCCACGATCGCTACTTTCTCAATCGCGTCGTTACCAAGGTCATGGAACTCCACCAGCGGCGCATCAGCGTTTATCCGGGAAACTATCAGGCGTATGCGCGCTTGCGGCAAGAGCGCTATGAGCAGCAACTGAAGACCTGGGAAGCCCAGAAGGAATACGTCGAAAAACAAGAGGAGTACATTCGCCGCGTTCATTATGGCCAGTTGCATAAGCAAGCCGCTTCGCGCCAAAAGCAGCTTGACCGGCTGGAAAGAGTTGAGCGGCCCACTCTCATCGAAGCCCCGCGCATGCGCTTTGGCGAAGCGCGGCGAGCGGGCGACGTGGTCTTCGAGGCGGAGGATCTAGGCAAATGCTTTGATCGACCGCTGTTTGAGGGCCTTAGTTTCTCCCTGCAACGCGGCAAACGCTTGGGCATAATGGGGCCCAACGGCAGCGGCAAGACAACGCTCTTGCGTATGCTTATGGGCGATGAGGAACCGACTAAAGGTAAAGTTCGCCGCGGCCACCTGGTGGATATTGGTTATCTCGATCAACATCTGCAAGCCCTGCCCGATGATAAGACCGTCTTGAAAGCGGTTTGGCCTGAACCCGACCCGGAAATCAACGAACAGCGCATGCGCGACTTACTGGGCCGCTTCGGGCTAACGGGCGATATAGTTCATCAAAAAGTTGGCGCTCTTAGTGGGGGCGAGCGCAGCCGAGCCGCCCTGGCCCGGCTCGTTGTGCTCGGCGTCAACGTTTTGGTCCTTGACGAACCTACCAACCACCTCGATCTATGGGCTTGCGACGCTCTGGAACAGGCCTTGCTTGAATACGAGGGCACGGTGGTCGTCGTGAGCCATGACCGGTATTTTTTGAATCGGGTCGTGGACCTCTTAATCGTGCTCGAAGATGGGCGGGCTCACGTTATTCACGGCAATTACGACACCTACGAGCGCATGCGGGCACTGCAACCGCGCAGCGAAACAAATCCCCGCAGTTCAACCGAATCGGAAAAATCTTCTTCAAATCCCAATGGCGCCTCTCCCGCCGGTCGGACCAAGCGCAAACGGCGTTTTCCCTACCGCAAGTTGGAAGAATTGGAAGCCGATATCGCCCGTTGCGAAACGCAATTGCGCGATTTGGAAGCAAAGCTTGCCAGCCCCGATCTCTACCGCGACGGAGATAAGGTCAAGCAAACAACTCAGGCGTTTCAAGACACGAAGAAATGCTTGCAGCAGCTATACGAGCATTGGGAAGAAGCCGTGGAATTGAATTGAGGGAACATTGGGCTTATTGCGGCTTAAGACGGATTAAATGATTAAATAGTTAAGGGTTTTCCAACGTTGGATAAGGCCGTGCCTCGCTCGGGCCCAGGACGCTATCGGAGATTCCAAAGCCGACGGCCATGATTCCTTGGTTATTGGAGAAGATATCGTCGCCGCCCAGGCCGACGCTGCGGGTCCGATAAAAACGAACGTTGCCGCCGATGAAGAGAACGTTTTGGCCACTGCCGCCATGGTTGGGGCTATTGCCGGCAGGACAAGTTCCTTGCGAAAAAGGCGGCTTATCAGACATGATAGGCAGGTCGTCGCCGGAGTCGGACCGTAAGCCAAAATGCTGCGGCGTGCCATTCACCGTTTCTTGATAACCCAGCGAATAGGCATAGCACCCGCCCATTTTTCGCCTCAGATCCAGATATTCATCTGTTCGCTCTTGGCTGGACTGCAAAGCCGCGATTTCACTCACGCTCTTAAAAACGGGCCGGTGTTCGCCGTTGCCGGGGCAGCCAACGCTGATGTCTCGGGGCAAGCTCTCGCTGTCCTCCAAAATCGGGACGAAAGCACCGGCGAAATCGAGCGGCGGATTCTTTTCGACGCGGGGGAAGTCGCCGTGGTGCGTGTCGCTAAAGCCGACGAGGGCCGCATGCCAACGCCGGAGGTTGTCTTTGCAGGCGATGATCCGCTCTTGACGCCACCAATTAGCGAGCGTTGGAACGCCGATACTGCCGATGGTAATCAGCAGGAGAGCCGCCATGGCCACGTCCGATCGACGCCACCAGCTTCGGCGCGAGCCAACCTGGGAGGCAGACGGGAGCGGCGCCTTGGGCAACGTCCGGCAGCGGTATTCAGCGATCTGAGCAAGCGTTGCGTATTTCAGATTCGCCGAAGGCGTCATTTCTTCCCGGTCTTCGGCCAAAAGATCGAGCGTTCGCCGGATAGAATCGAGGCGATTTTGAGCGTCCGGATGGTCAAGCAGGTAGCGTTCCACCTGATCACAGGTTGCCGGATCGAGGGCGTTGAGCAGATAACCGGAGAGGTTTTCTTCCATGGCAATTAGGCTTCGTACAAAGAAGGCGTAGTGTTCCAAGATTCCTGCAGCTTCACCAGCGCGGCGTGTAGCCGCGATTTCACGGTGCCAACAGGAATCCCCAAAATATCCGCGATTTCCCTATACTTAAGGCCTTGATAGTAGGCCAGGAGCAGCACTTGGCGAAGAAATTCCGGCAGCCGATCCACACTGGCTCTGATCCGCTGCCGCCTTTCTTGCCCTTCGGCCGAATCTTCCGGTCCGGGCAACCGACTTTCTAAGGATTCTTTCAAGGTCCGCACATCGCCGTTGCTGCCGTCTTCATGGTACTGGTCTAAACTAAGCGCTTGGTGACGGCTCTGGCGGCGAAGTGCGTCAATGGCTTGGTTCGTGGCAATAGTATATAGCCAAGGGCGCACTGGCCGGCCCGGCTCATATTGAGCGATTTTGACGCATAGCTGCAAGAAGGTATTTTGGAAAACGTCTTCGGCCAGGCTGCCATCGCCCAAGTACCGGCGAAGGTAGCCATAGAGTTCGCGCTCATACCGGCTTACCAGCACGCCAAAGGATTCTGTCTGCCCCCTCTGGAAGCGAGTAAGCAGATCCTCGTCGGAGCAGTTCGTGAGGGGGTCGAGTGCGGCCACGTTGTCTCTTCTACTAATACGCACGAACTCATTGCGAGGTTCGTCGGTAGGCGAATTTCTCCTGGCCTTATGTGACTGGAAAAGGACCAGGTTGTCAAGCGACAGGAAAATTAGATCAATCCCAGGTCGAACGTGTTTGAAATGGTCCGCCACACCCACCAAGCGGGCGTGCGCCACCGGCAGTGGACTTTTACCTGCGCCATGTTCCCCGGACAAATGGCGCGATCCGGATCGACGACATCGATGTAAACGAGGTATTGCTGACTCTGGGGAATATGATGTCCGGAGCTTTGACTGCCTGGCTTTACGGCAATGGGTCCATTCATGCTGCTGCTCAGGGGACCGGGTATCTCGCGCGCGTCCTCTTGGGGCAGAGTCGACAACCGGCCTTTCCAGATGTCCGAATCGCGTCCCTGGATGCGGATTTCAACATCCAGGTCTTTCCCTTCATCGTGCTCAGCGTTTAGGTCGGTTTGCAACAGGTGGTAGTCGGCCGGTGAAACGGGCATCGCCACCCGAAGCCGCGACGGGTCTCCGATAATGCAAAACGCTTTGGCGACATCCGGCGCTTCCACTTCGAAAGTCTTGCCCAGGTCTTCATTTCTTGGGATGCTGATGACGGTTCCGGCCTCTTTGGCGAACAGGCGCAGTTTACTCTTTTGAAGGACCAGGAAACTGCGCCGGATCTCGTGGTTAATAAAATCGAGCCGGGCCACAGCCAGCTGTCGCTGTAAATTGCCGCGTTCGCTACTATCGCCCGGCGATGCCAATTCTCTTTGCAGGGAATCCTGTAGTTTCTGGTAATTTTCGCATTGCGTTTCCTCTTCGCGCAACTGAATATCCAATTCCAGGCTGCTGAATTCGGCCAGCAGAGTCCCCGCTTCGACGTACTCGCCTTCTCGAACATAGATTTTTTCGAGTACGCCGGGCACTTCCACGGGAATGCTTACCATGCCGTCGGACTGAAGTTGCACGAGAGCGACCTGGCGAACGCGGCTGACCGGCATCGGAACAAGAAACGCTACCAGGACGACGCCAATAACAAAGGCCGTCGTTAGGGTCACTTTAACGGGATTCATATCGGGAAGCCTCCCGCGACGATTGAGGTTCTTGGCTAACCGGAACAAGGGCCAGCCTACCATGGAGCCTGCAGCAAACATGGCCAAAAAACCGCTGATAACCCCCAGCTTGTAGGGTTTTAGGAATGAATACATGAAGAACAGAATGGAATACGTAATTACCCAACGATAGATGTAGCTGACGACGGCATACACAACGAACAGAATGCGCCGCCACAAGGCCATGTACTGTTCCGGCTGCACTTCAATACCCAAGCATTTATCGAGCATTAGGTTTTTGAGATAACGGTTGCAGCGGTCGCGAAGATTGGGGATCTCCAGCCAATCGGCCAAGACGTAATAGCCATCGTAGCGCATCAGCGGGTTGGCGTTGAATACGACCGTGCTGACGCTGCACACGACCATGAGGCTCAGGCTCAGGTTGTTAATGAAAGGATGATTGGGCGTATTCCACCAAACGAACGTGGCGATCGAGGCAATGATCAATTCAACATAAATGCCGGCCGAGCTGATAATGATGCGCTTCCATTTATCCGGCAATGTCCAGGCATCGGAGACGTTGCAATACATGCACGGCGAGAAACACAGAAACAACAGCCCCATCTCGTGGACCTCGCCGCCAAACGCCTTACAACTAAGCCCGTGGCCGAACTCGTGAATGATTTTGACTAGACCCAAGGCTACCCACAGATTGACGACTGTCCCGAAGCTAAAGAATTCGTGGTAAGACGGCAGCTTGTCGCGGAACGTGTCGAAGTGCGTAGCGACGAGCATGATGGCGCCCAGCATCACGCCCACGCTGGCTAGCAAGAACAGCCGGGTGAAAACCCAGCGCGAGTGCTCCAGCATTCGGATCAAGACCTTTTCCGGGTCAATGATCGGAATCTTGATGTAGAGGATATTGGTCAGCGTTTGCATCCATTCGCTGCGCCGGCGCTTCTGGCGGCGTTCATAAAGTTGCTGGCCGGCTCGGGGCGACTCGTTCTGAACCAGGCCCGCAGTCAGCAATTGCTGGGCGAAACCTTCCAGGTCTTCCAGCGTCAGCCGCTCCGGCCGGAAACGGCGTTCGTAAGACTTCTGGGCTTCGTCGAGCGTATGCTTGCCGTCCATGAACTCCAGAAGATAATGCTCCTGTTCCTTGAAGCGGTAATAGCGCAGGCTGACCGGATCTTTCACGACAAAGTAGGTGCGGCCTTCGTACTTCTGCGGGGCAATGGACAGATCGCCGCGCAAACGCAACTTGACGTGCTTGCGTCGCTCCAGGTCGCTAGCGGCAGCAGGGGCAGGCATGGATAGATAGTCTCTTGGCAGGTTTAGCGACGAGCCTTAGGCGAGCGATTGCAACCCGCTTGCCGGAGGCTCGCCGCTAATCGAAATCTTAAATTCCTAATTCGTTTGTTTTTTCGGGTAGGCCACCATCGTTACCTTGCCTTCGGGCATGAGGAAGCCGTCGGCGTTGTCGATGTGGGCCTTGACGCGAACTTTGTTCAGGTCGCCTTCGATGCCGGTATCGATATTGACGACCCAAGCAGTCAATTGCCGCTCGATCTCTTCCTTGGCAGGCATCCGCCAGACCAAGACCAGGCCGCTTTGAGTGCCCGTCACAAGGAATTTGCCGTTGGGATCAAAAGCGCCGCAGGTGGCCGGCGACTTGTCATAGACGAGCTGGCACAACTCGTATGCCCGGGTCTTGGGATTGGGAGCGCGCCAGAGCTGCAAATAGTTGCGCGTTGCGTCATTGGTTAGCACCAACTGCCCGTCGGGCGAGAACAACGCCATCGTCGTAAACGTCATGGAACGAGAGGCGTTTTGCAGGTCGCCCGCGAAGCTGCCGTCGGGCAGCGACAGGACTTGCAATTCCTTACCTTTGTCGAAGAGGACTTGCTTGGTGGCCGGGTTGACGCCGAGCAGAGCCACGTCGCCGGATCGGGTATCGAAGTGGTTCAAGTACTTCGGTTTGCCGCTGTCGTCAAGGGTCCACAGGAGCATCGTCTTGTCGGCCGCGGCCGAGACGATCTGATTGTCCGCCGCGAATTGCACCGAAGTGACGCGCGCTCGGTGATGGCTCAAGCGTTCTTTGAGATCGCCGGCCTCAACGTCCCAGACGCAGACGGAGTTGTCATCACTGCCGGTGGCGCACCAGCGGCCGTTGGGGCTGAAAGCAACGCAATTAATGGGCTTGGTATGGCCCTTGGAAAATTCGCGCACCGGACGCGAGGCGGGCTGATCGAGGTCCCAAAGACGAGCGACGCCGTCCACCGCGCCAGTCAGGCACCAATTATGTTCACATTGCGGCGACGTGCAGGCCACTGCCCGGATTTCCATTTTGTTGTCGCGGTTATTGTGGCGCAGGCGCGCTTGCGGCTTTCCGGTACCGGCGTCCCAGACGATTCCCGTGCCATCGTCGGAAACCGAGACAACGCGGTCGTCTTTGCTGACGGCCAGGCCGGTGATGGAGCCCATGTGGCCGCGCATTTCGCGCTGGTACGGCTCTTTCTGGAACGGTTCAACGATCAGTTCGTCGCCGGGCTTCAGTGTGCGGGCGTATTGAACGTCGACCTGACCTTCGATGGCGAGCTTGGTGGGATCTTGTATTTGCAGGATCGTTTCGCCTTGCCGTTCCAAACCTTTGACCGCTTCCCCGGCGTTTTTGTAAATCGACTTTACGCGGCCGTCAATGCTGCTGTGAAATTCTCGGAGCCTTAGGTCGGACTCCACCTGGAGCAGTTCGCTGCGGGCGACGTTAATGCCGATCAAATCTTTGAGGGTTTCCTCGCGGTATTTCTGCCATCCGAGCAAGGCCATGCCCATGTCGTCTTTAGAAACGGCGTTCTGCGAATTCCTAAATACTTCTAGGTTTCTTTGATAGCGCTTCTCGGCTTCATCGCGTGTCGCTACTGTTGCCTGATACTGGGCATCGCTGGCATCCAGCTTATTGACCCGGATGGCCAGCTCGTTGTAGATCCGCGTGGGGTCGAGCAAGCCAAGCATCTCGCCTTTTTTGACCTGCTGACCTTCTTGAAGTCGGCGAAATTTCTTCTGAGCTTTGATGACCAGCAGTTTTTTAGGGTCGACGGGATCGCCGTCCTTCCAGCGCCGGTAATTGACCTTTTCACCCGACGAACCGCTTTTGTCGGACGGCTGGAGTTTTATTGAGTACACCGGTTCAGAAGTGATTTCGTTGGGGCCCAGCCGAGTGCCCAAGAACCAAACACTTTGTTCAATAACCTCGTCTCTGGGCATGAGCTTCGTCTCATCGGTGATTTCCGTCCCGAGAAAGAGGATCTTGCCATCGGCATCGCTGGAAACGTTTTGGCTATTGATGACGCTTAGCAAGCAGTTATCAACCTGGTTTCGCGGTCGTGCGTTCGGTGGCAGCTCCGGCTCATTCGGATCGCGCTCCAGCGCGGGATAGTCCGTGTTAGCAGCCTGGCGTTCGTCGCCGCCGTTGCGCGGCTTTTTGTTCCCATCCGGGCCCTTATCATTGGCATTGTTCGAAGCGGCCGCCCCCGGGGCGCCGGGCACGCCAAACCACCACAGCGAAATGCCCACGCAGATCGCTCCCACCGTCAGGCAATAAGCTAACCAGCGAAACATGGCTCGTCCTCCAAAAGGCAATGAACACCACAATAGGGCGCCGGGTCCTGCGCACACGCTGCGCACAACTCACGGCTAGGATGTTGCGAAAGGGCCTGTGGAAAGGACCTATTAGGATTTCCACCGCCTGCGCAGACACAAATGTCTGCTCCACCCATCTCAGAAAAAGAATATCACCTTCTCGTACAAGAATTCCCAAACGCCGTAGAAGAGGGAATAGCCCATGCGGTGATTGCCGCAGCGGATCTTGGCGTGCACCTCCACTCCACTGACGAGCAAGTTGCGCGGCAATTGCAAGTCGGCGGGGATGTCGTCGCCTTCAAGCCGCACATAGACGTACATCACCGGCTCGGGCTCGTTATTGTCGTCACGGTGTTCCTTGGCCTCGCCGCCGACGCGATCCCTGGACAGAATGCCGCGGAAAGTTTTCCTCGGCTCGCTCCGCACTAGAAGGTCCACCTCAAGTTTATCGGTGTCGAGATGATCGAAAGCGCTGAGGACTTGGCCGATGTGCTTTTGTGGAATCTTCAGTTCGATTTCCCAGGGACCTGCGGTGTCGCCCAGCTTGATGATGCCATCGGAAGGCTTCACCGCTCCCTGATCGACTCTCTCGCGGAAATCGGAGTTGAGAATGCGCCATTGCTGGCGGCCTTCTCGCGGATTTCGCTCGATTGGGAAGGGGGGCGCTTGCAGCCAGAAAAAGCCATACATGCCTTCGCGTGAATGGGTCCGTTCAATACGGTGGCGAAGTTGGTCGGTTTTGGCGTTGCGCAAAGCTTCCTTGCCCGTCTTTTCCAATTCATAGCGCGTTTTATCGGCTGAACTCTTCGAAGCTAATATGGCTTGCCCCAGGGTGTCAATTTCCTTGTTCGCTCTCTCAATTTCGCCTTGGGCATTGTAGAGTTCTTCCGCGAGCTTCGGATCGTACATGCTGGCGAGATTTTGGCCCGGATCGACAAGCTGATTCGGATCAACCTCAAATCGCTTGATGAATCCGGGTGTTGGCGGATACACCAAGCGCCAAACCACCGGCTGAAGCCTCCCGGTGGCGTCCATCTTTAATGGGTACGGCACGAAATAGAGAACCGATGTCAGAAAGACCAACCCGGCAATGACGCCTGCGGTGATCACGCGTGCTTTGCCGCCGAGGCCCTCCTGGACATACGCTAGCGGCACCCATACAAACCGCATAGGAATCCGGCGGTGCTCCACCGCATTGTACAGTGCCGGCGCCACATGCTTATTGAGGACGTCCAGCCGAGCCAGAAGCTGTTCGGGCGCGGCGGCCGGCTCGAAGCACTCCATCAGCAGGGCCGATCGAGGCGGGCGCTTGCTTTCCGCTTCACGCTCATCGCGCAAGGGCGCCACGACCAGCAACTTGCTGTTGCTTTCCGCCAGGTAGTTGTCGAGGGCTTTGAGCACTCCGGGCGGCAGAGCGTCGTCTTTAACACCGGTGTAAACTAGTTTCTCTCCCCAGAGAAGCACTTGTTCACAAAGCTTGCGCATGAGCCGAACAAGGTTGGAACGCTTCTCGACGACGTCCGCGCCGCTGATTGCCTCGATGACGACGTTTTTACCGTAGCGCACGGCAATGCTGACCCGATCGCAGTCGATGAGCCGGCGTCCTTCATTGGCCACCTGGTAGGCCACCACTCGGGGATTTAGGCTGGCGTGAATCTGCCGCGAAAACACTTCAAGTTGCGTCCAGAGCTGCTGTTGGCCGGACATCTGCCGGCGCTGGTGGTTGCGCGTGTAGAGAGAAGCCAACCGCGCCATATCGGCAAGGAAGCGGAGATAGCCGGCGGCGGCGTCGGGGTGGCGCTGGCCGAACTGAAAGATTTCCACTAGAGCCGTGACTTGGTTGTCCACCAAAACCGGCACCATGAGGATCAGGAAATCCGTGGCATTGGTCGCCGACGGACCGCCATTGGTGGCGGCGCCCGTGCCGCTGTGCGGCGGCACCATGAACGGCTTGGCGCCGCGCACGGCTTGACGAAGCAACTCGTCGTGCCCTTCCTTGGCGCCCGGCGTATTTTCCAGACCGACCTGCCGGAGATTGATTTGATGCTGAAGTTGGAGATTGCCTTGTGCCGTGCAGATCCAGACGACTCCCGCAGCCGCTTCCAGACCGGTCAACACGCGATTGAGGAACTCGCTATAGAATTCTTCGGGGCGAATGTCCTGTTCGGTAAGGCGGCCCACATCTTCAAACAATCGGGCCACTTTCTTGCGGGCCTGGTCAAGCATGGCCTGGTCGATGGCGGGATTGGCGCCGGTGCTCACGGGAAGGCCTCTTCGGTAAGGAGCCAGGGGAAGAAATCATGCAGGGGGAACATTTCAAAGGATTCTTCATCGTAGTCAGAGGGTTGAAATGAAGCAAGCGCTACAAGGCAGGAAAGTTACGCACGGTGGAAATTGCTGAGCCTCCTCTGTCTACCAAAAGCGTTTCGCTCAATCTCCCCTCTCCCCTGTACTCGGAGGAGAGGGGTCGGGGGTGAGGGGGCCAGCCTTTGCAGAGATTCTAACCCCCCTCTCCCCCGAGTACAGGGGAGAGGGAAAAAATTCCATTTCAACCGCTCGGCGAATGCTTCACGCCGGCGTTATTCCGTTTGTTTTTGGCTCCTCGGCGCCTTCGATCTGGCGAACCAGTTCTTCCAATTGGGTTGCCTGTTCCAGCGCTTTTGTCGGTGCTTTGCGCTCGATGCGGATGCCGGCCTTTTCACAGAGCAGCCGCAGCAGCTTTAGCTGTTCGGTGTTTTCCTGTTCGGCAAGCAGGTTGATTTGCAAATCGAGTTGGTTACGGCGTTCGAAAAGCTTTGCCTGCCGGTTTTGGCTCATCATGATGATGGGGCTGGCAAAGGCTGCCTGAAAGGACAGAGCTAGATTGAGGAGAATAAAAGGGTAGGGGTCCCATTGGTAGAACCAGCCCACGAGGTTGGCGGCCATCCAAAGCAATAGAACGATAGTTTGGATGATGATGAACCACCAACTCCCTACCGTTGCTGCGACCCCGTCGGCAACTCGGTCGCCGAACGTCCGCTGGCTCACGGACGTCTTTTCCATCTTGGCAATCGCCTCGACGTTGCGCTGGGTTACCTCGTCAATCGTCTGGCCGGTTTGCATGATATATTTCGCAGTGAAGGGGGCGAATCAGATGGAGAGTTGTGAAGCAAACGGTGTGCCAACGAAATGTATGCGCCCCGGGCTAAGGACGCTCTGCAACTAGTGGCGGATCGGGGCCGACGTGTGGCCGGGGCTTCGGAGGACCTCAGCCCTGGCCACTCATGCTTTAGCGCTCGGTGCCGGCCGCTCGGCGCAAGCCTGCGGGACCGTCCGGGCCTCGCGCCAGGTCATAAGAGGGCAGATCGGCCAGGTTGCGGCGAGTGAAAAGATCTTCGTGTGCTTTGGCATCGATCGGATCGTTGACTTTGAAGTCATCGTCGATCTTCATTTTGATTTCTATCTTCTGATCGGGCCAAACCATGCGTAGCTGTGTCGGCAGTACAACGCGCGAGTTAGATCGGTCCTGTTGCACCTCGGTGATTTCCGCCCAGCAGATCATTTTTCTATTGGCGTCCAGCAGGTGATGCTGGCAGACAAGGGGTTTGCCGGCGGAGGGTTTGCAATTGAAAATCGTGACCCTGGTCACCGGCTGGCCTTGCGGCGAAACGGTCTGCTCTTGAAGCTCCAGGAAGTCGCCGCGCGGGATGACTTTGTATTTGCTCATATCGTCGTTGAATTCTGCGATGCCCATGACTTGCACGACCCATTCCGGCTGAATAGGCAAGGGCATGCTCTTAACTTTGCCGTTGGCCAAGTCGTCGTAGCTGCAATGATAAACCCCTTCGGGCTCCATGTATTTAATCCAGAACCAAAGCTCGTCTTTATTAGACCCGATATCGACGACGGAGCCGACGGCCGCCTTGCCCTGAAGCCGGAAATCGCGCGGCTTTTGGCAAACCATAATCGCCCTCACGCCGGGTTGGGTCTTGCCGTTCTCCTTGATATCGATGTCAACAGTTCGGCATTTCAGCGTGGACACGAGCTTGGCGCGTTCGTTGACATATTCGACGAGCTGCTTTTCCGTTGGCGTTTCGCCGCCAAAGACCTTGGTTGTGGAAGCGTCCGGTGCATTATCCTGACGAGTGAACCAACGGCAGCCGGTTGCAAATAGGAATAAGGCCAATACCAAGCCGGCCAACGTCATTCGCATAGTTCCACCTCTTCAAAGGCCGGGGGATCATTCCCAACCGACTACTTGAAATACCTCTTCTCGGACCGTATCAATCTCCGCTTCGGATAAACGGCGATCGAGGACTTCGAAGCTATCGCCCGTCTTGGGGTTTCGCAGCCTCAAGAATTCCAGGCCGTCTTGCTTGCGCGTGTCTTCAAATTTTAACTTCTTACTGCGGAGCAACAGAAGCGCAACCACGTAGCGAAAATTCAGTTGCTTGGCATCGCCGGCGCTTTCCAAACGACCTAAACAGTCGAACAAGAGGTCATCGTCTTTACGTAGCTTGCGGGCGGCCTCTTTGTCGGGGACGTGGCCGGTCCAGTATCCGAAGACATCGGGCGGCAATCCCGGCCAGGCTGCCTCGCTGTAATCGTGCCGAACCAGGCGTCCATTCTCTTGCAAAATCACGCTATGATACTTCTCGCCCGGAGCTAGAACGCGATCCGTGAGGCTGCATCGGCGTGTGTTGGGCTCGATTTGGTAGTCGTCCATGTCCCTTGGGAAACCAGCGGAAGGGCGCGGGAAAAAACACACCCCTTGTAAGTATCGGTGTGTTTTCGACACATGCAAGATAATGCCAGAGTGGGCCGATTTTTTCCAGGCGACTCGGGAATGGAGTTTGCCGGTTATGCAGGTCCGGCGTTTCGGGACCTATCACGGCGCGGCCAGCGTCTTTTTCAAGTCGGCCTGAAGGGCCGGGCCCGTCTCGCTTCCCCAGCCGACGTAAGACCCGCGAACCGTCCCCTTGGCATCCAGGAGAATCAGCTTCGGCGTTTCCTCCACGGCATACCTTTGCCGCAGCTTCGATCCTTCTAACACGAGGATGGTGAGGTGAAGATCGGCGTTTTGCTTTTTGATCCCTTCGGCGTCATCCGAAATGGGAAACGCGACCACTTTTAAGGCATCACTATGAGCGTCTTGGACACATTGAGCAAAGCCCAAAAGTTCTTCCGCTGTTCGTGATTTTGGATTGTAAAAGACAAAGAGAGCCGGTTTGCCCAGGAACGCTTTCAAAGCGACCGATTGACGGTCCTGATAATTAACCGCTGTTAGATCAGGCGCTGGGCTGCTGCCTTGGGCCGCCGCCGGACGTCCATTCTTGGCAAGGGCAATGGGCGCGGGCGGTGATTCGCCGCGGCGAGCGGCTTCCACGCGGCGTTTGATTTGGCCTATGGCTTCCCGATACGGGGTGGGCGGTCGATTCTCCAGGTGATTGTCGATCCTTGCCAGAAGAGCGTCTAGTTGCTTTGTGTAAGGGGGAGTTTTTGCTTGTAAAGACGCGAGGCTCTCGGCGAACTGGCGGACCGCCATGATTTCGCGGCGCCGGTCTTTGGAAAGCTCGCCCGGATACTCCAGGCTGCTTTCCAATTCATAAGCCAATACGGACCTTTGCGTCGCGACCTGGCGTCCGGGCTCGCGATGTTCAATAACGCGTTCCACTCTTTGAGCAACGCCCAGCCGCGGAATCAGCCAAACAGTGTCGCTTCTTCTCCAAGCAGCCTGATCGGCTTGCGGCTTTTCCCAGCCGGATTGCTGGACGCCAACCAACTTCAAGCAACGGGAAGAACCGAGGTTTACAAGCCCGGTCAATGTCCACTCGCGAGCGGGCTGGCCGGGGTCAGCTATTTCCCAATGTTTGTTTATCTCGGCGCGGCCTTCCGGTGCTTCCACGAACATGCCGCACTCCCGGCTGGGAAGCAGTCTCCGATGGGAGATCGCGATCGGATCCTCATCAAACCAGACCTTGCCCTGAGCGTCGACATGCCCAAGTTCGAGGTCAACCAGGGCGCCAGGGGCTTCTTTGGTTGTGCCGTTTGCGCCACTTTGAGGGCGAAGGATAGTCAAGGTCGCCACATCCGTTTGCCTTGGGGACGTATTCAAAGCAAAGACCCGGATTTCTATCCGGTGACTACGTTTGGCTTGTTTGCTCGAGTCTACATCTTCCTCGGTATAGCTGCCGCGATAGACCAGTTCTTGGGCCTGGCCAAGACGCGGCGTCAGGGGCCAATCGGTTCGCTCTGCGGGCTGTCCTGGCGCCAACAGCAAACCCAAGAGGCATAAACCTGTTCCCATGATCCGGCCCCACACAGAAACCCCAAAAGAACCCGGCCAAAGGGATTTGGACGAGGAGTTTGGCTGCGGACTATAGCAAAGGCCACAATTGCGGCAACGCCAGTCGAGGCGGCTTCAAAGCTTTTGAATTTTGAGAATTGCTCGGGCAGTTAGGAGTAAACAGCCGTTTCTGCGCGTACGGAGGGCCAAGTGAGGCAGCGTGCTTGGCGCGGGGAGGAACGCCAAAGCGGACAAATCGCCGTCTGTAACGTAAATTGAGATTCTGCAAGAGTGGTTCGGGTTATCGATGGGTATGGCCCGTGCGGTGCGCGCTGCCGGCGGGGACTATTCATTTCTGCAAGGAGATCACGATGTACGACATGAAGAACCTGACGAAGCTCAAGAAGCTGGGCGAGTTAGCTCCCGAAGCCTTTAAGGGATTCGTGGCATTCGACGAGGCAGCGTTCAAAGGCGGAACGATCCCGCTTAAGTACAAGGAACTGATGGCCGTCGCGGTCGCGCTAACGACGCAGTGTCCCTACTGCATCGAGATTCACTCGAAGAAAGCCAAGAAGGCAGGCGCGACTGAGCAAGAGCTTGCCGAGACGACGCTGGTCACAGCCGCGCTGCGCGCCGGAGGCGCGGTGACCCACGGCACTCACACCCTGGGATGATGGACCGGATTTGGGGGCGATTGGGCAGACGAGTACGGGTAGATCAGACATTTCTGTCTGCTCACGTGGCAGACAAGAGTGTCTGCCCGCCCTCCTTTGCAGCACTCAACTCAGCCAGCCGTTTGCCGGGTTCGAAAACACACAAAACAGACACGTGGAAAGCATTTGTGAGTTTTCGTGCCTTTTCATGGCTTCTGAAGGTCTCGCCAGACCCTCTTGCCCAAATGATGACCCTGAGAGGGCTTAGGCAACTCTCGCCCTGGCATCTATTTGCAGAGCCGAGCGCAGAGCAAGCGCTAACCGGCTCGGAGGAGGGGTGTCCGGGGTGTCCGGGAGTTGAAATGAAACGAAACGGGGGCGATTCTGACTGCCTAAGTATAAGTTGGAACGCGCGTGCTAGGGAAGCACGGTTACGATGCTAGACCCTCTGGGCCAACCGTTGTGACCCTGTGGCCCAAGTGACCCACCCAGTGGTGCACCGCCCGCGCGCCAGAGGGTGATCAATAATTGAACACCTCTGCCGTCTTGCGCCCATTCGTTGTCTAAGAGTTGTCTCGCATTTGAAGGCGGCCAACGTTGGACCAAGGCTGCCAACACGTTGGCCGCCTTGGTTGGCCTTACTGGTCCGAGACGCCTTCAACACTGAGCGTTAGACCCGGTCGGGAGGCCTGACCAGAGGCGCCGGGAGGCGCTGAAAGAGCATCGGGAGGCGGAATGGCGAGATTGGAAGCGCTACCATTCAATTGAGCAAGCATCTGGCGAGGCTCTTCCATTTGCGGATCGGCTTCGATGGCCTGGCGAAGATGTTCCTTGCCCAGATCAGTTTGATTCATGTGCACTAACATGCGAGCCAAGTTGTAATGGGCCTTGGCCGGGCCGACCATTTGCTGGAAGCAAGCCAGGCTTTCGTCATAGCGGCCCGCTCGCGCAAGACAGAAACCCAAGGTGTTGGCGAAGAAGCGGTTTTCCGGCTCGCAAGCCACGGCCTGGCGCAGGTTCTGAATGGCCGGGTCCCACTCCTTGCACTGGCTCTGATACATTCCGAGGTCGTACCAGAGACCACCCTCAGTCGGGTGGCTCTTGAGGGCTCGCTGGTAGGTAGCCATGGCCCGGTTACGGTCCCCGATCAGGCAATACATTTTCGCCAGACCGCGCAAGGCTTCGAGATTGTCCGGTTCGATTTCGAGAGCCTGCTGGTAGAGTTGGCGTGCTTGATCGCGAAGGGACTGTTGATCGTGAGGCGCTTTGGTTGCCTCGGCTTCCTTCTCTTTCAGGTTGGCCAAAACAACGCAGGTGTGCGCTTTGGGGGCCCGCTTGGGCAATTCCTTTTCGGGTTTGGCTTCAGCCACACCTTGGGGAGATGAATTCACCAAGTTCGTTGCCGCTTCATGCGCGCACCCGGCGATGCCCGACGCCAATACGGTCCATAACCATTTGCGACAATCCATTGCCGTTCCCCGTTCCCTGAAGTGAAGAGCCGAAAGGGGCGATCGAAAGCGAAGCGAATAAGCTCGCTTGCCTCGTCGTCGCAGCTTTGCCATTCGACGCCGGTTAGAACTCGGTGATGAATGTTGAAGATGCTTCGGCCATGAGTTCTTTGGTCAATTCGACAGGCTGTTTACGAAATCGGCATATGGACTGGACGATCTCCAGTAGATCTCGGCAATCGCTGGCGCGGCAGGGCCGGCCCTGGTTGTAATAGCGTTCGTACATGAACTCGACGGCAGGAGGGCAGGCATTCATTCCCAGGCGTTTGCAGTTAGCGCTGAAGATTTTTTCGTAGACTTCTCGTTGCGGAGCGTTGATCTCCACTTTATGGCGCATACGCCGCAGAAACGCGTCATCGACGAGCTGCTTGGGATCGAGGTTTGTCGAAAAAATCGTCAATTGCTCGAAGGGCACTTGGAACTTCTTGCCCGAGGCAACGTTGAGAAAATCATGGCGATCTTCCAACGGCAAGATCCAGCGATTGAGCAATTCTTTGGGACTGCACAACTGGCGGCCGAAGTCGTCGACTAGGAAGATGCCGCCGTTTGCTTTGACGTGCAAAGGAGCTTGATAGAAGTTCGACTCGGCATTGTAGCGAAGATCGAGCATGGACAGCGTTAATTCGCCGCCGGTAATAATGACCGGCCGGCGAACCCTAACCCAGCGCGGATCGACCGTTCCGGTATTCAGCAGCCGGCGGATGGTCGCTTCATTGTCGTCCATGCGCTCGTTGAGCGACTCCTCGCCGGCTTCGTGCACGGCCTGGTCGTAAACCGTGATAATGCTGCCTTCGGCGAGAAACGCGTAGGGCAAGTAAATCTCACCGCCGCTGGTGTTCATAAAATCGCCGATGGCGCGCGCCATGGCTGTCTTGCCGTTGCCCGGAGGCCCGTAGATGAAGATCGATTTGCCGCTGACGATGGCCGGGCCGACGGCGTTGAACAAATCGTCCTTGATTACAAGGTGACCGAAAGACGCCCGCAACGCCTCCGGATTGGGGCTAATGCCCGTAACCGCTTGCCGGTAAGTCTGCTCCACATAGTCTTCCAAAGGCACAGGAGCGGGTCCGACATAGGCGCATTGCTTCATAGCGTCTTGGGCGCGATGGCGGCCCAACTCGGTTAGGGTAAACCGGTAGCTGACGCGCCCTATCAAGTCGCCGCCGTTGACTTCAATGCATTTCTCGTCTTTCAAAAAACGCAACGCGTCTTCAATGATCTTGAAGGGCAAGCACAACATGCGCGCCAAGTCGAGCCCCACCAAGACGCCTCGGGTATAGAGCGTCTTCATGACAAGATCGCTTAGGAAGCCAATGCTAAGACCGGCCTGCTCGATCGTTTCGGGCGCAGTCGGGGCATCGGCTAATCCTCCGCCGTCCCAATCAAAACTCGAAGATTTGGCGCCGCGAATCATGGTGTAGATCTCCAGGCAATTGTCAGTAGTCAGTAGTCAGTAGTCAGTAGTCAGTAGTCAGTAGTCAGTAGTCAGTGGATGTACACTATAAAGAGGAGGATTCTTTTTTGCCTTTGCAACTAACCACTAACCACTAACCACTAGCCACTGACAACTGACCGCTTCCTATTTCCGCCACCAAATGATGTACAAGGCTAGGCAGCAACCGATAGCTCCGAATTGGATCATGCGCGCCCGGTTGCCAAGAATCGATCGAATCGGACTGAAGATCTGGTTCCAGCTCCAGCTTCCGGCGATCAGGGCGGGACTCGATGGGCCTAGCGTCGGTCTCAAAAACGTGGAGCTAACGGATGACGAACCCGAACGCGTCGGGCTGTCGGTCGGGGCCGCTCCTAAATGCATGGGACAAAGAAACAGGGAATAGAGCGCGGCGGCAAACAAAACCGTCCGGCGATCGCGCACCGAGCCGCAAGCCGCTCCAAGAAAATTGATCATGGTTGCGAATCCTCGTTGCCTGCTCGGGCGGGATGAAAAAAGCCTCCGGCCAGGGAATCCAAGACATCGAGTCCCGGCTTCCCTGCCCGGAGGCATTGCGTTGCTAACGGATTAGCACCGATAGAGTGCTGGTTTACCGGCCGCCACCCGAGCCGCCGGAACTGCTTCCACCGCCACCCGAGGCGCCGGCGCCACCGGAGGCGCCGCCTCCGCCACCGACCGGCAAGGTGCCCTGGTAGCTGCCGTTATGCTTGCCGACAATGACCCCGACTGCATTCGCCGAGAGACCGACTTCGGCCGGGTCATGGACTAGCACCTGGAAGTCTTGATGACGTCCGGCTGTCTGGGCATTAAGGAACTTCTGTACGGCCTGGATACGCTTGCTATCTAGGTCGTAGCGAGCCGCCGAATATCTATCGGGATTCACCGGGTCATAGGCTACGTCTTGCGCGGTCTGGATATAAATTACCGGATCCGCTTGCGGCCGCCGCCGCGCCAGGTAAGCCAAGGCGTCCAGGCCTCCAGGCGTCAACCGATCGGTTCCTAACTCAAACTGGTAATTCCAAACCGTTTGGTCGAGCACATGCCCATTCTGCACTTGCGGCACCGTCGCCGAGCCGGCTTCCTCACGGCTCACGGCTTCGTACCGCTGCGGGTAACACGGATCGTACAGATCCTTGCAAGTCATGTTGCAGCCACCCAGCGTTCCCAGCATGCCCGCGCATCCGCTGGCCAGGATGGCCTTGGTGATGAGTCCTTTCATCTCTGTCACTCCTTTTAGGAAGTTTCGGCATTTGCCCGTGGTCCGCAGTCCGTTGCAAGAAACAAAAGCCATCCTGACGAGGATACTGCCGCACATGCGCTGGCCACTGACCACTGACAACTGACAACTGACACCAAACGATTCCTACATCGGCTTGGTCAGCGTCTTCATGATGCTGATTGCCGCAGGCCCTACGAGGACCACGAAAATTCCGGGGAAAATGAACAACACCAGGGGGAAGATTAATTGAACGGCGGTCTTGGCGGCCTTTTCCTCCGCCAACTGTTTGCGCCGAGTACGCATTGAATCAGATTGCACGCGCAAAGCCTGGGCGATGCTCGAGCCGAACCGGTCCGCCTGAATCAGGATGGCGGCCAGACTGCGGACATCGTCCACTCCGGTCCGGACGCCCAAGTCGTGGAGGACCTCGCGCCGGGGCCGGCCGATTTGCAACTGGAAGTTGCACAAGGCCAACTCTTCGCAAATGATCTTGGCGTGATGCTTCATCTCATCGCAGACCTTTCGCAGAGCCGCATCCAGTCCCAGGCCGCTTTCCACGCACACCACCATCAAATCCAGTGCATCCGGCAGCGACAAAAAGATCTCTTGTTGGCGTTTGCGGCGAAGATACCAAAGGACAATATTGGGCAGGTAGAAACCAAAACCCGTCAGGCCCACCATCCACTTCAGCGTGCTCAAGGACAGACCATAACGCGGCACAAACAGGCCGCAGCCAATCAGAAAGAACAGGATCAAAGAGCTAAACCGCAGACCCAGGTACACCGATACGGCCGAATCACTCCGGAAGCCGGCGTTGGCCAGCCTCACTTTTAACTGCGATTGTTCCAGTTCAGTCTGCGGCATGAGCGGTTGGGACAGGGCTTTGGCCGTGTCCATGACGCCCTGGAACCGGTCCTTCTTGACCTGCGGATCGTCCATATCCGCCAGCGATGCCGGCCGGCTGATTCGCGCCAGCCGATCCGACGCTTTGCTGTTGCGTTGCGAAATCACCGATAGAACCGCCCACACGCCCATGACCATGCCTAAAAAGGCAATCAGGGGAATGAGGTCCTGCATGCCGACCATACCCACTATGGCAATCAACACGGTGCATTCTCCTTAGTAGTGGCTAAAAGTTAGTGGCTAGGATCCGAGCGGAGATCTTTCCTAGTCAGTTGACTGATGCTTTTCATAGCCACTGACTTCTAGCCGCCTGCTTTCCCGATTACACCTTTATGTCAACGATTTTCTTGATGCAGATCGCGCCCAGGATCATCATTACAATGCCGAACACTGACATCTTTACGCCCAACTCGTCGGTCCACAGCGCCGAAACATAGTCCGGCTTGATGTGCAACATGACGAGGAACAACACAAAGGGCAGGGCGATCAGCACGACGCCGCTGAGGCGGCCTTCGCCGGTTAGGGCTTTCACCTGGCCCATGATGCGGAAACGCTCGCGGATGACGTAGCCGATCTTGTCGAGGATTTCGGCCAAGTCGCCGCCCGTTTGCCTCTGAATTAAAACCGAGGTCACAAAGAAGCGAAGGTCCAGGTTGGGCACCCGATCGCACATGCCCATCAAGGAATCTTCCATCGAGATACCTAAGTTTTGTTCTTCATAAACTCGGCCAAACTCGTCGGAAATGGGCAGCGGCATTTCTTCCGCAACAACGTGCATGCCGGCCCCAAGGCTATGCCCGGCCCGCAAGGCCCGGGCCACCAATTCCAGGGCGTCGGATAGCTGCGCTGCAAACCGCTTCAGGCGCACACGGCGTTTGTTCAAGAGCCACATAAAGGGAATCGTGAAGAAAACAAAACCGGCCAGCGGTGCGAAAAACCACGGCACCCGCGCCATCCAACTGGCCGTTGCCGCTAAAGCCGCCAATAGCAAGGAAATGCCAAACAGCGTACTCGGCTTAATATGGCATTCCGCCTGCTGGAATATCTTCTGCAAGCTGGGGATGTTGGGCGTAATCATCTCCATGAGCGACTTCTTGTCGGCCTCGAAGGCCGTCTTCTTCAAGATGTCGGCGCCGGAGTCCTCACGGCGGCGCTTGCCGATGAACACATCGAGTCGATTGGTCGTCTTCCCGCCGCCCGCGTCGCGAAACACGAACGCCAGCACGCCGATCACGCCGGCGACGGCCGCGAAGGCCAGCATGGAGATAATCATGGTGGATGTCATGGTGTCATTACCCCTGTCACGATTTTCGCCTTTAGACTGCCGATGGTCGATTGAGCTTGCATCCTTCCACCGCTCTTTCCGTCAATCGAAGATCCAAGACCGAAAATCAAAGTCATTTAATCTCGCAGCAGCACGCGCTCCTGGAACAAATTCGAGGGCAGTTTAATGCCGGCGGTTTCGAGACGGGTGACGAAGCTGGGCCGAACTCCGGTGGCTTCGAACTGGCCGAACGATCGGCCGTTTTGATCGATTCCCAATTGCTTATACCGAAAGATGTCCTGCATGATGATCATGTCCTGCTCCATGTTCATGACCTCGGTTATGCTGGTCACCTTGCGCGGACCTCCTTGGAGACGGTTGGCCTGAATGATCAGGTCCACGGCCGATGCAATCTGTTGACGCATCGCCTTCATGGGCAGCTCCATGCCGGCCATCATGATCATGGTTTCCAGACGAGCCTGCGCGTCGCGGGGCGAATTGGCGTGCAAGGTTGTCATGGAGCCGGCGTGGCCGGTGTTCATGGCTTGCAACATGTCCAAGGACTCGGCGCCGCGACACTCACCGATGATGATGCGTTCAGGCCGCATACGCAGGGCATTGCGAACCAGATCGCGGGTCATCACCGCGCCCTTGCCTTCGATATTGGGCGGACGCGTTTCCAGCCGGACCACGTGATCCTGCTGGAGCTGAACTTCCGCCGCATCTTCAATCGTCACGATGCGCTCATCGTGCGGGATGAAGCTCGAGAGCGTGTTGAGCAAGGTGGTCTTGCCGCAACCGGTGCCGCCGCTGATGATCACGTTGAGGCGCGCTTTGATGCACGCCTCCATGAGCATGGCCATCTCCGGCGTGAAAGCCTTGTAATTGAGCAAATCTTCGAGCTTCAGTGGGTTGGCGCCGAAACGACGAATGCTCAAGCTTGGCCCGTCCAGCGCCAAGGGCGGAATGATGGCGTTGACGCGGGAACCGTCGGGCAATCGGGCGTCCACCATAGGCGATGTTTCATCCACGCGCCGGCCCACCTTGGACACGATGCGGTCGATAATTTGCAGTAAATGATCGTTGTCGCGAAACTTGACGTCCGTCTTTTCCAGCTTGCCGCGGCGCTCCACGTAAATCTTGTGCGGTCCGTTGACCAGGATATCGCTAATCGTCGGGTCCTTGAGAAGCACCTCCAGCGGTCCGAAGCCAAAGGTCTCATCGAGCACTTCGTCAATGAGGCGCTCGCGTTCCATGCGGTTAAGCAACGGATTTTCCGTGTCGCACAACCGCTCGACCACCAGGCGAATCTCTCGGCGGAGGGTTTCTCCTTCAAGGTCGCTGACGCGCGATAGATCCAGCTTGTCCACGAGCTTGCCGTGGATGAGCCGTTTGAGTTCTTCAAAGCTCTTATTGCCCTGCCGATCGCCATTGGGGGCCGCCGTACCCAGCCGGCTGTAACCGGCCGAGTTGGTGTTATTGTTTTGAATCCCGCTGAGGCCTCGTTGTAACCGTGACATGGTGCTTCCTCTAGGTCCGCCAGTTAAGACTGTCGCTAACTCCTGGCTCCGTCTCGATTGCTCTATCTTTTATTTCGACGAGAAGATTCCTCTCCATCCCGCAGGAGCTTTCTTGTTTCCGGCCTGAGCTAATTCCTCCCGACCGGCCAAGGCCAGGGCCAACCCGGCAATGCTTTGTTGGGCTTTGCATTTGGGCGAATGCTGCAGCAACGGCACGCCGGCGTTTCGCGATTCCACGAGCGCTCGCGGATCATTCGGAACTTGCCAAAAGATCGGCTTGCCGATCGTTTCTTCGGCCTTCTTCAAACTGATATCGCATTCGGCGCCGACGCGGTTGATCACCACTTTGACCTTTTCCGCCAGGCCGTCCTCGGTTTGCAGCGTCAACATCATGCGGACAACGTTCCTTAGGCTGCTCAGCTCTAGCTGAGCTACCAGGAGGATAATGTCGGCCGTCCGCAGCGAAGTAATATCCGTGGCCGTGAACCCTTTGCTCAAATCCAGAATCAGATGGCTATAGCTGGACCGCAAAAGTCCGAGCACGCGCTGGACGTGTTCTTCCCGGATCAAGGAGGCGTCTTCCATCTGCACAGGGTGCGGAAGCAGCGATAACCCGCTGCTGTGCTTGCTGAGCGACCTTCGCAGAAACGTCATGTCCAGGCGGTCAATATTCAAAGCAACGTCGGCCAGCGTATAGTCAGCCATCAAATCGAGGGCAACATCGGCGTCGCCCAGAGCTAGATCCAGGTCGATGAGAGCGACGCTGTTTTCGGGAACCTGGGCCAAGGTCGCGCCTAGGTTGACCGCTAAGCTCGTGCAGCCGACTCCGCCACTCGAGCCGACCACCGCAATAACGCTTGTTTCTTGCTTCTTGACGATGCCGTTGCCCTGATGGCTCTCGCTGACCGCGCGATTTAATTGCAGCCGTTTCAGAGCGGTAAGCAGTTCTTCGAGAACGACCGGCTGAGTCAAGAACTCCTTGGCGCCGCTTCGCAAAGCCTGCAAGATGGAATTTCCGTCCCCCTTGCCGCTGACCGCGAGGATGGGTAGCAGGGGCCGCTCCACGGAGACCTGTGAAATCAACTGAAGCGCTTTGGCCTGGTCCGCGTCGAGCGAGATCACGGCGACATCGAGTTCCGACTGGTGAATGACGTCGAAAAAGAATTCGTAGCGCGCGCATTCGGCTTCCAGCCAGACCGACTCCAACCCCATTAGCAAATTGCGCAACGGCTCGCGCGTGGCTTCCGCCGGGTCGACAATCGCCAGACGTAACACTTCCCTCATGAGAACCACCGAAAAAATACGTCAGGTTGCAAAACCAACCGCCTGCATCCGAAGGGCGGTTTTTCGTTGTCCGACCGGGGCGGCGAGCGCCAAGTGCCGGGTGAAGAACGGGCTATCCGCTCTTTCAGCCAAGGCATTCGGCGCCCGTTGCCCGGCGGGTTATTGGGGCGGCCCGCTATCGCTCTCCGGTCCGGAAAGGCCCGGAGGCAGGATCGTTGGCCGTCCCGTGGCCGGCGCGGGCGATGTAGGAATCGCCTCGGCCGGAGCATTCCGTTGAGTGTCTTCGATTCCCGTTGACGGGGCCGGCGGCAGCGGTTGCGAGGTCGCGCCCACCGGATCGGCGCCTGGAACAGGCAAAGTCACGGGTGCTGCGTTCGGGCCAACCCCTTGGGCGCAGCCGCCATTGCCGCATCCGTGCCCATTCCCGCCCAGGTCAGATCCGCAAGGAAATCGGCTTGCGGAAGGCCCATTCTTATAGGCGGGAACGTAGCCATGCGGGAAACTGATATCGCGTTGGCCCCGCGGGGCTTCCAGGATTCCTTCCAAGAATAGCTCAAAATCATCGGGGCTGCGCGTTTCTTGGCCAGGAAGAGTTTTTATCACTTGATCACATGACATTGCGTCAATTAAATGAGGCGTCACGAGAACGATCAGTTCCTGTTCGGTCTCGGTCATCGACTTGCTGCTGAAAGCCGCCCCGACGAAAGGCAACTCGCCCAGGACCGGCACCTTGGATACGGTGGCGGTGACATCGCGCTGAATCAGACCGCCGATGACGAACGTCTGGCCGTCTTCCAATTCCACGGTCGTGTGGACTCGTTGAGTCGTCCGGCCGGGAACAATCGTTCCCTGAATCGATGTGCCGAACGCTTGATTTAAGGCGCTGACTTCCGGTTCGACTTCGAGGCGCAGCTTGCCGCCGCCCAAGACGATGGGAAGGAAGTTCAACCGCGTGCCGAATTCTTCAAACTGCACGCCCACCTGGCCTAGGCCGGCAGGAATCGGAACCGCTTGCTCGCCGCCGGAGAGGAAGCTAGCCGGCCTGCCGCTCAGCGCGATCAGCTTGGGCTCGGCCAAGGTCTTCACGACATTTTCTTCCTTCAAGGCTTGCAGGAACGTGAGCAAGCCCCAACCGTTGTGCAAGACGCCGAAGAACAAATTGGTCGGCACGCCATTAGGAGTTCCCGGGGTGCCGACAATAGCGGGCGCTACGGAAAAGGCGCCGGAGCTGCCGATTGACGCCGGATTGACGACGGCTTGGCCAATCGTACTGCCAAAGAAGGTGTTGCGGGAGTTAGTCAAAAAGTTAAAGTCCAGGGCCCGGAACTGGCTGCGGGAGACTGAGGCGACGGTGACGCACAGTTCAACCTGCTGGACGCCGCCGACCCGCATATGGTTGGTAATCTGGGCGCCGCCCACCGCTCGCGCTGCGCCGAGAATGGTCTCCACGTCGTCGAGACGAGACACCGTGCCATTTAAAATAATCGTGTTATTCGATCCTGGAATCGGTTCGACGTTGGCTGTCGGGACGGAGCGCTTGATCAAGCTGCGCAGGTACTCGACATCCGTCTGAACGACGACGTCGACCGTCTCCGATTTCATGTCGCGATCGGTCAAGATCAGGCGGGTGATGCCCGCTTCCATGCCGGTGATCAACACCGTCGTGGGGTCGGTGATAATGCCCTGGACGCGGGCGACATTTTCGTTAGAGTTCTCGACTCGGGAGATGGGTTTTTTGGTGGCCATCTGCAAACGTTGAGACGTGTTGATCGGAACGATCAACGCGTTGTTGCGTGGCGCGGGAGGGGCGGGGTCCTGGGCTCGGACGCCGAACCCGGAGAGTCCACCCAGCAACAAGGCGAGCGCAAAGCCCGCGTAGGCCATGGAAGGCACGCGATTGGTGCGGTGCATCCTTTCACCTCGTCATTAGAAGAGGAGGCGGGTGCGGGGCACCCACCGCCGAACTCAATTGAAAGGGGGAAAAGAGGAAAAGGTGAAAAGACCGCTTTATCCTTGGGCCCGCTCCCTTTCCCCTTTTCTCCTTTTCCCCTTTCCCCAATTACAAGACTTCCCATTGGCGCACCGAAGACGGCTCGCGGCGTTGCGAACCGGTAGAGGGCCTCGGCCTCCTGTCCGCCGGTTGGGACCTGTTTACAGTTTGTCGCCCTGGGGCTAATCGCCTTCGGTCTTGGCGCCGGGCTTAGGCGTCTCAACGGTCTTCTTCTGCGGCTTGGGCGCTGCGTCGGTCTTGGTGATTTCCGTGCTGTCTTCGAGGTCCTTGCCGTCCTCGCGCCGCTTGATTCGGACTACGTTTTCACCGTTGCGGATTTCCTGAATCCAGTATTTCACCGGCGCTTCCTTTTCGACCTTTTCCTCGATCTGAGGCGGATCAGGGTTCTTGACGTCCGGCAAAGATCCGCCCTTGATTTCCTTGCTGCTGCCCTCATCGCTGCCGCTGGGATCGCTGGTGTTCTGCGTCCCCTTGACGATGTCTCCGATTTTTACGATCCTCGTGTTCGAGATTTCCTCTTCGCCGTATTTGCGGAGCATCAGGCTGACCTCGCCCATCGAGCTGGCGAGCCTAATCTTCAAGGCGTCTTCGGGCTTGGCCGCCAAGGTGACCGTGGTGGCCAGCTTGCCTCGTTTATCGGGATCGCGCTGGTCGTCTTGGTCGGTCGCCAGGACGAGCATGTTTTGCAAGATCACTTGAGAGAACGATTCGCCATTTTCACGCTTCATCGTGGTCAAAACGTCCACGCGCGTATTGGCCTGGGCGAACCCGCTCACCAAAGTGTCCGCCGTAACTTTCAAGGAAACGGCACGGTAGCCGGGCGGAATATTTTGGATGAAAATATCCGAACCGGAATCCATGATGTCGTCCTTGGTGAGGAAGGCATCCTCGCTGACAGGCTTTACCAGCTTCTGATTTTTAATTTCATCAAAGCCGGAAAGGCCTTTCTTAGGTGCCGCGCTTTTCGGAATCTCTTTCTCGACAAAATACTTCTCGGGATCCTTGATCACGATGCCCATAGGCAGGTTGCGCTTGGCGGACAGCACAGTGACCATATCCACTTGCTGCTCGCCCGAGCTACGATCGGCCAGCACTTTACTGGTCAGATAGCTCGCGACCAGGCCGCAGCCGACGGCTACGCCCAACAAAATCATTGTCTTGGGTTTCATGGTTGCTTTCCTCAAGGGGTGTCAATCAATAGTGCTCGGGATAGCCCGCGAGAAGATAAACCGCCTCCCGCCATCCTGACTCCCGGCCGCGGTCAGGATCGTCCGTTCAAACCCGCTCCAGGCGGGTCCCTTTGTTGCTGATTCGCCTTCGATCACAAGAAACTTGGCGAGTCGCGCGCTGGTGATCGGGCCGCTGATCCATCAGCACATTCGAATTCGTCACCCGGTTTCCCCGGTACCGCTTATTTCGACCCGGCAAGCGGGCCAACTTCAACTTTTACGCCTGTAGCGAACTTATCGGATATATGTGCTGCGTAGAGGCTAGGTAAGACGTTGCCTACTAGGCAATTTCGCTAAACGCGACACTCCTGGTTAATCCGAAATAGCTTGCCTCACCTGAACCATAGCTCACAAAAAGTGCAGCAAAGGCCAACTCCGAGCGAGTTTCGAGAAAGGAATTGTTTTCTCCAATCCCTTGCGTCGTCCCTTTCGTTCACACCTGGAGATAAATAGCGGCGGCGCCAAGGCAAAGCTTGCCAGCCTTTTCCAGTCGTTCTCCTTTGACTAACCGCAATCATTTGCCTTGAGCGATCTGCTCCAAGAACATTAAGTAGCCCACGAAGCCAATGCAAAGCGGTATGCCGTAAGGCAGGAGATGCAGGCGGGGTTTCCGCTTGGCGGCCTTGTCCGCCACGTCGCCGATGCCTTTGGAGGTGAATAGATCTCCTAGAATTTCGCGGGTGTTTGAGATATTGGTCCGATACTGTCCCCGAATGAGGATCATTGCCAATGCCATGACTCCCCCGATGACAACGGCCAGACAAAACGCGAAGAAGATAATGGACAGTGCGTCGGGCAAGCCGAAGAAGGCCGCAACCCACGAGCCAAAGCCCATCTGCATTTTGACGTCGCCGGCGCCCATGCCCCCGATAGCATAGACGGGCAGTAATAAGGCGAAGCCCAGAAGGGTCCCCAGGAAGGCGGCGCCAAAACCGCCGACGCCCGTTGAACCGACCGCCAGTCCCCAGTTAGCCAAAACGGGCTCCAGGTTGTGGAATAGTCCAAGGGCCCAACCGCTCAAGATAAGTGGAAACGTGAGCCAATTGGGAACCTTTAGTTTCCAACCGTCAATTACCGCCGCCACGATCATGGCGAGGCAAACGAACCCGAGCGGCCAGTTGGCCAAGATAAATGCCATGTGTCAATCACTCCTCTCACCAAGATGTCTTTGCGTGGATGGGCGAATTGAAATAGAGCTACTGCCCTTGCCAACCGCCCAACGATTTTCGATGACGACTTCCGACTCGCTGGCAAACTCTAGTACAAAAAACAGCGAGCCGCGAAGCCTTCCGGCTGCACGGCTCGCTGATGGCCTTAATCCTGGGCCCAGGCGACTGCGCTAAACGTCGGAGCCTTACGACCCGGCGACGTTGACGGCGCTGCCGACCTTGGTGAACGTGCCGTTGGCATTGGAGCCAAGGGTGGTGATCGCCGTGATGCAGACCACGATGATTAGAGCCAGCATGACCGCATACTCGACAGCCGTCGGGCCGTCTTCACGCTTCAGAAATTCAACCGCGAACTGTGTGAACTTACGCATGAGCCTCATCCCTTCTAAAGAACCAAAGAGAATACTAGGTCGTCTCCAAACGAGGTGACGCCTTACGAACCCGAGACGTTGACGGCGCTGCCGACACTCGTGAAAGTGCCGTTGGCATTGGAGCCGAGCGTCGTGATCGCCGTGATGCATACCACGATGATCAGGGCCAGCATGACCGCGTACTCGACGGCCGTCGGACCGTCTTCACGCTTCAGAAACTGGACTGCGAACTGAGTCAACTTACGCATGAACCTAATCCCTTTCCGTTTCGAGAAACGTTGGTTGAAGCGTAAAGCATCACCTCGCCGGAATGGTCCTTACGAACCGCTGACGTTGATGGCGCTGCCGACCTTGGTGAAGGTGCCGTTGGCATTGGAGCCAAGGGTGGTGATCGCCGTGATGCAGACCACGATGATCAGAGCCAGCATGACCGCGTATTCGACAGCCGTCGGGCCGTCTTCACGCTTCAGAAATTCAACCGCGAACTGTGTGAACTTACGCATGTGTCTTGTCCCTTTTTCCTAGACACTAAAGAAACTGGAAAATAGGCGATAGCCGGCCAAAACCCGTAATTGACCGACTGCATCCCTGTCCGATATGGTTGCTCGCTTGGGTTAGCTGCCCGACGCCGCAGCCGTGTTCAAGGCGACATCGCTGAACACGCCGTTGGCGTTGGAACCCAAAGTGGTGATCGCCGTGATGCAGACCACGATGATCAGGGCCAACATCACGGCGTACTCGACCGCTGTCGGACCCTCTTCCGCTCTAAGAAACTGTTTCGCGCGCTGGAGCCAAAGGCTCATGAACCTACCCCTTTCTCTTGTTTCTTGGGCCAAGCACAGAGCCGGCCAAGTCGACCTCTTCGCGACCTCATGTGGAAAGGGGAGATATTCGATCCAGATGCCGAGCCTGGAAGATTCCAAGATGGCAGGGGAGGGGAAGGACCGTACCCTTCGGTAACCTGGCGACCCCCGGCGTAAAGTAGTTATTACGGACGTGGGCCCATGGCTTTGCGTCCCCGCCTTACGACGGGTTTGCCTTTTCGAGGAAGAAGAGGCTGTTCCGGTTTACACTGTTCCGCTGCGGTTTCACTCTTCGATGTTGCCGCAGGCATCCGCCAAACCGTTCGTGCCAAAACCCTAGTTCGCAGCTTTGGTGCAGTCAAATCGGCATGCCAAAATATTCGCATTTTCGCTACATTCGGCATTTTGGCGAACCTGGTTGCCAATGCAGTAGCGAGCCCGGTTGCATAAACAGCCTGCGAGCCCGGTGGCGTAAGCACCCTGCGAGACCGGTTACGTAAGCACCCTGCGAGACCGGTTACGTAAGCACTGGGAGTTATACTCAAAAGCGCAGTCCCAGCCTTTTCAGGCGGCTCACTGTTTCAGCCATGAGAATGTCTTCTTCGGATACATCCGTGGCCAAATAGGTGACCGAAAAACGTAGGTAGGCGCCGGCGTCGTCCCACGGCACACAACAAAGCGATTGATCGCGAATCAAGAATTGAGACGCCTCTTCGGCATTGGCAAAGTCCTGCCCCAAACAACCGCGCGGTGCTTTGACATAAAGGAAATAAGTGCCGCTCGGCATCTTGGCCCGGAAACCGACTTGGCCAAGGGCGGCTACGAGCTTCCCAAGACGCCGACGATACTTTTCCCTGGTGCGCTCGGCAATTTCGGGATGATCCAGAGCCACCTTGGCCGCTTGCTGGATCGCCATGAACTGACCGGAATCGCAGTTGTCCTTTACATCAGCGAACGCCTGAACGATTTTGGCGTGGCCGGCGACAAAGCCCATGCGCCAGCCGATCATATTGAAGCCCTTCGACAACGAATGCACTTCGACGCCCACTTCCTTAGCCCCCTCGACTTGAAGAAAGCTAAGCGGCGGACCGTCGTAGGTTAGGGAAATGTGTGCAGCGTCTTGAACCACAATCACCTTATTGCTATGCGCGAAATCAATGACTTGGCGGTAAAAATCCCGCGTCGCCACGGCCCCGGTCGGGCTGTTGGGATAATTGATAACTAACAACTTGGCCCGTTTACGGATAGCGGCTGGAATGGAGGCAAGATCCGGCAAGAAGCCGTTTTCCTCGCGTAAAGGCAGCTTGTAAACTTCCCCGCCATAGTAACTGGTGTGCGTGCCGGCAACTGGGTAACCCGGGACAGTCATCAATGTCACATCGCCGGGGTTGATGAATACCGCCGGCAGCATGGCGAATGCGGGTTTGGATCCAATGGCATGATTGACTTCGGTGGCTGGGTCCAGACTAACCGCGAAAATTTTCTTCATGAAGCCGGCTGCCGCTTCCTTGAAGGCGGCTATGCCGTTGTCGGCATATCCTCGATTTTCAAGCTTGTCCACTTCTCTCTTGAGGGCTTCACGGACGAGTTCATCAGCGCGTTCGTCATTCTCGCCTATGCCAAAATCCAAGAGACGGCGCTCGGGATGGTCGGCCAGCGCTGCCCGCTTGGCGCGTTTAATTTTCTCAAACTTATAGATCTTGTTGTCTTTACCGTAATTGACGCCGCCCATGCGGTCAGCAAAGAGGCTTTGAAACCAGGGATCTACCATGGATGGCTTTTCCATTTAGCGCGCGTTCCGAAAGGTGAATTACAACGAGGGTCAAAATAGCAAAAACAATGGAAGTGTCCCAGGGCACGAGCGCAGCTGACGGCGGAAAAATGGCCCGAATGTTAACCGCTAAACGTCAAGAAATGCCTTCCGCGACAGGGAGGATGGCGATAAAGCCGGAAAGATCCATGAAAACTTCCTGAGAAGCTACCCTGGAATCGGCGAACCGCGTAAAATGGAACAACGTAGAATCAAAGCGGCGCGCTGGTACGAGCGTAATCGAGGATGTCCAGCCCGATCGGCTATTTTGAGCCGAGTCCTTTACGGGTTGGAAAGGGTCTGGGGTCTTTATTGTGGCACTAACGGCCGGCGACCGTGCTCTCTTGCAACGATGTCTCACGCATCAACCGGGAGCTTGGAACGACTTTGTCGATCGCTTCTTGGGCCTGATTTATCACGTGGTTCACCACTCAGCCCATTTACGCAGCATGGTTCTGCGGCCCGAAGACACGGAAGACCTTGCTGCGGAAATCCTTTTGCAAATCGTTCAAGGCGATTATTCAATCCTTCGCCAGTTCCGCAACCAGAGCAGCTTGGCTACTTATCTCACCGTAATCGCCAGGCGCATTTGCGTGCATGAGCTGGCCCGCCGCGCTTCCGCCCGCGAACTCCAATCCGCCAATCATCGCCAGGCAAGGACAGAAAACGAACAAGCCGACCAAGAGGAAGCGCCGAAGCCGCGCTTAGGGCTGGAGAACCTCGAAGAGGTCGAGAAGCTGCTCAACAAGCTTCCTAGCCGTGAACGCGAGATCGTGCGGCTTTACTACTTGGAAGGCCGCAGCTACGAGGAAATCAGCACTGCGACCCATGTTCCGGTCAACAGCATTGGCCCCATCCTTTCACGCGCCCGCAAAAAGCTTCGCAAAGATGTAAAGAGCCCCCCGCGCGTTCAACGCAGCGTTCAGCCGAAAATCGGCGACAAATAATCTCGAGGCATCCTTAAGCCTCGCTTATCGCTATACCCCTGGCTTTTATTCCAAGACGTATTGTGGGACGAGTCTTCGAGTCCCACCACGGACCTGGGCCAACCGTTATGACCCTGTGGCTCAAGCACCCCACCCTCTAGTCCCCCAACACTGCGCCACAGGGTTTACACGTGTAAACCTATACGCTCAGTTGGCGCCTTTGGCGCTCTTTGATTCCAAGGTGGCCAGCGTCGGACCAAGGCCTGCCCACCGGTAGAGTCATTGCACGAGCCGCACTTTAGGTTAGACTGCCCGAGTGCTTCATTCCCTTTGCCGACTATGATGAGCGCTCATGTCTTTTCTAACCGAAACCGGTGAGCCTGGCCGTAGTCCTTCCCGGACATGGTGGATTTGCGGTCTTCTTATGTTGGCCACCATGCTCAACTACATGGACCGGCAAACTGTCAGTCTGAGCGTTGAGCGCCTTTACGCAGAGTTTGGCCGCAGCCCGGAGAGTTATGGCAATACGGAGGCGGTGTTCGCCTTGGCCTTTGCTTTAGGCTCTCTCCTCTCCGGCATGATTGTGGATCGCTTTGGCGTCTACTGGATTTATCCCGGCGCGGTCGTCGTATGGTCCGCCGCCGGGTTCTTGACCGGCTTCGCAAGCAACTGGCATGAACTGATGGCTTGCCGGTTTTTGCTCGGCATCTCCGAGGCAGCCCATTGGCCCTGCGCTTTACGGACGACTCAGCACATTCTGGCGCCGCATCAACGAAGTTTGGGCAACGGCATCCTGCAAAGCGGAGCCGCCATTGGGGCGATCATTACGCCGTTAATCGTGCTTCTGCTCGTCACCGAACCGTCGCGCTGGCGCTATCCGTTTTGGGTCATTGGCATCCTGGGCTTGAGTTGGGTCTGGCTCTGGCATGGAGTTGTAGGTCGTAAAGATTTGCCGGGCGCCGGCATTGCCGACCGGCTCAAGGAAAAGGAGGCTCAAGCATCCCCCGGCCTGTCGTTTCTCGGAGTATTGGCCTCCCGGAAATTTGTGGTGCTTGTAGTCTTGGTCATCACCATCAATGCCGCCTGGCATTTTTTCCGAGCTTGGCTTACTTCATTTTTGCATGATACGGGCTACAAGGAACAAGATGCCATTCTCTTCAATTCGGCGTACTACATGGCCGCGGACGCCGGGTCGCTCAGCGTAGGATTTGTCACGCTTTATGTAATACGCCTTGGCATGACCGTGCACCGCGCTCGCATGCTGGCGTTCTTACTGTGCGCCCTGCTCGTGGCGTTGAGCACTATGGTTCCCTTGCTCGATCCCGGCTGGCTTCAGCTCGGTATGCTCTTGGTCATCGGTTTTGGCGCGCTGGGACTGTTTCCGACGTATTACTCGTTCGGGCAGGAACTGAGCGTGCGGCATCAGGGAGCCGTTGTAGGGCTCCTTGGCTGTATCACCTGGCTGTCGATTGCGCTAATGCAAAGCGAGGTTGGCAAAGCTGTTCAAGAAACTGGCTCCCATACTCGCGGAATGCAGTCAATAGGCTTGGCCCCCCTGATTGGATTTGTAGTATTGCTTTTATTGTGGCGCAATAACAAAGAATGTTTGAACGCAAAGGCTAATTCTTCTGCAACCTCATGATCGTTTGAGCTAGAGTTCGGCTGAAAGCAAATTCCAGCACTTTCATGAGGATTGGGCCATGAGCGTTGGACTTAAGACCGGGCAATATCTCTACCAACCTGAAGAGTTTCATGATCCAGGCAATCCGCTCCATATGGAGTTTGGTTGGCGCGCAGTGGCCAACGGCCTGTCGCGGGTCCTTTTTGGCTATTTTCTCATGGTCCTGGGCTGGATCATCGGTGGCGCGGCTCTCTTTTACGCCGTTTACCATCGGGAATTAGATGCGGCCAGCAAACTTTCCAAACAGTCATCGTCGCTGATCATCTTCTTCGGCATCGGGTTCCTGGGGCTCGCTTCGCTTATTAGCTACGGTTTCATCATTGCCGGCAAATGGCGGTGCATCATGAACGCTCCGGAACGCCACGCGGCCAAATGGCTCATGTTCCTCTGTATTTTGTGTCTCCTGGTAAGTCCGTCGCTTCACCTAATCTTTTCTCTAAGCGGGGAAGGGGCGGAGAATTATCGGCATATGAGACAGCACGGGAAAGAGGGTCTCGCCGAGCTGAAAATTGAGGGCACCGCCGGGGCCATGCAGCTGGTTAGTACGGGGCTGGGGCTGGCGAGCACATTGCTTTTCGTTCTATTCCTTCGCGCCGTGGCTTGCTGCTTCAAAAGCCAAGCGTGCTTGTGGAACATCCATATTTTCCTGGGATACGCCTGCTTGTTAATCGGTCTTACTTTGCAGATGGTTTTGAGTTCACAAAGATTGCTATTTCGCCCGGATGTGCTGTTGGTAGTCGGGGCCGGCTGGCTGCTTTTCGTTTGTTGGTACGTCGTGGTAATTGTCAGTGTCCGGGTTGGCATAACGAGGGGCCTTAGCCGCGTTCATTCGCCGCTAGCGTTGGGGGCGCTTAAGTAGAAAACGTTGGCCAACTCAGGCAGGTGGAAAAGAGAAAGGCGGCGGAGACATGTTGATGTCGCCGCCGCCTTTCTTTTCGTTGGAAGAGCGATTTGACGCAGCGTGGATCACGCGTTGTAAGCAATGCTCATCGGCTCGGAAGTCTCGAATTCTTTCTTTTCCATTTCTTGGTGGACAATCGGATGCCAGGAAGTTTCTCTTTGGTCGCGGGGCACATAGTGCTCGCGAGCCCACCGGCGCAATTGTAACTCTTGGATGAAATCCAAATCCAACCCTACGCTGCTAACCATGACCATGGCCCTCATCAACGACAACAGAGATTATCCCAGGAAGAGGGGATAATGGAGAAGTATATCGGTGAACCTGCCTTGGGCAAGAAAGTTTTCTGATTTACCGCAACATTTTAGTCAGCCTACCCATGCGCTAACCAAACGGTTTCCGGTCCGCCCTCAGAACAGTCCACCCGGAGAGGAATACGGTCTCGGAATGGCGCTGTCTGGCAACCGATTCCGCTCAACAATTGTCGGAAAGATCCCGGCGAATCTTGATTTAACTTGTTTCGACGTTTAGCATTCCAAAGGAGGCACAGGATCTTGCCTGATAGGGTCTTGGCTAGTTCAGTGTGGTGAAGCATTCTAACGAACAAAAATTCGTAAATTAGCCGGTTTACCGGTTCGTCCGCTTTTTCCATGCCTGCCAATGCATCGCATTTCCAATGAGTCCTTAGAAAAGATTCCACCCGAACTGCTGGATATGGAATCAAGGAGAAGGCATGATCAAAAAGCGGGTTCCGATGAAGGCGGCCGGCGAACGATCAGTGACCGCGGAACGAGCTCATCGTCTGCATCGACTTTTGAGTCTATTGGCTAGGGCCCCGCAATCGCGCACTTTCTTAACAAAGCGGCTTAAGTTGGATATCCGCGGGTTCTACCGCGATCTTGAAGTTCTTCGTGAGGCGGGCATCGAAGTTCACTTGAATGCTCGTAAATACGTTTTAGGCCTTGGTTTTAAGAAGGCCGTCGACCTCCTCCCCTTTCCGGATCCCCATCTCACGCTTGGTGAAGCGGCCATCCTCGTAAAGGGCCCGAGCAAAGCACATCGCAAACTGCGCGAACAGCTCAAAGAAATCATAATGTCCTAGATTTTTGGAAGCTGTAAACCTTTCTTAACATCCCGGCTTGACAGCGCTAATGTCCAGAATGCCGTCGGCGTTTTCTTCAATTCGCTCCGGTAATAAAGAACATTTCTTTGCCGGGGGTCACGAAGTTTATCGCGAGGTCTTAGTCCACGCAAGATCTTGGTTCACAAGAGGTAATGCGATGCCAATTCAACAGTCGCCACCTTTGTTCATTGCCGCTTATTTTCGTTAGACGCACTCGGCATGCTTGTTGCACTCGCACCCGCCGCCTGTATCTTCCCCACTCAAGATTTGGGGCCGGAACAAAGTCTGATAGGCAAACAGGTCGAGCCCAGCACCTGTTTTTTCGATTAAGAGACCTCGGGGAATCCAATGCCAGCACAAACCGAAATGCACTGGACCAAACGGATTTGGCGTACAGATTCAGGATTCCGCCGTCGTTCTGGGGTAAATCGGTCGCCGCAAAATACTTGGTATCCGGCAATCAAACTAACCGCAGAATTCATTCTTGCTTGCTTGCTATTAGTTCTAACTGCTCCTTGCATGCTGATCGCCGCATTGCTTGTAAAGATGACCTCTCGTGGACCCGCATTTTACAGTCAGATCCGCCTCGGTAAAAATGGGCAGCCTTACACGATCTATAAGCTTCGCACCATGACCCATAACTGCGAAGTCTTCAGCGGCCCCCAATGGTCGGCCCAAGGAGATTCGCGCGTAACGGCCGTTGGTCGCTTTCTGCGCCGGAGCCACCTTGATGAGCTGCCTCAACTTTGGAACGTTTTGCGTGGTGAAATGAGCCTGATCGGCCCGCGACCCGAGCGACCCGAATTCGTACCGCAGCTTGAACGATCTTTGCCTCATTACCGTGCTCGCCTTTACGTCAAGCCTGGGGTCACAGGCTTAGCCCAAGTGCAATTGCCGCCCGACACGGATCTCGGCAGTGTTCGCCGAAAACTGGCTTACGACCTGTTTTATGTCCGGCACATGAGCCCCTGGATGGATTTCCGGATCTTGCTCTGCACGGGCCTCAAAGTCCTCGGCGTTCCTTTCCAGCTCCTAAGCGTGCTGCTAAGAGTGCCCAGCAAAACGTCCGTCGAACACGCCGCTTATGGCGATCCGCTCATCAGACAAATGCCTATGCCCCAGTTACAAGGGGCTCTCTAAAGCCCTCCGCCAGCCTAAATCCACCCCGTCTCTCCACCTTTTCCGCATCCCCTTGAGACGGGGTGGTCCTTTTCCCTTGGTTCCTTACTGGCGTAGCGTTCTGCACTCGCAAGCTCTTGGCCAAGGCCTAGAAGGTCTTGCCCAACTCTTTCAAAACCGCTCTAATTGCCAAACTTAACGGACTGCCCCAGGGATTTCGCACAGGACAAGGAGGTCCATCGTGAAAATCGCCATTGTCATTCCCGCACGCTATGCTTCCACCCGCCTGCCGGGTAAACCGCTTCTCCGACAGACCGGCAAGTATTTGATTCAGCACGTTTACGAGCAAGCGTCCGAGGCCCGCAGACCTTCGGAAGTCGCCGTAGCCACTGACGATCCGCGCATCCGCGCTGCCGTCGAGGGTTTTGGCGGCCGTGTCATCATGACGGGTCGGCATCATCGGAGCGGCACCGACAGGGTTGCCGAGGCCGCCCGTCAGCTTGACGCCGACATCATCATCAATCTGCAAGGCGATGAACCATTGGTCGATCCCGGCGCTCTCGATCACTTGGCTGACATGATGATTAAAGATGCGGCCTCACAGGCTGCCACGCTGGCCATTCCCATCACGGATGTCGAAACATGGCGCGACCCGAACTGCGTCAAAGTTGTATGCGATCAGCAGGGCAAAGCGCTTTATTTCAGCCGATCGCCCATTCCTTGGGTGCGTGATAACCGACCCGATTTTGGCGCGCAGCCGCCTGTTTTTCTTCAACACTTGGGCCTCTATGCCTATCGCCGGGCCTTTCTCCAGCAATTGGCCGCCACACCTCCGTCGCCCTTGGAGCAGCTGGAAAAACTCGAGCAGCTTCGCATACTCGCCATGGGGCAACCTATCCGGGTCGGCGTCGTGCGAGAGGCGGCCATCGGCGTCGATACCTTCGCCGATTACGAGCATTTTGTGCGGACCTACCGTCAGCAGCGCCGGCGGGTGGCTGCTTGACCCGAAATCGAGCGCCCGCCGTCTAGTTGCCAAGGTCGGTATACCCTATAGTAATCAAGTAATGACAAGAGCAAGCCCACGGAGATTTCCGTGGGCTTCTGCCGTTTGTTCGTTGACTCGGCGAGCGGGGCACAGCCCGCTCATGATCCCGGCTCGGCGCCAAGGAAAGGGCTGTCCTCATATGGCTTGCAAGCACATTTTCGTCACCGGCGGCGTGGTGAGTTCGTTGGGCAAGGGGCTGACCTGCGCTTCAATTGGACTGCTGCTGGAGAGTCGCGGCCTTCGGGTGCGGCTGCAAAAATTCGATCCCTATATCAACGTCGATCCAGGCACAATGAGCCCGTATCAGCATGGCGAGGTCTATGTTCTCGACGACGGCTCCGAGACCGACCTCGACCTGGGCCATTATGAGCGCTTCACGCACGCGCCCTTGAGCCGCGATTGCAACTATACGACCGGCAAGATCTATCTTTCCGTAATTGAAAAGGAACGCCGCGGCGACTACCTGGGCCGAACGGTTCAGGTGATTCCACACGTCACCGACGAAATCAAGGGCGCCGTCCGCAAGTTGGTTTCCGATGATGTGGACGTGGTTATTACCGAAATCGGCGGCACCGTCGGCGATATTGAAGGCCTGCCGTTTTTGGAAGCCATTCGTCAATTTGCGCTCGACGTCGGCAAAAACAATTGCCTTTATATCCATCTGACGCTCGTGCCCTACTTGAAGGCCGCCGGCGAATCGAAAACCAAACCGACGCAGCATAGCGTCAGTCAACTCCGCCAGATTGGCATCCAGCCCGACATTCTCATTTGCCGCACGGAGCGCGAATTGGCCAAGGACGACGCCGACAAGATCGCGCTTTTTTGCAACGTCGAGCCGCGCGCTGTCATCGAAGAGCGCGATAAGGAATTCAGCATCTATGAGGTGCCGCTCAGCTTTGAGAAGAATCGCCTTGATGAGCTAATCGTTGAAAAGTTGGGGCTGCGCGCCAGGTCGCTGGACCTGGGCGAATGGCGAAGCCTGCTTCAGCGGATTATGAACCCGGCGCAGGAAGTCACCATCGCCGTCGTCGGCAAGTATATCAAGCATAAGGACGCCTATAAGTCGGTCTACGAGGCGCTCGACCACGCCGGCATGTCGCTAGCGAGCCGCGTCCTCGTTCGAAGGATCGAGGCGGAAGAGGTCGAAGCCGAAGGGGCGGAGAAGGCGCTCAGCGGCATCGACGGCATTTTGGTTCCTGGCGGCTTCGGTCATCGCGGCATTGCCGGCAAGATCGAGGCGATTCGCTATGCGCGCGAGCGCCAAGTGCCCTATTTCGGCATTTGCCTGGGTCTTCAGTGTGCCGTGATCGAGTTCGCCCGCCATGTGGTCAATCTCGCTGACGCCCACACCACCGAGATTGAGCCTACCTGCCGGCATCCTGTTGTTTGCCTGCTCGACGATCAGTATTCGATCACCCACCTGGGCGGGACGATGCGACTAGGCTCCTACCCTTGCAAGCTGCTCGAAGGCAGCCGGGCTAACCTCGCGTACGGCAGCCTGATGGTCCACGAACGGCATCGGCATCGCTATGAGTTCAATAACCAATACCGTCAGCAATTCGCCGCCAACGGCATGGTCTTCTCCGGCACCAGCCCGGATGAAAAGCTGGTTGAGGTTATCGAGCTGCCCGATCACCCCTGGTTTCTGGCGGTGCAGTGCCATCCCGAATTCAAATCCAAGCCGACCAAGGCCCATCCGCTCTTTCGCGGCTTCGTGCAGGCGAGCCTGAATCGCCGCGAAGGGAAAAAAAACGTTGACCCGGTGAAACGTCCCGTCTTGATGGGAACCGCGAAAGGCCCTAAGTAGGCCACCTTTGAACCCTCTCTGGTGTAGGTTTTCCTTGAAGGAACCGGGCCCACCTCGTTGGCAGTGTATCACTTTGAAGTAGGTCAGCCTTTCCAGGCTGACAAACCGCCAAAATGTCAGGCTCGAAAGCCTGACCTACTTCAAACTGAGACACCGCCACCTCGCTACCGCGCTACCCCGGGAAGCTCGGGGAGGGTAAGCTTGGAAGGTTGGAATTCGTTTCATTTCAACCCCCGGACACCCCCCCTTCGGACGTGTTAGCGCTCAGTCCGCGGAGTGGAGACAGTCCCTGACGTCCAAAGGCGTTCAGGAAGCCTCAACCGGTCGGACCTCCAGCCCTTTTTACGGTGAACTGCCCGCCGTTTCCTAAACGGATGAAACGAATCCCCGAAAACTTGGTAGTGTCTCAGTTTGAAGTAGGTCAGGCTTTCGAGCCTGACATTCTGGCGGTTTGTCAGCTTGGAAAGGCTGACTTACATCAGCCTGACATTCTGGCGGTTTGTCAGCCTAGAAAGGCTGACCTACATCAGCCTGACATTTTGGCAGTTTGTCAGCCTGGAAAGGCTGACCTACTTCTGACGTTCAAAGGCATTGACTGCGCTTAACGCCAAACCGGCCGTAAGGTCCAAAGACTCCCCCCTGCAAAGCTTATATCCGTTTTGCAGCGCAAACCGACAGGCAGTGCCTTGAATCCTCTTGGCGATCGTTGGCAAAGAAAAAAACGCGAGCCTGGATTGTAGTTCTCCAGGCCCGCGCTCTTTTTAGATCAGCATCGAAGGGCTACTTGCCTCCCAGCTCGAAATTCTCGGTTGTCTTTTCATCCAATTTGACTTCCTTGCCTTTTTTGTCGCCGATAAAGCCGTCGGCTTCATGCCAGGCGATCACGCGGACCGTGGCGCCCGCCGGCACGTTCTTGATCTCGTAAGTGCCGTCCTCTTTGGTCACGGCGGCATAGGGATGTTCGAAGGCCCAGATGTGGCCTGTCATCCAGCCGTGGATGTTGCATTTGATCGGGACATCCTTGTTGATTTCAGCAACCTTGAATTCCTTTTCGCTCTTGGACGGAATGATCTGATTCTCTTCGCCGGTATTGGTGTTGTGGTTGATGTCGGCGGAGTTTTTCACGAGCAGCACTTGGCCGGTCTTTTCTTTCTTGTCCTTCTTCTTGGAATCGGGGTCATAATACTGGGTGAACATCACCAGAGCGTGCGGAACGAACGCGCAATGGGGTTGATCCAAGACCACTTTGTCTTCCCAGGTCTTCTTGCTCTTGTCGACCTTGAAATAGTGATTGGTATCCACGGGCTGGATCCAGACGAAGACGTTGGCGACGCCGCCGTCTTTATTGATGACCCACTGTTGCTGGGTCCTTTCGGCCGGGCTGGCCTGGTCCACGCAGTGGGGCTTGTCGGTCTTCTCCATTTGAGCGAGCAAATCGGAGTTGGCCTTTTCCTCGTTGGGCGGAGCGCCCTTGAAGGTGACTTTCCCGGTCAAGGTGCCGCTGTAATTGCCGTCTACCGCGGCTTTTTCACCCTTGCCGCCGGCCTTGGTTGTCTCTTTGCCGTCCTTGGACTTGGTAACTTCCGTCGTGCCATCCGAGGATTTCGAGCCGCAGCCCATATTAAGAGCCAGCCCCAGCCCAAAAATCGGGGTCAGGATAGCCATCGCCCAAACGTGCATGCGTTGCATTACTTAAAACCTCCAGGGATGATAGAAAACCAGCTTGTTTAATTGAACTTAGCGAACTACTGCTTTAGGTCAATGTTGCGTTAGGCCACATCCCATCACGTCAACGTCGCGCTGGGTCAACCTGGCGAGCGATAGTCTCAATCATTCTGGGCCGACCGGATGCAGCGCCGTTCACGGGGCTTTCCGCGAAGCGGTATTAGGCCCGCCGTTGACGGCGAGTTGGGCCAACACAGCGTTTCGTCAGTGCCGTTATGGGTTAACCTGGCAAACGATAATCTCAATCGTTCATAGCCGACCGGATCAGCCCCGTTTACGGGGCTTCCCGCGAAGCGGTGTTAGGCCCGCCGTTGACGGCGGGTTAGGCGTTCCACCAAACCTCCATTTAGCCCCGTTTACGGGGCTTCTCGATGTTGGGCTTCAGCCGTATTGCAGGGCTAAAGCCACCCATCGAGAAGCCCCGTGAACGGGGCAACGGGCTGAGGCCATGCCTCGTTACCCGGCGTAAACGCCGGGCCTATTACCGCTGCGCGGCAAAGCCCCGTGAACGGGGCTACATGGCAAGTAACCTAAGCCCGCGGCTGCCACGACGTGACTTTTTCCACAAAAACCGTAGCCAGCCACTATAGCCAGACGTTTTAGACAAACACTTTCGCCAGCACTGTAGCCGCACACTTCTGGCACCAACAGAGCCTCTTATCCTTTTAGTCCTTCGGCGGTTGCATTTCGATTTTGCCCAGGTCGGTTTCGCCGTTCCCTTTGACCTGGACCGGAAGGCCATTCTTACCTCCCTTTACCCAGCCGACACCATCGTGCCAAATGACCAGTTGAAAATCGCCCGCCGGGGCGTTTTTGATCTCGAACTTGCCGTCGGCATCCGTGATCGCGAAATAAGGATGATCGAAGACGCGGATCCACGCCTTCATCCAGCCGTGGATATTGCAGGTGACGCTAATGGGCGTCTTCGATGGCTTGAGGTCTTTGACGTTGACCGACTTGCCAGCGGGCAGGATTACGTTATTGCCTGGGTTGTTAGCGCCGCCTTGATAATTTACGTTGTGGTTAATAGGGGCGCTGTTCTTGACGACCAACTCTTGTCCCTTGCGCAGAGCCAATGCGTGGGGGACAAACTGGCAAAACGGCTGATCCATAATCACTTCTTTGTATTTGATTTCCTTAAGTGAGGGATGGATGGGAAGGGGGGCAGGCTCTTTGCCTCCGGCAACGGAAGGCGGTGTTAACCAGACAAAGACATAGCAAACGCCTTTGTTCTCCTTATTGACTACGAAGTCTTCCTTGAATAGCTGGCCCTTTTTAGCGCAATGATCTTCGTCCTTGTCAACATTTATGGCCTCTAGTTTTGGAATCTCTTTATCGCCCCAAACGATTTGCCCTTTGATAGCGCCCCATTCGCCTTTCTCATCCGCGGCCGATGCAGGCGAGGCCGGCATTAGAGCGCCTAGAACCGGAACTAAGACCAGGAGTTTCATACGGCAAATAACTGGACGCATTATTTTCCTCCCAGCGTGGACTGATAGTAATTACGGTTGGCCGGCATGTCGGCCACCTTGGGCAAATTCATCAGGACATCGCGGAGAGCGGTGACTTTCTGCCGTGAATCCCCCTCGAACAGCTCCGGGAGGACATCCTGGCCCTTTGGAAAATTCTGCGGCATGATCGGATCGTAGGTAAAGAGACGCCGGGGGTTGGCAAGCCACTGGACGGTCCATTCGGGCCGCAGGCGCTCGAAAGACAATTCCAGAGGCGGGCCCTTTTCTTCCTTGGCAAGGGCATTGCCGGCCCTATGGCATTCCAGGCAAAAACTCTTGCTAGCATTAGCTAAGAGGTGGTAGGCGTCGTTGGCGTAGACCTCGCGGTCTTCCCACCGCTTCTCAATGTCCTTCCTAATATTCTTAGATTTTTCGTTCAGCTCGGCCACCTCTTTATCAAAACGAGCCTTGTCCGCATCGGTCTTGGCAAGGTTCTTGGCCTCCTTAGCCGTCTTTATGCGCAGATCGAGCAGGGCCTTTTCTTGTTCTTCTTGGACCTTCCAGACATCCTTCATCTTTGCAGCGCGCTGGGCCAACTTCTCCTTGCCCAGGCGAGCGACATAGCTGCGCGTTTGCTCTTGCCAGTATCTTTCGTCTTGTTGGGCGACTGTGACGTAAGGCGCCGTAAGGCCAATGCCCGGGTTTTCAAGGCGGTCCACGGCGGCAAAGTAATTGACCAACATCATGGCCTCTTCTTCGCTCATGTTGAAGCGGGGCATGCGCAACATCATCTTGGAAGCCGGCCGGATGGGTTGAGGATTGCGGAGAAAGTTAAAGAGCCAGCCCGGCTGCACGCGTTCGCCCTCGCGCGCCAGCGGCGGCGGCAACCAGCTCCGTGCCGTCGACACGTCGCTTTCGATCGGCTTGCCCTCGCGGAGCGCGCGCTTGTCGCTATTGGGATCGAGAGCGATGACGTAATCAACCAGCATGTCGGCGAACGTCCCCCCCCAAGTTCGGCTTTGGGAAACGATATCTTCCTTCTGAAGCTGGACGTCCGTGCCGGCGGGGATATCAACCGTCTTCTTTTCATCTTGGTCCGTGTCGTCGTTTCTTTTGATCGTTGGCGCGCGCAGGGCTTGGGCCAGGCGCAGTTTGATGCTCGGCTTCTCTTCCTCGCCTTCGCTCACGCGCGGATTGGTCCCTGTAATCAATAGATGGCCGGCGACCGGTTGAGCCAAGGGCATCCAGGCGTTGCTGTCACTGAAGAAGTGGTCGGTGGCCAGCGCGCTGGCGGCTTTATCGAAAGATTGGGCCAGCAAGCGCTGCCCGTCGTCGCTTAACTTGTATTCGAAGACGCCCGGCCGCAGTTGGTGACAGCCGGCGCAGTTGTACTTCTCCAACACTTCCCGGCCCTTGACTTCCGCCAAGCGGTCGCCGGCCGGTTTGCTGACATAGCGTAACGGCAGCGGTTCGGCAACCAAGCCCAGAACGAAGGTCATGACCGCTTCGCGAGCTTCAGACTCATCCTTGAGCGCCCGCGCCGCGAACGCCTCATCGGCTTCGTCTTCAAGCCGCTTGCTGTTAGCGAATTTGAACTGCGGCATGCGCAGGCGATCGTCCCAGGTGCGGAGCCGGCCATAATCGAAGCTGCGCGGCTCGGCGAGCTTCTGATGCAAGAAGCCGTCCCGCCGCTGGTTTTCCAGCCCTTCGAAAAAATAGGCTTCGTACGGCGTCTTGCCGTTTTTGTCGTTATGCCAAGATTCGGCCGGCTTGGATTTGTCCTCGGAGTCGTCGCGGGCCTCGACGATGTTGTGCTTGTCGCGCACGAAGCGAACGATATCTTCGAAAGCAAGCCGCAAGGGATCTTTTTTGCCCCAGTCGTTGAGTGCCGTGCCGACGGGCTTGGCAATCTCGAAGCCGGGGATGTTATGGCAGGCATAGCACCCTAGCCGGCCGATGCTTTTCTTGCCGATGTACCACGCGAGCTTGCTTTCATTAAGTTCGCCCTTGAGCTGATACTCGTCGGCATCGGGCTTAATGAGCAAGTCCTTGATCTGCTCTTCCGTCAGGCCTTTGCCTTCTCCTTCATGGGGCTTGCCCAGAATGGCGTCCACATCGCGTTTGGTCATATTGGGCGCTTTGGCCAAGTAAACGCGGGCCAATTCTCTCAGAGTTGGCAAGTCCGGCGCATCAAGTTCCTTCTTCCAAGCCTCGTAGGCTTCGTCTTCTTCAACCGGTTGGCTCAGCAGCCAAGCGCCGACCTGGTCGGCCTGTTCAACCGTGAAGTGAGCATTGGGCATGCGCGTCCGGGGCGAGTGGACCGTCGGATCGAGCAACCACTGGACAATCCAGCGGCGCTTGGCTTCGTTGCCGCCCTTTTCGGGGGCGATCTTGGGAGCGAGCCGGCTCAGGTTCGGCCCGAAGTGCTGATTGCTAACCACGGCCGGTATGCCGGCCTTGGCCTTTTCGGTGCCTTGATTGGAATGGCAAGCCAGGCAGCCGCGCTCGGTGAATAATTGACGGCCCTTGTCCAGTCGCTGGTCCTTCGCATTGCCATCGGCGGGCTCGGGAGGCAACGCGACCGACTGGCCATTCTCGTCGATTATCTGCTTGTCCAGCGGCGTCGGCGGCGTCGTCAGTTCAAGACGGCGCGTGATCTCCACTAACTCTGTCTTTTCCTTATCGCTGATCGTGTTGTTATTTTTCTTCTCTTCCAGTTCCTTTTTGCGCGTCTCGCCTAAGACTCGGAACGGGTCCTTGCCTTGAAGGTATTCTTCGCTCGTCTGGAAGAGGTAATGGGCGATGGAGTGAATCTCCGCATTGGGGAAGTTCTTTTGATCGTCGGGCAAGACGTCGGGCGAGTTGGTGCTGAGACCGTAAAAGTGCGGCATCTTCGTGTCGGGCCGAAAACCGCGCGGGCTCATGATCCATTTGCGCGCCCAATCTTGATTGGTCTTCTCGCTCAGACGGTAGAGGCTTGGGCCCACTTTACGCATGGCGCCAGGAGGGTTGAGGGGATCGGCCTTGAGCTTGACCTGCTCCTCGGCGGTCAAGGCGTCCAAAGGCGGAATGGGCTCCAAGCGCACATCCGGTCCGATCTCCCGGCCGCTCTTGATGCCGGCCACTTCATGGCAACCAAAGCAGCCGTTTTCCTTGAAGAGGTTGTAACCCTTAAGCAGCTTGGGCGCTTCCTCGCGGCTGCCTTTCGTGACGAGGTCAGTCATTTGATAATGACATTTCACGCAGCTCGATTCAACGAAGCGCGAGGACAACATGGGGAAATCCCAGTCGCGCTCGCGTTCCCAATGATAGGCATCGGTCCATTCCTTCTGTTGACTGGTGGTGGCCGGCATATGGTCGGCTTTGTCGAAATCGGTCGCGCTGCCCTGGCCGGCATGGCAAATCGTGCAGCCGAATTGCTCCACCGGGTGCTTGCTGTTGGGATCGACGAACAAGCCCAGGCGCGGATGAGCGCAGAACTGGGTGACCTGGCCGGGCGTCAGTGGCGTCGTTCGTACTTTATCCGGAATCTGATCGGGATCGAAGGTAAGCGTTTCGCCTTCTTTTTTCCGGTTCGCCAGAAAGGCTTTGACCTTGGCTAGCCGTTCTTTCAATTCATCGGGCGCGTCGCCCAGACTTTTCAGGGAAGCCCTGTCGTAATTGGCCCGATCGATGCCGAGATGGCAGGTGGTGCACCGATCATAGCGGATGACGTTGCTGAACCCGCCGTAATCGATGGTGAGTTCCTTGAGCGTGACTTGTTGGATTTTCGTGGGCGGAGCAAAGGCATCGAGAATGGGCAAGCTGCGAAACCAATCGCCGAATTTCCACTCTTTCTGAACCGTTGTCTTGGCCAGGCGGTCAAATTCGTTGGTCAGTTTCTTGAGGCTGTCTTCTTGTTTGGCCAGTTCATCGGTTTTTTCCTTGACGCCGCTCTCATAAAGCAACTGGTCGATTTGCGCTTGCTTGGCGTCCACTTTTTCGGTGATGGCGCCGTATTCACTGGTCAGCCGTTCGACGTTGGCATTTCGCTGGCGGGCCGGGTCGGAGTCTCGGCCGTTTTCATCGACGGCGATGTTATAAAGGCTGCTCTCCGAATCCAAATCCGCTTTGACGCCCAATTGCTTGACTACGAGCTGGCCTTTTTCAGACATAAGGGCGTCCAGTTGCTTCTGGATCTTCTTCTTGGAATTCTCCAATTCACTGCGCGTTTCTTTGATTTTCTGGTTGAGTTCTTCAATTTCCTGGATCTTGGAGTCGTCAGGAAGACTGGTCAACATTTGCCGTTCGGCGAGACCGGTCTCGACATCGCGAAACTTTCGCTGCACCGTTTTGAATTCCCGGGTGTAGTCGTCGTACATCATCCAAAGGATGCTGACCAACATGAGGACACAGGAGACCGCAAAGACGATGTCGAGGATTCTTTGACTGCGGTAATGTTGATCGGAAGCTGCCATGGCGTTATAAGTCTCCGGGATCTCAAATGTTAAAGAAGTATTCCGGAATAAAGACGATGTACTTCAAGTTCAGGGTCCAGCGCAGCACCATTTTGATGGGCAGCGCCGCCATGAACTGGAGGAACGTCACCAAAATAAAGAACCGCGTGAATCCCATCTTGATAAAGAACGGGCGCATAACCGTCTTGGCTAGAAGGGGCGGCAGAAGCACCAAATAGGCAATGACGAGCGCCAATCCGGGCAGCTCCCGCACAAACCAGTTCGTCATCTGCCCGGCATCGCCGCCCATTTTGAACCAGAAGATTTGCGAGAGGTTGATATTGTTGAGCGGCAAAACCTTGTGCGGATCCCAGTATTCGAACGGCCCGAAAAAGTTCCAGTTGGGACCGCGAAGGAACGTGCCCAGCACGATCAGCACGACCCAGAGCACATCAAAGCCGAACATGAAGGTCGTGATCGCGAACATCCGTTGTTTGAAAGTGAAATAGCCGTTGCCCTTTTGATTGAAATCGACGTAGGGCAAGCAAATCAGGCCGCCGATGATCATGAGCGGCAAGACCACGCCGGCCATCCACGGGTCAAAATAGACCAGCATTTCTTGGAGGCCGAGGAAGTACCAGGGGGCCTTTGAAGGATTGGGTGCCTTGGCAGTCGTGGCCGGCGGCTCGAGCGGCGCTTTGAGCGCGACGCCCCAAATCACTAAGACGAACGTGCAAATGATCATGCAAATCAGCTCGGTGTAGACCAGGTCGGGCCACACGAGAACTTTGTCGTCTTCCAGCTTTTCCAGCGGGGCCTCGCCCTTGTCCATGCGTTCGTCGTTGATGACGCCGCGGCGCAATGCCAGCCAGGTGAAAAAGGCGACGGAATAAATCAGCAGGGTAATCGGCACATTGTCCGGCTTGGTCACGACTTCGCGGAAATCCTTGTTCGTCATTGCCCAGCCGGCACCCAGGAGCGATACGTTGACTATGCCCCAGGCGATCAGCGGATCGGTGAGCGTGCGGCGGAAAAGCAGGAGACAGGTGAAAGCGGCCACAGCGGCGATGAAAAAGCTCTCCGCGCCGACGACGCGGTCGACAAAATCGAGCGTTCCTTGTGTCAGATGCCAACCCAGGTGTGCAAAGTTGGCCCCGGCATGGACTAGGAATAGGCCGCCGACCAATGTCCAGAGGAGCGCTATGCCGGGCTTCTTTTCGCCGTAATAGTAATAGGCTGCGAAGCCGAGGTTAAGCAACACGGCGAACAGGTAATAGAAGCCCAATCCATTCTGAATGGAAGCCGAAAATAGGCTCTCGGAATTTGGCATGATGGCAACGTCCTACGGAATCGATTTACAATGCGCCGCTGATGCCGCCGTCTTTGCGGACCCGCCAGAAATGGACGGCGATCAGCACCGCCGCCGCCAGAGGAAGCGCGACGCAATGAAGCACATAGAAGCGCAACAGAGTTTCGCCGCCGACCGCGCGGCCGCCCAGCAAAATAAAGCGGGCGTCGCTGCCGGAATGGATCAAGTTGACGTCGCCCGGTATCTTCAGGAGCGCCGACCCGGGCCCTTCATGTCCGACAAACGGATGCGCGCGGGCCATATTGCTGCCGACGGTTATGGCCCAGATGGCTAATTGATCCCAGGGCAAGAGATAGCCGGTAAAGCTCAGAAGCAGTGTTAGCACCAAGAGAATGACGCCCACGCCCCAATTAAATTCCCGGGGCGGCTTATAGCTGCCGGTCAAAAAGACACGGTACATGTGCAGCCAGATTGTGATGACCATCGCGTGGGCGCCCCAGCGATGAAGCTCGCGAAGCACGCCCAGCGTCGTCACGTCGCGCAGTGCCAGGATGTCGTTATAAGCGTGTTCCAGCGTGGGCCGGTAATAGAACATCAGCAACACGCCGGTCACCGTCTCAACTAAGAAGAGAAAGAACGTCAAGCCGCCCATGCACCACGTATAGCTGAGCGCGATGCCGCTTTGCCGCACTGAGACGGGATGCAAGTGCAGAAAAACGTTGGTCAACATGACGACCACGCGATTGCGGCGATCGCGGGGGGCGGGGTGGCGAAAGATGCTTTTCCAGACTTGGGAGCTGCGTATGTAATCGCCTACCGACATGAGGTTTCCCTATCAAAAAAGGGGTCGGGAGTCGTTTCGACCTTCTTACTGATCTAAGATGATGGGGCCGAAACGACTCCCGACCCCTTTTCGACTACACCTTGATGTAAGACTCTTCGTTGGTCCATTCGCCTCGTTCTTGCTGGAACTTCTTGCTCTTGTCCACGACGAGTTGGCCGTCGTCGCCAATGCTGACGGCCCAGCGCTCCAGCGGCCGGGGGGCGGGGCCTTCGAAATTGATGCCGGAAATATAAAAACCGCTGCCGTGGCAAGGGCACTTAAACTTCTGCTCGCGCTCCAGCCATTGCGGCGTGCAGCCAAGATGGGTGCAGGTCGTGCTCAGGGCATAAATGACGCCGCGGTTTTTGACGACCCAGATGTTCTGATCTTTATAGCGTTCGACCACCTTGCCGTCTTCGTAGTTGTCCGGAAAGCCGACTTTCACCTTGGAAGGCGGTTCGGAAAGCACGTTGGGGAAAAGGAACCGCACCGTGCCCAGAAGCATGGCGACCGAGGATAAACACAAAGCGGTCCAAGCGAGATTAATGGGCACCAAGAAAAGACTGGCAAAAAACGAACGGCGCTCTTTACCCTTGCCGGCCGGCTTCGCCGGCATCTTCGCAGCCGGAGCGGCGGGCTTGGCCGGGGCGGCGGGCGCAACCGCAGGAGCGGCTGCTGGCGCAGCCGGTTGCGGCGGTGAAGCGGGCGGAACATTGGCTATGGGATCGGACATAACGCCTTCTTGACCGTTAAGGGACCGTATCAACAATTAAATTAGCTGGGCATTCAAGTGTTTTAGGCCGGGGGGCCACGTTGTCAACAGGCCTGTCCGGGCAAAAATACGTGATTAATGGGGCATTTTCCCCGACGTGGAACCCCGCCGGATGTCCGCCGTCAGGGATTTAGAAAGCTTAGGCGCTGCCCCGAAGCAAGCCGAGTGCCTCATTGTGGAGCTTGCCGTTGCTGGCTAGCACATCGGTTCGATGTATAGTGGCGACGCCATCCCAATCGGTAAGGCAGCCGCCGGCTTCCTCGAGGATCGGCTTGAGAGCGGCCACATCCCAGGAATGGACCCCATGTTCGATCATCAATTCGCCCGAACCTTGAGCGACCAGCACGAAGCCATAGAAATCTCCGAACCCGCGTTGGCGCTGCGAGCGCGTTATCAGATTGAGGAATTGGTCCTGCTTGCCCGCTTTGACAAACCAGGACAGGCTGGAATAAAAGACCATAGACTCTGATAGCCGGCTAATATCGGAAACATGGATGGGCCGGTCATCCCGATAGGCGCCCTCGCCCCGCATCGCGCGAAAGGTCTGCCCCAGGGCCGGTAAGACGGCCACACCGGCAATCTGCTCGTCTTGATATTCCAAGCCGACTAGCGTCGCCCAAATCGGGATATTGCGGACAAAGCTGCGCGTGCCGTCAATCGGGTCAATGATCCAGCGGTACCCCGATGTGCCTTGGTGCTCGCCGGATTCTTCTCCAAGAAAGCCGTCTTGGGGAAATTTTTTCAAGAAGGTCGTCCGCAATTGCTGTTCAGCTTCGCGGTCGGCAAGCGTAACGGGACTCAAGTCGGGCTTCCATTCCACGGCCAAGCCTTGGTCGAAATAGCTCAAAGCCAGTTGACCGGCTTCTTGAGCGGCTTGGATGGCGACTTCGTAGCGGTTTTTCCAGTCAGAATTCACGAGCCTTCCCCGATTATGTTCGACTATCGTTTAGCCGGGACCCGCCAGGGGAGCGCTGACTTGCGCCTGAGATTATTCTTTCTTGGCCGGTTTCACGCGGTACTTGACCGTATTCGGCGTCTCATCCGGCGGCTGCTCGTACGGTAGCGATTTGAGAAATTCCACCAGGTCGGTTAACTGCTCCGGCTTGAGATGGCTCGTGACGCCGTGCTTGTCTTCCTTGTTGCATGTCGTTAGCACATCCATCAGCGTTTTCGCCTTGCCGTGGTGGAGGTACGGGGCGGTGTGGTAGACGCCCAGAAGCGTAGGGGTGTCGTACTTTGGCCCAATCCTCTCGGTGGGATCATCGCCACCCGTGCCAACGTCATGGAGCTTGAATGGTTTCGTCAAGCTGCTATCGGTGTAATAAGGTCCGCTATGGCATTCGGCGCAGGCGACCTTTTTATCGAAGAAAACCTGCTTGCCACGCTCGGCGGAAGGGGAGAGCCTGCCCGGCGCGGGAATGTGCGGGCTGAGCGTGAAATCAAATGAATTGCAGTAAATCGCCAGGGCATCGAGGTCCTTGGACCGGCCGGCGAGGTCTTCTTCCAATTCCACCGGGCTAAAGCCTTGCTTTTTCTTCATCCCTCCGGACAACAAGCCGAGCCCCTGCATAAGCCTTCCACGTATCGTGTATTCGAAGTCCTGGACCTCATCGCGATCGGCCGACCAATGGAGCGGCTGCGTATGAGCCAGGCCGAACATGGCCGGGGTTTTGCGCAAGCCTTCAGGATTCTGCCACACGCGCCCATCACTGTGTCCGTCGGGATGGCAAGACGCGCAGGCGATCCAGCGCTGGCTCGACATAGGGGGCAGAGCCGTGCTGAAAAGAACTTTGCCACGCACCCACTCGGGCGTCTTGGGTGGATCGCATACCTTCACGGTCGCCAACCGCTCCATGTTTTCCGCCTTATGAACCGTGACGGTGAAATCCAAGGCGTTGTAGACGTAAACGGTTTTGCCATCGGGACTGACTCGGATGGCGCGAGGGTTTTGGCCGACGCGGACCGCCCGGCCGACGCGCTCTATCTCCGTGTAGTCGTCATCGACGACGTCGGAGATATTCATGTCATTTGTGGCGGCGTAAATCGAGTAGAGCCGTTTACCGTCGGGTGAAAGGGCCGCTTCCCAGGGATTGGTGACTACGTAGACGTTGTTGTACGTGTCCATCGCGATCGAAGTACGGCGTTTCGAGCCGTTGGGCGGCACGAGATCGCACACGGAGAGATGGGGGAAGATGGAGCCATTGCCGTCCACCGTGTCAATCTTTGAGCGAATGTGCGCCAGGTAGGCTTTGGGCCGACGTGGATTAACGACGACGTTGCGGGACAGATTATCCGTCGAATGCCCCTTCCAACTATCGACGACTTCCCCTTTTTGGAGATCCACAGCATTGAGCCTGGCCGTGTAAAACTCGGTCACATAAAGGCGACTCTCGTCGGAGCTGAGCGCGATGCCGCGGGGATTGGCGCCCGCCTTCATTTCCCGTACGACTTTCCGCGAAGCTAAATCGATTTCGCTGATTGTTCCGGGATACTCTTGCGTCACCCAGGCCTTAGTGCCCGCTTTGTCGGTCACGATGCCGTACGGCTCGTTGCCAACCGGAAGCTTCTCGACGACCTGGCCCTTTTCGGCATCGACAAACACGACGCGGTCTTCCCGGTAGACGGTCACCGCGGCGAGAGGCCCCGTGCCGATCCAGGTTACCCCTTCGGGCTTGTCGCCCACTTTGATTTCCCGCAGCGCTTTGCGGTTGGCGGCATCAACGACCGTGACCGTGCCATTGTCCGAGTTTGCGACAAGCAGCAGTTTGCCGTCAGGCGTGATATCCATCAGGCTGTTGGACGTGCCGCCCAGGCCATGTGATCCGAAGCTAAGTACAAGGGCCAGCGCCGTAAGCGGGGCAGCGGTTCGCAAGAACATCCGGTGATCCTCAAATTCTCTAAGGTGGCAGGTTTGGGCGGCAATTGACAAGAGAGTGCCTAGTGCATCCCCAAGCCTTAATTTCGGGGTAGAGTGAGACGTTTCACCCTGATTTTTTGACACGATGCCGAATCTATGAATCCCAATTTCTAGCGTTGAGGAGGCACTAAGCCTCCCCCTAAAGTTTCCTTTCACGAGCCCAGCTCAGTCTGAGAAACGATCTTTTTTGTCGCAAGCGCAGATTCCTTTGCGACTTACGAAAGATCGTTTCTCCTCCCCCTCACACCCCCCCCCTAAGCCAGCTTGAAACGAATCCGGCAAGGTAGTGCATTGTCATACCAGATTTTTAGGGCGGACCATTCGACCGTAGACAAGCGTCTCGCTTGTGTTGGGCAAGCGCACAAGCGAGACGCTTGTGCTACGTACCCTAATTCTGCCAGGGTGACCATGAACCCCAATTTCTACCGTTGAGGACGCACCAGCACGGTTATTATGCTGGCCCTGGCTGGGAATTGCAACGAAGGCCGATTTGCGGTGGTCTACCTCGCCTCGAAACGTCGCAAATCCAGCGGTTGACCTAGGAACCGTTTGTGCCTCTGGTTATGATCCGCCACCGGAACGGTCCGTAATCGAGGAGGGAACCTCGTGGCGGCGGATAATGCGAGCGATCTGGTGGTCGAGACGTACAAGCTCACCAAGATCTACCAGAATCGCCAAATTGCCCTAAACGATGTAACACTGCGAATCGAGCCCGGCTGCGTGCTCGGCTTGCTGGGTCCCAATGGGGCCGGCAAGACGACGCTCCTGCGCCTGGTGCTGGGCCTGCATCGCCCTACCGCCGGTTGGGTAAAAGTCTTTAGCAAAACGATGACTCCCAACGCCGCCGCCCTACGTCGCCGCATCGGATACATTCCCACCAACCCGCAGTTCCCGACCGGCATGACGCCGATCAGCTATCTCGACTATATGGCGCGGCTTTTCGGCCTTCCCGCGGACGTCCGTAAACCTCGCCTTGCTTCGCTCATCCGAGCAGTCGACCTCCTGGCTGCCTCGGGCGACCCCATCGCGGGTTTTTCCAATGGCATGACCGCCCGCTTGGCCGTGGCGACCAGCCTCATAAACGAACCCGATCTTTTGATCTGGGACGAACCAACCCACGGTCTCGACATCGAAGCCCGCCGCAGCATGCTCGAACTCATCAAGACGCTCGCTCAAGACAAGACCATGATTTTGTCGAGCCACAACCTCAGTGATATCGATGAAGTGTGCAACCACGCGGCCGTATTAAGCCGCGGCCAATTGATTTACAGCGGCTCCCTTCAAGATCTCAAGGGCCGCATGCGCCGCAATCACTACGAGTTGGAATTGGAAGGGGACCAAAAATCCATCAGCCGAGCCGCCAACGCCATTAAAGGCCTTAATGATTTCAAATCCGTCACTCTGAAACATCGCCGGCTAGAACTCTACATGCAAGAAGACGCCGTCAATACGGCCGCACTGGCCAACGTCTTCATGACCCTTTCGGATAACAAAGTGACCCTCATCACGATTCGCAGCGTCGGTCAGCAAACGGAACAAGCCTTTCTCGATTTGGTCGAAAAGGAAGAATCCCGCGGTTTCGCCCGTGCCTATCAAGCCGGCGAGGCAGCGTAAATTAGTTAGTGGTCAGTGGTCAGTGGTCAGTTGCAAAGGCAAAAGGCGCCTTCCCCCTTTAGTGAACATCCACTGACAACTGACAACTGACAACTGACAACTGACAACTGACAACTGACAACTGACAACTGACAACTGACAACTGACAACTGACAACTGACAACTGACAACGAACAACGAACAACGAACAACGAACAAATATGGAAACCCCCATTCGCATAAAAGCAATCAAGATAAACCGCTGGCTGCCTTACTGGGCGGTTTTTCAAGCTGACGTCCGGCAGACCACGCGGAGCTGGGTTTATCGGACGTGGGTGTTGGTAACCGTGCTGGCGGTGGTCGGCTATTTGCTCTATCACGTGGGCATCTATCAGGGCGCCGGTATCGTTCAGCAAGCCTCCAAGCTCATCAGCGATCTGCTGCGCTGGACCATGCTGGGCAGCATCACGCTCATCATCGCGTTGACCGCGGGATGTATTTCCTCCGAGCGCGGCACGATGGCGGACTCGGTGTTGAGCCGAGGAATTAGCCGCTACCAATACTTCATGGGAAAATGGCATGCCCGCCTAGCGACCGTCATGGTCACTTTCTTGACAATGGGAGCGGTCACGCTGGCTGCAAGCTATGTACTGCTGCACGAGGATTTGTCGTTTATAGGCAGCCTGGTTGCCCTCGCCATGGTGGCGGCTTTATTGCTGGTTGTCGTGTCGGGAGGGGTAACGGTCAGCGCCCTGGTCAATAGCACGGCGCTGGGCGTAGCCATCATGATGTTAGGCGTCTATGGCAGTTGCATTGCCATATCCTTTCTGCCTTCCTATTTTCAGACGCCGAATCTCACTTATATCTTGCGCGGCTACTACGACTTGCACTTAGTCGGCAGGCTAATGGGATGGTCGGTTCTGGCTTCGTGCGCCATGGCGGTAGTCGGTTTGGTTTACTTTGCCCGCCGCGATGTGTGATTGAAGAAGTGAGACACCCAACGGCGAAGCGGCCGATCAAGAATGGCGATTGCGGTCCGTTCGCGGTCGATAAGTGCGCTGACCATTATCGAAGACAGAAACATAGCCGTTTTCGTCGGTCTGTTCTGGATTCGGGTCATTTCCCTCGGGCGGCAAAGCGGCCAAAGCCCCATAGATTTGTGACGCGTGAAGCCCGGCTTTTCGACCCTGGTCGATAAGGCGGCGTATGTTCGTGCGGCTCATCGTCTTTTTGCCTCCCAGACCCCTCGGCTGATTTCCTCTACTCCAACATCTCTGTTCGCTTCGCATCCTTACCTCGGAACCGATGAAGCATAATCCATGCCATTTGAGATGGCCGCAAACCGAATCCCCTGGTGGCGTGCAGCTAAGTTCAAAGCGGCATAAGGCTAACGATTTATTTCGCGCGGAATACCAATCACCCCAACTGAGGGCCATCGCGTTTAAGCGCAACTTTGAGGTATCACAAGAGCGCTTGATTAGATCGAAATGTGAACTTGTCAGGAAGGAAAGTCGGTGTAAGGCAGTTGTGTCAAGGGTCGGACCTACGAAGCCTTACTGATTTTCCAGCTTTCCCATTGGAGTTTCAGAGGCCAAGGCGTGGATTGTGTTCCTGGCAGCTTGGACGACTTTAGCCTCCCAGTCGTGCGCATCGGGGTCAAAGCAACTGACGATTCCCCTCGAGCTGTTTACCACGGCGCCTAAACCGTCTGCACGAAATGCCGGCGCCGCATCGGCCGCACTGCCGCCTTGGGCGCCGTAACCGGGAACTAAAAAAATCACTTCGGGCATTGCCTGGCGTAAGTTAGCCATCTCCGTGGGATAGGTGGCCCCGACTACAGCGCCGACATCGCCATATCCACATTGGCCCAAATGCTCTTTCGACCAGCCGCGAACGGCGTCCGCCACATGTTGGTAGAGCGGCCGGCCTCCGCAGTCCAGGTCCTGGAATTGACCGGCGCCGGGGTTGCTCGTCCGGACCAATAGAAACACGCCGCGCCCGGTCCGCCGACCGCTCTGCAAAAAGGGCTCGACGGCGTCGCGACCCAGATAAGGATTGACTGTTATGGCATCGGCATCCCAAACGGGATGATAATGAGCGCCCAAGCATGTGCCGGCAAAAGCAGCGTTCGCGTATGCGGTCGCCGTGGAGGCGATATCATTTCGCTTTGCATCCCAAATGGTCAGCAGTCCCTGTTCGCGAGCTCGGCGCAGGATGGCTTGCAAGGCCCTCATGCCGTCTGGGCCAAAGGCCTCAAAGAAAGCGCTTTGCGGCTTAACAACGGCAACCAACGGCGCCACCAAATCGACAACGCGAAGACAAAAGTCCTCGACCGCCGCCGCCGCCCCCTTGAGCGTATCGTTGTCGTGGCGACGACGAATCTCCAGGGGCAACGCTTCCCAGCGGGGATCCAGGCCCACGCACAGGGCATTTCCTTTAGCCCGAAGCGCAGCCGTCAGGCGGTCGGCAAAGTGTTCCATGCGTTAAAACTCGGCAAGGAAGGGATGCTACGAAATCAAAGCTGTTGCAAATCTTGGGTGCGCGGCAGTTCCTCAAGGCTCTTTAGATGAAACAATTCAAGAAATCGCGGCGTCGTCCCGTAAGCTACTTCGCGCTGAATGGAGTCGCCGCGCTGAACGACCGTCACCAGCCCTCGCTTAACAAGTTGGCGTAGGACGCTTCCCGAGTCAACGCCGCGGAGGCCGTCAATTTCGGCCTTTGTCGCCGGCTGCCGATAGGCCACCAGCGCTAGCACATCCAAGGCGACCGATGTTAATCGCACTTCGCGCGTAGACCCGAAGACCTTCTCCCGAATCGCTCGGAAGCGAGGTCGTAAGCCTAGGACATAGCCCGTTCCCTGAGGCTCGATGAAGCAGGGGCGCTCATTAAGCCGATATTCAGCGTTTAAGTGGTCGATAGCCCGGGCAAATTCGTCGGGAGTCAAACCGCGCACGGCCGCACAGGCCCGCTCCGCGCTCAAGGGCTCTCCGCCAACGAACAATAGCGCCTCCACAATCCGGACCAAGGGAGGAGGCGGTGTGCTGGAGGCCGGCTTCTCTCGATTTTTAGTCGGGCCATCCGGAGCGCGGTTCTTAGCCATTGTTTGGAGATCCTGGGCTTCCTTTCTTGAGATCATGTTCGCGGCAAGCAGGCGCCGCGGCAAGTCTCATTTTCTCGTTTAGCATCAACGCCGGGCAAGCAGATCTTAGGGCCCGGTCCGTTATTGCCGCGAGATTTGACTGATTGAGGATCGGACGTATTCTTGGTTGGACTTGCATTCCACAGGAAAGGCATCCATCGATTGCCGCTATTTCTGGAAATTTCCTTCTAGAAAGGAACCCGCGTAGCCGTCTGAATGCTAGCGGTCACGCCAGGCAGGGAGTGGCTCATGAAGACGACCGGGGACCTCAAGGTTTCCGATCCTTTTGACGTACATGGTCGCCCGGCGCCGGGCCAGCTCAGCGTCCATGAGTTCTTGCACTATTTGTCGGCCAGCAAGCTTTTGAATCCGGCGGAATTGGAAACCTTTCTAACCGATCATCCCGGTCTGGACCAAGGCGACTTGCAGCCCCTCCTCGATACCCTTCTCAAAGAAGGCCAGCTCAACCAATATCAAGCGGAACGGCTCTTGGCTGGTCAGACTTTCGGCCTGGTTTTGGGCAATTACCGCATCGTCGATCGGATAGGCAGCGGCGGCATGGGAGTAGTCTACAAGGCCGAGCACGTACACATGAAGCGGGTGGTGGCCCTAAAAGTGCTCGTGGCCGAAGACGATCGCGAATCGGTTTTCTTGCAAAGGTTCTACGGTGAAATGCAGGCCATGGCGGTGCTTCGCCATCCCAACATCGTCCTGGCCTTCGATGCCGGCGAAGTCCAAGTGCCTCACGACTTCTCCAAAGTGCTCCGCTATCTCGTAATGGAGTTTGTCGCCGGCAAAGATCTCGAACAGCACGTCCTGGATCACGGCCCCATGCCGCCCAGACGGGCGTGCGATCTGGTTCGCCAGGCAGCGAGCGGCTTACGTCATGCTTTTGAACATGGCCTCGTCCACCGGGACATCAAGCCTTCCAACCTTTTTTTGACAGGCCAGGACGAGGTCAAAATTTTGGATTTCGGCCTGGCCCGTCTTTGTCGCCGGCGGTGTACGGAAGCGCATTCCATGCTGGGGACCGTGGATTACATGGCGCCCGAGCAGGCCCGCGACGCACGGTCGGTTGATATCCGGGCCGACATATATGCGCTGGGCGGCGTCCTCTATTGGCTGTTATCGGGGCACACGCCTTTTGCCGGCGATCGCCCTGCGGTCGAGGAGCTTCTGGCCCGCCAATATGAGTCCCCAGTGCCCTTACGGAAGCACTATCCCGATCTGCCTTTGGAGTTGGAAGCCATCGTTTGCCAAATGATGGCTCGCGATCCTGATGACCGTTATCCGACGCCCCTGGCCGTAATCAGCGCGCTCAACGGATATCTGGAGCAAGCCAGCGCCGGTTCTACGCCTTCGCTGGCATCCGAGGTAGAAAGCCCGCGCCAAGCATCAGCCCGGGCTCCTCATACCCAGGTCGGTTCCCTTGTCAATACGATTGCCAGCAATCGGATTCAACAATTGCTGATTGTCTCGCCCAGCGAAGGGTATCGGCGTGAGATTTGCCGGATACTGGAAAGACCCGCGCTAGAATGCACCGATTTCAGCAGCACACGGGAAGCCAGCCAATGCTTATTGGATAGCTCCATCGATCTCGTGCTGGTCGATACCTCGCTGCCTGGGTCGGACTGGTTAGAATTCTGCCACGGCTTGCGAGCCGAGCCGTCCATATCCAATTTGAAAATCGTGCTCATGAATCGTGGATTGGTCGCCGAAGAGGTCTTTCTCCAACCCGAAATGGGAATTGACGACTTCGTGCCCGCCGGCGCCTCGCCGCAATTCTTGCGGGCTCGAGTCCACCAATGTCTCAGGTTCAAAGACGCTGAGGATCGAGCGGACAAACTGGCCGGGCACCTAATCGCCACCAACGGCCAATTAGAGCAATCGCTGGAAGTGCGCAGCAACGCCTTATTCCAATCTCAAGACGTCTTGATTTTCACCATGGCCAAGATGGCCGAAATTCGCGGTCTTGAAACAAGCGGCCACCTCCTTCGCATGCAAAACTATGTGCGTGTCTTGGCGGAAGAGGCTGGTCGATTGCCCGCTTTTACCGGGCTACTCGATGCGAATTCCGTTCGTATGCTCGAACGCTGCGTCCTCTTGCACGACATTGGCAAGGTTGGGCTGCCCGACCATGTGCTCCTCAAGCCCGGCCGGTTGGAGCCGGATGAGCGGGCGATCATGGAATCCCATACGGTCCTGGGAGCGAACATTCTGGAGGCCGTCCGGCGGCAGGACGGCGCTAACATGGCTTTCATCCAGATGGCCATCGACATCGTTCGCCATCACCATGAACGCTTCGACGGATCCGGCTACCCCGACGGCTTGTCGGGAGACGCCATCCCGTTGGCTGCCCGCATTGTAACCGTGGCTGACGTCTATGACGCCTTGCGCAGCAAACTGGTTTACAAGCCCGGCTTGAACCACGCCGCGGCCCGCCGCCTTATTCTCGACCCCGCCGCCAAGCAATTTGACCCGACCTTGCTCGTTGCCTTTCGGCAAGTGGAAGCGAATTTCGAAAAGATTTTCGAGCATACGCAGGATTAGCGGGCAGCGAAACCATTACTCAATAACGGTGGCTCGCCGGCTCATTGCCCGAAGTATCGTTAGGGGACCTGATAATGAGGCAAGAAGAACACGCCCGTTATAAAGGTGCCAATCCAGAAGGCCAAAAATATTAGCGCGAGCGGGTAGTGAATGCCGATGCGGCGGCGCAGACCCGTGTAAAGCAGAACCGGTAAGAGCAAGGCGGAGGGGATGGAAAAGCAAAGATGGACTCTCAATTCGGACCAGGCATCGGTGTTGGTGAAATAATCGCGAAACAGGTCCGGGTCAATTCCACGAGCAATCACTTCAAGCCCGATGACCGCGATCTCGGTGAGGACAAAGAAAACGATGTTAATCCGCCCGTGGAGGCGGTAGCGCCCTGCTGCAAGAGCTACCAAGGATGCGATGAGGAGAAGGGTGACTGCCACTACGGCAATTTTGAGTACAAGAATTACGATCGGAGCGGTCAGCACGCGAACAATCCCGGCCGGAAGTATGACTAAGCCCTTACTATCATTGGTAGGACTTTCCGGCGATCATGCCACTCGTTCAAGCCGCTTGCTTGCGTGATTTGGCCGGCTGATGTTTCCAGCGACGATGCAACCAGAAATATTGATCCGGAGCGGTTCGGACTACCCTTTCAAGGGCTGTCGTGTAGCGTTGGGTAATCGCCTTCACGGCGTTGGGCTGGCCCTCGTAGTCTTCGGGCAAGATAAAGTCCGCGAAAACCGTTTGGAAGCGCATCGGTTCGCCTATTTTGCGAACGCCCATCACGAGCATTGGCACCTTATATTCTAGAGCGAGCAGTGCAACGGCCTTGTGCGTGGAAGCCGGCTTGCCGAAAAAATCCACGAAGAGGCCGCGCTGCCCGGCATCTTGATCCGCCAGCGTCGCTAATACGCCGCCTTTCGCCAGAATGGCCTGCATTTGGTCGAAATCGCCTTTCTTAGCGAGGATGCCTTGTCCGGTTCGCTCGCGAAAATGGCGCAGGAAATCATCACAGTACGGATTGTCAAGCGGCCGGGCAATGGCGTGCGTTTTGAACCCGAGCAGTGCCAGCGCATAACCGCCTACTTCCCAGTTCCCGAAATGGCCGGTCACCAGCAGCAGAGGCCGGTCCGAGAGAAGCGCTTCCACGAATTGCCGTCCGCTTTGTAGATCAAGATGGCGCCGCCAGGTTGTGGGATGCAAACGGCGCGGCAGATGGACAATCTCAATCATGAGATTGCAAAAATGGCGATAAATTGCCCGGATCTCTTCAAGAGGAACTTTACCCTTATAGCGCTCGGGAAAAGCTTGCCGGAGATTGGCGTCGGCGACCAGCCGGTGCCGCTTGTCCACCCGATAAGCCAGCCACGCCAGACCGCGCGCTACTTTGCAGGCGGCCTCGTAGGAAAGAGTCTGAATAATGCAGACAACGAATCGGACAACCAAGTAGACCAAGTAGTCGGCAAAGCGTGAACGTTCCTTGCCCATGTGGCCACTCCTTTGGCAAAGGCGTTGCCAATCGCAATCACCCTTTTATTCGCACGACCCTGCCGGTCGCCGCGGATTCATAAACGGCGAGAATAACTTCGACGGCCCGGCGTCCTTCGCGGCCATCGACTGCCGGTTTGCCGCCTGATTCTATCGCATTAATGAAGTCGGCCAGTTGCCTGGCATGGCCGACATACGAAATGGCGGCGGGATTGCTTGACCCCCCGGTGGCGCCGGTTTTCTGAGCGAATCGTTGCTTGATGGCGCGATCTTCTGCGGTTTCCGGCGTCAATTCCCACCGGAGAACATCGTCCTGCTCGATTACCGCCGTTCCCTTATCGCCGTGGATGGCAATCGTCTTGGGGAGGCCTGGATGGGCGCTGGTGGTCGCCTGGATTACACCCAGGGCTCCGGACGCGAAACGTAAACAGGCGACGGCAGTATCCTCAACTTCGATCCGCTCGTGGGCGAGCGTGGCCGTAAACCCAGTGACATGCGTAACGGGTCCCATGAGCCAGAGCAGTAGATCGACGTTGTGAATAGCCTGGTTCATAAGGGCTCCTCCGCCGTCAAGCGCTTGGGTGCCCTTCCAGCCCCCCTCGTCGTAATACGACTGGGGTCGCCACCATTTGCAGGTCGTCTCACCGAGCGTTAATCGGCCAAACCGCCCCGAATCGACTGTGTTTTTTAATGCCTGGTTGGCGTCGCCGAACCGCGAAGGAAAAATCGTGCAAAGTTGCACGTTATTGCGGTCACAAGCTTCGATAATGGCATCGCAACGCTTCAGCGTGACCTCTAAAGGCTTCTCAACCACGACATGTTTCCTGGCATTGGCGGCGGCAACAGCCGGCTCCAGGTGGGCCCCGCTAGGGGTCGTGATGATGATGGCGTCTACGTCCTTCCGTTTCAGGACCGGGGACAACTCCGTGAAAATATCGCAGGAGGTTTCCAGGGTATGGGCAAGTTTCTCGGCGTTTTGCCGATTACGGCTGACTAGCGCAACCATGCGCGCTTCGGGCAGGTCCGCTAACGCTCGGGCGTGAAACCGTGCGATCATTCCACAGCCGACGATAGCGAAACCAAGCATGGTTATTGTTCTTCTGCCTTGAGCAGCAGCGCTGCCTTCCAGAAGTATTGCAACCCGCTAAGGATTGTGCTGGCCAACATGGCGTAAATCAAGCTGTCGCGAATCAAATCATAATAGGGCAAGGCCGTCGCTCCGGTTTCCCGTGCTTTCAAGTCTGCGAAGATAGCAATGAGGGCTGCGCATTGCAGCACCATTTTGACCTTGCCGACCCATTCTGCGCCGAATCGCGCGCCGCGGTTCTCCAGAAAGCTTCGCAGGCTAGTGATGACTAGCTCGCGCGCGACCACGACGGTGACCATCCAGGGATAAAGACCGGCGCCGTCGACCGGTATCAAAAAAATATACGCGCCGCAGGTGAGGACTTTGTCCACAAGGGGGTCAAGGTTGCGACCCAGCGTGCTGGTGATGCCTTGTTTACGAGCCAGATAGCCGTCAAGCCAGTCTGTGAACGCGGCCACACAGAAAACGGCAAGACACCAGGCCCACCAGTTATACGCGATGAAAACGAACAAGAGGAGGGCCAGCACAAAGCGCGACGCGGTCAGTTGATTGGGCAAGTTGAAGACCGGCGGCCGGGTTGGTGTGAGAGTCGCCATGCGCATGTCCTAACAACATCCCTGTTCGTTTAGCGGCGGGCGTCTGGCCGAGCGCTTTGCAACGCGCTCCCCTGGCGGGTCGCAGCTAATCGGCGTCAGCGCCGTGGACCGATCGGGCGCGCCGCCAAGTCGTAGCCGTCCGCTCCGGTGATTTTTACGTGCGTTAAGTCGCCCGCATGCACCCCTTTGCCTTTAACGCGGACAACGCAGTCAATTTCCGGGGCGTCCGCATGGCTACGAGCCAAGGCATGGTTGGGGACTTCCGGGTCAGGGCCGTCAATCAACACTTCGATCTCCTTCTCGACCTGGCTTCGACTCCATTCTAACGCGATTTGCTGTTGTGTCGCCATCAGGCGGCCGCGCCGCTCTGCTTTGATTTCCTCGGGAAGGTGGCCGTCGAGCCGGGTCGCCGGCGTACCTGGTTCAAAAGAATAGACGAACACGCCGGCGCGCTCGAAACGCGCCGCACGCACAAAGGCTTGCAGTTCATCGAATTCAGCGTCCGTCTCCCCCGGAAAGCCGACGATGAAAGTGGTTCGCAGCGTCAAATTCGGGATTGCCCCTCGCAGCTTGCTTAGAAGTTCTTCGGTTGCCTTTCGGTTGACGCGGCGCTGCATGCGTTTTAAGACTCGGTCGTTGATGTGCTGAAGGGGCATATCCAAATAAGGCACAATCTTATTAGCGGTGGCCAGCGTTTCGATCAGCTCATCGGTGAAGTAAATCGGGTAAGCATATAGAACCCGAATCCATTCGAGGCCCTCGACCTTGTTCAACTCACGAAGCAGCTCCGCCAGTCGAACACGGCCATAGAGGTCGAGCCCATAGTAGGTCGTGTCCTGGGCGACGACAATAAGCTCACGGACCCCGTCGGCCGCCAATTCGCGCGCTTCCCGCAGAACTTCATCAAGGGGCTTGGTGATATGTTTGCCGCGCATGCCGGGAATGGCGCAAAAGGTGCAAAGCCGGTCACAGCCTTCGGAAATCTTCAAGTAGGCGTAATGGCGAGGCGTAATCCGGAGGCGGGCCGTGTCTTCGAGCGCCCGGACCGGCGCGGGGCGAAAAAGGGAACGCTGTTCCTGGCGTCCCTGGAGGGCGCGATCCACTACTTGCGTAATCTCCTCACGCCCGAAAACGCCGACGATGTGATCGACGCCGGGCACTTCTAGAAGCAGTTGGTCCTTTTTCCGTTCGGCCAAGCAACCGGCGACAACCACCGCGCCGACGCGCCCTTGCTCCTTGAGGGCCAACATCTCGCGGATGACGCCAAGGGACTCCTGCCGTGCCGGTTCAATAAAACCGCATGTATTGACGACCACAACGTCCGCGCCGTCGGCATCCGGGGTAAGCGTATAGCCGTCCTGAGCCAGCTTGCCCAGCATGCGTTCGGAATCGACAAGATTCTTAGGGCAACCGAGGCTGACGAAGGAAAAAGTTGGTTTCTTCATTGCGATTTTTTGCTCGCTCCTGTTGCGGCAGTTTCAATTGGTTCCAAAGTTTCCATTAGCATGAGGGATACGTCATGCCAAGGTCCGCCATTGCCTGAATACCCTTCTGGGGCGGTATAGACTCGAACGGATGTTCGTCCGACAAGAATCATTTCTGGATGGCGGATTTCATAAGCGGAGCCGCTCGCCATTTTGATTCGAAATGGCCGGAACGGCTCGGCCTCCACATATTCGCCGACCTTGCGAAATGTCATCATGTATCAGACTCCGTAAAGCAGGCAGCTTCTCTCTCGAGCCTGCCTACGCCTTGACGAAGGAGTAAATGCGGCCCGTTTCGAAGGCTTATTTCATGAAATGATTCTATCGGATCTGAGGAGATTTCTCTTCAAAATGAGGAACCGGCCGGACCAATTCTCCACAATTGTCTGATAATTTCTGAACAAAGACGGCATTTTAGCCGTGGAAGTGCATGTTCTCAACGGGGCCGCCCACGGTTCAATAGCCCGTTACGCCATTTCGGGGCTGGCAGACGGTCCGCTCCACCATTTCCTCCCCATTAAGCAGGTTCGCGGCTCTTTCCCAAAGAAAAAACGCCGAACCGGCCGACCACGAGGACGCTGCCAACCTCGGGGCCTAAGCCGGTCCGGACAGAGCAAAAACGGAGAGGCATTAAAGTGCTAGCGAGCTACCTCCGCCGTACATTCCAAAAAAGCGCAATTCTCACACATTTTTAATGATGCGCGCCGCCATGAAATTATTGTGAAGAATCTCACAGACGGAAAGAAGTGTCTGCGCTGCTCGGTCCGCGCAAGTGCCCGCTTCATTCTTGCAAACGAAACAGTTTCCTCAGGGCCTCTAATAACGTGTGGCTTCCAACCGGAGTGTCCGCGTGCGTCTCTTCCGTGAGTGCACTGATGGGTCCATGCAGAAATTGGTTCTGCAGGAGGCGAAACGCCCCTTCGATGTGCTTGCGGTCCGCTTCGCTTAATTGGCCGTTTAGATGCGAAAATAAGTGCCGGACGATCGCTTCCCGTTTGGCTTCGAGGTCGCTATTGAGCCGGGCAATAACGGGGCCGTGCCGCCTCCTTGTCCAGTCTTTCAAAAACTTTGCCGCTTCCTGCTCAACAATGGCCTCGGCGGGGGCGATGTGCTGTTGGCGCTCGTGCAAGACCTGTTGGCGGATGCGGGTCAAATCATCGATATTAAACAAGCAGGTTCGGTCGCCGTCATGAATGTCCGGCTCGAAATCACGGGGGACGGCGATGTCCAGAATAACCATCGGCCCGCCCGCCCGCCTGCCGAGGAGTTTATTAAACCGGCTGCGCGACATGATCGGCTCCGGCGCACCCGTAGTGCTAAGAACGATGTCGGCCTGCGCCAGGGCGTCATCGAGCCCTTCCCAGGGAACCGGCATGCCGGCGCAGCCCTGAGCCACTGCGGCGGCTTTCTCCGGACTGCGATTGGTGACCAAAATCCGCAACGGCTGGAGATGGCGCAAGTGACGCAGCGTCAATTCACCCATTTTGCCGGCGCCGATCACCAGGATCGTCTTATCGTGAAAGTGATCGAACACTTGGCGAACATATTCGACCGCCACGCTCGACACGGAGACATGCCCTTTGGCGATGCCCGTCTCCCGGCGCGCCCGCTTGGCAACCAACCGCGCCTTTTGAAATAAGGCATGTAAAAGAGGCCCGGCGCTCGATCGAGCCATGGCCGTCTCATAGGCTTGCTTGACTTGCCCGGCAATTTGCCCTTCTCCGACGATCTGGCTGTCCAGACTGGCCGCTACTCGAAACAAGTGCCGTACCGCGTCCTGCTGGAGGCGCTCATAAAGGTGAGGCCGCACTTCCTTGGAAGGAATTCTGTGAATCTCACTGAGGAATTCGGCAATTAACTCAGCGTCGAGGGGCGGCTGAGTCGCTTCATGGCCCAGGTAAAGTTCGACCCGATTGCAAGTGCTGAGGATGACGGCCTCGCAGCCATAGCGTGCGCCCAGTTCATCAAGTGCGAGAGCTAACTTGGCGTCGTCGAAAGCGAGACGTTCGCGGAGTGCGACGGGGGTTGTGCGAAAGCTGCAGCCGATGACAACCAATCTCATGGCCCACCCCCGCCAGGGTTGTGGGCTATCGCCAGAGTAAGCAACAGCAACGGGAAGGCCACCAAGGTCAAATAGGCCACGCGCTTGCCGCGTACATGAAAGCCGTAACGCAGATAGAGCAAGATCGCAAAAACCAGCCAAAGCCCCAGAGCGCTCAGCACGCGCGGGTCGGTCCAGCCCTCAATAAGACCCGACTGCACGCCCTGGCGCATAAGAGCCAAGCCGATCAGCATGCCTATAGTTAATAGCGGGAATGCCAGATTGAGAGCCCGACGATTCATCGCCTCCAGTCGCTCCAAGCTGAGCAACTGCATCCCCGGCGCGGGCCTCATCTTTGCCTTGAGCCTTTGAGCCTGCACTAAGTACATCACGCTGGCGAGAAAGCCCACGCAAACCCCAACGGAAGCGAGCAACAGCAGCGTAATGTGGAGGACCAGCCAAAGTCGCATGTTGTCGCTTTGAACGGCAAAAAGACGCGCCCACCATGAATCGCCCGAGCCGGAATCCGGTTTGCCAAAGAGGGAGGCGAAAGAGGTGAGCCCGAAAACAAGCGGCAAAACGAACACGCCCCAGGCGAGCTTCTTGTGATGAACTGAGCCGTAGAGATAAAAGATGGCCAGAATCCACGCTAGAAAAAGCGTGGACCCATACTGCGAAGCCAATGGAGGCCCTTGAGCAGCCAGATAAAGGGTGTGAGCCAGGAATCCGGCCCAGCCGAACCCCAGCGACAACAAGCGCAGGACGGGGCGGGGCTGCACGAGCTGAACTAACTCCAGACTCAAGGCCACAGCGTAACTGGCTTGGAAACAGAATAAGGTGATCCGATCAAACGGCATGGTCGGGTCATTATAGCGGAGCGCTCCATCGACCACACAGGGCTCTTGCAAGGGCGGGCATGGCAACCCGCCGGTACGGCGCTCGAAGGAGCCAACTTGAGCCCAAAGTGCCCCGCGCCTCGGGGCGCAAAGCAGTTTTTTATTTACTGGCCGTTAAGTCCCAGATTTTTACGGTCTTGTCTGCACTGACGGACGCGAGGCGCGTTCCTTGGTCCAAAAGGGCTGCTCCCTGTACCCAGGCGGCGTGGCCTTCCAGGGTCTTCAGGGCTTGTCCGCTTGTTGCATCCCAAAGCCGGACCGTGCGGTCCTTGCTAGCCGAGATGAGAAATTTTCCACCAGGATGAAAAACAAGAGCGGTGATGGAACTCGTATGGCCGGGAAGGGATTTCGCCAATTTGCCGTCCGCCACATTGGCCAAGTGCACTTGGCCGTCGGTTCCTCCGAAAGCAATCTGCTTGCCGTCAGGCGTGAAAGCCAGGGCCAGAACATGATTTGTCGGGAGAGGAGGCATATTACCCGGAGTTGGCGTAGTGGCGGCAATCGACGCGGCTTGTTTTCGCGTTGCCAAATCCCATAGGCGAACGGTGCCGTCATGACTGCCGGTTGCCAATTGTTTGGCGTCGGGGCTAAAGGCTAGGGCATTTATCCAATCCGTATGGCCTTCAAGAAAGCCTTGGCTCTTGCCCGTTGCCACGTCCCATATTTCCACGATATTCTTCTCGCCGCCCGTGGCCAAAAGCGATCCATCCGGAGAGAAGGCCAGCCCGCGCACGATGCCTGAGTTGCCGAGTGCGTGAGTTATTTTTGCTGAGTACAAATCCCACAGCAAAACTTTGCCGTCGGCGCCTGCCGAGGCCAAGGTGTCTCCATAAACGGCCAGGGCCAGCACGGGGCCTTCGTGGCCGTGCAGCACGTTCGTCGTTTTTTCACCGCTACGGACCCCCATCCACACGTCTTTTTTCCATAGATGGATAGCCCCCTCTTCGCAGCCGGCAGCCACAATCTCTTCACCGCAGGCGATGGCGAATCCCGGGCCGTCCAAGCCGTTGAGGGTCTGACTCAGATGCGCTTTGTCCGGAGCAAGAACAGGTGAGGCGGGCGCTTGAGCGCGACTCGTTGGGCGGACAACAACGAGAACGATGCCACAAACGATTGCCGCGAGGATGCGAGTCATCGGCCTGGCCCTCTCGTGTAATCATTCCACGGCGCGTACCGATTGGATCACGACGTCCTGAACCGGGACATCGCCGTGGCCAGCCTTGCTGGCGGTCTTGACGGCTTCAATCTTGTCGAGAACGTCCATGCCTTCGATCACCTTGCCGAAGACGCAATAGCCGACGCGGTCCTGGGCCTGCGCTTTATCCAAGAAGGTGTTGTCCTTGGCGTTGATGAAAAATTGGGACGAAGCGCTATCCGGCTCCGAGGTCCGGGCCATGGCGAGAGTGCCGTGGCGATTGGACAGGCCGTTGGACGATTCATTCTTGATATTCGCCTTGGTTTTCTTTTGCTTCATGCCCGACTGGAAGCCGCCGCCTTGAATCATGAAATCGGGGATGACCCGGTGGAAAATCGTATTGTCATAGAATTGATCGGCGACATAGCTGAGAAAATTCGCGACGGTGATGGGCGCTTTGTCGGCATAAAGCTCAATCTTGAGCGTGCCAAGCGAAGTCTCCATCACCACGGTGCTGTTGCCGGCCATGACAGGTCCTTTCGGGTAATGTTAGAGAAGAGTCCTAAAGCCAAACGGGGCCTTACCGGGCCCCGTCCTGCTTCATCAAGCATTGTAGTTTAAATCGGATCCCTGACAGCCGGTGACTTTTTCATCCGGCCCGTTTCGTTTCATTTCACCTCACGGACACCCCCACTTGACGTAGGTCCTTGCCACTAAACAAGTGAACGAAATGAAACGAAACGGGCGACGCGACCGATGAAACGAAATGGACGCCGCTTCCAGGGCGATCAAAATAGGGTGGACTATCCGCGACGGGTTTAGCCCGCGCTCCGCTTCGAAGACTTCGCTTCGCGGTTAAGGCGGGGTTAAAATGGTCGCACTTTCTAATTAATTAGTAAACTATTTGCTAATGCGTTTACTTTCAAACGAGGCTCTCGAACCCAATCAAGGTGAACATTATGGCAAAGGGCAATAACGCTCAAGGCAAGGACAAGAAGAAGGCCAAAAGCAGCAGCTCGAAAAAGAGTTCCAAGTCGGCATCGAAAAAGGCCGCGGCCAGGAAAAAGGCTTGAGGAGTGGCTCCCCTTGGCTAATCGAAATCGGTTCCCGGTTCTGCTGGCACTCCTTCTTAACTGGAGCCCGCTGCCCGGAGCCGAAAACGCCGCCTTGAAGCGAGAGGAAGTCATCGCTTCCATGCGGCCCTATGACGGTCCATCGAAAGCCGGCGTAGACCGCTCCACCCTTTTGGGTAAAGTCTTGTGCGGCTATCAGGGATGGTTTACCGTCCCCGGCGACGGCTCGGACAGAGGATGGCGGCACTACCCCGTTAAGGGGCAATTCAAGCCGGGCTTCTGCGGCATAGATCTCTGGCCGGATGTAAGCGAATTGGACGACGACGAGAAGTATGAGACTCTATTTCGTCTCAAGGAAGACCGAGTCGCCACGGTCTTTAGCTCTCATAACAAGAAGACCGTGGTGCGTCATTTTCAGTGGATGCAGCAGTACGCCATCGATGGCGTATTCGTGCAACGGTTCGGCGTGGAAACGATCCATCCGCTTGACCTGAGGCACTGCAATACCGTGCTTGCCAACTGCCGTGAAGGGGCAAACTTGTACGGGCGCACCTATGCCGTCATGTACGATCTCTCCCTGCTGCCGGCCGGCGGCACCCAACAAATCATCGACGACTGGAAATTGCTCGTCGACAAAATGCGTCTGGGCAGAGACGAAAAAGACAAAGCCTATCTGTTTCACCATCGCAAGCCTGTCGTCGCCGTTTGGGGAATTGGGTTCAATGACGGGCGGAAGTACACCTTGGAGGAGTGCGAAAAGCTGGTTAGTTTCTTCAAAAACGACAAGCAATACGGAGGCTGCACCGTCGTGGTCGGCGTTCCGACGGGGTGGCGAACTTTAGATGCGGAATGCGTGAAAGATCCGGCCCTTCACAGGATCATCAACTTGGCAGACATAGTGAGCCCTTGGACGGTAGGCCGGTACAGGTCCTTAGACGGCGTTGGCGAGCATGCTCAACAGCGCTGGAAGAAAGACCTGGCACGGTGCAAAGAAATGGGCAAGGAGTACCTGCCTGTCGTTTTTCCGGGCTTTAGCTGGCATAACCAGCACCCCGATTCACCTTTGGATGAAATACCCCGGCTCAAAGGGCGTTTCTTGTGGAAGCAATATCGGGAGACGAAAAAAGCTGGGGCGACGATGGTCTACCAAGCCATGTTCGACGAGATGGACGAGGGAACGGCGATATTCAAATGCACCAATGATCCACCGGTGGGCCGCAGCCGTTTTCTGACCCTGGAAGGTTTGCCTAGCGATCATTACCTTTGGCTGACCGGCATGGGACGAAGGTTGCTGCGAAGCGAGATTGACGACACGGAGGATTTGCCTTCAAGAAAAGTCGATGGCAAAGCGAAGCCATTCATCAAGAAGCTCGGCACTATCGACGTGCTCATGGTCGAGACAACCCCTGTTGTATTCAGAGACCGTCTTTACCGTTTTGAATACGTACGGGAGAACTATCCGCTCAACAAAACCGGGGCTGCTTACTTTCGTTTCATCGATGTAGCAACCGGCAAGGCAATGCCGGCATTTGGCAAGGGCCTTCACTTAGGTTGTGCCTTTGCCGAAAGCGACACGATGTATGTCTATGGAGTCGATAAGTGGAACGGCTCCCGGATCACCGTGCTTAAGTCCAAGGATTTGGAGAAATGGGAATCCCAGCCCGCCCTGACGATGGCCGGCTGGGGCTTGTTCAACACCTCGGTATGCAAAGCCGATAATCGGTACGTCATGGCCGTCGAAGTCGGCGAACCGAAGGAAGTGGTAGGCGTTCCGTTTACTATTTTCTTTGCCGAATCCAAGGACCTACTTAAATGGAAGTTGCTTCCCCAGGAATGCGTATATTCCAAAGAGAAATACACGGCTTGCCCGGCACTTCGCTACCTAGACGGCTTATTCTACATGTTCCATTTGGAAGCTCGTCCCGGTCCGACCTATGAAACGCACATCGTGCGTTCCAAGGATTTGAAGAAATGGGAGTCGAGTCGCTTCAATCCGGTGCTGGCTTTTTCCGATGACGACAAGCGGATTGCCAACGATGAGCTCCCGGCAGATCAGCGAAAAGCAATCGCCAAGGCCAAGAACATCAACAACTCTGACGTTGATCTGTGTGAGTTTAAGGGGAAAACGGTCATCTACTACAGTTGGGGCAATCAGCAGGGAACGGAGTTCTTCGCCGAAGCGGTGTACGAAGGCACGATGGCGAAGTTCTTGAAGGCGTATTTTCCGTGAACCTTAACTGTTCTTGTGGATATTTCTTGATCTGCCTGACAAAGTTTTGGCATGCCCTCGTTAGCATCGCGGCGAGTGGACAGGATTGAAGGCACGAGCTAGGCTTGCCCCGGGTGCATTCGGCGCGCCTCGCGGCAGCGCCAATGTTGTCGGACGCTCTGTTTATTCAGGTGCCTTCGTGACTCAGCCAATCGAAAAGACGCTTCACAATGCTAGCCTGGCGGTTGGAATTTTTCTCGTCGCCTTGCTCGTCGGGGTTGGGGGCACTGTCTTGTTCCAGAAACGGAACGCTTCGGTAGATGTCTCGCCCAAGGGTTGGATTTCGGACGAAGACATGAAAGTCCTGAAAGATCCTGAGGCTGCAAACAAAGCGGCCTACCTCAAGATGAGCAAAGACGCGTGGCAACGGTCCCGGTCGCAGCAACCGCAGCCCGGTTGGGACCAGGGCTGGAAGAAGTAACCCGCTTACGTCGGCAGCCCGATGCGCCGGCTAAGAAGGTCTTTCCCTCGTTAGTGCTCTGGCTTCCAAACGACTTCTCAGCACTTAACAAACAACATCTCCCTAAATCTAGGCAACGGTCACCAAGCTGGAAATCGGCAAGGAGTTTCTGGGCAAAATGCTGTGCAAATCAGACACCCCTCTGGTTGCACAGAAATGTCGCTTGTTGCACAGAAACGCATTTTGTTGCACAGAAACAATCCAAGTGCTGTGTCACATTTTTAGCTGTGACACAGCACTCTAGGATTACAGCACAACCTCGGTGATGACACCGGAGCCGACCGTCTTACCGCCTTCCCGGATAGCGAAGTGGCTCCCGATATCCAGGGCCACAGGCTTGTCCAAGTTGACAAAGACGGCGGCGTTGTCGCCGGGCATCACCATCTCGACATTTTCCGGCAACTGCATTTCGCCGGTGACGTTCGTAGTCCTAAAGAAAAACTGGGGCTTATACCCGCCGAAGAACGGCGTGTGTCGACCCCCTTCATCCTTCCTTAAGACATAGATCTCACCCTTGAACTTCTGCTGCGGCCGGATCGTGCGCGGAGCGGCGATAACCTGGCCACGCTGGATGTCAGTGCGCTGGATGGCTCGCAGCAACAAGCCCACGTTCATGCCGGCATCGCCCTGGTGCAGCGGTTCGTTGAACGCCTCGACGCAGGTAACGACGCATTGGAGCACGTCGCCCAGACCGAGGATTTCCACCTTCTGCCCCGCGGTTATGACGCCCTGTTCGATTTTGCCGGTCGCCACCGTGCCCCGGCCGTCGATGGTATGGACGCCTTCGATGGGCATAAGGAACGGCTTGTCGATCGCCCGTTTGGGTTCCGGGATGGTCCTATCCAGAGCGTCGAGAAGCTCGCCAATGCATCGATTGAACTTGGAGTCGGCTGGATGATCCAGCGCGCCGTTGGCGTTGCCGCGGATGAAAGGGACGCTTTCCCCAGCGAATCCGAACTTCGTCAAGAGGTCGCGGGTTTCCAGTTCGACCAAATCAATCAGCTCCCCATCGTCCACGAGGTCGCATTTGTTGAGGAACACGACCATTTCAGGCACGCCAACCTGCCGTGCCAAGAGGATATGCTCCCTGGTCTGCGGCATGGGTCCGTCCACCGCCGACAGCAGCAGAATAGCTCCGTCCATCTGCGCTGCCCCGGTGATCATGTTCTTGACGTAGTCCGCATGGCCGGGACAGTCGATGTGGGCGTAGTGCCGAGTATCCGTCTCGTACTGGACGTGGCTGGTGATGATGGTGACGGTTTTGTTCTCATCCCGAACCGTGCCGCCCTTGGCGATGTCCCGGTAACTCTTAACTTCGGCCAAGCCCTTGGCGGCTTGCACCGCAAGGATGGCGGCGGTCAGCGTAGTCTTGCCGTGATCAATGTGGCCGATGGTTCCGACGTTGACATGAACCTTCTTCATGAAACAAACTCCCCGGTTGCAACAAGCAACCATTACGGGGCTGGTGGTCCTTTCGCCCAACCGCTGTTTGCGATCTTTTCTCCACGACAAGCGAAGCCAGAGCGTCGGAAACCATAAAATGCCGAAAGGCAAGGATGAGACACGAGAAAGAGGCAGTCGGTTCGCCGACTCTAAGGAACCGCCGGTTTCCGCCTGATCAATGATGAGGATGCGCCTGGGCTGGTGAAAAGCAAGACGGCTCTTCGACCGAAAAATGTTGCGCTCGATCTCCCCTCTCTCCCGTCCTGTACTCAGGAGAGAGGGATTGGGGGGAGAATGCCGGACCTCGGCTGGTCGAGATCTTCATTCGTGGCTGTGTGCTATCCGGTTTTCTCGCCAACTTCCTGATGATGCAAAAACCCAGGAGGTGAGGACCATCGATGGGCCTGAGTGGCCGGGCTACGGTTTGGCTACTCTTGTGCTTGGGCGCTCTTCAAGGATTGGGAGCCGCAGCAGGCCAGGAAGGCTCAGCCCAATTGCGGCGCGGCGGTAAGCTCCTCCTCGGGCAGTTCGACAAAGATTACATTGGAGGGTCAAATTCGACCTTGATTCGGAATAGGCGCCGGGCCGCCTGAGCCAAGCCATCCGCGATCCTCGACAATCGTTCCCAATGAGTCTTCCAGTCCGACGCGCACTCTCACACGGTCGCCGACTTTGAAGGCAGGACGTTCAGACGGTTTCTGGTTTAGAGTCTTTGTTGGCACGGTGCCGTATTCAAGAGTACCCAATCAAAAGAGTGATACGCCCCAAGCTCCGATTAAACCACGCCATTTTCGCTGCAAACCGCCAATCATGACCGATAATAGCATTATTCCTTGACGCGGCGAATGGACTTGATGACCACGTCTTTTACAGGAACCTTTTCATTATTCCCCTTGTCCTGGACCTCCACTTCCTTGATCTTATCGACGACGTCCATTCCCTTGACCACTTTGCCGAAAACGCAATAGCCATACTCTTGCGGTTTCTTGCTGCGGTGGTCGAGGAACTTATTGTCCTTGACGTTAATGAAAAACTGTGCCGAGGCGCTGTCCGGTTCCGAAGTACGGGCCATGGCAATGGTCCCGCGGTCGTTGGAAAGGCCATTGTCGGCCTCGTTCTTAATGGGGTCTTTGGTCTTCTTCTCCTTGAGGCCCGGCTCCATGCCGCCGCCCTGGATCATGAAATTGGAAATGACGCGGTGGAAGATGACGCCGTCATAAAACTTGTCATCCACATAGCTCAAGAAATTCTTGACGGTGACCGGGGCTTTGTCCTGGAAAAGCTCCACCTCAATGTCGCCCATCGACGTCGAGATTAGGACCTTGGGGTTTTTGTCCGCCGCTTGCGCAGAACCATTAGCCAGGGTAGTCGATGCGGCCAGAGCGAGAGCCAGGCTCAAAAACGAAAAAGGCTTCACGGTAAACTCTCCTTGCTTGAAATGTCTCGGAAGGCGGGCATGTGCGCCATACGCGGTCACGCCATTGATTTGATAGCAAACTGGATTGCGGCGCGAAAAGCAAGTTGCATTTCGCCTCAATGGCTTAACGCCGGCTCGGGCTTCTTCCCGGCTGGTTCGGCGTCGGGAGAAGCGGCGACCTGAATCAAGGGCACGATCTGGGAGCGGCTTTCCTCAAAAGTGAACCCCACGTAGTCGGCGCCGGCCGAACTCAAGCGATCCTGGATGCGACCGCTGTCGCCTTTGGCGCCCCACCGTCCCACCAGCATCTTGAGGTCGGGGAATCGGCTGCGCAGCCGCTTGCAAAGATAGCGGGCGTGCGCCAGCGCGCCGGGCGGGATTGCGGAAATGATGACTAACGCCGGGCGAAATTCCTCGATTTTGGCCGGGATTTCCGAAGTAAGCGTATGCGAAGACAACATCTCGAATTGGCAGCCATTTCGAAACAGGAACGATTGGAACATTTCTAAAGCCAGTTCATCGGCCTCATCGGTCGCCGGGCAACCCAGGATCGTCACACATTCTTTGGATGGCGGTTTCTTTCCCTCCTCGCCTTGCTCAGTTGCCACGACCGGCGCTACGATGTTGCGGAGGGTGTCGCGCGTCGATTCGAAGACGTATTTCGCATCATGCTCGGAGAGATCGCCCCGTTCTTCATCGCGCCGGGCCAACACGATCGCCGGAAGCAAAACTTCTTCATAGACGGTTTCCAGCGGCTTCTCCTCAATGTGCTGTTCGACGAGTTCGATGGCTTCGTCCTGGTCGTGAGCGAGCAGCCTTTGATAGTAGCTGACCTCGGGATCCAAGACGGGTTCATCGCTTAGCGCTACGTCGAAGAACTCTAATTGAGGCACATATTTACCCAGAACAACCAGGCACACCGTGAGCGGCGTAGATAAGATAAGTCCCACCGGTCCCCACATGAAAAGCCAAAACGCCGCCGCGACGAGTAGAGCAAAAGGCGACACGCCTGTGCTGTGTCCAAACAGCAGCGGCTCGACCACGTTGGCGACGACGATTTCCAGGACAAGAAATAGGGCAAAAGCCAGGAGCGGATCGCGCCAGCCGTCGGTGGTGGCAACGCAGAAAAGTTCCAGAAGGCCGGCGCCAACCCAGGTGCCGAGGTAGGGGATAAAACGCAACAGGCCGCAGACAAAACCCCACAGCGGCGCGTAGCGAATTCCCAAGAGAGCCAGTCCCACCATGATCACGACGCCAAATAGCGCGTTGATCAATACCTGCATGACCAGATAACGGCTAATGCGGTCGCCGGCTTCGTTGAATGCCCGCGTCGTAACGATTAGGCGTCCATGGCCGAAGAGGCGTACCAGCCGGTTACGCAAATCTTCCCGCTTGACCAGCATGAACGCGACCAGCACGACGATGAGCGCGGCGGTCCCGAGAAACTCGGCGGCAGGTCCGGCGGCCGACAGAATCTCGCTGAACGGAGATTGCTCGACCCGAACCGTCTGGATGGGTTGATCGCCGTTGGCGCCCGTGTTTGCGGCGCCCCTGGTTTTCTGTTGAACGATCGCCGTGACTTGGTTGGCGACATCTTGAAAATTGTGAAGAAAGCCGTCGGAACTCGCAGATAACAATCGGCCGATCCTGTCGTTGAGCCGTTGGCGAAATCCTTCTTCACTCAATTCCTTGGCGAGACTGTCCATTTGCCGCAGCACGATCCACATCGTGCCGATGACAAGGAGCAAGGCAGCCAACATAACGATAATCGCGGACGGCACACGGCCCAGACCTTTGCGTTGAAGGATCGCCACGGCGGGACTAAGAATGAATGTAAACAAGATCGCCAGGGCCAGCGGAATCAGGACATGTTGAGCCCAGTAGAGCAGGCCGAATACGAGGATCAACGAAGCCATGAAATAGAAGGTTCGTTGAAGACTTTTTGTCGGATCGGCGGAATCGGCCATACTGATGCATTTCCTTTTGTGTCTGAGCGGTCCCTTTTTAAGATGCGGGCCAATTTCGGCAGCCAAGTGTGACTGCTCGCCGGATTAACTGGGCGATCGTTAGGCGAATGGATCTCCGGGCTTCGCTAGGGCACTTGGCATGCCGTAGATACCAACGCCGGGCCGCGACATCGGGACGGCCTCAGCGAAGAGAGGCGCCGCTCCCTAAAGTCGTGGCAGTTCTCTAGAATGAATCAAATGGGTGGTGCTAAATTCGTGCAAATGCTCCCGGACGGGGGAATATTGAATGAAACCACTTACCGTGGTTGATCGTGCGTCATCTTCCAAGCGCTTGCCCGCCTGGCTAAAGCGCGACTTGCCGCGCGGAAATGAGAACTTCTTTACCCAAAATCTGCTCACTGAGCTTCGCTTAGAAACGGTTTGCGAAAACGCCCGCTGCCCTAATCGACCCGAATGTTATTCTCGGCGCACGGCCACCTTCATGATCCTTGGCAACGTCTGCACGCGCCCTTGCGGCTTTTGCTCCGTGCCGCGGGGGACGCCCGAGGAACTGGAAGACGACGAACCGCAGCGGGTTGCCGAGGCGGCTTTTCGGCTAGCCCTACGCCACGTCGTTATCACTTCCGTAACGCGCGACGATTTGCCCGATGGCGGCGCCGACCACTTCTACCGCTGTGTCATGGCGGTCCGGGAGCGGACGGGTGCCGTCGTTGAAGTGTTGACGCCCGATTTCCTCGGCGACAAGGCGAGCATTGACCGCGTATTAGATGCGCGCCCGGAAGTTTACAATCACAACATGGAAACGGTGCCGCGATTTTACAAGAAGGTTCGCGGCCGGGCCGAATACCAACGCAGCCTCGATCTGCTGGATCATGTCAAGCGCCGTTCTCCCCAGACGGTGACAAAAAGCGGCCTCATGCTGGGATTGGGCGAGACTGCCGAAGAGCTTTTAGACGTCTTGGCGGATCTTCGCGCGGTTCAGTGTGACACGTTGACGCTGGGGCAGTATTTGACGCCGACGCTCAAGCATGTGGCGGTAGCCCGCTACCTGCCGCCGGAGGAATTTGACGACCTCGCGGTCTTGGCTCGCTCGCTGGGCTTCGCCCATGTGGCCAGTGGTCCCTTCGTCCGCTCCAGTTACCACGCCGATGAAATGGCAGAGGTCTATGCGCACACCGATCATCCTGCCTGATCTAGGCGGCAGCGCTGTCCGCTTGAGCGTCTGGTTCGCCGACGTGGGCGATTTAGTGTTCGAGGGCGATCGACTCGTCGAGGTTCTGATCAACGGGGCCACCTTTGACGTGGCGGCGCCGGCGACGGGGCGGGTAGTTGAAAAACACGTTTTGCCTCGGGATCCTTTACAAGTCGGTCAGATCCTGGGTCTCGTTGAAGCAGATCCGGAGAAAGAGGTCTAATCCAACGTGCCAAGGCGCCGAGCCCCTTTCATTTCCCTGGACGGACTAGACGGCACAGGCAAATCGACGCAGTGTTTGCTGTTGGCGACTTGGCTGCGCCAGCGCGGCTATGCGGTGACCGAATGCGCCGATCCGGGCGGCACCGCGGTCGGTGATGTGCTGCGCGACCTGCTCTTGGGCCATCGGCAACACATGGCCTTGCCCTGCGAAATGCTCCTGTTCATGGCCAGCCGCGCCCAACTGGTCGCGGAAGTTATTCGACCCGCGCTTGAACAAGGCAATGCGGTCGTGTCCGATCGCTTTCTCCTGGCCAACGTGGTCTACCAGGGCCATGCCGGCGGACTCGATCCGGCCCGGCTCTGGGAGATCGGGCGCGTAGCGACCAACAATCTCATCCCGGACCTGACAATAGTTCTTGATCTGACTCCCCAAGAAGCGGACGCACGCCGAGGCCGCCCAGCCGACCGTGTTGAAAAGCGCGGCCCGGATTACCACGCCAAGGTGCGCAACGGTTTTTTGGCAGAAGCGCGGCTGGACCCGGCTCATATCCGTGTCGTGTCAGCCGACCAGCCCGTTGAGGACGTTCATCGAGCTATTTGCGAGGAGGTGGCCCGTGTCCTGGAACCGGGTCTGGGGGCATGACGTCCAGGTGCAGGCTTTCGCCCGCGTGGTTCGCCAAGGCCGGCTGGCTCACGCGTATTTGTTCACCGGGCCGGCCGGCATCGGCAAACGGCTCTTCGCCGTGGAATTAGCCAAGACACTGCTTTGCGAGAACCGGGCTGCCGAGCGCTTCGAAGCGTGCGATCGGTGTTCGGCCTGTTTGCTCGTTGATGCGGGCAACCACCCTGATCTGCACATCGCCGGCCGCCCTGAAGACAAACTGGAAGTGCCCATTGATACCATGCGCGAACTGAGCCGTTGCTTTTCCCTGAAGTCTGCGCGAGGCCATGGAAAAATCGCCCTTGTGGACGATGCCGACGACCTAAACGAGGAGTCGGCTAACTGCTTCCTCAAGACGCTGGAAGAGCCGCCCCCCGGATCCGTTCTTATTCTCATCGGCACGAGCGCCGATCGCCAGTTGGCGACCATCCGCTCGCGATGTCAAACCGTGCCCTTTACTCCGCTGGCTCCCGAACTGGTCGCCAAACTGCTTCAGGCCGAAGGTGTGGAGGATCCGATTCTGCTGGAACGGCTGGTTCGGCTAAGCGACGGCAGCCCGGGCCAGGCACGGGATTTAGCAGATCCCGAGCTGTGGAAATTTCGCAAGAAGTTCCTGAGCGGTCTAACACGCAAGCCGGTTGATTCGGTTGGTTTGTCCAGGAGCTGGCATGAGTTCGTGGAGGAAACCGGGAAAGAAGCCGCGGTGCAACGCCGCCGCGCCGCACGGGTGCTCAAGTTGTTAATAGCCTTTTTCAGCGACGCCTTGGCAATCAGCCAAGGCGGTGCTCCGCACGCCGCCGAGGAAGACGAATTGCCGGCTTTGCAGGACTTTGCTAATCAGGTTGATGCGGACGATTTGATGGCCTTGCTCGAGCGCTGCCTGGAGGCGGACGAGCATCTCGATCGGCGCGTCCAGCTCGTGCTCGTTATAGAAGCGTTGTCGGACGCGCTGGGACAAAAGCTGCGAGCCCACTAGAGGCTCACGTACGAATTAATTTCCGTACAGGCCGCCGATGCTGGCGGCTTGCTCGCGCTGCTCGAGCCAATCGGCGACCTCGCGTGTTTCACCAAGCAACTTTTGCATCTGCTTGCGCTCTGCTAAAAGCGCTTGGGTCACATCTCCGGGAACAGGGCTGTAAGCGTTTTCCAGCTCTTTGAGGAGACGCCGTTCCAATTCGCGCTGAAATTGACCGCGAATGGCAGGCCAGCGCAAAGGCAGCAGCGAGGCGATCAATAAGTGCAGAATCACCAGCACGACCAGGACAATAATGACTGGCAAGAAAATGTCAAAGAGCTGGGGCGACGGATAGCCCTTGCCCATGGGATCGAAGAACCGCCAGAGCAACTGAGCAAGCGCTGCCAGCAGTGCCAGCGGCGGCAACCAATCGGCCAGCAGCACCAAAGTGCCTTGGAGCCAGCGGCGGCCGCCGGTAGGCCGTGACCATTGTTGTTCCACTTCATGAACGATTTCAATAAGCGTCTGCGAATAGCGCTGGCGCCAATCGAGCTTGGATGCCGCCTCCACCGGTTCGGCTAAAAGATTAAGCGGGAAGCCAAAGGCATCCGCCTCCACGAGCAAGCGATTGGACAGGGCCTTGCTGCGAGCGTCCAGGTGCCGCGTCGCGGCAACGTCGCTGCAAGCCCGCGTGAAGGCGGCAAGGTCCCAGGTTGCCGGCGCCGCCGCGGCATTCTTGGACTTCGGCAGAAGCGGAATGCGGTCGCGCAGATTGGTGCCTACGAAGCGGACACGCGTGAAGAGATTTAGATAACTGGCCATCAAACCGCGGAAACGCCGTTGGCCTTCCACGGCGAAATGATGTTCGATTTCGCGCTGATAGGGTTCGAGACTGTTGAGCAAAATGACCGCATTGGTCTCGGCTTCTTCATGCAGGAGATGCTGCCAAGACTTGCTGACGCGGGCGGCTTCCTCCGTCAAATCGGGAGGGCAGGCGGTCGTCAAGGCGCTTTGCAAGTGTTGCAAAAGTTGGCTGACTCCTCGAGCTTTGATGGCCTCGATTTCCAGCCGCGTAAGCCCTTTCTCCAGCCAGGCCAGAAGCTCTGGAAACTGCTCTCCCTCCGGCAATTGATGGTTGAAGCTCGCCGGATTTGAAAGCGAGTCATTGCTTTGAGAGCCATTTGACCCGCCCCCCGCATCAGCGTGATCCTTTTCCTTTTCTTGATCGATCCAATACTGCGCGCAGGTGCGAAAGAGCAGGGGGTCTTGAAATCCTTCCGCCTTCAGGTCGCGAAGCAGATCGTCATCGGGACGCAACCCGGCCGTGCCGGTCGGCAGGCATCGGTCCCATTTGTTGAGAACAAAAGCAAAGGCCCTGCGGCGACGTTGCTGGAGAAATAGCTCCCAGCCGAGCTTGTCATGGTATTTCTCTTGGGATCCTACGTATAAGACCACATCGGCCACGGGCAAAAGCGCCATCAGTTTGTCGCGATTGGCCAAGTCATTGCTGTCCAGATCGGGCGTGTCCACGATGATCTTCTGCTCGAGGCCCGGCCGGTCGTGGGGGGCCAGCCGGCAATGGCGCAAAGCCGGATCAAGCCTTTCGGAGTGTACGGATTGATGATAATAGACAACGGGATCGCGTGTCGTGGGCCGCGTAAAGGAAGCCTGTGCAATCGCTCCGCCGGCCAAGGCGTTGAGAAGAGTTGACTTACCCACTCCCGTGCCGCCCATCAACAGAATGACAAGCATTGGCCGATCCACGTCGAGAGCTTCGGCCTGGCGATGCAGGTCGGTCGCCAGGCCTTCCAGCGTGGCCCGGGTGATAGTGGACAGCGGATAGCGGTGATCGGGCAAGTCCAGCCAGTTGCGCAGACTTCGCTGGAGTTGGCGCAGCGCCGGCGCCAGGGTGCGCAAGAGAGGTTCAGGTGCGGTAAGGGTGGCGTTCATCAAGTCGGCGCTTTCTCCTTCGACTCAAAATGTTGGCTGACCGCGGTCTGCAACTGCTGCATGGCCGCCGGCAAGCGCCGCAAAGCCAATTGAAGTCGTTCGTAAGCCGACCCGCCGGTTGCCGGCCATTGGATCAGCCATTCCGCCAACGGGCCGGAGATATACTGAGTCATAAGCGTCATCTGGCGCTGCCGGGCCGATTCACGTTGCGTTTCCACGTAGCCTTTGCCCATGAACTCAACCAGTTGCTGGGTAATCGCTGCGGCGAGGGGCACGAGGATGATGTCGTGCCACAGCGTCGTTCCACCGGCCACCACGGCGCCGGCAATGGCGCCGGTGTCCATGACGAATTTCATGCCTCGCAACGTATTCAAGCGCGCGGGGCTTTTCTCCATTTCTTCGTAGATCGCCCGTGCCGTTCGATCCACTTCCTCCGCCAGCCCTAGCTGAAAACCACGGTAGCCCTGCTGAAAGCGCTCGCGAGCTTTGTCGGCAAGGCCGCTCAGAAAACCTTGTTCGATGTGTGCCCAGAGCGGATGGCTGCCTGCCCGCCGAACCGCCTCTTTGCGCAAGAGATCGAGCCAGCCGTCGAGGGCTTGTTCCAGCGTGGCGGTTTCCGGTAAAGCGGCGGCATCGGGGCGAACGAGGGCTTTGGCAGCCCATCCCTTGAGAAGGCGATAGGGCGTCCGTAATACCCAGAGTGCGCTGCTCACCACCTTGCCGACGCCCGGCAATTCCAGCAAGTCGATTAGTCGGACCAAGGCTTGATCGAACTGCTGAAACTTTTCGCTCTGAAGGTATTCTCGCTTATACCTGCTATCAAACTCCCTTTCGCCCGTTTGAACTATTCCCCGCCAGCCCTGGAGCGCGGCGACATCGTTTTGTGCCGAGGCCAGAAGAGTCTCGGTATGCGATCCCAGGAACTGCACCGCGCCGCGCACGGAGCGCTCGCGGGCCGCTTTGGCCGGCCGGGCGATTACCGCCACCTGGTTGAGCAACGGAATCCGATGGCGGGGCGCCATCCGGGCCGGATCCGCTAGCTCCTGGGCCGTCATGAACGGAATGGCCAAGCAGGCAACAACAGGACCCGGCATGCGAGCCAGCACTTCGCGTTGGAAGTGAGAGACGATGGCCGGGGCATCCGCCTCCTTCATTTTCATAAGGCACACAATGACCGGCTTGCCGGTTTGCAGGAGCAGCCGTAAAAACTGGGTCGGCACTTCGTCGTTATAGCGCTCGTCCGATGCGACGTAGACGACGATGTCCGCCAAACCGGCGACCTCGAGCAGACGCGGCACATAACCGCTGGCCGCCCAAGTCGTCATGTCCGGACAATCCCAAATCACTAGGTCCTTGAGTAGGTCAAGGCCGCCGGCATCAGTTTGAACCTGGCGGACTTGATAAACGTCGGCGTCCAAATTTGCCGGGCCGGGCTCGGCGAGGCGCTGCAAGGGCCCAAGAAAGCCATAATGACCGGCCCAGGCAAGGACGCCATTGCCGCTTGTATAGGCGATAGGATGGCGCGTAAAACCGGCCTGCGGATTGGCCTCCGCCGCGGACGCGCCACTGAGGAGATTTGCCACCGTGCTCTTGCCCGCTCCCGCGCCGCCTACGACGACCAAATGGAGCGGCGTAACCGGCTGATCGTCCAGATACGGCCCAATGCAATCGCGCACCAAGGCTGCGGCCAAGCGCAACTGACCGGCCTGGACTCCCTGACCGCCCTGCGCGCGACAATGCTCTTCAAGCCAGGCGAGGTCGTCGGCAATCTGGCTCGTCAGAGAACGCGTGCTCAGGTCGGCCATGCGTACGAACCCATTTTCCTTAATCCATTGCTCTTGTTAAGCATTTCGTCGGAAAAGGAGAACTATGGCGAAGGTGAAGTGATTTTAGTGGAAGTTCCTCAAGACCGAAATGCCGTTTGGCCGAGCGGCGCGGGCCGGCGATCCATGCTAAACCTATCAAGCGGTATTGTCGGCTTTTTCCCGACCATTAACTCAGCCATCACCAGGCCCGTCGCTGGGGAAAGCTGGATGCCCGACCGAAAATGGCCGGCTGCGACGAACAAATTGTCGAATCCGGGCACGCGTCCCAAGAAAGGCAGCCCATCCGAACTTCCAGGTCGAAGGCCGGCCCAACACTTTTCCACTTCGGCACGGGCAAGCCCCGGGACCAAAGACTGCGCGAAGGTCAGCAGTTCTTGAATGGCAAAGGCCGTAGTCCGTTTTTCGAAGCCGGCATCCTCTTCGGTTGAGCCGACCAACACGCGGCTGTCGTTGCGAGAGACCAGGTAACGTCTTCCCTGGAGAAGAATACGCGTGAGGAGCGGTTGGCCTGTGTTCAAGAGGGCGATCTGTCCGCGGACGGGATGGATACCCGCCTGCAAGCCGATCTGACTTAATATGCCGTCCGTCCACGCACCGGTGGCGATAAGGAATTGGTTGGCTTGAAATCGACTGGTTCCCGTAATCGCCGCGATTACACGATCGCCTTTGCGCTCAAATGCTTGAACGATATGGTGAGGCAAGAGTTCAACGCGCCCGCTGCACCATGCCAGCAAGGCTTTGAGGTGTCGCGGATTACGGACTTGCGCCATCCCTGGCAAAAAATAAGCCGATGAGCATTCCGCGCTGAGCGCGGGCTGCAGTTGGCGAATTTGGCCTGGCTCGGCGTAAACGAATTCAATTCCCTCGTCTCGCCAAGCCTCGACAATGGACTCTTCGTCGGCCTCCAACCATTCCAGGCCGCCGCACACGAAATAACCATTGCCTATGCCGGTTGCTTCGAGCAGTTCCCTAGAGAGGCCCGGATACATCGCGGAGCTGAGGGCGCGCAGCTTCTCGTAAGGGGCCGATGTCCGGTCAGGGTTTCCGGGCGGAATTATGCCCGCCCCGGCCCATGACGCTTCCTTGCCCATTTCTCCTTTATCGATAACGGCAACGGAGAAACCTTCTCGGTCCAGATAATAGGCGGTCGTCAAGCCAATGACGCCGCCGCCGAGGATCAGGACATCGGGGGAATGGGACATGAGGTTGTTTTAGGAATGCAAGCGGCAAAACAAATATTCGCCGCTCATTCATCCGCTTGCTCTCGAGCGCGTTGCACAAGCCGATTGAAATGATTTAGATACTCAGTATGGACGCCGGCAAGATGTATACGCAGGGCGTCGATATGTTCCGGATTGACGCGCACTAATTCAACAACGTCCGCCTCATCCCGTGCCCGCCCGGCAGCCAGCTTTAATTCGATCAAGGAAGGCAAATTGATGTAACGCAACAAACTGCCGCTTGCACCCATGACAGCCGGACTTGGGATGGTCGTCGGCGCCAACTTGGAGGCGACGCCTGGCCTGGCGCCTTCGGGAAGAATATTGACTTGAATGTTTGTCTCTTTGTGCAGCAGTTTTGGCCAGCGTCCTGGCTTTTGCGCCAAGATCTCAAATCCAGACACCGCTGCTTTTAGCAACGAATCCACCGCATTGGCCGGTACAACAACGTTCAGGTCCTGTGTCACCCGACCGATGAAACCATGATGCCAGACGGCCCAGCCGCCCCCCAATACAGCTTCGCAGCCAAAAACCTCCAGAAGGTGATCGACTGATTTAACGACTCGACCATAGCGCCCCGGTAAATCTTGCGGAGAAAACATGTGAGATCTCCGGGCGCGCAACGTGTCAGCCAAATCCAGTTGACTTTCCAGAAAGGAGGCCGAGATTTGCACCATGACGATGGGACTCAGGAGGTCGGAATCGTACTGGGCAGATTCCGACCAGGGTTCAGTGTAATTAAGCGTTTCGGGCCATCGAAGGTAACACGGAAGTATTCGAGAAATCCCTTGAAGCCCCAAAGTGGTCTCTGAATTGGCTCTATCGCGATTGCTACTTCAGCTAACCACGTAACTCGCTTTGGTTTTCGAAACAATAAAAAGGGAAGCCTCGTGATCTTGCAAGAAACGTTCTGGCCAGTCGCTGACGCGACTGTCCACTTTTCCGTTAGGGCGAGGACATCGATTCCCAATTGCTGGGCTATTTTCATAGTTAGGACTGTTCTGTCCGCGCCCGTATCCAACAGCCCATCCGTCCACGTTGTTCCGGCTGGCCCCGAAATCAGCATATTGGCAATAGGTCGGAAAATCCCCGGCTTAACTTCGGTGTAGGGAAACCGCATGTGAAGCCTAAATTAAGGACTGATCGCTGCGGTCTGCGTAAGCGTAATGCCATGTCCCGCCTATTCCTGAAGCCTTGGCCTGGTTGAATGCTTCCTCCTCTGTATCCCCTCTCCGATAACGCGCTGCTCCTCGTGGCTGAAAACAATGTATTTGCCTTCATAACGGCAAAGGATTGACCCGGGCACGGGTTCGCCTTCACGAACCACGGGCTTATTGCGTTTTGGTTTCTTGCCATTGCGATTCACGAATAAACCTCTTGTGAGTAGCCGCTAATCTCCTATAGAGCCTACCATCAAGACGGTGGTTCATGCCAGGCCCAGTGCCATACTTAGTACCCCTTGCCCTTATCCACCACGCATAAAAGCGGCTCGCCGGCGACGAAACGGCGGACGTTCTCTCGCCAGACGCGCCACATGCGTTCTTTCGCCTCGGGTGAATTAGCGCCGACATGAGGACTAACAACGGCGTTATCCAACTTCAACAACGCGTGGCCCGCCGGCAATGGCTCTGGATCAGTGACATCCAGCCCGGCGCCGGCAATCTTCTTCTTTTCCAGGGCGTCGACCAGCGCAGGCGTATTGGTAAGACCGCCGCGGCCAACATTGATGAAATAGGCCGATTTCTTCATCGACGCAAATTGCTTCTCACCGAACAAGCCGCGCGTCTCACTTGTCAGCGGGCATGCCAAAACCACAACGTCAGCCTGAGGCAGCAAATCCATGAGTTTTGCAGGCTTATCCAGGCTGAAAACAAATGCCGGCCGTTCCATGTCCTTGGGATCAATAGCCCGGACGCGCATGCCAAACGCCTCCGCGCGGCGGGCGATTTGCGTGCCTATGCCGCCCAGACCGACGAGCACCATCCTCTTGCCATGGAGTTCTTGTTGCGTGGTTTTTGGTTTCTTCCAAGCGGCTTCACTCGCCTCGCTGGGCAGGATGTCGCGCATTCCACGCGTCAGGCACAACAAGAGTGCAAACGCCTGGTCGGCGACATTAGGCCCGTGGACGCGCTGCATGTTTGTGAGAACAACCTTGCTTTGGACCACTTCAGGGGTCAACTCCTTGTCAATCCCCGCATGACCGGATTGCACCCAACGGAGGTTCTTGCCCGCCTTGACGATTTCGGCCGAGCAAAAACCCAATACGGCATCGGCGTCTTCAACATACTTGGCAGCGTCCTCCACCGTCTTAACGGGGATGAACTCCACTTCCGGAGCGACCCGCTTCAGCTCCGCCAAACGGGCCGGCATCAGGTTGGGGACGACGATGCGCCGAGGCGGTTTCCAGCCGGCCGTGTCCTTTGTCGGCGAGGGGCCTTCGTAGATTCCGAAATCTTCCCTCAGATCCCAGGGAGCAATGCGGCCGGTCAATTCCGCAAAGACGTGCTTGACGTTGTCCCCGGCAGGGTCCGTTCCGGTCCATTCCTTGTACCAGGGGAAGTTGATGTCCTTGATAAGATCATCGACGTTCTTATCGGCTTCAATTCCTTTGCGGACATAGTCGCGGAGTTCGACGAAGTAGCGTTTTTGTTTGTCAAAAAGATCCCTGCCGGCGATCTGGCCATGGCCGGGACAGACGAGCTCTACATCCAGTTGTTGCATGCGTTCAAGGGCGCGAATCCAGGATGCCGAGTCGGAATGGCCCATGAAGTTAAAAGCGCCGTTGACGCAGGCATCGCCCGTGCACAGGATCTTGTGCTTAGGCAGGTAAGCAACAGCGTCGCCAGCCGTGTGGGCATGTCCCATGAACCGAAATTCGATCCGTTGGGTACCATCATCCAGTACAAGCTTGTCGTCAAAGACGACATTGGGAGTCTTGAGCTTGCTTTGGGCAACGTCTTTGCGACCCGCCGGTCCTTTGCCCGCCTCAGCAAACTCCTTGGGCCCATCAATCCGCAGCAGGCGGGCGCAATTGGTTTGGGCAACAACACTGGCGCCTTCCTGCGCGAAGACCGCGTTTCCGTAGGCATGGTCGCCGTGGTGATGCGTATCGAAGACATAGCGGATCGGTTTGTCGGTGGTCTTTTTTATAGCCGCGATGACGTCGCCGGCTTCCTTGGGGAAGTTGGCGTCGATCACGGCGACGTGGTCCTCGAACACGACCCAGATATTATTGCTGCCGCCGAAAACGACGTCTTTGTCGGTGGCGCTGATCGCCGAATAGCGGAAGAAGACTCCCGGCGCCACTTCCTTGACTTCGTTAAACTTCATCCGAGGCAAGTCGGCGGATGAAGCGGCCCCGGTAAATAAACAGAGCACGATAAATGCGGCGGTTCGCATGGGAGTCTCCTTAGGGAACTGGCGATTGTTGCCAACACTGTAAAGGCCTGGCCGGGCGCTGGCAACAAGAAACGGCGCATTCGTTCGTTAGAATGAATTGATAGTAACGAACCGCGCCGGCGGTTTGCCTGTCCTGTGTGGAATGGACAACGATAAGATAATGGACCCACATACCCTCGCTTTGCTCGAATTCGATAAGGTTCGCGAGCTGCTCGCGGGTTATGCCGCGAGTTCCTTAGGGAAGGAGCTGGCTCGTCAGATCCTCCCGAAGAAAGTTGCGGAGCCGATACGCCACGAGCTGAGCTTGGTGACCGAGATGGTGGCTGCCCTGGGCATGGGGCAGACGCCGCCTTTTGGCGGACTGCACGATGTCCGCATGTTAATTCGCCGGGCCGTCATCGGCTCGATGCTGACGGCCGAGCAGCTCTTGGAGATTTCCGACACGCTGGCATGCACCGGCAACATTTATCGCTATCGCATGCGGCTCGCGGAACGCTTTCAGGGCTTGGCGGATCTGTTGGCGCCTATTGAAGATTTGGGCGTTGTGGCCAAGGCGATCGCCGGTTGTATTGACACGCGCGGCCACGTCTTAGACATGGCGAGCAGGGACTTAGCGCGCATTCGCCAACAAATGGCCGAGGTCGAAGACCGCGTCCAAAACCAGATCAAGCGCCTGCTGCGCGACCCGGAACTCCGCAAAATTCTCCGTTATCCCAATGCAACCGTGAACGGCGACCATTACGTTTTGCCGGTCGCCGTCAATCATCGCCACAAGCTCCAGGGCGTCGTTCATCGGACCAGCAGCACCGGCGAAACGGTTTTCATTGAGCCGGCCGGGGTCGCAAGCTTGAGTGCCGAGCGATCGGTCTTGAAAAGTGAAGAAGATCGGGAGATTCGCCGTATCTTGCGCCGATTAACGGCGGATGTCAGTAAAGTCGCCAAGCCGCTTACCTTGGCGATAGACCTGATGGCCCAACTCGACGTGATCACGGCCAAGGCGCGATTTGGCCGTGACTTTGAAATGTATGCCCCCGACATCAACACCGAAGGCCGCCTGTGGCTACGGCAGGCCCGCCATCCTCTTTTGGAGCATTTGTTTCGCAATGAAAGCCCGGTTGCCGAGCCCGAGGTCGCAAGCTCCGAAGGCGAATCAACGGACACGGGCCAGTCAATGAGCAATCATGAACCGGCGCTTGAAAAGCGAACCGTTGTTCCAATCGACGTCCGACTTGGCCAGCCATTTAACCTGTTAGTCATCACGGGCCCGAACACCGGCGGCAAAACGGTCACGCTCAAAACCACCGGTCTCCTCTGTTTGATGGCTCAGTCGGGCATGCTTATTCCTGCCGGAGAAGGGAGCGCGGCGCCGGTCTTCGACCAAATCCTGGCCGATATTGGCGACGAACAGAGCCTGGAGCAATCGCTCAGCACGTTTAGCTCGCACATGTCGCGCATTGCCTCGATCCTGAGAACCGCCGATAACCGTAGTCTGGTCCTTCTTGATGAATTGGGCGCCGGCACCGACCCGACCGAAGGCGCCGCTTTAGGCCGCGCCATTTTGGATGGTCTGGATCAGCGTGGATGCCGCGCGATGGTGACGACCCACTTGGGTGATTTGAAAACGTACGCCTTCAACAATGAACAAGCCGAGAATGCCGCTGTGGAATTCGATCTGGAGACGCTCCGGCCAACCTTTCGGCTGCACATCGGCCAATTCGGCATGAGCAACGCGCTCAAGATTGCCCGCCGCCTTAAGTTTCCCCGCGATCTTCTCAAGCGCGCCCATCGTTACTTGAAGCGCCGCCAGAAACGCGCGCCGGAAATGGCCCAGTTGCAGCGCCTTCGTGAGGATGCGGAAAAAGCACGCGAGGACGCCCTTCAGGCTCAACACGAGGCCGAACGCCAGCGCGACGAACTGCGGCAAAAAACCGCGGAGGTAGAGCGCCAGGCCGAGGAAGCCGCCGCCTTAAAAGAGATCCGAACCAGGCTCCAGCCCAACGATCGGGTCCGCGTGGCACGATTCGACCAACCAGGCCGTGTGGTGCGCGTGGATTTCAAGCGCAATATCGCGGTCGTCAGCGTTGGATTAGGCCAATGGGAGGTGCCGCTTGAAGAGCTGTTTCCGCTGGAGAAGTAGAGAGCTTTCTGGCCAAAGAAGACCGGAACCATGCCTGGCCGGCAAGTTAATCGTTCTTCAGGTGAAGGAAATGCCACAAGAGGCTTTCAAGAAGGCTCTTAAAGCACTCTCGGAAGAGCTTTTAAGATAGGCAATAAAAATGGATCCTGACCATGCAGTACTAAACATAAAGGCTCACTTCGATTCTCTCTACGATGACGTGGCTCTAATTGGGGATGGACGAGCCAAGTTTTCCGAGTTTGCAAACAGGAACGGCGTGCAGCCATATCGATTGCGGCTGATGACAAAAGTTGTTTCGTTGAATTGTGGTCTGCGACCGATTTGACGACAGGGGAAGAGGAGCTAGTAGAGGAACTGGTCATCGAAGTTCAAGAAGATGCTGTTCGCCACGCTTGTCGTTGGCTTGATGGCGCGGTCTCATCGTCTTAGTCGGCTTCGTATCCCAGAAAAATGAAAGGGGACGGCGTTGGAACGGGCACGGCTTCTAATGCACTCGGACTGGTCAAAGAAGACAGGAACCATGCCTGGCCGGCAAGCTAATCGTTCTTAGTGATTCTGTCGGCTTCCAACGCCTGCCAGCCGAGCATTTCCGGCTTGACTCGTGCCAAGAAGCTTACCGTAAACCCAAGGATAATGCCTTCGATAACTGCCAAAGGCAGATGAAGAACCAGTATGAATAGGGGCAAAGAACCGAAGTCTTCTATGCCGCCAAGTACCAGCACGAGCGAATTGATAGCGACAGTCGCGAGGACAGTCATTTCTCCGACCAGCAGACCGAGAGCAAATTCCGGCCCATGATCGAGGCGTCTTTCCAACCACGCCGCCGCTCCTGCCGCCGCAAAAATGAACAGCAGCGTGCCCGGATGAAAAGTCACGGCGTTGGCCCCCGATAAATCCGGCTCGCCGGCGTGGTTCAATTGGTTGGTCATCAGGATTGTCACGCTATAGATCAGGCTCAAGAAAAAAACTAGCGTGCACAACGCAATGAGGACGAAACGAAACCAGCTTCGCGTAAGCAACGGCGTGCGCCGGATCCCTTCAAAGACCAGGCAGGCGAGGAGAGCCGGCAATCCCATAATGCAGGCGTTAAGGCCCAAAGTTGTCCAACCGCCGTGGCTGAAAAGCGCCATTTGCATGAATAGACCGACGGGGATCGCCAGCAAGGCTCGCCTTCCCAGGATTACGCCCAGCAAGCCGTTAAGAAGGAGATGAGCGCTCGTTACCGGGAGACGAACATGAATCTGCGAGGCGACGAAAAAAGCGGAAGCGAGAATGGCAACGCGCGGGATCTCCTCGTCGCGAATTCGCCAGGCGCCGTACCACATCAAAAGGGCTGCCAACGCGAAGCCGCCCAGGCACCACGACCCGGCAATGACGTTGTCGGGCAAGTGGATGGCGAGGAGGGCGGAGTATGGAGTGCCGATTGCTAAGAACATAGGAGCCGGTGCTGACGCTTTGGTGTTCTACTAAGGCTTTTCATCGACAAAAACCCAGTGAATGACGCGTTGACGCAAAGGGTACTTCTTTCCCTGGCGTTCCTTCGAATCGCCATCTACCGCGGCGGCGATGCACCACCAGCCGGGGTCGGTCAGCGTGCAGGTCACGACGCCGTTGCCATCGGTCTTGGCGGTGCGGGTAATCTGTTCATCGGGAGGCAGGTTATTAGGCGGCTTGGCGTTGTAACGCTCTATCTCAACCAGCAAACCTTCCCTTCCTTTCTTGTCGGGGCCATGGACCGCCGCCTGGAATGCCATGCCCGCTTGAAGGCCATACGGACGAGTCAGCGGTTTGATTTCGAGAGCGTCATAAGCGCAGGCATCCCAGCCCTTTTGCGTCCGGACGTGAAGCACGACCTTGACGGCGTCTTGCCAATACTCCTTTTCTTCGGCCATCCAAATGGGCGGAGTCTTCAAGACAAAAACATAATCGCCACGCTGTTCGGGCTTGAAAGCGAGGAGAAAGGCGCTAACCCTCTTTCCTTCGCTGCCCGGCAAATCCGTTTTCTTTAGGCTTTTGCTCATGTCGGCCTTCTTTCCGTCCGGGAAATAGACGAACACGCTCTCCGGTTTGGGAGCATCGAACAATTGGTGCTCGAAAGGATGGCCCCACTGATAAGTTACCGTAACTTCGTCGCCAATTTTCGCGGACGGTTTATCGAGCAAGAGCATGTTGAAATGGGCGGGTGCCTGTTCGCTTGTAAGGCCCAATACGATCAGAACCAGCAACGGCAAATAAACACGCTTCATGGCATACCCAGAGTAGAATTCGCAAAGGCGGTCAACGCCTAAAAGCATTATCCTAGCAAAGCGGTATTACGAAAAGGGAATTCGTGTTATGAATGGCGAAGCGGTAGGGGAAGGCCTCTCGGCGATCCTTGGCCTTTTACGCGCGATAGACTAAGGTCAAGTGCAGCGTGCAGCGGAGGCTAGTTGCTTGTGCAGCGCCAGCATTTGCTCGACGAGGGAGACCAGCGACCGTAGAAGCTGCTAAGAATGTTTGCGGCGTTTCGTTTGGGATTTGCCTATTGCCGACTTTTTTCGAAGCTCGTCCATCGTCATGCGATCCACCCATTCACGGCGCTCGCGCGCATAGTCGCCCTGACCTGTCTCAAATTGTTGCAAGAAGCGAATCATGCCGGCTCGGCCGAGCCGGTCGCGTAGGGCTTCGAGGCCCCGAACGTAAATCTCATGTTGAGTCAGCCGCATGTTCTACCTCATCGAGCCAGGTCAAAGGATTATCCACGCGAACCCGCAAACGCTTGGCTTGGCGCTTGGCTGTCCTGTGGAATCGGTCGTCACAACTCAGCGTCTCTCCGAAAATCTACCAAGCCTCCAAACGAAGCCTCTCAATTTCCTTGAAATGAACATCGCGCGATACTAATGTTAGGCCGTGCTGACGAGCTAATGCCGCAATCCAAATATCATTGTCGGGCAAAGACCGGCCTTTACTCTGCAATCGGCTCTTCACATGACCGTAGAGTTCTGCCGTGGCGGCGTCGCACGCAAGGACGGTGTTGACCGCCACAAATTCTTCAATGCGTTGCAAATTCTCTTGAACGTGCGTGGATTGGTAGGCGCCGTAAAAAAGCTCCCCGACCGTGATCGAGGGGACAAACACTTGGCTTGCACGCCCGAGTCTTTGCACAACGGAACGGGCGCCTTCAAACAAAGCGATGACGATGTTCGTGTCCAAAAGATACTTACCAGCCATTCACGTCAATCCGTTCGCAGCCTTCGTCGATGAGTCGTTCCAGTTCCTTCACCTGATCGGCCGGGATGGTTCCCGCGAACGGCACAAGCTTCTTGCCCGGCACACCCGTCGGTGTGGAAGCCGCCAACGCCCGGACGAACTCCAGGACCCGCCTTTGCTGCCGTGCAGGCAAGTCCTTCATTTGATCCAAGACCTGTTCAGCTAACGGTTGGCTCATTCTTGCGTCTCCTTCTTTTTTTCACCCTCTACTATTCTAATCTCTTCTTTCGTCAGCCCGTACAAGTCGTACACCAGTTGGTCGATCTGCCGGTCAGTCACGGCGATTTGGGTTTCCAGCGACTACTTTTGAGCGGCTTCCTCGTTCCCAGGCTCCGCCTGGGAACGCGCTGGCCAAGAGGCTCTGCCTCGATAGCGCCCCGGGCAAACCATTCTAGCTCCTCCTACTCTCCGACACGAGGCTGAGCCTCTCCGGCAGTGCGTTCCCAGGCAGAGCCTGGGAACAAGGAGGGTCGATCTGCCGGTCGGTGGCGATGCCGTTTCGGCCCGGTAAGGGGCGTTCATTCTTTATCCCTTAGGCTTCTCTCGGACGCCCCCGGATCGCCCTCAGCCCGACCCAGAGCCTCTGGTGAACGGCCCTTTCAGGGCCGAAACGTTTCCGTTTATCCGTGTCCCAAGTCTTCCACCTGGGCTGATAGAACCGGCCCTTCAGGCCGGAAGATACAAGACTATGTCCTTGACGACGTTGACCGTATTCACGGCATTGGGTGTGAGGTGAAAAACGGAAAACAATTGCTCATTTCGGCCCGCCACAAGGCGGCAAAGAGGTCCTTGCCATTCATTTCTCCGTGTCGTAGCAGAAGTAGGCTTTCAGCCCCTGTCAGGCGCAGGCCAGCGCCCCAAAATGCTTTCCATTTCTTTCCACGGGGGTCAGGCGAAATGGAGAGAACCAAATCAGAGGAGCCTTCCCGGCGAGCGAGACTTTAGGTTCCGTTTTTCAAGCTTAGGTCCCGTTTTTCAACCCAAGGCCCCGTTTCTCATCAGGGGTGGGAGAGGATGAAAAACGGAAAACGATTGCTCGTTTTACATCTCTTCACCCTTTCCCAAGCTTTCCTGACGCAAGGACCCTGTGGCTCAAGCGCCCCACCCTCTAGACCCGCACACATTGAGCTAGAGGGTAGAGGGTGGGTGATCAATTCTTGAACAGCTTGCGCGCTTTCGTTGTCTTCCTTTGAAGGCTGCCAACACATTGGCCGCCTTGGAAGGAAATGACGCCAAAGAAGGGTACGCAGACATCGCCCCTAGCCTGGCGGAGTCAAGAAGTCGCGGATTAGTGCGGCCAGCAGTTCGGGATGGGTAAAGGTGGGAGTATGCCCGCAACCGCTGATCGTGATCCTGTCGGCATTAGGCAGGCCCTTTAGGAGCACTTCTTCATGCGCGCGCCCGATCAAGGGATCGCAATCGCCGCAGAGCAGCAAGACGGGTTGGCGAATTTCGGGCAATAAAGGACGTAAATCGACCCGATTCAGAATTAGGGCATGATAGCCGGTCGCGGAAACCGGAGGCGTGGCCGTGCACTGGAGGCAATATTGCCAGGCCTCCGCAGGAAGACCAGCAAATGGAGCAAAGTGAGCCCGGCGAATTAGGCGTTCGCGCAAGGGCAATCCGCCCATGATTCCAGGAAGGTAGCGAGCGATCCGCGCCAACAGCAATTCACCTCGGAAGAGCGGCCGGTTCGCGAAACCGCCCTGCAAGACGACCCTCGGCAAGCGCTTGGGCTGCTTGTAGGCCGCCGCCAAGGCGATTGTTGAGCCAAACGAAGAACCATACACGTAACTTTGCTGAAGACCGAGATGATCGAGAAGAGCGAATAAGTCGGCCACGAGATCGTCGTGCCGATATTCCCAGACGCGCGCTCGATCGCCGCGGCCCTTGGGAAGCTCGTAGGAGATGCAGCGAAACTGGCCGGTAAGCAGGGCGATGACGGGAAGAAAGGAGCGGCTGCTGTCCGCCAGACCGTGAATGAACACCAGCGGCGGGCCTTGCCCCCAGGTGAAGTAAGGGCAGCGGTAGCGACCGGTGTCGCAGACGCCGTGCACTGCCTCCCGCCTAAAGCGCTCCAACACTTCCGTCAGAGGCAGAGAGGGCGGCGCCGGACAAGCGCTGCCGGCTGTCTGTTGGCATGTATCGCTTGAACTCATTTATAGAAGGCCACGCTGGCGAAACTAACGCTTTCCGCGCCGCGCGGATGCACGTATTGATCGTAGTGGAGCAGCTTGCCCCGGCTTGGGCGGATTGCTTCGAGCAGAGTATAGGCGGGCGGCAAACCGCAAATGCGGCGGCGGTCCTTCTCCTCGGCGATGAGCCGGTAGAATCCCTCTAGATCGGCGTTTTCCGCATGTTTCAGAAGCGCCTCATCCTTGAGACGGCTATGCTTCAGCTCGTCAGCTTCTACCCGCTTGCGATCGCCGAACTTCGAGCCAATGTGGGCCAAGTCCCCGCTGATTATGTAGAAGATCGGCTCTTTCGTTTCGGCTTCTACTTTGCGAAGAGCCTTCATCATTTTCTTAATGTCCGGCTGCTCTTTTGGAGAATGGCCGATGTCAATTGCATCCTGAAATGATCCCACCACCAACGGCACAATGCGAATATCGCGCTGCTTTTCGTAAAGGTACTGCAGGAAGACGACTTCCAATTCAATGGAGTGCTCGGGAAGATGCGCCATCTCATCATCGAATAACCCGTCGCCGTAGTGCTTCACTAGACGATTGATATAGTCTTGATCGGTTGCGACGATGCCCAAAGGCGTTTTGAAATTCTTCCGGGTCAGCGTAAAGCGCTGCATGCTGTAGTGCGAAGTGCCGATGATGACAAAGAGCGACGCCTCGGCTCGCTCGAAGATCTCTTTGAAGCCGCAGGCATAGGTCGTGCCGCCGCGGGCGTAGTCAATATGCGGCAATAGCGCTGCACGCAAAGAGCCATCGGCTTTTGGTTTATCCGGAAGACCCGGTCCGTTGGGTCCCATAAACAAGGCGCGCATGTGATTGCGCAGGGCCGCGGTGTGGGCGGGGTAGCAGCCAATGCAGGAGGGCTCACGAATGGGTCCGTCAAGCTTCGCACGAAAAATAGGCCCGTCGAGGAACAGTGCCTGCTCCAATTTCGTTACAAGGGACGTGAAGAGATCCAAGGGCAACAGCTCGCCGCCCGCTTGACTCATGGCCTCCGCTTGCACATCGCGCAAGGTCCGTCGGCCATCAAATTGTTGCAACCAACAGAATTCGGCGAGACTGATGCGCAACGGTTCAGGAGCTAGCGCCAGCTTGTCCCAGAGAACGACAAAACGGGGATCACGATCATCCGGGGTAACGGCTAAGTAGGGGCGTAGCTGCGGACGGTCCGAATTCGTTCGTTGTTCGTTGTTCGTTGTTCGTTGCAACGTTAGACCTTGCTTTGAAATTACTGACCACTTACCGGACAACGAATAGTTATTTTTTGGCCTGCTGCAATCCTGGCGACCCGTTGAAGTCCTTGACAAGGGAACCGTCGGCGATTTTCCAGACTTTGACTTCGCCGTTCCAGGCGCCGGATGCGACCAGGTTGCCATCCGGACTAATAGCCACGGCATAGACCCAGTCGGTGTGGCCCTTCAGCTCCTTCACCTGACTGCCTTTGTCCGCATTCCAAATGCGAACGGTTTGATCGGCGCTGCAAGTCGCCAAGAGCGGTTGCTTGGGATGCTGCACGATTTTGAAGATCGCTTTACCTTGGCTTGCATTACGAACCTGTTTGCCGGCTTGTTCGCCGGCGGTGTTCCAGGTTCGCAATTGATTGTCCTCGCCGACGGAATAACCAAGTTTGCCGTCAGCCTTGACGGCCACGCCGTAAACGGTGTTTTGATGATCGGGGAACGTTAGGACGGATTCCTTCGTTGATAAGTCCCAGACCTTGGCCGTCTTATCCCGGCTGGCCGTATACAGGTGTTTGCCATCCGCCGCGAACGCGACGCTGAAGACCCAATCCGCATGGTTTTCAATGGACTGTTCCAGTTTAGCATTGGCATAGCCGGCCGATAAATCCCAAACATTGACCATCCGATCACAGCCGCCCGAGGCGAGCTTCTTGCCGTCCTGACTTGCGGCCAGGCAGAGAACGGAGTCGTCAGTGTCCAAGAGCTGCTTGATGAAAACGCCTTTGTCGTTCAGGCCATCAAGGACGGCAATGTCGTTTTCCATTTTAGGAGTGCCGCCGGCAATGTCGTAGATGCGAACGTCGCCTTCTTGGCCCGGTCTCCCGCCCGCCACCGCCAGTTTGCCGTCAGGCAGAAAGAGCATGCCATAAGCGCGTTCGGCCCGCGTATGGATGCGTTTTTCGAGCTTGGCGGACGAAATGTCCCAGACCGTCAACTCGTGTTGGCCTCCTATCACCAATTTCTTGTTATCCGGCGTGAAAACTATGGCGGTGATGGTCACCGGGAATTTGTAAACGGGCGGCGGCGCGGGCGGCTTCCAGCGAACACGCAGTTCACGGGGCAACTCGGCCTTCGGCGCGATGCCTTCGTCGAGCTTGGCGCCTTCTTTGATCCATTGCTCAATGATCGCGATTTTTTCCTTAGGCAGCGCATCGCCGGCTTCCTTTGGCGGCATGCGCGCCGCATTCATGCCATGAAGCGCATCAATTATATAGCTCTCGTCCGGCTTGCCGGGCACGATCGGGTCTTCCTTATCGCCTCCCTTGCGGAAATTTTCATAAGTCGTCATATCGAGCTTGCCCTTGCGTTTTTTGGCATCATGGCAAGCGAAGCAGTTTTCTTTCAGAATGGGCGCGACATCGTTGATGAAACTGATCGGTCCCTTGGAAGGTGCCGCCTCTTGAGCCTGAGCCGCTTGAGGCGCTAGCCAGTAGAGGGCAGCCAAAAGCAAGCCAATGACGCCGCAAAGAACGCAGAAACAGAAGGGACGTCGCAGCATTAGAGAATACTCCGCGCGGATAATGATCGAATCTACCAGGGCAGTAAGCAGGGCTTTCCTAGAAAGGAACGCCGGCGAGATAATTAGTTTACTAATTCTAAGGCATAAACAACGTGCGAGGCGAGTCGAAAATCATCAACTGGAAACTGCACCCGCGCGGCTAATTGATTCGCCTTTCTATCGATATTATTTTATGATCCGGCTAGTTGATTCACCGGATGATAGAATAGGAATCATGGTCCCAATTCCCGTTGCCCTCGGAATGACGCTATGCGATTATGTCATTATTGAGGAAAAAACGCGAAAAATCTCTCTGATTGGGACTTTTGACAGCATGGTGGTCGACCACACCCCGGTCCTTGCCAATCCTTTTTCCATTTATTCGGTTCTCATTAACGGTCACGGCGAAGGAGTTGTCAAAGTCGTTGTCAATTGCCTGGAGACTGACGAGGAAGTAGATTTCGTTAGAAATCAATTAAACTTTCCAGATCGCTTTGTACCAGTAAAAGTCCATTTCCGGCTAAGTCGGCTCACCCTCCCAACGTTGGGTTGGTACGAGGTATCCCTCCTTATTGACGAAGAATGGGTGGCTCAGTGCCGTTTTCATGTTAAGTTGAAAGGAAAGCAATCATGATTAGCAAGGACAAGAATCCAACCGGCTCTAACCATCCCGAAGAGTCAAGCCAGATGCAAACCTACTATTCCGACGGCCCCTATTTCCTTTTTGATGGTCCAGAAGACACGACGGTCCGGCCTCGCCCAAACAATGTCCCGCGCTATTGGCCCCACGGCATTCCGTTTCCTGAGCCCATGTCTTTGCCTCCAAGTGCAGAGGAAAGTTGAACCTTGGGGCTTGCTTCGCGCACCCTCGTGACGAATACCTTGCGAAAGCCGCTTGTCCATTACTTCCCAAACACCTCACGGAACCCCTTCAGGTGCTCCGCCAAAACTTCTTTGAATCGGGCCGGATGTATTTGGTCGCTGCGTTGAAAGCTCAGCCGCAGCAGATCGCAATCGGCTCGGTGATGATGGATGGTTGGCGAGACGCCTAACATCTCCACTTGGCTCAGATTCAATTGCCCTTTTTTGCCGATGAATCGGCAATCCAACGCTTGATTGCCCTTGGTTCGAAACTGGGCCCAGGAACGGCTGATGCCCGGCACTTTCAGCGTAATGGCATCGCGGTTGTCCCAGCGGATTTCCAGCTTAGGTTCTACTTCACGCGCCAGTTCAAGAATCCGCGGAAGGATTGAACGATCCCAATGGAGTTTTCTGCCTATCGGAAAGCCCTTTTCGCCAAGATGCCACCGTTCACCGTTTATCTTCCACGGCATCAAATCTTCCGGCTTGGTCTGGAGGCGCTTCAAATTGGCCTGAAATGCCAAGACAGCCTCCTTTAAAAACTGGCGAAATGCCGGCGTCTCGATTTCGCTGAGCCGATGCACCATGACGGTGACGGATTGCCAAGGCCCCTTATGGTCGGTGATCCAAACCCGGTCTTTGTCTCCGTAGACTTCCACGCCGGGCGTATCATTCAAAGGCTTTATGCCAAGCCGCTCTACCAGATCCGCCTGCTTAAACGAATTCTTACCGACGCGAAAGACCAGGCGCACCAGCCATTCCATGGCCGACATGGCATGCACAAACCAGCCCTGGCTCTTATTCTTGCCTGCAATTTCGATGACGCTACGGTGGTTCCAGTTTGTCGGGCTGAACGGGCCCAGTTCGTGAACACGTTCGTCGATCCAGCTTAGAATGCTTCCTTCCCAACGAACCTTTTTACCATCCGTCGTGACGCAATCCTGCGTATGCCAGCGCCGACCGTCGGCTTGCCAGGGCATCCGAGCGTCCGCTCCAACTTCTTCGAGGGCCACGTCTCCATCTATCTGGGCCGCGGCAGCGTAGGGATCAAACTTAACCCGTTCAGCATGCGGTCCGGCGGCCAATACGGGACCTAAGATCTCCGCGGTGTAACTTTTCCCTTGTGCTCGGTCCCGGGAGCTGAGCGCTGAGCTCGCCGCAGCGCAAATCACTTCCGGGCTGCCTTGGGCGACGATGTAGCCGCCGGCCTCGCCTGCTTCGGGGCCTAGATCGATCACCCAGTCGGCGGTCTTGATGACGTCGAGATTGTGCTCGACCACAATTACGGTATTGCCCAGGTCGACCAGGCGGTTGAGGACTTCAAGAAGCTTGTGAATGTCGTCAAAATGGAGACCGGTGGTCGGTTCATCAAGGAGATAAAGCGTCCGCCCGGTGTTGGGGCGGGCTAGCTCCGCGGCAAGTTTGACGCGCTGCGCTTCACCGCCCGAGAGCGTAGGCGCGGATTGACCGAGGGAAAGATAATCGAGTCCGACATCGGCGAGCGTCTGTAGAACCTGACGGATCTTAGGTATATTGCTGAAAAGATCTAGAGCCTCGCTGACGCGCATCCGCAGCACATCGGCAATGGATTTTCCTTTGTAGAGGACCGCTAGGGTTTCCGGATTGTACCGGCTGCCGTGGCAGGTATCGCACTCCACCCAGACGTCGGGTAGAAAATGCATTTCGATCCTTTTTTGGCCGTTGCCTTCGCAGGCTTCGCAGCGACCGCCCGGCTTATTGAAGCTAAACCGCCGCGCGGAATATCCGCGGATCTTTGATTCGGGCAATTGGGCAAAGAGCTGGCGAATCAGATCGAAAACGCCGGTGTAGGTCGCCGGGTTGGAGCTAGGTGAATTGCCGATCGGGTCTTGATCGACATTGATGACCTTATCAATGTTCTTGATGCCGACAATTTCGTCGTGAGCCGCTCCTGCTGTCTTGGCTCGATGGAGCTTCCTGGCCAAAGTGTTGTAAAGCACTTCGTGGACCAGGGAACTCTTCCCCGATCCGCTTACTCCGGCTACGGCGATGAACGCTCCAAGCGGAAAACGCACATCAAGATTCTTGAGATTGTTGTGGCGAGCGCCTTTAACAACCAAAGAAAGATGAGATTCTGGCAAAGGTTCCGGCAATCGGCGGTTGGTCGGCACGGCAATCGCCCTTTTGCCGGAAAGATACGCGCCGGTTAGGGAACTCTTCGACCGCATGACCTGCTTAGGCGTGCCGCGGGCGGTGATCTCGCCCCCACGGTCGCCGGCGCCGGGACCAAAATCGAGCAGGTAATCGGCCGCATTGATGACTTCGCGATCGTGCTCAACCAGCAAAAGGGTGTTGCCCAGGTCGCGAAGGTGATTGAGAGCCTGGAGTAGGCGGTGGTTGTCGCGGGGATGGAGCCCGATGGTGGGCTCGTCGAGGACGTAAAGCACGCCGGTCAAGCCACTGCCAATCTGGCTTGCCAGTCGAATCCGCTGGGATTCCCCGCCGGAGAGAGTCGGCGCCGGCCGGCTCAAGGACAGATAATCCAGACCGACATCCACGAGAAACTGCAGCCGATTACCGACCTCGCGCAATAGATCGCCGGCGACTTTTTGTTCGGCTTTGGGCAGCTTTAGGTCCCTGAAGAATTTCAAAACATCAGCCAAGGGCAGCGCCCCCAACTGGCCCAGCGTCCGATTTTGAAAACGGAATGCCGCGGCATCGTCCCGGAGACGCGATCCTTCACACGTGCTGCAAGGCACTTCATCCACCAGGTGTTCCAGCTTATGCCGGTAAACGAAGCTTACCCGCGCTGCTTCGTCAATGGCGGGGAACAAACCCTTGTATTGAAATGCCAGCCCTTGGTTAGTTGCGCGGCGCTTCGAGGACGATCGAGTCGGATGTGCCGCATCAAGCGGTATCCAATCGTCTCCCGTGCCTTGCATAATAGCTTGCTGGTGGGAGCCGGCCAGTTGCTCAAACGGCTTATCGAGTGAAAACCCTACGTGCCGGGCGAGTGCTTCAGCAAACCGAAGAAAGGGCGTTCCCTCCGCAAGGACCGGCCAGGCAGCCAACGCACCTTCACGCAGAGATAACCGCGCATCCCGAATTAGCAGCGCGGTGCTTGCCCCTTTCTGCACGCCAAGGCCTTCGCAAGTCGGACACCAGCCAAGCGGGCTATTAAACGAGAAATGATGCGGGTTGAGTCGCTCGAAGCTGCGCCCGCAGCGATCACAAGCGAAATGCTGACTATAGCGGTCCACCTGCCAGGCCGTTTCCTTGGCGTCTTCATCGACATGGGCCACATGGAGCACGCCTTTGCCTAGATCCAGGGCGGCTTCGACGGCATCGGCGATGCGTGTGCGACCGTTCGGCCGGACAATTATACGATCAACGACGATTTCGATTTGATGCTTGCGGCGATGGTCGATAGCAGGCGGTTCCTCGACGTTGTACGATTTGCCGTCCACGCGCATACGGACGAAGCCGGCTCGGCGGACTTCATCCCACAGGGTCTCGTACTTTTCTTGTCCCTTACGTTCAAGAGGCGCCATCAGGTAAAGCTTTGTTCCCTCGGGCAGAGACATCACTTTGTGAATGATTTCGTCGGCGGTTTGCGTGCCCACTGGGATGTTGCACTGCGGACAATAAGGCTTCCCGAGCCGAGCGTACAGGATGCGCAGGTAATCGTAGATCTCCGTAACCGTGCCGACCGTGGAGCGGGGACTCTTACTAGTCGACTTCTGCTCGATGCTGATGGCCGGCGACAGTCCGCTGACGTGCTCGACCTTCGGCTTCTGCATTTGCCCCAAAAACTGACGGGCATACGAGGACAGTGATTCGATATAGCGGCGCTGGCCTTCCGCATAAATGGTATCGAGCGCCAGCGAACTTTTGCCCGATCCACTGGGCCCGGAAAAGACGGTCATGCGCTCCCGAGGCATCTCGACATTGACGTTCTTCAAGTTATGTTGCTGGGCGCCTTGCACGACAATGGCGCCGAGTCCAGAGTGCTGAGTGCTCAATGGATTACTACCCTCGTTCCCACGCTCTGCGCGGAAAGGCGAGCCCCAGCGCTCCGTGTCACGGCCAGCGGACGCTTGCAAAACAGCACTGACTGCTTTTCGGGACGCAAAGCGTCCGGGCCGTCGTCCCCGCGCGGAGCGTGGGGACGACGTATTTAGCACTCTTTGCAACGCTTGACCGGTGTAAGAGCTTTGGCAGGCGGCGACTTTCTCCGGTGGGCCGGCGCTGACGATCTCGCCCCCTCCGGAACCGCCGTCGGGTCCGAGATCGATGAGCCAATCGGCGGTCTTGATGACATCTAGGTTATGCTCGATGACCACCACGGTATTGCCGGCCTCCACAAATCCATGCAGCACTTTCAGGAGTTTTTCAATGTCTTCGAAATGGAGGCCGGTGGTTGGCTCATCGAGAATATAAAGGGTCTTGCCGGTGCTGCGGCGACACAGTTCCCGGGCCAGTTTGATGCGCTGAGCTTCGCCGCCGGATAAGGTCGGCGACGGCTGGCCGAGCTTCAAGTAATCCAGTCCAACATCATGCAGCGTTTGCAGCATGTTTCGAATGCGGGGGACGTTGGTGAAATGGTCGAGTGCTTCCTGCACGTCCATTTCCAAAACATCGCGAATGCTTTTGCCCTTGAATCGCACTTGAAGGGTTTCCCGATTGAAGCGGTTGCCTTCACACACCGGGCAAGTCACCCAAACGTCGGCGAGGAAATCCATTTCCAGGCGATTGGAGCCGTTGCCTTCGCACGCTTCGCACCGGCCGCCTGGCTTATTAAAACTGAACCGGCCGGGCTTATAGCCGCGAATTTTCGCTTCCGGCAATTCCGCAAACAGCGACCGGATCTCGTCGAAAACCTTGATATAGGTTGCCGGATTGGATCGCGGCGTACGCCCAATTGCCGACTGATCGATGTCGATGACTTTGTCTAACTGATCGGCGCCCAGGATGCGGTCGTGATCTCCTATTTGGCGTGCCGTGGTAGTCGTTCCACCGGTTTCACCTTCTTCTTCTCCGTTTTCCTTTTCGACCGGCTGACGGCGGCCGGTAACCATCTTCAGAAGAGAATTTCGCAGAATATCGTTAATCAATGAACTCTTGCCCGAACCGCTTACGCCCGTTACGCCCACGAACAGGCCCAGGGGCAGTTCCACGTCGATGTTCTTCAAGTTGTGATGACGGGCGCCGACAATCTTCAAATCTTTATCAGTCGGTTTGCGGCGATTCGTGGGCACCGGAATTTGCCGGGCGCCCGCAAGGTATTGCCCCGTCAAGCTGGCCTTGTTGGCTAGAACCTCGGCGAACGAGCCGGCAGCCACCACTTCGCCGCCGCGGACGCCCGGTCCGGGCCCAAAATCTACGAGGTAGTCGGCCGCGCGCATCGTTTCTTCGTCGTGCTCAACCACGAGGACGGTATTGCCCATGTCGCGAAGACGTTCCAAGCTGCGGAGTAGGCGATCGTTGTCGCGCGGATGCAGTCCGATGCTGGGCTCGTCAAGGATGTAAAGAACGCCGACCAGACCGCACCCAATCTGACCAGCCAGACGTATGCGCTGGGCTTCACCGCCAGAAAGCGTGGGGGCGGAGCGGTCCAGAGTCAGGTAGTGCAAGCCGACGTTGAGCAGAAATCCTAGCCGGCCGCGAATCTCCTTGATGACTTCGCTAGCGATGGTGAGCTGAAGTGCAGACAATGAGAGCTGAAGAGGCTTAGGGTGAAGAGCAGACCCGGAGGATAGACAGGGAGACAGGGAGACAGGGAGACAAGGAGACAGGGAGCGATCCCTCTCCTTGTCTCCCTGTCTCCTTGTCTCCCTGGCTCCCCGTCTCCCCGTCTCCCCGTCCCCTTGCATCCCTGCCTGCGTGGCAGCCGGATCAGCGAACCACAGCGCAAGCTCGCTAACCGGCATAGCGCAGACTTCGACAATCGACTTGCAGCCAACGCGCACGGCACGGGCCTGCGCGTTGAGCCGTTGACCGCCGCAACTGGGGCAGCGGACGACGCGCATATACTTTTCCAGTTGTAGCCGCCGCGGCCCCGCCGCGGTCTTCTTGAAGCTGCTTAATAGTTGCGGGACTATTCCCTGCCACTTGTCGCCATGTTTCCAGACCCCGCCGCCGCGCTGCTTCCATTCGTAGGTAATGTGACGGTCGCCGGCGCCAAATAGCAGCCAGTCGCGCTGCTCGCGCGGCAGCTTATTCCACGGCTTTTTCAAGTCGATTCCCAGCGTATCGGCGACCCCCTGGTAAATGTGCTTTCGCCAGCGGCCCATGCCGCGCATGCGGCCGATAATGGGAAAAGCGCCGTCAAAGAAGCTCACGCTGGGATCGGGTACCAGCAATTCCTCGTCAAACGTGTAGCGCGTGCCGAGGCCGTCGCAATCGGGGCACATGCCAGTAGGACTATTGAAGCTAAACAACTGCGGACTGGGGGGCTCATAGCTGCGGTTGCAATACGTGCAGGCGTAGTGAGCCGAAAGCAGCAGGTCTTCCGATTCCTTCGTTGTTTGTTGTTCGTTGTTCGTTGAATCGAGACCTGATTCCTTTTCAACAGCGATGATCAGTGAGCCTTCACCCAGGTTGAGGGCTTGTTCGACGGCTTCTGCCAATCGCGGACGGACTTTCGGGTCATTCTTGAGGCGGTCGATGACGATTTCGATGTGATGCTTGATGCGGCGATCGAGCCTTAGATCCTCCGTCAACTTGACCATGGCGCCGTCCACGCGGGCGCGAAGGAAGCCGCGTTTGAGCATGTCCTCGAACAAATCCTTGTATTCGCCCTTCTGCCCGCGAATGACGGGCGCCATGACGAGAAAGCGCGTGCCTTCCGGCAAAGCCAGAATGCGAGCGATGATTTGCTCGCGCGTTTGGGCAGTGATCGGCCGCCCGCACTCCACGCAATGGCCCAGACCGATGCGCGCGTAGAGGACCCGCAAGTAGTCGTAAATCTCCGTGATGGTTCCGACGGTGGAGCGCGGATTCCGCCCGGCCGTTTTCTGCTGGATGCTGATGGCGGGCGAGAGGCCGGCGAGGTAATCGAAATCGGGCTTCTGCAACTGGCCTAAAAATTGGCGCGCATAGCTCGAAAGCGATTCTACGTAGCGGCGCTGTCCCTCGGCATAGAGCGTATCGAATGCCAAGGAACTTTTGCCTGAACCGCTGACCCCCGTGAAAACGATCAGCTTATTGCGAGGCAAATTCAAATCCACGCCGCGAAGGTTGTGCTCCCGTGCGCCGCGGATGACAATCGTGCTGTTATCCATAACGGATGTTTTGTTCCTGTACTTCTTCTGATGCGAGACGGTATGCCTTTAGTATACAGATGTTGGGTAAAGTCGGAAGGCAACATTTACCTGGTTTTCCAAGGCGACCAACGTGTTGGCAGCCTTCGAATTTCCGGCCCACCAACGCCAATGACGCTGAGCGCCTAAAGCCGTTTTTGACATCCCAGGGCGCCTATGGCATCATAAGACAACCTCTCGATTCGACTTAGGATGTCACTTGCGAGCCAGCGTTTAGGGAACTCTCGCCTCCATGATCGCGTCCAATGAAGTAGAAACCTTGTGAACGCCGACGACAACCGGATTATTGCGGCATGCCTAAAAGGCGATTGGGCTGCCTTCGGAGAGCTGGTTGGCCGCTATCAGGACCGGCTTTACAACACGGTTTTCCGGTTGGTGGGAAATGCGGAAGACGCCCACGATGCCGTTCAAGATGCTTTCTTGAATGCCTATCTGTCGTTGGACAGCTTCAAAGGCGACTCGCTGTTTTTCACGTGGCTATACCGGATTGCCGTTAACACGGCGATCAGCCTCAAGCGCAAGCATCGTGTAATTCTCAGCATCCACGGCAGCCGTGGCGGTGACAAAAGTTTCGACCCGGCCGATCCCTCCGAAGCCATGGAACCGGGGCGAGGGCTCGAACGAGCCGAGCAGGAGCAGCGCATTCTAGCTGCCTTGAATCGGCTCTCCGCTGAACATCGAGCCGTTCTGATCTTGAAAGACATGGAAGGGCAGAAATACGAGGAGATGGCCGAGATCTTAAATGTGCCCATCGGCACGATTCGCAGCCGGTTACACCGCGCTCGAACGGAATTAAGAGAAGTCTTGGAACAGGGTGAAGCCGCCGGTAGACGGCCGGCCGACCTGGGACCCGGAAATGTTAAGTAAACGCCACCTTCAGCTCTTGACCGCCTATGTCGATGGCGAACTGAGCCAGCGTCACCGGGAGACCGTGGAGCGCTTGGTGAAGCACTCCCCCGAGGCCCGGACCCTGCTCAAGAAGTACCGGGCCGATGCGGCTGGTATTCATGGCCTGCCACAAAAAAGCCTCGACGCCGATTTTACGAACCGCGTCGTAGAACGCATTGCTCGGCACCGCCCCATCACAATTGTGTTGCCTTCTCAAGAACCTTATCGCAAGGGAGTGCCAATATGGGTCGGCTTCGCGACTGCGGCGGCTGTCCTGTTTGCAGTCAGCGTCGGCTCTTACTTCTATTTTAATGAACCTTTGGCAACGCCCGATCATAGACCGCAGTCTATCGCCAAGGAAGTCCGCCCAAGGCGCCCGGACAAGAACGAATTAGCCGCCAATAAAGAAGCCGCCGATTCGCAGCTTGTAAAAGGAGATAAGTCGAGTACGAAAACGCTCGATAACGACAGGGCCAATATGGGTCCGCCTGATCCTCAAAGCGGCCGACCAAAGGAATCGGGTCCCGAGACGAGCGACAATGAAACCCGGCTAGCCAGCCCGGTCCCCGAGATGGAGATGTTTCAAGCGAAAGCGCCGGACGTCAGCCTCGGGGCCATTCTCAGTCTGCATCAATTGGACCACGACAAACTAATGAAACAGATGAAGCCAGGCCAAACGATTCGCCTGGAGCTGCCCTGTCGCGAAACCGCCAAAGCGTTCGCACGGGTTGAGGCGGCTTATAAAGCAAACGGCACAATCTTACTTATTGATCAGAACGCGCAGCTACGTCTGAGGCTGCCCAAACTCAAGACGAACTACGTTTTCTACCTTGAGGACTTGACTCCGGTAGAGCTGGTCAAGGTTTTGGAGCAATTGGGTTCCGAAGATAAAAGAGTCGAAGATAAGCAAAAAAACGAAGGTCTCTTCGATAAGTTGATTGTCGACCCGATGGTCGAAACTCATCACAAGCAGCTTGCGCAGTTGCTCGGCGTCGATCTGCGCGGCAAACCTAAGCCGCCGGTGTCCGTCGATCCGAAAAAACCACTATCTGAGTCTACGGGGAACCAAGTGGCTCAGAATTTGGCGGGGCAAGGGGGGGCGCCCCGTCCGGATCCCAACAAGCCTGCCGCCAAACCGGGCGAACACCTGGCCTTGGCCTTGGCTTATAACCCGGTCCGCCCACATGCCAGTTCACCCGAAGTCAAGCGTTTCATTGACAGCCGGAAGACGCCGCGCCCGGGGACGATTCAAGTGCTCCTCGTTCTGCGCGGGATCTAAAGTAGCCCGCGACTCCGTCGCGGAATCCGCCGCCGAGCGGCGGACTACTCTAAGCGATGATCTGCTTCTTGCGCGTGATATAGTCCCAGACGACATACCGATCCAATTCCCGCCCGGCGACAAAAAACACGCGACCCTTTGTTGATTCCGCCACGTCGTAGGCAAAACGCACGTCTTCGGGCGACTGGTTCCAACTTGATAGCAGGAAAATGTTGATGGTCAGTCCCTCGCGGGCGCAGAGCTGGGCCTCGCGTAGCGTCGCCGTTTCGGTGAGGGGATCGGGCGGGTACAGCATGTACAGCATTTCGCCTTCAAAGTGGGCCGTGGGCAAACCGTCGGTGATGATAATGACTTGCCGGTTAGGGGTGTCCTGGGCTCCCAAGAACCGCCGCGCCAGATGCAAGCCATGCTGAATGTTCGTGAAGTGCGGCGGCACGCGATGCTCGCTTACATTAGGGTTGCTCATGTCGGCCTTGAGACGCACCCAGGGATCATAGACGGTCACCGGTTTAGGCATGAGGGAAGCGATCTCGGAAACTTTTCGCGGCTTGGCAAAGGTGTACATCTCGATGAATTGCAGAAAGTCGCCGGGGTACTCCGAGCGGATGAGGCCGTCCAAAGCCAGGCCCATGCGCTTGACATTGATGTATTGGCCGCCGTACCGCATCGAGCCGCTCATGTCCAGCAAGACGGCCGTGGCGCACTTGGGATTGTTGCGCGTGCGATGAATTTCAATGTCTTCAGGCTTGAGGCGAATGGGCAGGCCCGAGCCGTTGCGCAGCATTGCGTTGACCATTGTGGCCGGGATGTCCATGTGCGTAACGGAATCGCCGAACTCGTAAGGCTTGGTCTGTTGCATCTCGGTGGCGCCTTCGCCAATAATGGGCCCTTGATGCCTTCCCGAACGCGAGGCTTGCAACTGGCTGAAAATCTCACTGAGAAGCCGCGATTGAAAGAGGCGATAGGCCTTGGGCGTCATTTGGAAGCCGCCGCGTTTGCCTTGTTCCAGCCCCTGACGCTCAGCCGCCTCACGCAGGTAGTCCTGGATTTGCTGTTGCAAGGCGCTTAACTGCTCGATGTCGCCCGGCTCGGCAAACTCCGCGAGCAGCTCCATGTCGATGATGCCGATCTGGGCCGTCTTGGCCGCTTCCTTCAATTGCTCGAGCAGCCGATCAATGGCTTCCAACTCGCGCTTGATTTCGAGCGCTTCGGGCACCGTCATGGAAGTGCGGCCCGTGAACTCGTATTTGGCAGCCAACTCTTCAACTTGATACTTCTCTCCAAGCCGCTCGGTGAGCTGAAGCAAGTCCTGGGCGAAACGGCTCCGTTCATCCCCGCTGGCATACCAAAGCGCCTCAAGATCGGTAATTTGTTCCTCGCGGACGGCATCATTGAACCGTTTCGCCAACTTGGCGGGAGGCCGCATGTCGCGCGCCTGGTTATGATAATTGACGCCGGCTTCATTCTGAACGGTATCGGTCTCGTACGTCTCCAGGATCTTGCGCTTGCGCTCCTGGAGCATCTCCATCAAGGCGTCGATGCTCGGCCCCAAGTTTTTAATTTGGCGCGGATCGAGATGCACCGCATTGGCGAGTTCCTCCTCGGTCAGCTCGCGGGCGCTGCCATACATGAGCAAATGCTCAAACGCCGGGGACACCAAGTCGGGCGGCTCGGCAGTCGGACTAGGAAACTCGACGGGATCGTATTTCTGATAAGTATGAATAATCCCGCCGAGGGAATCGCGCGATGCGGTCATTAGGTGCTCCATTTAGCGGCGAGTGCGGGCGTGCGTTGTGACACCCATCGGCGCCCATGCGCTTACCGCTAAACCTTATATTTCGTAAGTTACGCGCCCGTGTTTCTGGGAGCGCGAGATTTTGTCATTGGCGTATAGCCCGGCCAAAACGAATTCGATGCACGATGCTCGAACCGCTTCGCTTTGGCTGGGGTTTACTTCAAAGGCCTTTTCCCAGGCCTTGGGCACCCGCTTGAGGCGATCGGCATAATGGCTCGAAGGCAGCAAGTCGCCCACTTCGATCTTCACCCCTTTGCCGAAGACGTCGACAATCTCCTGGATGCCGTGCTTGCTGACATATTCTTCAAACACAATCTTGATGGCTTCCGCCTGGATGGCTTCTAGAACTTGCTTTTCGGACATTTGATGGCTGCCCATCATATCGAGCTCCAGCTTGCCCAGCGACGAAGAAGTCGTGTGGCCCAGGTCGCTGATCCGGGGCACAGCGGGCTTTTCGCCCAGGCGGACGCCCCGCTGGCGGGCGCTGGCCACCATGGTCCGATAGTTGGCGATGCTGAAGCGGGCGCTGACGCCGGAGCTGTGGTCGACATACTTCGATTTGCGGGCGCACCGGCTGATCTGCTCGACAATTTCTTTCATAAACGGCGGCACGAGAACGGGGTAGGCGCCGTCCAGATCGAGATCGGCTTCCTGCTCCATGATTTCGATGCCCACAGCACGGTCGGTTGGATAGTGCGTTTGGACCAGTGAACCGATCCGGTCCTTTAGTTGTGGAATCACCTTGCCGCTGCGGTTGTAGGTGGCCGGGTTAGCGGAGAACAGGATGAGCACGTCGATATCGAACTGGACGGGGTAGCCGCGAATCTGGACATCGCGCTCTTCGAGAATGTTGAACAGGCCCACCTGGACCAGTTCGTCCAGTTCGGGAATCTCGTTCATGGCGAATATGCCCCGGTGCATGCGCGGAATGAGACCGAAATGCAGCGCCTCTTCCGTGGCCATGCTGGCCCCGCCGGCGAGCTTGGCCGGGTCAATTTCGCCGATGATGTCGGCAAACTTCGTCCCGGGAGACAAGCGCTCGGCATACCTTTCCTGACGCGGCCACCAGGCGATCGGCACCTCTTCCTCGGCATGGCTGTCTACCAAGAGTTTGCCTGCTTTGCTGATCGGATGATAGGGGTCTTCATGGACCGGACACGCCGGATCATCCAAATACGGGATGGCATCGTCTAGGAACCGGACGAGCGAACGCATCAACCGGCTTTTGGCCTGCCCTTTTTCGCCGAGAAAAAGCATGTCATGGCCGGCGATCAAGGCGATATTAATCTCCGGGATGACGGTATTCTCATAGCCAATAATGCCGGGAAAGAGTTCTTCACCGCCTTGCAGCATGGCGAGAAAATTGTCCCGAATTTCTTGCTTGACGGTTTTGGAAACCCAACCGCTGGCCCGCAAATCGCGCAGGTTGGTGGGTCGATTACTTAACTTCACTAGGGTCTTCTCCTTCCGGGAATGCAACGGAGGGGCTCACGTCCCTCTATCTAACTGTAGGGGAAACCAGTGCGAGTAAGCAACACTCCAATTGACGGTGGAACAAATCCACCGGGCGCCTGAGCCGGAATAGGCACGGGCCGGCATGGTTTGATCGACATCGTCTACTTTCCAGGCAGGCGAAAGGATATCCTAGTCCTAGGTTGATCAGTCCGGAACCTTTCGCATTAGCTGCATTGCCTCCAAGCCCTTGGGTAAGGGAGTGCGAAAAGGGTCCAAAGTCTCAAAACGATTCTTTCCATTTCTTTCCACGGGGGGTCCGGCGAAATGGAGAGAACCATTGGGCATACGGGGTGTCGGGGGGCGAGTTAGTGGGGGCAAGGCTGTATGAAGCGGTTAACCAGTGACCAAGTGGCAACCTATCGGCGGGATGGCTATGTGGTCGCCAGACAATTGCTCGGCGGCGACGATGTGGCGGCCTTGCGCCAGGCCTGTGAAGCAATCTGGGAACGCTGCGCCGGCGGAGAGGCGGCTCAGAATTCGCACTTTCAAGGCATCCGCAAGATGGCGACTATCCGCGACCCGCAACTTCATTCGGCGGTGTTTACACGTTATTTGCTCGATCCCCGGCTGACTGAGGCCATGGCTCAACTGGTCGGCGACAATGTGCAACTGCATCATAGTAAAGTGAACGTGAAGACGAAGGACATGAAGACGATCTTCCCTTTGCATCAAGACTATCCGTACTTTCCCCACTCGCGGCATACGGTCATGACGGTGCTTGTGCACATTACCGACGCCCCGGTCGATGGCGGCGCCTTTCGCGTTCTCCCCGGCATTAAGAAAGCTCTGCCGCACCTTAACGATGACGGCCACATTCTCGACCCGCGCCAGTATCCGCTGGAATCGGCGCAGGAACTTCCGGCTCAGGCGGGAGACGTGGTGTTCATGAACTATTTGACGCCTCACGGCTCGAATCTAAATCGCCGCGATGAGCAGCGCATCCTGTGGATCATTCAGGTGCGCAACGCCGAGGACCTGCCCGTTGAACAGCCGGAGGATGCCCACCAGCAACTGACCCCGCCGGGCAATCGTCCCAGCCAGGGAACGATGCTGCATGGCATCAATCCGGATTTCCGGCGCGCCGCTGGCGGAGAATCTAGCCGGCTCTAAGCTTCGCTTGTAACCGTGATTTGACGTAAGGCGCACCTTACAAGTAGTATGCCATGAAGGAGGCAGCAATGAGGATTCAGCTAAATGAAGACCAAAGGCGTGCTCTCGAGAATCCAGATGAGATTCCGCCTCGGGTCATTGACCCGATAAGCAAGAAAACCTATGTGTTGCTCACAACGGATCAGTACGAGCGGGTAAAGGATCTCTTGGAAGACGATTTCGATATTCGTCAGGCCTACCCTTTAATGGACGCCGTTGCCGCCAAAGAAGGATGGGATGATCCCGAGATGGAAATCTATAACGAGTTGGATCCAAGAAAGAATCCATGAGCATCAGACGCGGTGATGTGGTGCTTGTGGATTGGCCGTTTGCTGGGGGAAGTGGAATAAAGGTTCGTCCGGCGGTTGTTGTCCAAAACGACCGGGACAATGGCCGGCTTTCCAATACAGTCGTTGCCATGATTACCAGCCAGACAAGAAGAGCCAAGGAGGACACCCAGCTCTTCGTTGACCTATCGACCCCGGATGGTATGCAGACCGGTCTTCTCCGTAATTCGGTCATAAACTGCATAAACCTATTCACGGTGGAGCAAGCGGCAATTCTTCGTACTCTGGGCAATCTTTCAGTGCGCCACCTTCAACAAATCAATGCTTGCCTGAAAGCTTCGTTGGATTTGCCTTAGCTTTCGGTTTTACTTGTTTGGACATCAAGTAAGGCCAGGCCAAAACGCATGGATCAATTCATAAATCTCGTACGGCTTGGCAAATCTTTCCCCGGCGTCGTTGCCTTGAAGAACGTGGATTTGACCCTCCGTCCCGGCAGCATTCATGCTCTCATCGGCGAGAATGGGGCCGGCAAGAGCACGTTGATCAATATTCTCAGCGGCGGCCTCAGGCCCGATGAAGGCGAAATCCGCATTGACGGCAAACCGTGTCGCATCCATGATCCCCGCGATGCACGCCGCCAAGGCATCGTCACGGTCCATCAAGAAGTCAATCTTTTCGCCGACTTGACGGTGATGGAAAATATCGCCTTGGAGCGCGGCCTGGCGACCAATCGCCTCGGTTGGATCAATTGGCGGACCGAACGATCCCGCACCGAAGCAGCTCTCTCCCTGGTCGGCAATCCCTTTCCGCCGACTGTTTCGGCGGGTCGCATGTCGCCGGCGCAACGCCAGCTTACCGAAATTGCCGCCTCCCTTGCCGATCGCGCCCGCCTGCTTGTTCTCGACGAGCCGACCAGCAGCCTCGCTGAAGCGGAGACCCGGCTTCTCTTTACACGTCTGCGCAAAATCCAGAGTCAGGGCACAGCCATTTTGTATGTCAGCCACCGCTTGGAAGAAATCTTTGAATTAGCCGACGAAGTCACCGTTCTGCGCGACGGCCGGCGCGTTTGGAATGGACAGCTCGCCCAGACGTCGGCCCACGAACTGATCCGTCTCATGGTCGGCCGCGAGGTCGTCAAGACAAACCGGCGAGCAGTCCAGGCTGCCGGACCTATTCGATTTCGGTGCGATGACTTAACCGACGAAGGAGGCCGGTATCGGAATGTCTCGGTCGAAGTGCGCGCCGGGGAAGTTCTTGGCGTCTACGGCCTGGTCGGCGCGGGGCGAACCGAATGGGCGCAAGCCGTATTCGGCCTGCGGGCCAAGACTAGTGGATCGATCTGGGTGGACGGGCAATTGGTCCGCAGTCCCACGCCCGCGGGAATGATTCAACGCGGATTAGTGTACCTCCCCGAGGATCGGCTTCGCCAGGGCTTGTGCCGCGGTCTTAGCGTCCGTCTGAATATTGTGCTGGCTTCTCTTCGCCGCCTGGCAACCTCGGGTTGGTTGACCAAAGCCAGGGAGGGAAGCGCCGCCAAGCAGACCGTATCCCAATTGGCCATTCGGTTACGCTCTCTGGAACAACCTGTCGGGTCGCTGTCCGGCGGCAATCAGCAGAAGGCCGTTTTGGGGCGCTGGTTAAACGAGAATCCGGGCGTCCTATTCCTCGATGAGCCAACGCGGGGCATCGATGTCGGCGCTAAAGGAGAGATTTACCATCTCATCGACCGTCTCGCACAGCAGGGAAAGGCGACTGTATTCATAAGTTCCGACTTGCCCGAAATCATGGCGCAGTCGGATAGAGTCGTTGTGTTCCGAGAAGGCCAAATCGCCTGTTTTCTCGATCCGAGAACCTCCACCGCCGATCAGGTGGCTGCCGCCGCGTTGCCTAATGAGACACGAACGCCGGAAGGTCATGAAAGACAAGAAAGTTTTCTAAATTCTCATTTACCCAACTCGCTCCTCCGCAAACAAGGCGATCGTTTCCTTTCTTGGCTCCGCCAATCGGCCTTGCTGCTTGTTATTCTTGCCATCATGGCTTTGCTGCAAATCAAAACGGGCGATTACTTGGCTGGAGACACCCTTCGTGAACTGAGCACGAACGCCGCCTTGCTTAGTTTCTGCGCGGTTGGAGCTATGCTGGTAATCCTTGCGGGCGGCATCGATATCTCGCTGGGCGCGTTGATGGCGCTCAGTGCCGGAGTCGCGGGCCGTTTGTGGGAACAGGGCCATTCGCTCCCCCTGGTGGCGGTCGTTGCGGTAACGGTGGGAGCTTGCGGTGGCGCCCTTAATGCCGGCGTCTCGCTTATTGGACGTGTTCATCCAATTGTCGTCACTCTGGGAACCATGAGCATTTTTCGTGGCCTGACGCTCTGGTGGATTGAACAAGACGTGCAAGTTCCCGGCACGGCCCGGCACTGGCTGGTGAGCCATATCTTCGGCCTGCCCGTTGGCGCCTGGGCCGGGATCGCACTCGTTTTCGTGGTTGGGATGTTCCTAAACCGTACCGTTTGGGGCCGAGAAATCTACGCAATGGGAAGCAACCCGACTGCGGCTCAACGTGTCGGCATTCATAAGACCCGCGTTTGGTTGCGCGCTTTTACCTTGCAAGGCATGCTGGCAGGCGTCGCCGGGCTCCTCTACCTGGCGCGATCCGGCAATGTGCAATCGACGAGTTATGAGGATAAGACCTTGGAAGCCATAGCGGCTGCCATCTTAGGCGGTGTCGCGGTCACCGGCGGACGCGGCCATGTCTGGGGAGTAGCTGTTGGCTGCGTCTTTTTAGTCCTTCTGGCGCCGGCCTGCATTCTTCTGCATATTTTCACAAACTGGCAGCGCACTTTGGTTGGCAGTGTCTTGGTGGCGGCAGTGCTTTTGGATTCCGTATGGCAAGGGAGAAAGTCGTGAGGCGGCTCCAACTAATGCTGGCTCAACACGCCTCGTGGTTAATGGCAGCAGGCACGATCATTACCACGGTGGCTCTTGTGCCGGCCTTTGCCAACCCCTCCTATTGGGTGGCGCTGAGCCAGCAGTATTTCGCTGCCGCAATGCTGGCGCTCGCCTTAACGCCCATCATCCTCACCGGCGGCATTGATCTATCCATCGGTTCGGTAACCGTCTTTTGTAGCGTCGTAATTGGCGCGTTATGGCAGAATCTCGGCTGGCCGATTGGCTGGGCGATAGCGGGGGGCATCCTGACCGGCTTGGCCGCAGGGCTCTTCAATGGGGTCCTCGTAACGGTCGGCGTTTGGCCGCTGGTGGCCACCTTGGCGACACGCGAACTATTCCGCGGCCTGGCACAAACAGTAAGCGGCGATAACCCGGTGACGCGCTTCCCGCCCGTGCTGAGCGACTTCTGGCGGACGCGCTGGCTGGGACTGCCGCCGTCGCTTTGGACATTCGGTTTGTTGCTTGTGTTAACCTACCTGGTCGTGCATCATACCTGGCTGGGTAGAATGATCTTCGCGCTCGGCGATAACCAGGAAGCCGCCCGATTTGCCGGGCTGCCGGTGCGGCGCATCAAGCTAGCCCTTTATGCCTGGTCGGGATTGACGGCCGGCGTGTGTGGGGCAGCCCTGGTTATGCGCTATGGAGCGGCCAAGGCCGATGCAGAAAAGTCCCTCGAATTAACAGCCATCGCGTGCGTCGTCTTGGGCGGTGTCCGCATAACAGGCGGTTCAGGCCATGTCGCCGGCACGCTGCTGGGCATTGTCACTATTGTCGTCTTGCTGGCCGGGCTCAATTACGCAACGTCCACTTGGCGGGAAACGCTAACGGGTACCCTTTTGATTGCCGTCGCCGTAGCCAATGAATCGGGCCAACGGTGGGCTGAGCGACAGTCCGCGTCGGAAAAAGCGAAATGATTACACGTCACTGTGAGGACTCTCCATGAAGCGGCTCTTAATGTCTTTGTTCCTGGCTGCAATCCTCACTTGCTTGGCAAGTTGCGGAAGCGGGAACGGCAAGCATGGGACAAAGATCGGCTTCATGCCCAAACTCGCCGGCATCCCGTATTTCAACGCCTGCAAAAAAGGAGCAGAGGAAGCGGCGCAGGAGTTGAATCTCGATCTCAAGTACGACGGCCCTAATAAAGCGGATGTCAGCCAACAAAATGACCTGCTCGATCAGTGGATCAATTCCGGCGACTATGCCTGCATTTGCGTGGCCTGCAATGATCCTAACCTGATTGCCTCAAATCTGAGGCAAGCTCAGGATAAGGGCATTCACGTCATTACCTTTGACGCCGACACCATGGAGGACGCCCGTGCGTTTTTCGTTAACCAGGCGACCTATGAGGACGTGGCCTATGCCATGGTCGATGCCCTGGCGGAGGATTTGGGCGACGCCCTGAAAGACGCGCCGGGTAACGATGGCAACGTCAAAGTCGCCATCCTGACCAGTTACAAGACCGCCCCCAATCAGAGCGAATGGGCCAGCCGCATCAAGACCTATGTGGCCAAAAAGTATCCCCGCATAGAACTGCTTGAAGAGACCGAACACGGCGAAGATCGCGACGAAGGCATCAAAAAGGCCAAGGCGCTAATCGAAGGCAATCGCGACCTCAGGGGGATCCTGGGCCTTACGTCGGTCGCGGTGCCGGCTGCAGCCGAGGCGGTCCGCCAGGAAGGTAAGAAAGGCAAAATCAAAGTAACCGGCGTTTCGACGCCCAAGGACATGCGCGATTACGTCCTGGACGGTACGGTGAATTACGTGATCCTGTGGAATCCGATCGATTTGGGGTACTTGACCGTGTACGTTGCCGATCTGGAGCGCAAAGGGCAGATGCCGAAAAACGGCGTCATTGAAGCGGGACGACTGGGCAAGATAACGGTGAGGGATGGGGAAGTGTTGCTGGGCAAACCGCTTAAATTCACGAAGGAGAATATCGATAAGTACGGTTTTTGAACGGCTGCTTTATTCATCTTCTTCGTTCGCCAAAGCCTTTTGGCGATCCTTGGCAACCTGTTGAGCCTTGGGGTTTTTCATCCAAGCGAAAACGGCGTCAAAAATGTCTTCGATCTCGGTGCCGGCGGAAAATGATCTCACTTTGACTCGAGTTCCACAGTGAGGGCATTGGGCGTAAAACTCAAACGGAGGGATCGTCACGCGCGTCCCGCAATGTTCGATTTCCCGTTCAACCGGAAAGGATCGAATGGCTTCAATAAGGTCGGCAGAACACTCACTGGAAAGCCGGTTCTTCATGGCCATGCTATTCGAACTCCTTGAGCGCTTGTTTGAACTGAGCACGAGACATCCCGGGACCAGGACGAATCTCGGCATGACTGTCGCGAAGTCTTTGAGGTAAGCTCTCTCCCCCCATTATTGTCTCAATTCTTAGCCCTTTGGCAGTTATTTCGTGACGCGTAAGGGAAATGGCTTGGCTGCCCGATCGAAAGCAATTCAGGATCTCTGATTCTAGCAGGGGAGGATCCACAGCTTGAACGTCGAAAACGGATAATCCCTCTTCGCATTTTCTCAGATGGAAGGGCGGCCTTCCGGGTTCGGTCAATGAGCATACGGCCTTCCAGGGGTCGAGTTTGGACGACTCCCAAATGAATCGTAAAGCAAAATCAAAAATTGCATAGGCGAACCTGCTCATTGCCAGCCATCAGAATCGCGATGCAATCGATCTTTTCTTGAACGAAAATTTATTACAATTTGGCGGAGAATAACTCGCCTCATCGCTTTGAGCTCTTGGTGGAATCAGGTATCTCCCTTTTCGCCGTCCAAAAAAGCGCATTGACGAGCATGCGGCGGAAGTTTTCGTCCTCGAAATCCTTGGGATGTCCCAGCGACGTGTAGAAGACGCGGCCTCCTTTGTGCTCGCGCGTCCACGCGACGGGCTCGGAATGATCCGGAATGCTGCCCGTTGCCAATACGGTCACATCCTTGGCAAGGCCTGTGTTCTTGTAAAGGCTGCCGGCCAACGAAAGACTTTTGACGCCCGCCATGACCGGATGGCTTTTTGCTTTATCAACGAACGCGATCTTAACGTCCAACCCTTCTCCGTAATGGCCTTTGTAGTTGCCGCCCAAAACTTCGTTGTCCATCGCCAGCCAATTCTGAAAGCCGTGGCTGGCCGTGCGAACGGCAACGATCGGCTTTCCTGCCTCACAATACTTCTTGATCCGCTCCAGTTGTTTGCCGTCGATCGTTAGGCGGCGCGTGAAAAAGAGAGCGACATCGCAATTGTCCAGGGCTTCCAACCCCGGCAAATCATCGTCCGTCTTGCGAAACGCCCGGCTGCACTTCACTGGGAAGTGCTCTTCGAGGTATTTCTCAAAGGCAGCGAGGGACTCGTCCGATTTGTATTCCAGGGAGCCCGAAATCAGGCATACGCGCAGCTTTTTGCCACTATGATTTGGGTCAATGGCTGAGGATTTCGGAGCAGCAACTGGGCCGTCGCCTTGCAAATAGCTAAACAGGTCGCGGGTTTGCTGATCGTCGAATTCATCGAGAAGCTTTTCAGGCATCAAGGAAATGGGGGAGGCGCTCATTTCCTCGATGGCGTCGCGAGCCACCACGGTTCGCTCGTTTTTGGCGTCAAGCAGTGTGACCGTATTCGGGGTCGCCTCGGCCAGGAGACCGTTGAGCACCAGGCCGTTTTTGGTCGTGACATTAAATGCGACGTATTCCTTGCGGACTATGGCGCTGGGGTCAACGATGTCCATTACCAGCATCGAGCGGTTTTTGCGGTCGTGGCCGGTCAGTTCCGGGCCGACCTTTCCGCCTTCACCGAACAGCGTGTGACAGGTGGCGCAGGCCTTGGTGAATAGTTCCTTGCCACGAACCGGGTCGCCCTTGCCGCCGCCCAGGATATGGAGCACCGAAGCGATGCGTGATTTCTTTTCGCCGGGCGGCTCCTGGCCGATCTTGCCCCAGTGCTTCTCCACGAGGCGATTGATTGCGTCATCCTTGTGAAGGAGAAGACGGCGCAGTTGCTCTAGGGGCACTTCCTTGGGCGCAATCTTGCCCGCATCAACTTGCTCAAGAAAGGCACGGGCCGGCGCAGGCCGGCTTAGGAGGAGGGTGAGGGAGCGGTTCCGCAAATCCCCCGGCATCTTTGGATAGAGCGCTAAGACTTTCTCGGCGATCTGGGATTCCTGGAAAGACTGCAGGGCCGACAAGGCCGCAACGCGAAGCGCCGGCGGCTGGCCATCCTCAAGCAATTTGAGCAAAGGAGAGACGCAATCGGGCTTGCCAATTTGGCCGAGGATTTCGATCAGGCCACGCCGGTCTCCCTCCGGTGCATTCGCATCGTTGATGCGGGCTAACGCGTAGTCATAAGCCGATTCGTTTCGCAAACGAATAGCGAGCCGAATGCGAGCCAAATTAGTGCGATCCTGACTCCACACGAGGCCGATTTGCTTGGCCAATTCAGGCGATGAGTTCTTTAGACGTCGTCCTTCGAGGGCCTTTTCCATGCCGCCAATCAAGGCGTTGACCGACTCCTCTCCCGGCGCGGCTGCAAGCAGCCGCGCGCACGTCGCCAGGTCTGCCTCCTTGCCCTCGGCCATGTAGCGGCGGGCCAGACGCTCAACTAAGTATTTCTTGACAATAGCGTTGTTCCATGCGCCCGGCGTGTCGAGGAGTTGCAAAACGCGCTCGCGATCCGAGATCGCTTTGTCCTCAATGGCCCACCAGATCAAAAGCGGTATGAAAGGATCGGTTATGTCATCCTCATGCCTCAACAAAGCAGCAACGATCGGCAAGCAATCCTTTCCGGGCAGGCGCTTGGCGGAGCAAGCGAGCTGGCAACGGATCCGGGGGCTCTTTTCGGATGAGGCGACATGGGCTAACCGGTCCGCCATGGCAGCAGACACTTTCTTTGTGTCGCCAAGAAACCTGACGGTCCAGGCGCGCAAATCGGGATTCGGATGTTTCAGCAGCGTTTCGGCAAGCGCCTCGGTAAATCCGCCGCTGACGTAGAGCGCCCACAAAGCTTCGAGAGCCGAATGTTCGTCTTGGTTTTGAAGGACGAGCTCTTGAATAGCCGGCAGAACTTCCGCATCACGGCGTTCCCCGAGCAGACGGCGGGCTTCGCTGGAAAACCAACCGTTGCGATGACGCAGGAGATCGACCAATTCTTTGCTGGACATCTTGCTCAGGTCGAATTTCGCTAAAGGCTTGGCGTCAGTGCCTTCGACCTTATAGATGCGGCCATTGGTGCGGTCCCAATTATCGACGGGATCGACGTGATTGATGCGCTTGTCGTACCAATCGGCAACGTAGAGTGCGCCATCGGGTCCGGTGAGGCAATCGACGGGCCGAAACCAGGTATCGCCGCCTACCAGGAAATCGCCGCCAAAACGGCCGGTGAAGCTCGATCCCTTGGCTTCCAGGACGTGCCAGTAAAGCGCGTTGGCCAGCGGGTTGGCCGCGATATAGGCATTATCGAACTGTTTAGGCAAGGCTCCTCCCTGATAGATAATGCCTCCGCAGGTGACGTGGCCGCCCTTGAAGCCCTTGTAGGGAACGTGATCAAAGTAGCCATAGGCATGCGGATTATGCAGCTCGCCATGCTTGGCGAAGCCCTTGATGTAATAGGCGCCCTGAACCTGGTGGAGGCAGACGGCATCACCCCAATTAGTGCCGGCGATGGCGTTGCCCTGCCTATCGAAATCCAGGCCCCACGTGTTGCCGCCGCCTTCGGAAAACAGTTCGAATTCCTTCGTGCGCGGGTGGTAGCGCCAGATGCCCTGCTGGAACGAGATGCCGCGAATTGTCGAGGTTACCGTGCTGCCCTGAGCGCCATAGAGCCAACCGTCCGGTCCCCATTGCAGCGAATTGGCAAAGGCATGGGCGTCGTGCATGCCAAAGCCGCTTAACAGCACCTCCGGATGGCTGTCGGGAATGTCGTCCCGGTTTTTGTCAGGGTAATAAAGCAAATAAGGGGGCTGAACAACGAATACCCCGCTATAACCCAGCGCCATGCCCGAGGCTAAGTTCAGGCCGGTGACAAAGTCCCGGACCTTGGTGTAATGCCCGTTCCCTTCCCGATCTTCAAAGATGCTGATCTTGTCCGCGCCCTTGGGTCCCTTGGGCGGCGGCTCGGGAACCTTGTCATAGACTGTACGCAGATATTGATCCACTTTTACCGGCTTAAGCCCGGCAGGCGTCGGGTATTGCAAGTATTGAATTACCCACATCCGGCCCCGGTCGTCAAAGCTCAGGGTGACGGGTTGGCGTACGTCAGGTTCACAAGCAGCGAGCTTGACGCGCAGGCCGTCAGCGATCTTCATCCGGTTGACAGCGTCCTCGGGCGAATAACCCTGGGCCCGGACCGGGTTATTTAGTTGAAAGAACGCGATGAACGAAAGGATGAATGGAAAAATGCGAGCCATTGCCGATTCCGGGGTGGGAAAAACAGTGGGTAGGCATTCTCTCTTTTAATCCATGGAGAGTGCTGCCGCAATTGGCATTTGAGGGGGGAGGTTCAGTTTCCGCGAGGCTGAATCGGCAGATCCAAGTCGAACGATTCTTTCTTCTCGAATAGGCGGGTTTCGGGGTTATATTCTTTCCTAGCAGCGTGAAGCTTTTGTCCCATCAGAAGGTAATCTCCGTAGGACCAATGGCCATTCTGTGTCGCACTGCCGGCGCAGATGACGGGAAAGCCCGCAAGTCCGGTGTCTTGGTGCCAGTAGGGCCCGTGCCGATGGCCATGCAGCCATAAGCACACGCCGCCTTGTTTTGCCACTTCCAAAATAGATTCCAGATTTCTAAGACCGTGAAAACGTTTCTCAGGCCGGCCGTTGGCCAGGCAAATCGGATAGTGGCTGACGAGAATGCGCGGTCCGGGATCGAGCCGGTTTAGTAGGCGGCCCAATCTTTCCAGTTGAGCCTTATCCACGAAGCCGCTGGCATCCCAGAAAAGGCGATTGGGAACCGCCGAGTTAACCGCGATTAACCAATAAGGTCCGACGCGCTGGGCGAAGGGATAGACCGCATCGTCGACGCGTTCTCCCTTTTGCCAGCGAGCAAAATGCTGCTCGAACCAACCGGATCGGACATCCGCATGAACGTAGTAATCATGATTGCCTGGGACCGCCAATCCCGGCAGCGCTTGGGAGTTGGAGAGCCCGAAAACTTCTGCGGCATGGGCTAGTTCGCTTTGGAAACCTAGCGCCGTGGCATCTCCCGAGAAAACAATTCGATCGGGCGGATCGTCTTGAAGGGACGCCATGAGAACGCGGAGCAGTCGCTCCGCGTTCTCAAAACGGCGGCCCCGGCCAAAGGCTCGTAGATTGATCCATCCCGGCAAACGTTTGGTGAACCAATCTGCCCTGCGCCAGGCCAGAGAGGGACGTGTCAGATGAACGTCGCTAAGGTGCACGAGCCGAATTTGAGTGTTCTGGTCCATCTCCAATGCCGCCACAAAGGTCCGAGAGCTGAAATCGATGGCTTTCTAGCTTATCGGATCGGACCGTTAGAAGGTGATCACGAAAAGTGGAAAGTCGCTGTCGAAAGCACGCAAAAAGACGTGAAAGATTCTTTCCATTCGTTTTTCATCGGGGGCATAGGGGGATGAAAAACGGAATCCAAGCGCGCATGACTCGTTCACGCGCCCTCCCGTCGCCGGGCAAGAACGATGAGCTGGCCATCAATCCCACAGCCGTACCCGGAAGTCCCAGCGCGGGCAGTTGCGCCCAGTAGGCGCCTTTGGCGGCTAAGCTTCAGAGGCATCATAGCCCCTGCTTGGGACCATTTATACAATACTGTCCATCCCCGTCCCATTGTTGGGAAGGCCCACACTGTTTGTCCGCGTAGTTTGAGGGCTCCTGCTCCATGCCCAAGGTCACGTTTGTCAGGGAAAAGAAGGAAATTGAAGTTCCGGCCGGCAGTAATTTGCGGCAAGAAGCATTGAAAGCCGGCGTACAAGTCAATTACGAGGTTCTCGATACGTCCGGAGGGGCATTGGGCCGCCTTCTCAACTGCCGGGGCATCGGGTTATGCGGCACCTGCCGGGTTTTGGTCAAAAAAGGCATCGAGCAATTGTCGCCCAAAAAAGGGATTGAAAAATTCACCCTCTTTCGCATGCTGAGCGTCATTGGCCAGGAAGAGGAATCCCGTCTGGCATGTCAAGTCACTATCAATGGCGACTGCACTGTCCAAACTCGCCCGGGCTTGAACTGGGACGGCGAGAACTTCTGGCAAAAGCCGTTTCCCAACAAATAAGCAACGCTCTTGGGGCGCTGCACGTAAATTCTCCTACTTGGGCGGCGAGGTGGATTTCGTGCTCGCGGTTTTCGGCTTATATTGCCGGCGCAACTTGGCGGCGTCAGGTCCTAAGCCGAGTGACTCTAAGCTCATGTCCATGCGTTTGGCCGTTTGATTGGATTCCGCCTTTCGGTCAACGCGAAATCCGACGAGCAGCAATTGATCGTCGTAAGGCAGCGTGTGCAAAATAACGGTGGAACTCGTATCTTCAATCGTAATCGTCTCAAAGTGGAGAAGATTGCGGCCTGGCGGCGTTCTTTCCGTCACGGATTTTTTCGCCGGAGGATTGCTCGGAAAGACTTTCAACACATCCTTGAGGAAGTCCTTGCGGCCCTTGCTGAAGCCGATGTACGCGTCTTGGATTCCTTCGGCTGAACCGGTGCGCGGATAGACATACAGCAATCCTCCGTATAGGTCTTTCTGGGCCGTATGACCTATGCCCTTGGGCGGTCTGAAAAAGAGATCGGGGATCTTAGAGTCTTTGTCGGCTTCTTTCTTCGGCGGCGGAATGACGACGGGCTCGTCCAGATTGTTGTTTTCTTCCTCGACGCGCTGAATGCGGGCCTGCTCCTCAGCCATTTTGGCCTCGTAATCGGCCAAACCGCAACCGCTTAAGAGCAATCCCAGCGTGGCCGCTAGGAGGACCCGGCCGGAGGGGAGGGGAGTTGGCCACGATTGATGCCTTGAGCAATTCATTTTGGAGGTACTCCGGCTTTTTCGGGTAACCTCATTGCTACCAGTTGATGTGCCGCCACGCCAGAGCTAACTTTCGAAGCGGGCGGGCGAATGCTAAAGACCGTGGATAGGCTTGCAATGCCGGTCAATAGTGATGATTTAACCTGTCGGCGGTCGCCACGACCAACGGATATTCGAATCGAGTCGATCTCGTTCGAATTCGAAGACTTCAATTATCGGACTCCCATCAAATTCGGCGGCATAGCGGTCGATCGCGCGACCTTGCTTAATGTCCGTTGCCTGGTGCGCACGGAATCCGGCATGCCGGCACGCGGTTTCGGGTCCATGCCGCTAGGAAACGTCTGGTCTTTTCCCTCGAAAACTTTGCCCTATCAGACCACGCTCGACGCCATGAAGAACCTGGCTCGGCGGACGGCCAAGCTGTTGCAGGATTACCGGGCCCCCGGCCATCCCGTAGACATCGCCCTCTATCTTGAACCGGAAATCCTTCGTCTAGCCGATCGGGTTGCCGTTGAAAGCGCGCTGGCAGAGCCCATTCCAAAACTCTGCACTCTGGTCGTCGCCAGTCCGTTTGATGCAGCGTTGCACGATGCCTTCGGAAGGGCTCATCAATTAAATTGCTATCAAACGTATGGCCCCGGGTTCATGGCGCGAGATCTGGGGCATTATTTGGGCCAGGAGTTTGCAGGGCGGTTTCTTGAGTCTTATGTTCTCAAGCAGCCCAAGCCGCGCTTGCCGCTTTACCACTTAATTGGTGCGCTAGACCCGCTCGAACCGGCCGACATCCACACGCGCGTCGACGACGGCCTGCCTGAGACGCTTCCGGAGTGGATTCGCTTCAATGGTTTGACGCATCTGAAAATCAAACTCAATGGCGATAATCTTGCCTGGGATGTCTCACGCGTCGTGCGCGTGGACCGGATTGCCGCTCAGACGGAACAAGAGCGAAGCGTGGACCGGTGGTTCTATTCCCTGGATTTCAACGAACGCTGCCCTCATGTCGGTTACCTTCTGGAGTTTCTCAGCAAAGTGCGGGAACAAGCTCCGGACGGATTTGAACGCATTCAGTACATCGAGCAGCCAACGGCACGCGATCTCCGGGCCGACCCCGCGAACCTCATGCACGAGGCATCCCGGCTGCGCCCCGTGGTGATTGACGAATCCCTTACCGATCTTGAAAGCCTGAAAATGGCTCGTGATATGGGCTATACCGGGGCTGCGCTCAAGGCATGCAAGGGGCAAAGTCAGGCGCTATTAATGGCAGCGGCAGCGCAGAAGTACGGGATGTTCATGTGCGTCCAAGACCTTACTTGCCCCGGCGCGTCGCTCATTCATTCCGCCGGTTTGGCAGCCCATGTACCCGGCGTTGCCGCCATTGAAGCGAATGCACGTCAATATGTGCCCTCGGCCAACAAGCCTTGGGAAGAGCGGTTTCCCGGAATATTTCGAATAACGGACGGAACAATGCAAACAGGGACGCTCACGGGCATCGGGCTCGGCACGGGGCTAGGGTGAAGTCAAAAGGAGGCCGATAAGCAGAACGCCGTAGGGAAACCTAGACTGAATGAAATCCCTTACGATATTCTGGACGACTGTTTACAGTTTCCACGGCTCCCGATACTGGTACATGAGGAATTTATTTGCTTCCTCATCGTTGGTGACGCGTTCCGCCTTGGCATCCCAAGTCAGGTTGCGGCCGCGCATAAACGAAATGCGTGCCAAAAGCGTTGCCGTCGTGGACCGATGACCGACTTCGACCGGGCAATGGGTTGCCTTACGGCTCTTGACGCAATCCAGGAAATTGCGGGCGTGATCTGGCGTATTGGAATTACCCTTTTTACTTTGCGGTTCGCGGGCAGCCCGGACGGCACGGCTTTGTTCGCCGTTTTCCTTGCGATAAAGCGGGCTAAGTGCGGGCAACTCTCTGGTACGGATTTTCTCCGGAATGATTTGGTATCCCGGTCCATCCGCGAGAAAAAGCGTGCCCTTGGTTCCCCGGAATTCCATCTCCCAGCCGCCGGGGTTGGGCGGTGAATTGTTGGCGTTGTACTGGGAAAACGTGACAATTGCGCCCTCGTATTCCCATACCGCTTCCAAGGTGTCGGGAATCTCCCGATTGTCTTCAATCGCGAACTTGCCGCCGAGGGCGAAGACGCTCTTGGGAGCGTTCTGTCCCAAGGCCCACTGGATAACATCGAGATAATGAGTGCCGAAATTGGTCAACTGGCCGCCCGAATAATCCCAAAACCAGCGGAACTTATACAGGCAGCGGTTGGTGTTGAATGCCGCCTTGGGCGCGGGCCCAAGCCACAAGTTCCAATCAAATCCGGCCGGCGGGTCAGAGTCCTGAGGCCTCCCAATGCCCATTGGAGATTCATTGCGAATGTGATAGCACTTGGCAACGGTGACCTTTCCAATCGCCCCTTCACGTATGAGTTGGACGGCCTCTTGAATGTAAGGGGCCGAACGCCTCATAAGCCCCACCTGGGTGATGCGCTGCGTCTCCTGGGCCACGGACGCCATTTTCCGTCCCTCGCCTATAGTCAGGCTCAAGGGCTTCTCCACATAGACGTCTTTATTGGCACGGCAAGCGTCGTTAAATTGCAGGGCATGCCAATGGTCCGGCGTGGCAATGACCACGGCATCAATATCCTTTTGATCGATTATTTTGCGATAGTCCGTCTGAAGGCGGGCCTTGCCCCCCACCTTCTTTCGGGCTGCCTCCAAGTAGGGCTGGTAGAGGTCGCACAGGGAGACAATTTCCGCGTCGGAGTGCAGAAGGAAAGCATCGAGCAACTGATCGCCGCGATTGCCGACGCCGATAAAGCCCAGGCGCACACGCTCATTGCTTCCTTTGGGTCGAGCCGAAGCCGGCAGGGCAGCCAGAGCGCCGAGCGCGGCGGCTGTCTTAGTAAAAGAACGGCGGTCCATGGCGTTTGACCTCAAGGTTTGTCAGGTGGCACGCGGGCTGTGCTTTGAGATACAAAGTCGGTTAGGCCAGTGCCATTTCTTCAAAGGGGAGTTGGATGACAATTTGATACCGACCCGGCGTCCCATTGCTTGCCAACAGGGAAAAATGTTTGCCATAGATTTGGCGCAGTCGGGCCCGCGTATGGGCGAGCCCCTTTCCATTGGCGCCAGTTTCTTTCTGAAATCCCTGAAGTCCGAACGCCTCGGCTTCGACCTGAAGCCTTAGAACTCCCTCTAAGCAGCGGGCACGGACGGTCACGCGCCCGGGGCTTTCCTGGCCCCCCAAAGTATGGCGAATGGCCTCCTCAACCACCGGCTGAAGGAGAAACAGTGGAACCTGGGCGTCAAGTAATTCGGGATCGACATCGGTCATGGCTTGGAAACTCGGGCCGAACCGCGCCTGCTCGATGCCAAGATAAGCCTCCAGACCTTCCAGTTCCGCGCGCAAAGCCACTTGCTCGGCGTCAGCGTTGTCCAGAGTTAGCCGCAAGAGGTCGCCCAGCCGGGCGACCATGGCATCGGCCACTTCTGCGTCTTGATGGACTTTGGCGGAGATGCCTTGTAAGGTGCTGAGAAGAAGACTGGGTTGAACCTGCATTTTCAGGATTTGCAACTGGGCCTGAGCCAGCTTCCCCTCCAACTGAGCGGTCATTAATTCGCGATGGCGGTAGCGACGGTGATACTCCAGCGCATGGGCTAGTCCGATAAAGATCCATGATATCAGGACATCCGGCTGAAACTGACCCACGAATGCCATCGAAAAGAATTTGGGAAACGTCAACAAATGCGGTTGGGGGCAGTAAAAGGTCCTAATTACCGGGTAATCCATGGTGATCTTGAGTAACGCGAATAGAACACCGGCGGCCAGATAGACCATCGAGGGAAGCGCGATATGCTTAGACCCGATGGGATACCGTCTGACAAGAATGTAAGCGACAAAGAAAAGCAGCGCCCAGGAGTACCAGAACGATAGCCCCATCCCCAGCGCTTGCCACCAGTAAATGGGATCGCCGACGTTGGCATACCGGATATAAGTTTTGGAGGCGTCCGCCAGGCCTATAAAGGTGAAAAAGCCTAAGCAAACAACGGCAAATAGCCAATGGCGTCGGATCTCAAAGTGCTGTCGTTTCAAGACTGTTATTCCTCATAGATAGATAGCTTGAACAGGCCGTCTATCAAAACGCCGTAGTCCATCGATCTTGCGCAAAAAAGGCAATCTAATGACTCTTTTCACATCCGATTGTCGCACAAGGCAAAGTGATATCAAGAGGGAATCGGCCGCCGGGATGAAGAGCAGAATGCCTTTTGCTAATGCTCGGAGGGTAGAAAGGGATCGGGAAACCGAAGGCAGCTTAGAAACCAGGCATGGCGTGCGCCAATGCGCGGACACCAGCCGCCGGTTCGGAAACCAAAGGATGAAGGGGCGGACAAGCCGCCCCTTCATCCTTTTTCGCGATCTTTCCGAGTGAAGTTTAGAACTTCAGCAAAATTTCAGCCGCGATGCTAAGCTGCTTCTTCTTATCTAGCTGGGAACCAAAAGCCGGATTGCTGGCATAGTCATAGCGGACTTCGGGACGGAACTGCAACGACTTATTGGGATGGTAATCAATGCCTATGGTTGACTCGTAATAGGTGGTATGGGGAATCCCGAAACCGCCAGGATAGCCGCCGCCGTCTACATCCTTGTACCACTCCAATCGCGAGTTGACATCAAACTGGCAATTGAGGTGATACCCAATATAGGTGTAGACGTCATAGGCGCGTTCTTGGTAGCCGGGCGGCGGCTGGAAGGAGATCGGCGCCTTGGAATAGACCATTTGCGTGTCCACAATCTGGTACAGATATTTGCTGTAATTGTGCAGGACGCCCAGTTCCCAAACCGTCGTATTGCCGTTGCTGAATTTGCCGGTCGGCCCGGTTAACACGGTCGTCCACACCTTCGTGACTTTCGCTTCTTCATCAAGCCAGTAGTTGATTTGCGTGATGTATTGAGGGGCGACGCTGATCGAATCAAAAAAGGTGCCCCAGCCAAACTCGATGCCGTTGTACCAGTCAAGCTGCTTGGAGATGTGCCAGTTGGCCGAGACGCCGGTGTAACGGCCTTCTTCCATGTTGTACCAAGCGTAGTCGCTGGAGTCGAAGGTCCGCGCCCAGGCCACGGCGCCCATGGGACCCAGGACCGTTGTTTGCCGGCCGGCTTTGACGTCCACGCCGCCGTCGGTCAGGACCGGCAAATGGGCTGTCAAGTTGAGGTCGGTAAACGAAGCGCCAAAGCGCGGGTTGGTGTTCGCCCAACCGCCGGCCGTGGGAGTAAGGAACGCGGCATCCGAGCCGGCAATAAAGATGGCGTTAAAACCCCATGACCAATCCTTAGGATCCAGCGGCTTGGAAATATACAAACCCAGTTCCCGGGCCAGCAACTCATCGCCGAAGCGGTTCATCACCGGGGCAATGTTGTTTATCCCATGACCGGTGGAGCGGTAGGTGTAATCGAAATCCATCCAGCCGGAAAACCGGAGCGGGGCTTTTTCGGCTTCGTCGCCATAGATAAGGCCTTGCAGGATGCCGACCTTGTCCAGCGGCGTCGGGCCCAATGGCGCCTCTGCTGGCGGGGCCTCGGGATTTTGGACAATTGGTCGAGTGTCGATATTGGACTCGCCCGTGCCCGGAGGCGCTTGATTGTCGGGTTGCGGCTGGGCCTGCACTACCGGAAGCGCTTGCCCGTTAATAATCGCCGACCCGGAGGAATAAAACCGGGGTGGTTCGTTTGGGCCAGGAGGCGTAAAGGGGCCGGGCGATTGGGCCTGGGCCAAGGCGCCTCCCCCAATCAATGTCGCCAATCCGACGATTAACGGTAATATCCGGAACATTTGGACCCTCCATGGTCAATTGAAGAGCGGTGTCTGATGACAGCGAAAAGGGAGAGGGTTCTAGTCTGCGGTCCGAACAAGGGACCGCATTAGCTTGGAAATCGTCCCCCATTGCCTCGATACTTCACTAGGATTGTTATGTTTCATTTATTTTCCGATTACGTCCACTGCTAGAAAGCTTAGATTTTAACCTGCCAAAGCTGATGTTGAGGCCTGTCAATGAAAACGTCCCTTTCTCTTGCTGTTTTGGCAATATTGCTCGGCACTGCTGAAGCGAAGGATCCTCCGGCCAAGCCGACAGCGCATACCGAACGCAACGTTGAGGGTTGGACCGTCCATATCGATGATCGGCTCCTTGCGACTACCAATAAATTATTGGGACAGCGGGCGGTGCGGCTCTTGAAGAATCAGCTTTTTGCCATCACGCTCGTATTGCCGGCGGACAAAGTTAAGCAGCTACAGCGGACGCCCATTTGGCTGGACCTGACTCACGGGGAGCTTGAACGGGCGCAGTATCATCCTAGCGCTGATTGGCTGACGGAACACGGCTATGCGAAAGATTTGGCGAAGAGTGTCCACATCCCGGACGCCCGCGCCTTTGCTGAGGCGCGGTTTCAACGCGCCCAGCCTTGGTGCGTGCTCCACGAGTTGGCTCACGCGTTTCATGACCAGATCCTCGGTTTCGACAACGCCGAGATCCGGGCCGCTTGGGAAAGGTTTGTGAAAAGCGGACGCTACAAGGAAGTGTTGCACATCAGCGGTCGGCAAATGGCGCACTATGGGCTCACCAATGAAAGGGAATTCTTCGCGGAAATGACAGAAACCTATTTCGGTCAAAACGATTTCTTCCCCTTCAATAGCGCTGAACTGCAACACGAAGAACCGGAAATCTACAAGCTTCTCAGCAAGATTTGGGGCCCTCTTCCATGAAAACAATCCTGAGGAATTCAAAGGTATTTCGGACATACTGCCGGCAAATAAAGGACGAACCAGGCGCTTGGGGAGCAGCGGATGCACCAATAGCCTGTAATCCTTTTGGGTGGACGCTACGCCCTAGCGGAGGGGCAATAAGAAGATCCCTTCGGTTTTCGGGGATGGTCTTCTTGGCTTGTTCGGCCGGCTGGGCCAATCCAGCGGCCGGCAATACCACCAGCGTCCAGTCGCCGAATGGTCATGTCCGGATCGAACTGATTTTGCGTAAAGAAGGTCAGGACGCGTCCGTCCCCTTCTATCGAGTTTACTTCAAAGATCATTTGGTCTTGTCCGACTCCCGCCTAGGATTGGAGTTGGCCAAAGGAGCCCTGGGAGTCTCCTGTTCCTTTGTGGGTGTTGAGTGCTCCTCTCGCCGGGCTACCTACGCCATATTCCCCGGCAAGCGAAAACAAGGACTCGACTATTACACCGAGGCGGTTCTCAGTCTCCGCGAGGAGGCGCCGCCTCGAAGACTTTGGGAGCTGGTAATTCGGGCTTACGATGACGGCGTCGCATTCCGCTATCGCTTTCCTAAACAGGACGGCTGGCCGGAATTAATCATCGGCGCCGAAAGGACCGAGTTCGCCTTGCCAAAGGAGGCGAGCGTATTCGCCTTGCCGCTCAATAGCTTCACTACGTCGTATGAGAAGCTCTACGAGAAGAAAAAGGCAACAGCGATTCCAAAGGATTGGCTCCTCGGCCTTCCCCTGCTAGTTCAATGTCCCGGCGCCGGTTGGCTGGCCGTAACTGAGGCCAGTCTCTCTGATTACGCGGGGCTCTATTTGGCGACGGCAACCGAAGGCCAAACCACCTTGGTTGGACGCCTTTCCCCCTTGCCGAAAGAGCCGACAATCGCCGTCCGGGCCAAGATGCCTCATGTCTCGCCCTGGCGTGTCGTCCTACTTGGCGATGAGCCAGGCCGCCTCATCGAGTCGGATCTGATCCTCAATCTCAACGATCCATGTGTGCTCCCGGACACCTCGTGGATCAGGCCCGGTAAAACCACCTTTCCCTGGTGGAACGGTTACCACGAGGAAAAGGTCCGTTTTGAGCCAGGGCTCAATACAGCGACGATGAAATACTACATCGACTTCTGTGCCGAGGCGGGGATCCCGTACCACTCGCTTGACGGCAAAGGCGATACGGCCTGGTACGGCGGCCCGATTGTGCCCTACAAAGGCGCCGACATCACCCAAGCCGTGGCGGGGCTCGATTTGCCGGAGGTCCTCAAGTACGCCAAGGCAAAGCAGGTAGGAATTCGCTTGTGGATGCATTGGCAAGCCGCCAAGGCCCATATGGATCGCGCTTTTCCGCTTTACAAAAAATGGGGCATCGAAGGCGTCATGATCGATTTCATGGATCGGGACGACCAAGAGATGGTCAATTTCCTTCGTGCGTTAATCGAGAAAGCAGCGGAGAACCATCTCACTGTTACTCTCCACGGCGTCTCTAAACCGACCGGCCTGGAGCGAACCTACCCTAACCTGCTTACCAGCGAAGGGGTACTGAATCTTGAATACGACAAATGGGACAAGGTCGGTTGTCCTCCCGAGCACGAGGTGACGGTCGCCTTTACGCGCATGCTGGCCGGGCCCCTGGACTTTCACCAAGGCTCTTTTCGCACCGTCCGGGTAGAGGACTTCAAGCCGCACTATGAGGCTCCCAACATAGCGGGGACCGCAGCCAGGACACTGGCTTCGTATGTAGTATTCCAAAACCATCTTTCCATGGTGGCCGACTACCCTTCAGCTTACCGAGGCCATCCTGGCCTGCCCGTTCTAGCAAAAATTCCGGCGACGTGGGATGAGACAAAGGTCCTATCCGGAGTTGTCGGCGAATACATAGTCATTGCGCGAAAGCGCGGCGATGAATGGTATATCGGAGCAATGAATGACCGCAAAGCGCGGAAGCTGGTGGCGCCGCTAACCTTCCTCAGCGCCGGCCCCTATCGAGCGATAAGCTATGGGGATAATCGGGAAGGAAAGAAACGAGATCCGTTTTTGAGGCGCGAAGAAATAGTAACGGCACAGGACAAGTTGGAAATCGTTATCGACCCCGCTGGTGGGCAGCTAGTTCATCTGACTCCGGTAGTAGGAAAGAAAGGGAATAAGTGACTGTGGACCCATAGCGGCGGCTAGGCACGCGAATCATCGCCCCACCATGCCGTACACGGGCTTACGTAGTTCATCCAGGCGATCGCATAGCTCAAGGCATAAGGGGTTTGTAAAGCGGGTGCGCCAGCCGGACCGGCGTAATGTCCATACAAACGTTGCGAACCGTGTAGCTATTGTTTCCGTTCTTTTCGCTGAACCATCCTTCCGTCTCTTCACACCGATAGAACCTGAACTTGAACCCCAGGTCTTCCTTGACTCCTTTGGCCCACGGATCAAGGGCAATCCCCTCCGCTGTGCCTGCTCGGCTGTCGATTACATGGTACATCGCGGTATAGACCGCCCAGGCGCTTAACATGTCGGGAAACGTTTCAACTTTACTGCCGTAGTAGGGATGGAAGTTCTTGCTTCCAGGCTCAAGCTTTTTGCCCGACTGCTTCGCCGCGCTAACTTTAACCTCGCGCGTCCGGGCATCCATGCTGTCCCCGGAATCCAGGTAAGTGAGTCGTACTCCTTTCAGGTTGAATTCTCCTAAATCGGGGTCCTTCTCCGCGCGGGCCCTGTTTAGGACAAGCGCGCCCTTGTAGCCAACGACCTCTAACTTTCCTTCCTTGAGCACCAAGGCTGTATCTTCGTCTACACCGACTCCGTATTGGTAGCCAAAATAGTCCATCGCTCTCAGCGCACGAGCGAATCGGCCGCGGACGAGGAAGTGCTGATCAACAAACCACTCATCGCCTACGAAGCCCAGGCCTGGTCCGACTTCATCCTTGGCAATGCCGTATTTGAGCATTTCGAGGGTCGCCTTCGGATCGGTGAACATCCGCTTGGACATAATCGCCGTACCGGCGCTGGTGCCGCCAATAACGGCGCCCTTACAGTAGGCCTCCCAGATCGCCTCCAGGGCTGGGGTCTTCTTTCCGTCCGTTCCCAGCAGGGCTTCCGTAATCCGAGCCTGGCTGCCGCCACAGAACCAGATCGCATTAGCCTGCCGAAGTTTATTGGCATGAGACGGGTCCGCGGCCGCCGCTTTGTAGTCGATTTCGCCTTCCGTCCACTTGGGCGCGATAGGGACCGCCTCGGCATTCAAGCCGTAGCGCTGAAAATTCTCTATGTCAGCCCGAGATCTTTTCTCTGGTTCGAGGGAGGCTGCGGGCACGACGATAACCTTTGCGCCCTTCCCGCCGGCGAGCTTCCTGAAACACTCCCAAACCGGCGCGTTATCGTAACGCAGTTCGCCACCAGCCATAAACAGGGCGCCCTTCACTTCTCGTTGGTCATCCGCCAACGCCGTGGCGGAGGCAAGGACCATGATTGCCACTGCCGCGATTGTTGCTCTGTGCAAGACAGTCACCATGAGGCACTCCTTTGGCTTTACCATCTTTTTTGGCCCGCCTTACTGGCGAACCCAATCAAACAGGCTTACATTAGGTTTGCTCAAACCAACCAATGGGTCTTAGGTGAGACTTGTCCCATGCCTTCATACTACCGTTTCTCTTTTCTCCTCCTGTTGATTTTCGCAACAAACGCCTGGGCTGACCCCCAAGGCCTGCAAACTCTGGCGGTCGGAGCGCCAGCGCCTGACTTCAAGCTGCCTGGCGTGGATGGGCATGTCTATTCCCTTGAAGATTTTTCCAAGGCCAAGGTCCTTGTTGTCGTCTTCACCTGTAATCACTGTCCGACCGCGCAGGCATACGAAGACCGCATCATCAAGCTGCACAATGATTACAAGGATAAAGGCGTTGCCCTGGTCGCCATCTCTCCCAATAACCCGGACGCCGTCCGGTTGGACGAGCTGGGCTATTCCGACCTCGGCGATTCCTTGGAGGAAATGAAGATCCGCGCGAAGGACAAGAAGTTTCCATTTCCTTATCTCTACGACGGCGAGACCCAAAAGACCGCCCAGGCTTACGGCGTCCAGGCCACTCCCCACGTTTTCATTTTTGATAAAGACAGGAAGCTGCGCTATGTAGGCCGGATCGACGACGCCGAGGTGAAACCGGTCAAGGTCCATAATGCCCGTGACGCGATTGAGTCCCTGCTGGCCGGCAAACCTGTGGTTGTGGAGAAAACCCGTGTATTTGGCTGCTCGACGAAGTGGGCGGATAAGCGCGAGGACGCCAGGCGTGCCTTAAGCAAGTGGGAAAAGGAACCGGTTTCCGTCGAGAGCTTGGACGAGGCCGGGGTCGCGAAACTGGTCAAGAATGATTCCAAGAAGCTGCTTCTAATAAATGTCTGGGCGACGACTTGCCCGGCTTGCCTCACGGAACTCCCGGATTTTGTAACCATGAACCGCATGTATCGCGGCCGGGATTTTCAGTTCGTGACCATCAGTCTGGATGATCCTGACAAAAAAGCTGAGGTTCTCAAAGCTCTTCGTGACAGACACGTCGCCGCAACCAACTATCGCCTAACGGTAAAAGACCGAGATACGTTTGCCGACCTGCTGGATAAAGATTGGCAGGGAGCGCTGCCCCACACGATGCTCGTGGCGCCAGGCGGCAAAGTCATCTATCGTAAGACGGGCGACATCGATGCCTTGGACGTTCGCCGCGCCATCGTCAAACATCTGGGGCGAACTTATTGATCTGCCACCTTGTGGCAGCCGAAATGAGCAACCGTTTTCCGTTTTTCATCCCCCTGCCACCCCCGGTGAAAAACGGCATTAACTGGTGAAAAACGGAGTCAACTCGTGAAAAACGGAACCAACCGGTGAAAAACGGAACCTTTGGGTTGCAAATCAAGTGCAAACCATTTCAAGGAACCGGTCCGCGTCCCCTTTTTCTACGGCCACCGGCTCCCGTTACGCCGGGTGCCATGCTTTCGGGGCCTTCCGAGACATAACGGATCGCCCTCGGCTCGAGGCCCCGAAAGCATGCCTCCGTGCGATGCGTTGGAAAAAGTCGCCGTGGAGCCAACATGCTTTCGGGGCCTGGCTCGCTTTGGCGCCAAGGTCATTGAATGACTGGCCCCGAAAGCATGGCACCCGGCGCGTCACTTCTCCAGCATGTCCGGGTTGACACCCCAGTCTGTGGAGTCAGACTCCCCTGGCCATAGAAGTCGATTTTTTGCCAGCAGATCATCAAGGAGATATACAACCTTCCCATCTTCAAGCGATGCTGTAACGCGATAAAAAGTGCCCCCGATTCCGTCTTCTTTAATAAGTCGCTCAATTTGCAGGCGCGTACCTACAGGCAGGACAGCAATCATTTGCATATGCTCAGGCGGCCTGTATTGGGGGTGCGCCGGATCGAAACTATCGGGCGTGAGAAGGGTGATATGGTGCTCTCCCTTGTACGTCTTTAAGTCCGCAAGCCCCACCTTGACCTTCGTTTTCCAAACGGTCCCCGCGAACGATGAAAAGTTGTACTGCGGTGATGACGTGACATCCGTGTCCGGGCGGCGACAGCCATTTAGGAACATGGGGATAGTTGCCGCTATGACAATCCCACAAATTAAATTCTTCATGCTGATGCCTCATCGAGATTGGGCCTCCAGGGTGTTTGGCTCTATGCACGATTGTATTAGAGCTCTTGAAGCTAAAGACCGACAGCATCGGGGTGGTTGAAATTGGACATTGGTTCCGCCCCCGCCGGTCTCGACCTCGGAGAGGTCGCAGCCATTAGGTTAGCCGGTGGTTGAGCGAAGCGATACCACCGGAAGAACGGTCCTAACATCTATTCGACCCCGACAGGGTCGCAGAACACAACGCACTCCGATCGCCATCTCCCAAATCCGATGGGCCGCCACGGGCTCGACTTTTCTCAGCGTCCATTACCATTGCCTACGATGCGCAGTATCGAGACTGAAGCGGTAAGTCTCTGCGACCCTTCCAGGGTCGTTTTCGATGCGCATCCTCTACCGGTGGTGTCGCTGCGCTCAACCCATAGGCATCAAGTTAAGGAAGAATTGGTCTATCAAGAAAAAGGAAGCCCTTCCACAATCGCTAGTTAGTGACAACAAGGGATTGGAAGAAGGAGCTTCCGATGGGCATGGTAGCCAAGGTGGACACGGCGCTGCAAGGGTTGTTTGGGGATTTGGCGGAGACTACCGCCCGGGAATGCCACCTGATCAAGCGAAACCGGAAGTTTTCAGCGGTGTCGTTGACCAAGACCTTTA
>JBJMQT010000072.1:0-41734 GCA_045802525.1 Gemmataceae bacterium
ATTTGCGCGCCGTCTGTCGGCCGGGCTCCTAGGATTTCTACTCTTCGGGTTCTCTATCGCCCAAGCCGGTCCGCTGTACACCGTGACGGTGGGTGATGGTCCAGATAATTATCCCACCATCACGAAACAAGGTGCGACGGCCGTCGAAGCGACGTTAAATTCGTCCATCCCCATCACTGACGCATCAACTACGAAGAACGAGTTCGCCGCCGCCGGTCCGAGCGGATTAAGGGCTTCGGCCCGCGTGACGGAGTCCGCGTCTTTTTCAGGTAAGTTCCCGGCCTTGGCCGGGGCGTCAGACATTGGACTAGCGGATGCTAAGATTCAATTGGATGATCTGCGGTTTAGGGCGGGCCTTGATGACCGTAGCGCAGCTATAGCATCGCTGAATCTGGATCTTTCCGGCACCTTCCTAACCAACGTCAATGCCTTCTTTGATCCGGGGGGCGACCCACCAATCTACTTTGCGAGCGCGCGCGCCAGCGCGCTTGTCGCTCTGAATGTGATTGTCCCCGACGTCAACTTTAACGGCTCGCCACAGGCTCAGCAATTTGCCTTCTTCCAGAGCACAGACACATTTGGCAATTTCACGGGAAGCCTGTTTGATTCCGGCACCATCACCACTCAGCCCTTCTTGTTCCACGCCGGCCTTAACCGCTTGACGCTCGAGTTATTCATCCGCGTCCAAGGGGACGCCGGAGGATTCTCCACGAGCTTCGACGCGATCTCCGACAGCCTGGTGGACTTCTCTCACACCGTGACGTTCGCTACCCATGGGCCGGTGTTCAATCTACCCGACGGCTACTCCGCTAACTCCGACGAGGCCCAGATTACGGACAACCGGTTCGTCTCCAGCACGGTGGCGCCCGCCGGCGTGCCAGAACCCGCCAGCCTTACCATATTGGCCATCGGGGCCTTGGAGCTGATGGGATACTCTTGGTGGCGGCGAAAGCAGAATTGCCTATATCCTGGTCCACGATAGGCGCCAGTCGGGCGGTCGGGTCAGAAATCAACCACAGCAACCTTTCGTCCTCAGGAGACCAATGCATGAAGAACTGGAAGAATAAGCTTGTCCCCATGCTGTGGGCACTCGGTGGCGTGTTGTTCCTCGTCCCAGCGGCGGTGAAACCGGTCATCAAAGGGGAGCCGCTCAATCACACCTACCTCGTCCTCACCTTCGCCTGTTCCGTCTTCGCCATGATCTTCTTCGCCGCCGGCCGGAAGCCGGGTGGGGGTCCTAGTCCGCCGAGTGCCTAACGCGCCGTGTTTTCTCGCCTGGCAACCTGGCAAGGGAAGCTCGTTCGTTTGAGGAAAAACCCAGGGAGACCGGTCAGCCTTAGCCGGCAAGCTCACGGCCCACCGTTGCCCACAAGGAGCTAGTCTAATGATGTGCAGACGCACCTCGATCCACAAGTCCCGTTGTGTCGACCAATTGGAAAATCGCTTGTACCTGTCGGTCGCCAACCCGCCATGGTGTATCTGGGTACCTTGTTATTGCTGAACTAGTCGCGACGCGTTAAGCCGCGCAACCTGCTGTCGGTTGGGCAGTCGCTTTGCCGAAGTGTCAGGCAGAAGTTGTATTACGGGCTGAGGAACGCTGACGAGTTATGTGCCCAGGAATTGGGGAGCTACAGGAGACTTGGCATTTATTAATCACCATGCTCACGCCGTCGTGGCGTCGGGTGGAGAAAGAATATGAAAAGAAGCATTCTTATATCGACGAGCCTTGCGCTGCTGGCCGTAGGCTTCTGGCTGCCACGGGATTGCTACGCCGGCCCATTTTATCTTGCGCAAGTGCTCGCTGGCGATAATCATCAACGTGAATCTACCACAGCCTCTGGGGCATTGCCCGTCAAAATAAGCACCCAGTTCCCGGACTTCGGTAACTTCGCAAGTGCTGGCGCGAGCCCTGGCAGTCTCTCGGCATTTGCGTTCTTTCAGCCCGCCGAGCATTTCGGCGGCGTCGGCTCTGGATTTGCTCAAGGGATAGCACTTTTCGACCTAGACGACGTCACAATCAGCTCACCATTCCCCACCGGAACTACCCTATCGACTCAGCTGAACCTGCACGTTAGTGGAGTGGTGGGCTTTAGTGGTTTTGATCTTGGCTCCTTCTCAAATGATGCCGTCCTAGACGTTCAGGCCACGGTGGTTGGCACGGGGTTTGTGGGCGGAATCTTCAGCCGCTTTAGCACGACGGGGCTTCTTCAAATAGAGTCCAGCGGGATGCTAAGTGCAGTTTCGCCCGGTGTGCAACTCACTGATGAATTGGGCATTTTCGACGAAAGAGTGAAGATCGATGCGAATTTCAGCACTCCGCAGTTCGAGGCGCCCGTCAACCAGCCGTTCAGAGTTGAGCTCGAGCTTCTGGTCCAGGGGATCGCACGTGGCGGTAATGGGTTCTCGAGCGGATCGGCGGATTTTGAGAAGACGTTTACGTTTGCCACTTCCGGCCCTGTGTTCAACCTGCCGGACAGCTACACCGTCAATTCTGTCGAAGGAGGCATCGTCAATAACCGGTACGGGTCCAGCGTGACCGCGGCAGTCCCCGAACCGGCCAGCTTGACCCTCCTTATCCTCGGCGGTCTTGGCATGATTGGCTCTGGCTGGCTGCGACGGGGTCGGGTGATCGCCTCTCCCCAGATATGGTCGATGCCCTCATTTGCAACCCCGACGTGAGCATGGGCGTTGTTCACAGCAGCATTTCGTCCTCAGGAGTCCGATGCATGAAGAACTGGAAGAATAAGCTTGTCCCGATGCTGTGGGCACTCGGCGGCGTGCTGTTTCTCGTCCCAGCGGTGCTGAAACCGCTTATCAAAGGGGAGCCGCTCAATAGCGCCTTCCTCGCCATTGCCTTCATGTTCTTCACCTTCGCCGTCGTCTTCTTTGCCGTCGGCCGGAAGTCCGCTGGCGGTCCTAGCCCGCCGAGCGCCTAGCCCGCCGTGTTTTCTCGCCTGGCAACCTGGCAAGGAAGGTTCGTTCGATTTTCCATTCCGGGCCGGGTACCATGCCCACGGCTTAGCGTGGAGAACATCGATCAGCGCTTTTGTCGGCTAATAGCATGAAACGCAGATTACGCGGATTCGCGCAGAGGTTTCGTTTTTCAACATTAGGTTCCGTTTTTTCACCAGTGGTGTGAGGGTAATGAAAAACGGAAAACGATTGCTCATTTCGGACCGCCACAAGTCGCCCGGTTGATCCTTGCCATTTCTCCCCGTCGTAGCAAGAGAAGCGTTTCAGCCGCAGATCGCCCCAAAAATGCTTTCCATTTCTTTCCACGGGGGGTCAGGCGAAATGGAGAGAACCAAATGGGGGACTTTTCGGGGGATCCGGGCAGAAGGAAGTGTCCTCTCCGGTCCGATTAAACGAACTGGACCCACAGTCGGATCTGCAATTCGAAGGCGCCGGCTGATAGAAAATTCCGCCTGAAAATGGGTCTGATATGCCGTAACCCTTTAATACGTCCGCCTCTAAACGCATCAACGTATATCAAAACAAGAAAAGCTTGACGCCAAAGAGACATTGGTTGTATTATCCCCTCGCCGGATCACCTGTCCCGGGCGTTTAGCTATTGATTAGGGTCTTTGGACCCTTGGCAAACGTTGGGGCGGTCAAGGAAGATCGTGGTGCTGCTGCGGGGCTCGGGATGTGGGCCTCGCCGATCCGCCAACGGGACGCCGCCGCGCCACAACGATGATTGGCTTATCTGGGTGCCTTGGGAACGGATGCCGGGCGACTCACCGAAACGCTGTCGATTTCCCTGCTTCATTTCCCTTCTCTTCCCAGTCCAATCACCCTATTAGATCCTGTGCCAAGCAAGGGGACGGGATTCTAGTATCGCAAGCCATGGCTCCCTATTGGGACGGGTTTGCAACCGGGCGCAAGGAGTGCGTCCCGGTCGGGGTCACCACCGGAGGGGCAGCATGACCCGAGCTTTTCTGACCGAGCGACTTCGTTGGCTGTTTCTAGCGGGCGCGGTCGCCCTACCCACTTTGGCCACGGTCTGGGCCTTTTGGACGACCCTCGTCGAAATGGCCGGCCGCTGGAATCACGATCCGCAATACTCGCATGGGTATCTTGTGCCGGCTTTCGCAGGAGTCTTGCTGTGGCTCCGCCGCAAGCACTGTGCGGGCGTTTGGCCCAGCCCGACTTGGTGGGGACTGCCCATTCTGGCCCTCGGCGTCGCACTGCGGCTCGTCGGCTCGTTCTTCTATTATGTCTGGGTCGATCAAATCTCGTTGCTCGTATGTCTAGCCGGCGCTCTGGTCATGGTGGGCGGCCGGCCGACCGTGCGCTGGGCTTGGCCCTCGGTGCTCTTCCTGGCGTTTATGGTGCCCCTTCCTTTCCGGGTCGATACGGCCCTGGCCGGTCCGTTGCAACGGCTGGCCACAGTGGTCAGCACATTTTGTTTGCAAACGCTCGGTCTGCCGGCGCTTGCCGAAGGCAACACCATTCTGCTTAACGATCACGAAATAGGCATCGTCGAGGCCTGTAGCGGCTTGCGTATGCTGATTGTCTTTTTTGCCCTTTCGGCCGGGGTGGCCCTCGTTGTCCAGCGCCGGTTTTGGGAGAAGGCGGTTATTGTTGCGAGCGCTATTCCGATCGCGCTCGCTTGCAACGTGGCCCGCATCACCGCGACCGGCTTCCTGCTCGAACACGTCAGCAGTCAAAGTGCCAACCTATTTTTTCACGACCTGGCCGGCTGGTTCATGATGCCGCTGGGCCTAACGATGCTGGCCGTCGAACTGATGATTCTGACGCGGCTGTTCCTTGAAACAACAAACGCCGGTCCCTTGACGGTCGGCCTCGAAGCCGCCGGCCTATCGGCCGTCGTACCCCGCCAACGCAAGCCCTGGAAGCGGGCGCAGACAACGGAAAAAGTTGGTGGTCAGTTGTCAGTCGTCCGTGGTCAGTAGCAAAATACCGACTTCTTCCCCTGTAGTGAACATCCCCTGACTACTGACTACTGACTACTGACTACTGAAGAACGGCAACTGACAAAGGAGTCTACCGTGTTGCCTCAAGAAGCAGGGATGCCTGACAACTCCGGCAATCCCGGCCGATCACGGAAGAAAGAGAAGGCACGCAACCAATTGATCGAAGTGCGGCCGACGGCGGTGCGCACCTTGCAACCGCTGCCGCCCGGTGTGGCGTCGGGCCCGGACATGAACGCTCTCTTGGGCGCACTCAAACGTCGCTGGCCGTTGGCGTTCACACTCGGCGTTCTATTGGCGGCCGGCGCCGCTTTCGGCGCCTGGACAATCATGTCGTGGAAATACACGGCTTTCGCCCAGATTCAGGTCCATTCCACGTCTCCCTTCGTCGTTCGGCCCAACGTAGATGCCGGCGACAGCCGTAATTTGTTTGTCACCTATCAAAAGACTCAGGCGTCTGAAGTAAAGCGCCATGATGTGCTCAGCCTGGCCTTTGAACATCCCGATGTCGTGGCCCTGGGCATCGCCCATAACCACGCCGACCCCATCGCCTGGCTCGAGGACGAGCTGAAGATCGAGTTTCAGGACAACAGCGAGATCATGACCGTCAATCTGACGGGCACAGACCCTGACGAAGTCAAAGCTCTCGTTCGCGCCGTGACCGAAGCCTATGATCGGCTGGTGGCCCAAAAGGAGCCGCTGCTGCGTAAAGCCCGGCTCCGCGAACAGCAAAAGATCTACGACGAAAAGACGAAGGTGCTGGCGCAAAAGAAGGAAAAGATGCACGACATGGCCGAGAAACTCGGCTTCTCCGATTCCGGCGTCCTGGCTTTAAAGCAGACCAACATGCTCCAGGTCCTGGGCCAAAAACAAGCGGCCCTCGTCGCCGCCGAACGCGAATGGAGCCGGGCCAAGGCACGCCTGGATACGTACAAATCTCGGGAGCAATACCTCAAGAAACCGGCCGTTTCGGAAAACGATTTGAGCCTGTTCCTCGACAACGACAGGGCTGCCCAGGTGATCCAAGCGGATCTGGCGCGGCAACAAAAAACCTTGGCTAATTACGAGGAGCGCAAGACCGAGACCGCCTACATCCGCGCCGAGGGTCAGGTTAAGAACCTGCAAAAGGCCCTGGAGAAACGCCGCGAGGAGCTGCGGAAGACGCTGCACGAACGCGTCCTGGCGCAGGCCAAGCAAAACTATGAAACCGCTCTCGTGCAACTGGAAGCGGAGATCAAACCGCTCGCTGAGGAAAAGGAAAGCCTCAAAGGCGAGGTGAGCAAGCTCTCCGAACAGGCCGAACAGGTTGGCCGCTTTTCGACCGAACTGGAAATGTTAAAAGAGGCGGTCCGGGGTGAACAGCAATTCGTGGATCACTTGCAAAATGAAATCGCCGGGCTCGAAGCCGAGCAAAACGCTCGGCCGCGCGCCGAATTGCATCAAGCCGCCGCCTTGCAAAAAAAGGACCTCAAGCGCCAGCTAGCCGCCACGATTGCCGCTCCGGTTTTTGTTTTATTGTTGGTCGGCCTGGGTGTGGCGTGGTGGGAGTTCCGCGCTCGCCGCATTCAATCCCCGGATGAAGTCACCCAGGGATTGGGCATTCGCGTCGTCGGTGCAGTGCCTAACCTGCCCGTGGGCGCGCGAACGCCCGCGCTGGCCCTGGCTCAGCAAGACAAGTTGGGCCACCATTTGCTGGAATCCATCGACGGCATCCGCACCTTGCTGCTCAAAGACGCCACTGAGGCTGCAACGCGCGTCGTCATGGTGACCAGCGCGGTCGCCGGGGAAGGCAAGACGACTTTGGCCAGCCATCTGGCCAGCAGCCTCGCCCGCGCCGGCCGCAAGACCCTCTTGATCGATTGCGATCTGCGTGGCCCGGCGGCCCACCAACTGTTTGAGTTGCCGCTCCAGCCCGGTCTCAGTGAGATTCTTTTGGAAGAAATCGATCCGGATCATGCCATCCAGACGACCAATGTCGATGGTCTGTGGCTGCTTTCGGCCGGCCAATGGGATCGTGAAGTGATGTACGCTCTGGCCCGCGACGGGGTGAAGTTGCTGTTCGATCGGCTCAAGGAAGAGTTCGACTTCATCATCGTCGATTCGCACCCGATCTTGCCGGCCACGGATTCGCTTTTGGTCGGTCAGCATGCCGACGCCGTCATCTTGTCGATCCTGCGCGATGTAAGCCAATCGCCGCGCGTCTTCGCAGCATGTCAACGCTTGTCTACGCTGGGAATCCGCATCCTGGGCGCCGTCGTCAGCGGCACCAACCCCGACGAGATTTACGCGCCCTGCGGAAATTACTCCTTGGCAGCGAAATAGCGATGGAGTCTGGCACAATGTTTCGTATTCTCTGCATTTTCACCGCTTTGACCACCGTGATCGGGACCGGGCTCGTTCATGGATATTGGACCGGCCGGTGGGAGACGGATAGCGAGCGCGAGCGGGCCGCTATGCCTTTGGACGACATCGCCCTTAACCTGGGGGACTGGCAGGGCGCGGATCGCGAACCGACTTCGCGCGCCCCGGAGCCTATGCTGGGTTACCTGCACCGCGCTTACAAAAACCGCAAGACCGGCGCCGTCGTTTATGTCAGCCTGGTCTACGGTCGGCACGGGCCGGTTTCGATTCACACGCCCGATGTCTGCTATGATGCCAGCGGTTTCCGGGTTGGACAGCGTTCCCCGTTCACCGCGCCGGGCACGGCGGCCGAGTTATTCACTGCCGACGCCGTCAAGAAACGCTCGGATAATCAGACGGTTCAACGCATCTTCTGGTCGTGGAACGCGGGCGGCCGCTGGCAAGTCGCGGATAGTCCACGCCTTGCCTTTGCCCGCTATCCCATGCTCTACAAGCTTTATCTCGTCCGCGAAATGAATGCCGTGGGCGAGCCACTCGATGACGATCCTTGTGTGGACTTGCTCAGGCTCTTGCTGCCGGAGATGCAGCGCGTCCTTGGGTTTCGACCGACTTAGCTCTTTGGCGGGTGGGACGGCGCAAAACATGCCAGGCTCCCTTCTACATACCCTATACCCTCTAGCTCAGTGTGTGCGGGTCTAGAGGGTGGGTAGGTTGAGCCAGAGGGTCATAGAGGGTCAAAGAGGGTCATAAATGGTCATGGAGTTAACGTGCTTCCCATAAAATGGGCCTGAAGACTGGACGGATCGCCCGCGTTACGGGTCTTTTATACCCGTGGCCATCAAGGAAGATGCCCGCGGATCTTCACATGGAGGTGAGAACGTTGCCGACCCCGATTAACACGCTGTCTTTGAATAACGAGGTTCGTCCCTTCAATCATGAAGCCCCGGCGGCGAGACGGAGGCGTCCTGCGTCCTCAGCTCAAGAGGTTCTGCCCGTCCTTCCTCGCCATACCTTGTATCTAACATGCAAGGCGGTTTTGGACCTGATAATGGCGGCGGCTCTATTGATTACAGCAGCTCCGGCAATTGTCCTCTTAGCTGGGCTGGTCAAGTTGACATCGCGCGGCCCGGCTTTCTATACCCAGACACGCGTCGGCAAACAGGGCAAGCATTTCACGATTTACAAGATTCGCACGATGGTTAATAACTGTGAGTCGCTGACCGGCCCGCGCTGGTCGATCCCGGGCGATCCTCGCGTCACCGGCCTGGGAAGTTTTCTGCGCTTAACCCATCTGGATGAATTGCCCCAGTTAATCAATGTGGTACGGGGCGACATGAGCCTGATTGGCCCGCGCCCCGAACGGCCGGAGTTTTTGCCGGAGTTGATCCAGGCTTATCCGGCTTACCCCGAACGCTTGCGCGTCAGGCCCGGGGTGACGGGTTTCGCCCAAGTGCAGCTTCCAGCGGACTCCGATTTGGAAGGCGTCGGCCGCAAGTTGGCCTACGATCTGTTTTACGTTAAGCAAGCGAATCCCTGGCTGGACATAAAAATCTTATTGGCGACCGTCTTGTACGTGGCTCGCGTGCCTTATCAAACCTTGGGCCAGCTCATTAGGTTGCCTCGTTCTGAGTTTGTGGAAGCCCAGATACAGGTGGCCATGGCGGCGCGTTTACGCCACCGTCGAAGCGCTTGAGGAACGAGCTGCTTCACGGAGCATCCAAAGTAGTCCGCTGCAGAGCGGCGGGCTACTGTGTTTTCGTGTACGAAATTATCAGCCAAGGAGGGCGATCGTGACGGAAACGTGCTTTAGCCGAATTGCGTCGAGCCCGGAAGCGCAGATCGAATCGGCGCCGTTTATCTCGGTAATAGTCCCCGTTCGAAATGAAGCTCATTTCATCGAGAAGACGCTAAGGCAACTGCTTGACCAGGATTATGATCGCACGCGTTTCGAAGTTCTCGTCGCTGATGGCGAATCAACCGACGGTACGCAGGCCTTGGTTCGCGCGCTGGCCGCGAAGCATCCTCAGGTGCGTTTGTTGGCCAATCCGAAACGGTGGTCGAGTGCGGGCCGCAATGTCGCCGTGCGGGCGGCGCGGGGCGACTTGATCGTCGTCGTGGATGGTCACTGCGATCTAAACAATGCCGGCTACCTGCGCAACTTGGCCGAGGCATTCGAGCGCAGCGGCGCTGACTGCCTGGGGCGGCCGCAACCGCTGGACATCTCCCGAGCCACACCGCTCCAGCGGGCTATCGCAGCGGCGCGGGCCTCGCGGCTGGGCCACAATCCCGCTTCCTATATTTATTCGTCCTTGGAGTGCTTCGTACGTCCTCAGAGCGTGGCCGTGGCCTATCGCCGCGAAGTGTTTGAAAAGATCGGTCTCTTTGATGAATCCTTCGACGCTTGCGAAGATGTGGATTTCAACCACCGCCTTGAACAAGCCGGCATGACTTGCTATTTCACGCCCCGCGTGGGCGTGCGCTATCATCCGCGGAATTCGCTGGCCGGCCTATTTCGGCAAATGGTCCGCTATGGGCGAGGCCGCGTCCGGCTCCTACGGAAACATCCCGAATCGCTGTCGTTCCCCTGCTTGCTGCCGGCGATATTTTTGATTGGCCTCGTTCTAGGTCCGGTGTTCGCTAAACTGTCTCCGCTTTGTGCCATGGCTTACGCGGGCAGTCTGGTGCTCTATGGCGGGTCGATCCTCCTTTCCAGTTTTGCCCTGAGTGTGCGCGGACGCGATCTTGCCTGCCTGCCCTGGTTGCCCTTTGTGTTCGCCGCGGTTCACGCGGGAGCCGGCGTCGGGGTGTTAGCCGAATTTTTGTTGGGTAAAAGGCCTCAACCGACGCTTCAGCCGGCCTATGCGGTTCAGACTCTGCGGCTCGTTGAATATCGGCCCGAGGCAGACGAGGAAAATCAAGCGGAATTGGAAGAGCTGCCGCTCACGTTGCCTTTGACGCCGCATAAGCTGGCGAAAGGCGCCTAAGGCAAGAGCCGGCCGTTTGGGATCCAGACTTCTTTGGAAAGCACCATGAACGCCTCTGCTTCAATAAACTTCGTTTCCGCCAATCAGTTGCCATTCTCGTCGAGAGAAAAGAGCCCTGGTCAACGCAAGCGCCGAATCCATGTCGTCATCGTAGGCGAAGAATTGCCTTACCCTCCCACCTCAGGCAACCGCATTCGCAGCCTCAACTTGATGGTAAGGCTGGCCCGGCGGCATCGCCTTACGTTCATTTGCCACCGCAATGCGAATCCCGAGGAGGCGCACCGCGCTGCGGAGTTTTTTGCGGAACAGGATATAGAAGTGAACTTCGTGGACCGGGTCGCCCCCTCGACGTCCGGACCGGCTTTTTACGGACGGCTGGCTCTCAACCTACTGTCCCAGCATCCTTATTCCGTTTCTTCCCATGACAGTCTACCCCTCCGCCAGGCGATCCAGGGCTATGCCGCTTCTCATGCCGTCGATCTGTGGGCGTGTGAATGGACTCCCTACGCAGCCGCCCTGCGCGACCTTGGCAACGTGCGACGCATCGTGATGACCCAAAACGTAGAGTCCATGATTTGGCAACGGTATGCCGAAGTCGAACCCAACCTAATCAAGCGCTGGTATATCCGCCTGCAGCAGCACAAATTTCAGCGCTTTGAGCGTTGGGCGGTTTCCAGCGCCCATCAAATTGTCGCGGTAAGCGAAGAAGATGCACGAGTCTTTCAAGAATCATTCGGCGCTCGGCACGTAAGCGTTGTGGACAACGGAGTAGACACGCGTTATTTCCAACCGGATACACGGCTTCGCGAGACGAGTTCCATCCTGTTTTTGGGGAGCCTCGACTGGAGGCCCAACCGGGATGCGGTTAATCAGCTCCTCGAATCCATTTTCCCAGGAGTTCACAAAGCGGAGCCGGGTGCACGCCTTCTTCTCGTCGGCCGTCATCCGCCTGCGGAATTGCAACGGCGCGTTCAGGGCTTGCCCGGCGTCGAGCTTCATGGCGATGTTTCGGATGTGCGGCCTTTTTTGAATCGCTGTGGCGTCTTGGCAGTGCCCTTACGCATCGGCGGCGGGTCCCGACTCAAAATCCTTGAGGCCCTGGCGTGTCGCTTGCCTGTCGTCTCCACGGCGATCGGCGCGGAGGGTCTCCGGCTGGAACCCGGCACCCATTTGACGGTCGTTTCCCAAATTGAAGGCATGGCAGAACAATTGGTGCACGCGATTCGAAATCCCTACGCCATGCAAGTTTTGGCAAATGCCGGTCGACAACGCGTGTTGGAAATTTATGACTGGGATTCGCTTGCGGACAGAATGGAAGAGAGCTGGTACGAGTGCCTGAACAGGTGATTCATGCGGGTCATGCACTTAACCTCGTCGACGTTTTTTGGTGGGCCGGAGCGGCAAATGCTCGGGCTAGCGCGGACTTTGTCGGGTCGGTGTTCATCCGTTTTCTGCTCCTTCAGTGAAAATGGGCGCTGCTTCCCATTTTTGGAGGAAGCCAGGCGCCTCGGATTTACTGCATTAGCTTTGAAACATGATACGCCCCACTTATGGGCAGCAACCCGGGAAATTATGGGGCGCCTTCGAAACTTCGGTCCGGACGTGTTGTGTTGTCAAGGATACAAAGCGGATCTCTTGGGCTTGATTGCCGCGCGACTTAGCGGCGTCCCGGTCATCGCCGTATCCCGAGGATGGACGGCAGAGAGCCGCAAGGTCCGGTTCTATGAAGAAATTGACCGACGTGTCTTACGGTGGATGGATCGTGTGGTGTGCGTTTCGGCGGGACAGGCGGCAAAGGTTGGCCAAGCCGGAGTGGCGGACGATCGTATCTTGGTAATTCGCAATGCGATTGACACAAAACGGTTTACCACCCCATACGCGGAAGGCCGACGGCGTCTTCAAAAGCTCTTTCCGTCTCCGCCGAAATGGATCATGGGCGCGGCCGGCCGGCTTAGCCCGGAAAAAGGATTCTCCGTTTTAATCGAAGCCGCCCGCGCGGTTATCAAGGGCCGGCCGTCGGTCGGTTTTGTTCTCTTCGGCGAAGGAAGATTACAAGCCGCTCTTAGTCGGCAAATCATTGAAGCCGGCCTGGGCGATAGCTTCGTCATGGGCGGATTCTGCGCTGACCTGGACAGCCAATTGCCGGGGTTTGACGTGCTCGTCCAATCGTCCCTCAGCGAGGGGCTCCCAAATATCCTGCTTGAGGGATTAGCGGCCGGCGTGCCGGTGGTGGCAACCGCGGTGGGCGGGACGCCCGAATTGGTGGAAGAAGGCGTCAATGGCTATTTGGTTCCCGCAGGCGAACCGGCGGCTCTGGCCAAAAGCATCGAGGAGATGCTCGGTTCGGAAAGCCGGCGACGAAGCATGGGCCAGCACGGGCGCGATCGAGTCGGCTCGTTGTTTACTTTTGAAGCCCAAGCCGACGCGTACTTACGGCTATTCAACAGCTTACAAGGTCCGAAGGAATCGGAAACCTGGACCGAGCGAGCGGCTAGTCAACAGCACGCCGTGCAGTCGGTTTTATGAGCGGCACTAGCATGGTTGAAACACTTGTAGTCAAACCAGAATCTTCCCGTCAAAAGATACCGGTAGGTTCGCGCTGTGAAGGTCTCGGCTATCCGATCCGCGTCTGCTTCTTGATCGATGAACTGGCCGCGGCGGGCACGGAAACCCAATTGCTCGCTCTAATCCGGCGGCTCGATCGTCGACGCGTGCAACCCTTTCTGTGTTTACTGCGAGGCGAGGCAGAACAATCACGAGCGCTGGAACCCGACGACTGTCCGGTGCTGCGGCTCAACATTCGTTCGCTGGCCAAAGCGTCAACGCTCAAGAAAGTATGGCGATTGGTGCGGTTTCTGAAAAAAGAAAGCATTGAAGTCATCCAGGTTTATTTTCCCGAGAGCACCTATGTTGGTGTGTTGGCTGGGCGCTTAGCGGGCGTGCCTCACGTTGTGCGAACGCGCAATAACCTCGGCTACTGGATGACGCCGGCCCATCGCTTTTTGGGCAAGCTTTCCAACCACTTGACCAGCGTTATGATTGCCAACTGCGAAGCTTGCCGGCAGGCTGTCCTAAGGGACGAAGGCGTAGCGCCCGAGCGCATTATCGTGCTAGAAAACGGCGTCGATTTGGCACGCTTTTCAGTTGGCAAGAGAGCCGCCTCTTCCGGGCGTTCTATCGGCGTGGTCGCTAACCTGCGCCCGGTTAAGGGCCTAGAAGTGTTTATCCGAGCCGCGTCCATGTTGGCCTCTCGCTATCCCGATTTGACTTTCTCCATCGCCGGAGAAGGAGAGCAGAGAGCTTTTTTGGAGAGTCTTGCCGACGAATTGGGGTTGGGAAGTCGCGTACTTTTCAGAGGTTCAGTGGCCAACGTGCCCGACTTTTTGGCCGAACACGATGTCGTAGCGCTGCCGTCGCACTCGGAAGGCATGTCCAACGCGCTTCTGGAATACATGGCGGCCGGCAAAGCGATCGTGGCTACTAAAGTGGGCGGAAACATCACCCTGATCGAAGACGGCGTGCACGGCCTCCTTGTGCCGCCAAATGATCCCACGCTCTTGGCCGGAGCGATTGGCCAATTGCTTGGCGAGCCGACTTTGGCCGCCCGTCTGGGTGGGGCGGCTCGCCACCGGGTCGAACAACATTACAGTCGTGAGGCCATGGTAAGAAGGTTCGAAGACTTCTACGAGGCACTCACACGAAACGAAGAAATCTGCGGAAGTTTATCGAGCTAATTTGGAATCGCTTTACCAAGGCAGATTATGCTCTGGATCCTGATCGGTTACATGTTCTTGTTCATTCATCGGCCGTTCGAAGTGTGGCCGGTCCTCGGCGATTACCATGTCGAGCGCATCTATGCGATTTTTGCCATGGTTGCCGTGCTTTTCCATCCAGATAAGCGTTGGATTGCCAACAAGCTGCAACTCGCCTATGCCGTCTTCGCCGCTGCCGTTTTCGTCTGCTGGGTCGCTAGCCCGTGGGCGGACCAAGGCCAGCGCGTCGTCGAGGACTACTTCAAGATCTTTGTCTTCTACTTATTGTTCACGGCGGTCGTTCACGATGAGCGCCAACTTCGGATAGTGCTACTTGCCTTCCTGGCGATCATGTTCATTTATATGTCGCATTCGGTGCGCGAATACCTGGCTGGCCGGTACACGTATCGCATGAGCATAGCGCGGATGATTGGAGTAGATAAGTCGCTGGGGGATCCAAACAGTTTCGGGGCCAGCATCGTTTATGCTTTGCCTTTTGTTGTGCCTTTTTGGTTGACCACCACATCAAGCAAAATGAAATGGTTCTTGACCGCTTATGTCGGCTTATCACTTGTTTGCATTGGCCTGACGGGATCTCGGTCGTCTTTCGTCGGCCTGGTGCTCTGGGGGATCATGACCGTATTGCGCAGCCGGCGGCGCTGGAGTTTGGCCCTTTTGTGTATTTTCATGGCGCCTGTTATGTGGTTGGCGTTGCCGCCCTCTCTGCAAAATCGTTTCGAGACAATCATTCACCCCGAAGTAGGACCCGCTAATGCCGCGGCATCCGGTCAGGAACGGATAGAGGGATTGAAAACAGGTCTGGAACTTTGGGAACGCAATGTTCTCTTGGGCGTCGGTCCGGGCGCCTGGCGTCCGGCCACTGGAAGGCCCCTCGAATCGCACAACCTCTACGGCCAGGTCCTTGGCGAGATGGGCACGCTGGGCGGGCTCGCTTTACTGGGAGTTGTAACTGGTTTTATTGCCAACGTCCGGGGAGTCAGGCGGCTCTATCGCCTTCATCCGGAATGGGACCGGGATTTCCTTTATCACCTTACCGGCAGCCTGGGTTTGGCCTTAGTGCTCTTGCTGTTCGAAGGCAATTTCGGACACAATCTCTACCGCTTCAATTGGCTATGGTTCGGTGGGTTTCTGATTATCGCGCGTTACTGCGTTCAACAGAAGCATTGCGAAAGATCGGCGTATGCACCCGTGGCCGCATCACGAAGGCCAATCGCCACGTTCGGGTTCGGTTACGGCAATGGCTATTAGGAATCGGGAAGTTTCCGGCAAGGATTGCCAACATGGACTTACACGCGACTCTCATCAGGAACGTCATCGGGCCGCTTTGGGCGCGCTGGGAAGGCAGCCCTTACCTACGCCATTACAAGCGTCTCCAGCAAACGCAATACGATTCGCCCGCCTCTATCCAAGCTAAGCAATGGCCGGCTATCCATTCTTTGGTTGAACACGCTTACGCCACGGTGCCGTATTACCGGCAGCGCCTAGATCAGGTTGGCTTGCGGCCCAATGCCATTCACGGTTTTGATGATTTCCGCCATATTCCGATTCTAACGAAGGCTGATTTGCGCTCGCGTCGCGACAGCATAATCTCCAGCAAGCATGGGCTTGATGGACTTCACCTGAAGCAGACGAGCGGTTCGACTGGCGTGGCGGTGGATGTCTTTGTTGACGAGGCCGCCCACCAGTTCAAGCGGGCTTGCACTTTGCGCTCCGACGAGTGGAGCGGGTGGCGGTTCGGTGAAGGCGTGGCGCGCATTTGGGGCAATCCGGATTCCTCCAAGCGCGGCTGGCGGGGCAGGGTGCGCAATGCGCTTCTGGATAGAACGTACTACCTGGATTCTCTGCGTGTGAACCGGGCGGCCCTCGCCCGATTTGCCGAGGAGGTTGCGAGCCATAAGCCGACGCTTCTCTTTGGTCATGCGCATTCCTTGTGCCTTTTTGCCGAATATGTCCGTTCGGCAGCCCAGGTCGTTATTCGGCCGCGCGGCATAATTGCGACCGCCATGGTGCTTCATAACTGGCAACGCCAGGTCATTGAAGAAGTTTTCCAATGCCGAGTTACCAACCGCTACGGCTGCGAGGAAGTTAGCCTGATCGCCTGCGAATGCGATCGCCATGCGGGGCTTCACATCAACGCCGAGGGCGTCTACGTGGAAATCTTGCGCGACGGCCGCCCTGCCGATCCGGGCGAACCGGGCTCGGTGGTTGTGACGGATCTAGCAAACCGGGCCATGCCCATTCTGCGTTATCACGTGGGCGACGTCGCCGTCCTGTCCGACACGCTCTGCCCGTGTGGTCGGGGCTTGCCAATGTTGCAAAGGCTGGAGGGCCGGGAAGCCGATTACGTCGTTACCCCGGCAGGCGAGCTGATCTCCGGCATCTCGCTCACCGATCATTTTGCACTCCACATGCCCGGTGTCGTCCAAGTGCAAATCATTCAAGAAACGGTGCGGCGTCTGGTTTTTCGCATCGTCCGCGGCTCGGATTTTGGTCCGGCAAGCTTACAGCGGATTGCCGAACTGGTCGAAAACCGGTTCGGTCCGGAAATGTCTTTCGTCTGCGAATACTTAGACAACATCCCGCAAGAACCTTCGGGCAAATATCGCTTTTGCATTTCCCGCGTCGAAAACCCGTTCATTCGTCGGCAAGAGGTTTCGGTCCCATGATTCCCGCGGTAAGCGTGGTCATTGCCACCTATAACTACGGCCGATTTCTCGCCGGGGCGCTAAACTCCGTGCTGGGACAGTCGTTCCGTAACCTGGAAGTCATCGTGGTGGATGATGGCTCTAGCGACGACACTAGAAGCGTGATCGAACCCTTCCTCGCTGATTCTCGATTGCAGTATGTTCGCGTCAATCATCTGGGCCAGCCGGCGGCCAAGAATACGGCCATCCGGCTGGCGCAAGCCCCTTTAATCGCATTCCTTGACGCCGACGACCTCTGGCTTCCCAATAAACTTGAACAGCAATTGGCCCTTTTGGAAACTCGTCCGGAAGTCGGCGTCGTCTATGGTCGCCGACTTCTTATGGACGAACTGGGTCGCGATCTAGAGTGCCAGTCGCCGGAATGCCGGCGCGGAGATGTTCTCGCCGCTCTACTTCACGACAATTTTATTTGCTTTTCTTCTGTCGTAGTGCGCCGGCGAGTCCCGGATGAAGTCGGCTTGTTTGACGAGACTTTGCCTCTGGCGATCGACTATGACCTCTGGCTGCGGGCCGCTTTGCGGTTTCCTTTCGACTACGTTGACCGGCCGCTCGTTAAGTACCGCACGGGCCATGCCAGCCTGTCGCGGCGCGTCGAAGAGCGCTTGGCGGTGGCCATCCGCATCATGAACCGATTCCTAGATGAATACGGTGGCCGGGCAGCCCTGTCGCCGCTGGTGATTCGCCGGGCTCAGGCACAAACTTACTATCACATGGGTCTCTTCCGCCGGCCCCGCTCGCGGTTGGCCGCGCTAGGCTGGTACCTCCGCTGCATAGCCTTGGCGCCAGGTCATGGCCTGGCCTGGCGTGGGTTGGCAAGCCTAGCCCTGCCCGAGGCTGCACGCCGCAGTTTGCGGGTCGCTTTGGGCCGTCCTGCCGATTGGGCGGTTCGTCCATTAGCTGTCGACCAAGAAAAGGACTTCGCGTTGCCCCCAGGAAGGAGCATCTCACCATGTCCCCCCGCCGCTTAATGCTCATTGAGTTCAATGAATTGTGTCCGCGCTTGCTCCGCGATTTCATGGAGCGCGGGACTCTGCCCAATTTTCGACGTCTCCACGAGACGTCGACCGTTTACACGACTGATGCAGGCGAAGAAGCGCCAAACTTAGAGCCGTGGATTCAATGGCCCACGGTCCATTCGGGCATGCCCTTTGGCGAACACCAGGTTTTCCATTTGGGCGACGGCACTAAGTTGGACCAGAAATGCGTCGCGGAGATTTTGTCCGATAACGGCATTCGCGTCGGCGTGTTCGGCAGCATGAATCTCAATTACCAACGCTTGAATGGCTATGTCATGCCGGATCCCTGGCACAAAGAAGGCAGCGCGCACCCGGAATGGTTGCAGCCGTTTTACAAAACGGTGGCTTACCAGGTCCAGGAAGCCTCGCGTCCAGGCGGCGGCTCGAAAAAGGAAATGTTGCGATTCGCCTGGTTTTTGGCCCGCAATGGTTTGACGGCCGGCACGGCGTGGGCGGTCATCAAGCAGCTCTGGCAAGAACGCCGCGATTTGGGTCTTCGCTGGCGGCGGGCCTGTCTGCTTGACCGCCTTCAGTATGACGTGTTCCGTAATCTCAACCGCGCCTGCGACGTGCAGTTTGCCACGTTCTTCTGCAATAGCACCGCGCACTTTCAGCATTATCACTGGCGCAACATGACGCCGGAGAGCTTTACCGTTCCGCCGCCGGAAAGCGATCATGCTTCCTTGCGCGAGGCGATCTTGTACGGGTACCAAGCAATGGACCGCTTGATCGGCCACTTCTTCGTTGACTATCCCGACGCGGTTCTGATGCTGTGCACCGCGCTGAGCCAACAGCCCTGGACCGACACAACTAAGTGCACTTTCCGCCCCAAACGCTTCGACGAATTGCTAAGCTTCGCCCGCGTCGAAATGCCGGCTACGGCGATTAAGCCGGTGATGGCGGAGCAGTTCCACGTCGAATGCCCCGACGATGGCACGGCTCTGATGACGGAAGAGCGGTTCCGCGATCTTTCGATCGACGATGAACCGCTTATGGCGGTCAAGCGCAAGGGCAATAGCGTCTTTGCCGGCTGCCGGGTCACGAGTGCCGAGGTGCTGGACCGGCCGGTAACACGAGGCAGCGACGGGAACCGGCGGCGCTTCGGGGACCTCTTTTACATGATCCATTCGATGCGCAGCGGCCGCCACCATTCGGACGGCGTTCTTTGGGTCAGCGGCACCCGCCAAAAAATCGTCCCCGAGCGCGTTCCCCTTACCGATATCGCGCCCACCATCTTGGCTCATTTCGGCGTGCCCTGCCCGAATCATATGTGCGGCCAACCGCTACGGGACGCAACAACTTAATCGTGTCGTTTTTTCCGCAGCGTTTCCGTTGCGACTCCGCGCTGCAACGGGATGTACGCTGCCGTTGATTCAATAGAAGCGTTTTCCTTGCCTGGATCTCATGCCTGACGCCGCTGCCAAACCAAGAATCCTTCTTAATGCCGCCGTCAGTTGGCTCGGTTTCGCCGTCCAATTGGTGATTGCGTTCTTTCTAGCGCCGATCCTGGTGCACGGCTTGGGTGACGAGCGCAACGGCATCTGGTCGCTGGTCGAATCGACCTTGGCTTATCTGATGCTTTTTGACCTGGGCGTGGCAGCTTCGGTAGTGCGTTACGTCGCGCGCTTCGAGACCACGCGCGATTGGGACAAGCTCAACCGCATTTTCAGCACAAGTCTTCTGATATTCGGAGCGGCGGGGGCGCTTACCTTTTTTGTCGCCTGGGTTTTGGCCTTCCCTTTCCTGGATTGCCTGGGCGTCGCTTCGGAACTGCGGCCGGAAACGCGGGGAATGTTGATCCTATTAGGATTCAATTTGGCGGCCGGGTTGCCTCTTGGCGTGTTTCCTTGCGTTCTCGACGGGCTGGGCAAATACCCGACCAAGACTATCCTGCGCACGGTGCTTCTATTAGTGCGCACGGTCATCTTTGTCGTCATCATGAAGCGCGAAGGGGGCCTCATTGAATTGGCCTGGGCGATTACCTCCTGCAATCTAACCGAGCACTTGTTAATGGCGGCCGCCACGTGGTGGTACCTCCCGGGCTTGCGCTTTTCGTTCACCTATGTTGATCGCACCACCTTTCGCACCATTCGTGGTTACAGCGTCGATGCCTTTCTGGCCATGGTCGCCGGTCGAATCTCGTTCCAAACCGATGCCGTGGTGATCGGCTCTTTCATGTCGGCACGATTCATTACTTTCTTTACGATCAGTGCGCGCCTGGTGGAATACGCGAAGAACGCCGTGCGGGCGTTGACGGCGGTTTTGGTTCCGGCAATTAGCTCGCTTGAAGCCCGAGGCGATACGGAAAGCATCCGGCAAGTGGTCGTGGACGGGACGCGGTTTGTTTTGTGGATCATTGTACCCGTGGAAGCAGGCCTCTTAATCCTGGGCAAGCCTTTTTTGGCTCTATGGATGGGCGCGCGCTATGTGGATTTGTGTTATCCAACCCTAGTCATCCTGAGCCTCCCGCTGGCCCTGGCAATGGCTCAGTCCGTTGCGGCACGGGTCTTATATGGCATGGGCCGGTTGCGCTGGTTTGCCAGGGCCGTAATGATTGAGGCGGCAATCAATCTTCTTTTGAGCATGGCGCTGGTGAAGCCCCTGGGAATCGAAGGAGTTGCTCTCGGCACCTGCATTCCCAATGCCCTCAACAATGTCCTCATCATGGCTTATGTATGCCGAGTCGTGGGTCTCGATATCGGAATTTACCTTCGTCGAGCATGGATTCTGCCAACGGCCGCCGGAATGGTCTTGGCAGCGGGCTGGTGGCTAATGGGCACGCCTTCGGCGGCGCCGACCTGGACTTGGTTCCTGGTCACCGGATCGGTCGGCGTGTCTCTCTACTGGGCATTTGCCGCCCTAAGGGAGATCGGCAAGGAACCGCTGATAAGGCGGCTTCAGTACTGGTTAGGATACCGAGTAAGTGCGAGCGCTTTGGTTCTTGCGGAGGAAGGCCATGAATAAACGGCTCATCGTTGTCACTGCAATCGGGTTGGCTCTGCTGGCCGCAGGGTTGCGTTTTTATCGCCTGGGCGCCTGGCCCTTTTTTGGAGACGAGCTGGCGACGTTCAACGAAGCCCGTGCCTTTCTGGCCGATTCACCCGATCAGGAAGAGAGCCAAATCACGCGGATCTCCCGGCTGATTCCGGTTAGCTATCTCGTTCATAACGCAGGCTACACACTGTTCGGCCGCGATGAATTCGGCAGTCGAGCGATGATGGCGCTCTTGGGAACCTTGCAGGTGATTGTGGTCTTTGCCGGTTTAATCGGACCGCTTGGATGTCCAACCGCGCTGGCGAGCGCCCTTCTGTTGGCGGTCTGGCCTGAACACATTTACCAGAGCCAGCAGAATCGGTTTTACATGACGGCCGCCTTTTTCTCATCGTTGTCGATGCTAGCAGGAGCTTGGGCGGTCAAGCGCCGGTCCTTGCTTTTGACGACGTTGGCTTGTTTGGCTGCCTTTGCGGCTATTTTATCCCACACACTCCAGGGCGTTGCGCTAGGGGGGCTGTTCGGCAGCATGCTGCTGGCAACCCTGGCCTGCCGGCAACCCGTCCCCCGCGGCCCTCTCTTTGTCGTCGCCGGGGCTGGCGCTGTGGCCGGCGGCTTTCTCGTTCTTTATTTGTTGCCCCGCGTGCGGGGCTGGAATGCAGGCGAGGGTTGGGGCGCCGGCGCCGGCCACAGCTTGCTCGCGTCGATATACGAGCTAGGCTGGCCCGTGACTCTGCTCGCCGGCTTCGGCGCCGTCAGCGTGGTGCGTCAGCGGGACAACCAAGCCTGGTATTGGCTGACCTGGGCCGTCCTCTGGGCGGCCGCCAGCTTGCTCCTTCCTTTTGTCGTCGTGTACCATCCGGCTTATGTCTTCCCTTTGACGCTGGGAGCAATCGTATTAGCGGGCTACGGCGGGGGGCAGATTTATACACACCTGCATCGCCACGCGCCGATCCTTGGCGTCGCCTGGATAGGAGTGATTGCCGCCTTGAACTTGCCTAGCTTGCTGAGCCACTACAGCGACGGATCGAGGCATGATTATCGGGTGGCAGCCCAATACATCGAGAACCACTGGCAACAAGGCGATCAAGTAGCGGCGGTCGCGCCGGGAGCGCTTCGCCGCTATGCTGAGATTTGCCAAGATGCAGTCAGTCTGCGGACGTGGGATCCGCTGCCCGATCTAAAGGAACTGAGCCTGTCACCGCGACGGCTGTGGATCGTCATTCCCAGCGACCGGCCGGGCAAACCGGAGCCGCTACGCCGTTGGCTGGGCCTTAACTGCTCGCAGCAACTGGAGATAAAGCCCCGACGCTTCGATTATCGGGAAAACACTGTTGAAGTTTACTTATTTTCGCCACAGGCCGTCGCTACGGCAAATAGGAATTAGAATTCCGTTTTTCATCACCCCCCCACCCCAGATGAAAAACGGAAGACTTGGATGAAAAACGAGATCACGAGATGTAAACCGTGATGCGCAGAAAAGTTATGTTCTCGCCTAACTTTTGGCTTAAATCGATTGGCGTGAAAAAGGAGAAAACCAACAAAAAGCCCGGGTGCTTTGTCACAGCTAAAACGCGGGGTTTATTGCAGCAAATTGGTGAGGCAGCCCAGGGCGTGAAGGATTTTCCGGCCTAATGGGCCGGTTCTAACAGACCAGGCCGAAGGCCTAGGGAGGGCGGGTAAAGCCGTTTCGGCCCTGTAAGGGTCGTTGGTTCGTTATCCCGTTAGGCTTCTCTCGAACGCCACCGGATCGCCTGAGCCCGTCCTAGAGCCCCTGGTGAACGGCCCTTTCAGGGCCGCAACCTTCCGTTTATCCGTGTCCCAGGTCTTCGACCTGGGCCGATAGAACCGGCCCTTCAGGCCGGAAGACGGCCGAAAGCGCACTTCAAAAAATCCTGAGCGAAGCAATCGCATTCACCTCGCCTTTCTTTGGGTCAGTGCTTAGGTTTCGGGTTGGTGTCCTGTTGGCACTAAGAGCCGGTTCACGCCAAAATCACTTAACATCGTTGGCATAACCTCTTTGACCGTACCCCATTCAGACGTCAAAAAAAGAGAACTGCCTTTCCTATATCTCCTCCAGGCGTTACACTTTAGCTAGTTGATTTACGCTTGGACCTCCCATCAACCGAAGACTCCCTGCCCTTTTTAGTTTGATTCGCCCCATCTTTAATTGAAGGAAGCTCATGCCCGACAGCGATCGATCGCTGGCCATTTTCATTGATTTCGAGAACCTCGCTTTAGGCTTCCAGGGCCGCCGCGATCGGTTTGACATTGAACGCGTGCTGGAGCGCCTGGTGGAAAAAGGCAAGGTGGTCGCCAAGAAAGCCTATGCCGATTGGAGCCGCTTCAGCACTTTTACCTCTCCGCTCCATGAAGCCGCGATCGAGTTGATCGAGATTCCACGCCGGGCACTGAGCGGCAAGAACTCCGCTGACATCCGGCTATGCGTGGATGCGATGGACTTGGCCTATTCCAAGGAGCATATTGACACTTTCGTAGTCGTATCCGGCGACAGCGATTTTTCGCCGCTAGTCTCCAAGCTCAAGGAACTGGGCAAGCATGTCATCGGCCTGGGCATGCAGGAATCAACGTCCGATCTCCTCCGCGACAATTGCGATGAGTTCATTTATTACGAGGACCTCGGCCGCGCCCCGGCTTTGCAATCCGGCATCAACCCGGAGCTGCCGGAAAATAAACGCAAGGGCTTCGCGCTGCTCATGGAATCGCTGCTGGCGCTTCGCCGCGAGAACAAGGAAGTCCTCTGGTCGTCCATGGTCAAGGACACCATGAAACGCAAGAAGCCGTCGTTCAACGAGTCCTACCACGGCTACCGAACTTTCAGCGAATTGCTCGAAGATGCCAAAAAGGAAGGGCTGCTGGAACTCGACATCGACAAGCGCAGCCGCACCTACGTTGTGACGGCCTTCGGCGCTGAACTCAACGGCGCTCCAGCCGCCTCCTCCGAAAGTTCCCAACCGCGCAAGAAAACCGCCTCCCGCCGGCGTCGATCATCGAAGGGAAGGCGCGACGTGGCCATCGGCAAGCCACCCGCGGCACCCGCCATCACGACCGCACCCGAGCCACCTGTCCAGGCGATTCCGGATTTGTCCGCATCACGCCCCTCCATTTCCAGCACCAGCGAATCGGAGAAACCAACGAGGCGCCCACCCGATAAACCGGAAAAGGCGCACCCTCGCCAGGAAGAAACCGGCTTCGGCAAGGGACTGGATGAGCCGATCCCGTACTAGTCCGGGCGCAATCGTTAGGTCGGACTTCCAGCCTGGCGGAGAAACCGGAAAAGGCGTCCCCTCCCCCGGAAGAATCCCGATTCGGCAAAGGTTTGGATTGAACCTTCGAATCTAGGCGCCGATTAGATCGAGTAGTCTTCCGGCATGAAGACGCGAATGCGCCGGGGGGCGATATAAACGAGCGCCCCGTTTTCCAGGCCTAGCTCCTTATAGCGGCTCGGACTGAGATCGACCTGAATGAGGTTGCCTGAATCCACGGCTCGAAGCTGGACCCGGGCCACCGAACCGGCCGGGTTAATGTGCATTACCCGCGCCTGAATGCTGGCGACTCCATCGGAGGTATGATCAATGTCCAACTCGTGAGGCCGGACATATACCGCTGCCGGGCTGGATTCGTTATGAGGATAATCGGGCCAGGCCAGCTCCATTTTTCCTAAGACGGCTCGGCCGTTTTCGACCCGGCCATGGAAGACATTGACATTGCCCAGAAAATCCATGACAAACGCGTTGGCTGGCTGCTCGAAGACTTCCTGCGGCGTGCCGGTTTGCTCAATGCGTCCCCGGTTCATGACGACCACTTTGTCGGCGACCTCGAAAGCCTCTTCTTGATCGTGCGTGACAAAAACGCTGGTCACGCCGATGTCATCATGCAGCCGGCGCAGCCATTGCCGCAATTCCTGCCTCACTTTCGCGTCCAGCGCGCCAAACGGCTCATCGAGCAGCAAGACGCGTGGCTGGGCTGCCAAGGAACGGGCCAGAGCCACGCGCTGGCGCTGACCGCCTGACAATTGTGAAGGATAGCGCTTTTCCAAACCGTCCAGACGGATTAAAGACAACAACTCGTGAACGCGTTGACTGACTTTTTCATTAGGCCAGCCGCGTATTCGCAGAGCAAAGGCGATATTCTCGAAGACCGTCATGTGCTTGAACAGAGCGTAATGCTGGAAGACGAACCCCACGTTGCGGTCGCGGGCGGACGTGCGTGTGATGTCTTCTTCCAGATACAGCACATTGCCGGAATCGGCGATCTCCAGCCCGGCGATGATGCGCAGCAAGGTCGTCTTGCCGGACCCTGATGGACCCAGCAAGGCCAGCAGACAGCCGCTCGGCACATCGAGGCTGACGTGATCCAGCGCGACGTATTTGCCGAAGCGCTTGCAGACGTTTCTAACCGTGATGCTCATTCTTTATGCGCCACCTCGCGCAGAGGCCCATCGCTACTCAACGGTTGAGTCTTAGTCTCCAAAATCACTTTCAAGACGAGGGTCACCAGGGCCAGCAAGGTGAGCACCGATGCCACGGCAAAGGAAGCGGACGGTTTATCCTGAAACAGCTTTTCCACACGGAGAGGCAGCGTATCCGTTTGGCCGACGATCCGTCCGGAAACCACGTTTACCGCCCCAAACTCGCCCATCGCCCGAGCATTGCACAGGATGACTCCATAGAGAATGCCCCACTTAATATTGGGAACCGTCACCTTCCAAAACATTTGCCAGCCATTGGCGCCCAAACTGGTGGCTGCCAATTCTTCTTCGGGGCCTATTGCCTCCATGACCGGTATCAATTCCCGGGCGACAAAAGGCAATGTCACAAATGCCGTCGCCAAGATCAAACCTGGAATGGCAAAGATGATCTTGATGTTGTGGGCTTGCAACCAAGGTCCCAGGTACCCCTCGCGGCCGAAAAGCACGATGAAAAGCAACCCCGCCACTACGGGCGAAATCGAAAACGGAAGGTCGATCAACGTGACCAGCAGCGTCCGGCCTTTAAAGCGAAACCGGGCAATCGCCCAGGCCGCGGCCACCCCGAATACAAGGTTCAGGAGCACAGCGACCGGCGCCACGATTAAAGTTAGTCCGATGGCGTGCCGCGTGTTGGCGTCTTTAATGAGATAATCCCAGTAGACCCCTGGCCCGTCAGCCAGCGCCTGGCAAAAGACGTTAATGAGCGGGACCAAGACCAAAAAAATAACTAAGAACAGGGCCGTGCCAATGAGAATCCAACGCACATACCAGGGGTCTTGATGGACCGATCTGTTAAGCGCCGGCAGAGGCTGCTCGGCAACATTACGCTCCACGGCGTTTACTCCACCATTCCAGCAGGTTGATTAGCGCCAACATCAAGAACGATGCCGTCAGCAAGACGACGGCAATGGCGATAGCCGCCAACTTACCGCTGTCGTCCAACTCCAGCAGGCGATTCATCACCAAGATCGGAGCGATTTCCGTTTCGCCGGCCCGATTGCCCGCAATGAAGATGACCGAGCCATATTCTCCCAAGGCCCGCGCAAAGGCCAGGGCGAAGCCCGTCAGGGTCGCCGGCATGAGAGTCGGCCAGATTATGTGAAGGAAAACTTGAAAGCGCGAAGCCCCGAGGGTTGTGGCAGCCTCTTCGACTTCCACGTCAAGGCTTTCTAAGACCGGTTGAACCGTCCGGACTACGAAAGGCATGCCCGTGAAAATCAATACCAGCACTATTCCAAGCCGCGTGTTGTTTCCTTCGATTCCCAGAGGCGTCAACAACCGCCCGTACCAGCCGTTGTCCGCATACAAACTCGAATAGACCAGACCCGCGACCGCCGTTGGCAGAGCAAAAGGCAAATCAATCAACGCATCGAAAAATCGTTTTAGCGGGAAATCATAGCGCACAAGGACCCACGCCAGGAGGAGGCCGATAAAAATGTTGGCGCCGGCGGCTGTCAAGGACGCCCCGAAGGTTAGCTTGTAAGCTGCAAGAGCCCGGGGGGTCCAGGCAGCCTTCAGGAACTCCGACCACGAGATCGTAAACGCCTTCAGGTAGATCCCCGCCAGCGGAATCAGAACCAACAAGCTCATGTAGAACATCGTGTAGCCAAGACTAAAGCGATAGCCGGGCAACACGCGAGGATTAACAGTCGCCATCAAGCGCTCGGATTAATTGTCGGGCCTGGAGATCTGGGATTATCATTTCTTGGGCTGGTAAATGTTATCGAAGACGCCATCCGCGGCAAAAAACCTTTCCTGAGCCGCATTCCAGCTCTCCGCAAAGGAGGAAATTAGAAATAAATCGATGGGAGGCAACTTCTCGGCGTATTTCTTGAGGGCATCGGCATTGCTGGGCCGGTAATAATGCTTGGCGAAGGTTTCCTGAGCTTGGGCCGTGTAAAGGAACTTTAGGTAAGCTTCCGCCGCAAGGCGGGTGCCCTTTTTCTCGACGTTGGCATCGACCCAGGCCACCTTCGGCTCGGCCTTGATGCTGACGGGAGGATAAATGATTTCCAGTTGTCCCTTGGCTTCCTCAACTTCGTATTGAGCTTCATTTTCCCAAGTGATCTGCACATCTCCGAGGTTTTTCTGCACGAAAGTTGTAGTCGAACCCCGGGCCCCGGAATCCAGCACGGGTACGCGCTCATAAAGCTTGGCGACATAATCTCTGGCGGCTTCTTCCGTGCCGCCGCGTTTGATGACGGCGCCCCAGGCCGCGAGAAAACTCAGCTTGCCGTTGCCGGAAGTCTTGGGATTGGGAGTAATGATCGATACATCGCCTTCGATAAGGTCCGGCCAATCTTTGATCCGCTTAGGGTTTCCCTTTCGGACCACGAACACAATGGTGGAGTAATAAGGCAAAGAATCGTTGGGCAATCTCTTTTCCCAATCGCCATGGATCAGGCCTTTTTTTGCAAGGGCGTCCGTATCGGAAGGCAGGGCCAAGGTAACGATGTCTGCATCCAGTCCGTCCAGAACCGCTCGTGCTTGGGCCGCCGATCCGCCGTGCGACTGCTTAACGGTTATTTCCCGGCCGGCGTCATTCGCATAAGAAGCGATGAATTGTTGGTTGAGCTCCTCGTAAAGCTCACGGGTTGGATCATAGGAAACGTTAAGTAGTTCGTTGCTGTTGTTGCCGGTGGAAGTGCCGCAGCCGCAAAAATGCGTGGCACAAAGCGCCAGTCCGGTAAACACGGCAATGAGCCCGGCCTGCCTAAACTTCATTCCTTACTCCGACGTTCGGGGACGGGTTCGTCGAGATAGTTCACTAACTTTATCATAATACTCATTATCGTCCGGCGGCTCATCTGTCTACTCGAAAAGTACAAAACTTGACGATTCGCTCGTTTAAGCGGGGGGAAATAGGCTTGACGCTACCCCGTTAGCGGGTTGTTATAGGGACGGCAGTAATCTATTCGAACCTCGCTGCTCGTCGCCGTAAAATCGTTCTGAAGCTGCAGTCGTGGCAAAACTTTAGGCGAACCTTAGCCAAAAGCTTTCGGGTTCCGCAAGTTTGAACAATACAAAGTCATGAATCCCCAAGAAATAGCTAAGGCCAAACCGGCAATGACTGACCGACCCAAGCGCGGCGTGCCGGAAGGCATGTGGATGCGCTGCAATCAATGCAAAGCAACCATTTTTCGTAAAGGCGTTGAAGACCGGTTTAACGTCTGCCCGGAATGCGACTATCATCTTTATTTGCCGGCCCACCGGCGCATTGAGCAATTGCTCGACGAAGAAAGCTTCGAGCAATGGTTTACCGATCTGCGGCCGCTCGACCCGTTGAATTTCAACGATCGCATTCCTTATTCGGAGCGAATCGTCCAAGAACAGGCCAAAACGAATATGCTGGACGCGGCGGTCGTAGGACGCGGCTACATCCGTGGGCGCCCGGTCGTGTTGGGCATCACCGATTTTGCTTTTATGGCAGGGAGCATGGGTTCGGTCGTCGGCGAGAAGCTAACCCGAGCGGCCGAGGAGGCAACGCGGCTTATGTTGCCGCTGATTTTCGTGAGCGGTTCCGGAGGCGGCGCCCGCATGCAAGAGGGCATTCTTTCGCTCATGCAAATGGCCAAGGTCTCGGCCGCGCTGGGTCGCTATGATCGGGCCGGGGGCCTTTATATTTCGATCCTGACTAACCCGACAATGGGCGGCGTGGCAGCCAGTTTTGCCCTTCAAGGAGACTTGACCCTGGCCGAGCCCGGCGCTCTCATAGGCTTTGCGGGCAAACGAACCATCTGGAATACGGTCCGCTTGGAATTGCCCGAAGGTTTCCAGACCAGCGAATTTCTCCTGCGGCATGGCTTCGTCGATCGCATCGTCCACCGCAGAGATCTGCGCACCGAAGTGGCTCGGATTGTCGATTATTGTGAACACTGATTGGTCAGTGGTTAGGGGTCAGTGGGCAGGGGGCAGTTGTAAAGCCAACTAAAGCCCTTCCACCGATGCAGTCAACATTCGTAAATAAGCAATAGCTGACACATTTCCGATCTTTATCCGGCACCTGACAGAGGACCCATCTGTGGGCGTCTTTTCCAATATCAAGAAACTGTTGACTCCGAAGGCCAAGAGCAAGCTCCCGATCATCGACGTAAAGAAACGCTTTGAGCTTATTGCGCGCACGGGGCAGGGGAGCATGTCGAAGGTGTGGCGGGCCCGGGATAAAAGCTTGGGACGCATGGTGTGCGTTAAACTGCTCGATCGCGAAAAAACGGCCAAGTTCGAGGCCAGGTTTATCGGCATGATGCGGCCCATGGAAGGGGCCGTCTGCTACAGTCTGCGCCATAAAAACATTGTGCAAACCTTTGAATATGGCATAACCACTGACAAAGAGCAGTTTATCGTCATGGAGCTCATCGATGGCATGGGCCTGAATTATTTGATCGAGACGCGAAGTCCTGGTTTGGAAAAAAACCGCATTAATTACCTTCTTCAGATGGCTGAAGGCGTGGAATTCATCCACAAGCAAGGATATCTTCACCGCGATATTTGCCCGCGCAATGTCATGGTGAATCAGGAAGGCGTCGTCAAGATCATCGACTTTGGGCTGGCCGTACCGGATATGCCGGCGTTTCGAAGGCCGGGCAATCGCACGGGCACGCCCAATTACCTCGCGCCGGAATTAATCAAGCGAATTTCCACGGACCACCGGGTCGATCTCTTTGCCTTAGGGGTGACCGCTTATGAAACCTTCACCGGGCAGCTTCCCTGGGAAAAGACCCAGTCGCTTCAGACCCTCATGAGCCATATGAACAGCCCCGGCAAGAACCCGAAGGAATTCCGTCCGGACTTGGACGCCAAGACTGTTAAATTTCTGCAAAAGGCGATAGAACGCGATCCCAAGGATCGCTTTCAAACCGCTACCGAATTCCGCGATGCTCTCAAGGCCCTTCAGTAATCCGGTGGAACAGAACATTTCTGTCACCCGCCAGGAATATCGGCGCCACCAAGGTCGTGTTCAAGCCAGAACCTGCACGAGGTGAGCGGCGGACTTGAGCTTTTCCAGATCCCAGCAGAGAGCCAGTGTTTTGTCCGCTTTGGTTTTGCCGTAACGCGGCTCCATCAGTGAGCGGAACTTTTTTTCCACCTCGTCATCGGTCATCGGATTCAAGGCATGGCCGCGGGGATATTCCACGAGGCAGGTGAATTTTTTGCCGTTCTTCAGCGTGGCCACGACCTTGTTGGGAATGCTTCTGGGATACCGGCGATTCAGGGCGGCATCGCGATGGAGCTTGACCTTGGCAACCAGTTTCAAAATCCCGGGGTCGCGAAAACGCTTGGGATCAAACTGAGCCGACGTCACTTCGCCGTCGGCCAAGGCGACTGCCGTGCAGTAGGGCAAGCTGTGATCGGCAGTCTCGCGGGTTTGCGGTCTCCACTTTTCCGGATCCTTGCCGATGATGTCCACGGCGGCATTAAACGTGTAAATATCAATGGCTTTGAGTTGGCTGAGATTGCCGATCATCTGGCGAATTTGCAAGGCGGCGTCGATCGCGCTCTGCGAGTGATACTCGGCAGGCCAAAATTTGATGTAAGTGCCGCTAATCATAAACGGCTGGCTTTCGCCGCCCAAGGGAGCCAGCTTAAAGCGGCCGGTGATCAGCTTCATAATGCCGAGGTCGCCTTCAAAGATTGGCGCCGGCCCGGTCATGCCCTCAGCAGCCAGCAGAGCGGCAAAGACCCCGTTCCGCGCCGCATTGGCAAAGGCGCAGCCTTTCCACATGCTCAGCTCTCCAGAACGCGTTTGGCGGAGAGCGACGTTGGCAACGCCGGCCAGGCCGATCGCGTGCACCGTCTGCGTCTCGTTGAGACTCATGAGCTTGCAAGCCGCAATGGCGGAGGATATGGCGCCGTAAGTGACGTGATCGATGCCGTGCTTGCGAAGGCTGGCCGCATCGCAGAGCCGGCATTGCACCTCGTAAGCCAACACGGCCGCGGTAATGAGATCGCGCCCGTCCGCTTCAACCGCCTCGCCGACTGAGAGGACGGCAGCCAAGTTGTCGCTCGGATGGGCAGGTTCCAGGGAGAGATACGTGTCGTTGTAGTCGAGATAGCGGATGAGCAGGCCGTTGACAAACGTAGCCCATTCAATGCTCGTGTGTCCGCCGCCCAAAAGGCTTGCCCCGGGCCGGCTTTGCACATGCTGGGCGCCCCGGCGGGCAATCGCATAGGCATCCGCGTCCATGGCGCCAACCGCCGTCCCCAGCGAATCGATGAAGCGCCTCTTGGCCTCGTGAACGACCGCCTCGGGAAGATCTTCAAACCGCAGCGAACACGAATAAGCGGCCAGGCGGTCGGCTATAGTTTCGGGCATCATCCTATTACATTATGACTGTTTGATAAACTGTTCCGCCTGCAGCGCATAAAATACCAAGTCGTAAGGTCCCGCCTTCATGATTTTTCTCGCTTGTAGGTGACGAGGAATAGCTTGGTATCCGGCTTCGTCTTGAACTCCGTGGGCCGCGTTTTGCCGCTTAAGTCATAACAGATCGTCAGGGTGTCCTTGGTCAACTCATAGATCGCCAAGAACGTCTTGTCCTTGTTGGGGCCCTCCCTCCCGATGATGTCCATGGTTTTGGGGTTCTGGCTCGGGTCGAATTTGATTTTTCCTTTGTCGCTATTGGTTCCGATGGTCACCGTATACGCGTCGCCTTTCAACACCAGCTTCATGGCTTTGCGAGTTTCGTCAGGGAATTTCTTGCCGGCCAGTTCGGCGGACTCGGGAATCCACGTCCCTTCCAAACGCTCAGCGTCCTTCTTGCCTTCATCGCTTCGGACGATTGTTGCCAGTGCCAGAAGCGAGGCAAATGCGACAACGAAATAGCACTTCACGTTGAATCTCCAAAAAAGGACCAGCGGACCAATGGGTGTTGCCGGCTCTGAATGCTGTTATCATCAGAAGTCTAGATTATGCGGAACCTTTCGAAAATGGGCAATCGTTTTGCTTCGGCTAGAAAAAGGTTAAGCTCAAATTGGCACTGGAGACATTCGCCGGCGATAACCTCTGGTAAGGCGCTAGAAGAATCACGCCAATCATCATTGCGTCGGTTAGCTCGACGCAGGTAGGATACAGGCATGAACAATCAATCAAAGACGCCGGAACCCGACAAAGATCGTCCGCATTATTTCCAACGCCAGAAGATTGACCCTGCTCTCCTCGCGTGGGTCCTTTCGCAGACGACCAAGGAGGAAGTCCTTCAGGGCCTACGCGAGATCCGGGAAGCAGGCGGGAAGGAATTGGCTGAATTCATTGATGAATTAGAGGCAGCGTCGCCTCATGAGTGAATCCGAAGACGCTCCCCTTCGATACCGGGTCGTCTATTCCGAACTGGTCCGCGCAGGCTTGGTGAGCCACGCCTCTAGGGCGAAGGCCGCCGGCTTATATCCACAGTTTCTTGCATCCCTAAAAGAACTTGATCGCCGCCTCCAGATCTATCCGCAATTCGGAGATCCATTATTTGACTTAGAATTGGAATCTGCCCAAGCTTGGATGGGAGTTGTTTCGCCGTTGGTCGTTCGCTATGTAATCGATGAGGACAGGCGTACCGTTTTTATCGTAAGACCTGTCATGTTGCTCCCTCGATCAGGTTTTGAACGTTTGAGTGCCAATGTACTGCATCCAGCCGCACGAGTTATGGTGCCGGGAGATCGACTAAAGCGCTAGCCGTAAGGCTTACGATAAATCAGCGTTTCCGGGCTGGCGCTTCCATATTTTTCCACGATTTCTACTGCGAATTCATGTGTGAATTCCCCTTGGAAGGCTAATCATGACGACCAGTGTACGACAAATACTCGACGCCTTTGATGCACTACCCGATGTCGATAAACACCAAGCCGCAGTCGAAATCCTACGTCGGGCCAGTAAAGGCTCAGGGGACTTGTCCGAGGAAGCTCTAGCTGAATTGGCTGACGAGTTATTCAGCGCTTTGGATGTAGCCGAGGCTAACCATGCCCCAAGCTGATCGAGGTTCAGTATGGATTGTCGATCTTGGAATGGTTGCAAAAGTGAGGCCATGCCTGGTACTTAGCGTGCCGACGTATCCACAAGATCGAGTGTTGGTGAGACTTGCGCCCACACCACGAGTGTTCAAGGCACGCGGTTTGAGATTGCCGTCCAAGCCGGCTTTCTTCAGGCCAAGGGCGCATTCGACGCTCAACAAGTAGTGACTGTGCCTCAGATCAAACTAATTCGGAGGTTGGGTGACTTGCGAGCCCACCAGTTAGCACTCGTGGAAAATGAGGTACGCCGTTGGTTGGGTCTGTGAAGCAAGCCAAGCGGTTGGTCTCATCCAAAATGTAATGACCCGCGCCTATGTGAAAGGTCAAGTATATGTCCTTCTACATCGACCCCCATATCCACATGATCTCCCGCGTCACCGATGATTACCAGCGCATGGCGCAGTGCGGGTGCGTGGCGGTTTCCGAGCCGGCGTTTTGGGCCGGGTTTGATCGGGGGAGTGCCGAGGGGTTTCGTGATTACTTTCGGCACTTGACTGAAGTCGAGCCCAAGCGGGCCGCGCAGTTCGGCATTAAGCATTACTCCTGGCTGTGCATCAATGCCAAAGAAGCCGAGAACGTCAAGCTGTCGCGCGAAGTCATTGCCGTCATTCCGGATTACCTCGACAAGCCCAATGTCCTCGGCATAGGTGAGATCGGTCTCAACAAAAACACTTCGAACGAGGCCACGATCTTTCAGGAGCATGTCGATCTTGCCATGCGGACCAACGAACTTATGCTCATCCACACGCCGCACCTGGAGGACAAATACAAGGGCACGCGAATGATCATCGATATGCTCAAGGGGGATCGCCGGGTCAATCCCGAGCGCGTCCTTATCGATCATGTGGAAGAGCATACGGTCCGGCTGGCGCTGGACAACGGGTTCTGGTGTGGCATGACGCTTTATCCCACAACCAAGTGCACACCCGAGCGAGCTGTCGACATAATTGAAATGGTCGGCGTCGACCGCCTCATGGCCAATTCGGCCGGCGACTGGGGCAAATCCAACCCGCTGGCTGTGCCGGAAATGATCCAAGAAATGAAACGGCGCGGACATAGCGAGGATGTCATCCGCAAGGTGGTGTATGACAATCCGCTAGCCTTTTTCTGGCAATCCGTGCGGTGGGAAGAAGACGGCAAAACGAACCACGGAGGCACAGAGAGCCGAACGCAGAGTAAGAGAAAGAGGATGGGGAGTAGAGGATAATGGATCGAGCATCCTTCGCCTCCGAACCGATAAACCGAATCGCCATCCTCCATCCTCCATCGTCCATCCTCGATCTCCATCCTCGATCAGACATTCATTAAAACTCTCGGTGGCGTTCCCTCTGTGCCTCCGTGGTTCGTTTACGCATATGCTTTTCCTCGCCATAGAAACCTCCTGTGACGAGACCGCGGCGGCGATTTTCACCGATGAGCCGGCGATCCTGGCCAACGTGGTCGCCTCGCAGACCGACCTGCATGCGCGCTTCGGGGGCGTTGTCCCCGAATTGGCGGCTCGGGCCCATTTGCAAAGCCTTCTCCCGGTGATTGATGAAGCCTTGAAGCAAGCGGGCGTGCGGCTCGATCAGATTGGTTGCATCGCCGTGCATTACACGCCGGGCCTTGTCGGAGCGCTCCTGGTCGGCGTCAGCGCGGCCAAAATGCTCTCCGTGACTCTAGGCGTGCCTCTTATCGGCGTTAATCATATCGAGTCGCATATCTATGCGTGCCGACTGGCCGCGGGGCGCGACATTTTCCCGTGCGTCGGCCTGGTGGTCAGCGGCGGGCACACGACATTGTTTCACTGCCCGACTCCGCTCCGCTTCGAACGCCTGGGCGCGACGCTGGATGATGCGGCCGGGGAGGCCTTTGATAAAGTGGCGGCTCTCCTGGGCCTCGGCTTCCCCGGCGGGCCGGCCCTCGAGCGCGAGGCTGCGGGCGGCGATCCAAACGCTTACCGTTTTCCCCGATCGTTTCTGCGTGAAGAACGGCTCGACTTCAGCTTCAGTGGCCTCAAGACGGCGGTCTTGTACACCATTACCAGAAAAGATCGGACGATGCCAACGCAGCTTGAACCAGGCCAACGTCGAGCCGACCTCGCGGCCAGCTTTCAACAAGCGGTCGTGGACGTCCTGGTGGAAAAATCGCGTCAAGCTTTACGCCAGACTGGACTCATGCGGTTGGCCGTCGGCGGCGGCGTCGCCGCTAATAAGGTTTTACGGTCGGCGCTCGCGCAAATGACCCACGATGAAGGCGCTGAACTATACATCCCGCCTCTTGCTCTGTGCACCGATAACGCTGCCATGGCTGCCCAGGCCGTCGAAAAGTGGCGGCGCCATCAATTGTCGCCGCTGGACCTTGATGCGGCGCCGGCTTGAGTCCGAAGCGCCAGCGAGAGATATAAGACTCCCTGGCCCGCGCTTGGGGCTCGATTCTGGCTCATTCAGATGATCTTGTACAACGGTCCGCCGCGAGCGCCTAGAGCATCCACGCGCTTGGCGACTTCGGGATCTTCTTCGAGCGGCGGAGCGTGGTGCGGCTTGATGCGGGCGTCGATAACGAGAGGACCGGCGCAGCCCCAATGTTTTTGGCGGGTAAACGCGCCGACGCCATGAATATCGGCCGCCGGGTTTGAGCGCGTGAACGTTGCCCAGATCCAATTGTTAAGAGACCGGGCTGCAAAGGAGCTGTCGTCAACGACAAGGATTAGAGGAAACTCTTCCGGCAACGGTCCGCTCGGTCGCGAACCGGCAAGCTGGGCCGTTAAGAGTTCGATGGCGGGCTCGCCATTCTCCTTATAGGGCGGCCCTTTGATGGCCAGAATGCCGGGCAAGCAGATTCGGGGCTCGCTAAATCCATCGGGCAAGCGCAAGGCTTCGGGCAAAGCTGTCGCCAGGGTCCGTCGCGGCGAACCAGCAGCCGCGATAACGACTTTCGAGCCTTCGTTAAGTCCGGGGCCCGAATAGTCCAGCGTGTCTATTGTAGTGCAAGTCTGAAAGTGCAAGTCCGTTTGCCAATCGACTCTTTCCAAAACGTGGCGAAAGAATGCCGGGATATCGTAAACGTTCAGATCGGGCGCGTCTTCCTTGGCGATGATCCACAGATACTTGGCCAGAGATAACTGCCCCTGGCCCAGGATCGCATTGGCGCAGGTAAGCAATTCTTGGGGCCTTCGCTGGGGAGCGTAAGGAACATAGCGCTCGCTGCCGATAGCAAAGAGGAGGGGATGGACGCCGGCCGCATCCACGGCGTGAACCGCATGAACGCCGGGCACAATTGTTGGGATGATTGGCCCAGCCAACTCATGGATGATTTGACCGAAACCCGTGTCTTCTTGAGGCGGCCGACCTACGACAGTGAAAGGCCAAATGGCGTCTTCGCGATAATAGACGCGGTCTACATTCAGCACCGGAAACGGGTGCGTCAGGCTGTAGTAACCGAGGTGATCGCCGAACGGCCCTTCGGGCAGCAACCGGTCTGGGTCAACAGTGCCGGTGATGCAGAAATCGGCATCCGCGGCAATCGGCAAATCGTGCGATGGTTTTAAGCCATCGGAAGGCTGACCGGTTACCAAGCGCACGCGTCGTCCGCCCAGGGCGCCCGCGAACGCCAATTCGGGCAGCCCCTCGGGCAAGGGCATGACGGCAGCCAACGTAAGAGCCGGCGGACCGCCGACGAAAATGTTGACGCGAAATGGCGAGCCTTTGCGAATCGCGGCGGCATGATGCACGCCGATGCCGCGGTGAATCTGATAATGCAGTCCCACTTCGCGATCCGGTTCATAGTCGTTGCCGGAGAGTTGCACCCGGTACATGCCCAAATTCGAATGCCGCCAGCCGGGCCGATCTGCATCTTCGGTATAGACCTGGGGCAAAGTAATAAACGCCCCGCCGTCGCGCGGCCAGCAGTGAAGCTGGGGCAACCGGCTGATCGTCGTCTGATGCGCGAAGACCGGGCCCGAAGTCACAAATTGCGGCCGCAAATGCCAAAGCGCGCGCGGAACATCGCGGTAGCGCCACGGCCGCTTCCAAATCGCCGCCGGATCGACTTTGAGTTCCACGAGATGGCGCACGGCTTTGAGCGTGTCGCGGAATAAAAAGCGCGTCCGCTCCAGAGTCCCGAACAGATTACTTACCATCGGAAAACCGCAACCCTTTACGCGGGCATAGTAAACGGCCGGTCCACGCGCCTGGTAAACGCGGCGCTGGATCTCAGCGGCTTCCAAATAGGGATCGATTTCTTCTTCGATGCGCACCAATTGGCCAGTGCGCTCGAGATCGCTGACACAGGCGCGAAGACTGCCATAGCCCATAAAGTTGATTTTATCAAACCGTTCAGCAGCGAACCGTAGGCGGGCGTATGGCAACGGGCTCGCGGCTAAACGGTCAAGGCGTTCATGGCATAGAATAGTTATAGGGAAGCCTTCAGGTTCTCGGTTTTTGGTTGCCGCGTCTACTTCAGGAGAGATTCATGAGCACCGTGTCGCCGACGGACCGCGACCGCCAGCAGAGTTTCGCCGAGACCGCCTTGCGCCTAGGCGGCAAGAGCGAGGAAGAAGCCCGGCGCATGGGGGCGGTGGACAAGGCCGATGAGCAAGTCGAGTCCATGTTCGCCCCGCGCTACCAAACTTCGCAAAGCCCGATCCACCAGGCAGTCTGGGAAAAGCGTGTGCCGTTTGAGCTGTTCGCTCCCCCGGCGCTCCCCGAGTCGGCGGCCTGCGATCTTGCGATGAACAAGGCGTATGACATCGTCGTGCGCCGGCGCTCTTCGGGAACGACTACCGACGAAAACGGCAAGCTTCAGCCCTCTTATCTGGATGAGCTAGCCGGCGCCGGGTACTGGGGCATGCTGATCGACCCAAAGTACGGAGGGCAGGGGGCTCCGTTCGCTCGCTTCACCCGGTTTCTGACCAAAGTGGCCACGCAGGACCCGATGGTCGCGGGCATGGCGTCAATCCACGGCTGCATCGGCGCCGTCGATCCAGTCCGCACATTTGGCACACCGGATCAGAAAGAACGCTTCCTGCCGCGGCTGGCCGATGGGCGCGCGCTTTCCGGATTCGCCCTGACCGAGCCCGGTGCGGGTTCCGATCTCACGGCCCTGCGCACGACCGCCGTTCTCGATGGCGACGATTATGTCGTCAATGGTGAGAAACTATTCATCACCAACGTCATCCCGGGCCGGACGATTGGACTAGTGGTGCAAATCGACGGCAAACCGGCGGTTCTAATCGCCGACTTGCCGCCCACGGAGGCGGAAAATTTCAGGCTCAAGACGTATGGCCTCTACGCCCTTCGCCAAGCTTACAACAACGGGCTGATTTTCAAAGATTTTCGCGTGCCGCGCGCCAACTTGCTGGTTCCCCCGCTCGGCGATGGACTGACGATTGCCTATCACGGTCTCAATCTAGGGCGGCTTTCTCTGGGCGCAGGAGCCGCCGGGACCATGCGCGTCATGTTGGCCAATATCCTGCCCTGGGCCGAATTTCGACGAACTTATGGACAGCCCATCGCCAGCCGTGAACTGGTGAAACGCCGGATCGCCCGGCTGGCCGCCTTGATCGCCGGCGCCGACGCCCTCATTGCCTGGGGCTCGTGGCTTATCGATGAAGGCTATCGCGGCGAACTGGAATGCATCATCGCCAAGATCTTCGGCAGCGAAGCCCAAAAGGAAGCGGCTATTGAGCTATTCATGAAGACACACGGCGGCCGGTCCTTCCTCAAGGGGCATATCTTCGGCGACAACGTTTACGATTTCCTCGCTCCCTGCATTTACGAGGGCGAAGGAGAAATCCTGGGGCTGGCTTTCTTCAAATCGCTGGTTAAGGAACACGGCAAAGCCTATTTCGAGCCCATTGGCAAAGCGGCCCAGCGGCTTCAGATCAGAAACCCCAATCCGCTCAATCCGGTTCATTTCTTCAAAATGCGCCAGGAATTTGGCGCGTACGCGAAATGGCTGCTAACTCAAAAGGTCAACGGCAAAGAACGGCAGACGCCGCCTGCCGGCGATTCACGATTGGCCGACCATATCGGCTTCGCTTTGGACATGTTTCGCAAAGCCCCGCGCGAACTGAGCGGCATGATGGTGAAGCACCAATTGAAGCTGGCTGACCGCCAGTGCCGAATGGCTGAGCTTTCTCAGCGCGTGCAAGATACGGTAACGATCTTGGTGACCGCGCTTTGGGGCCAGAAGCAGAAAGATGAAGCCGCCAAGGGCGCCGCAGACATTTTGTGTCAAGACATGCGCCGCAAGCTGACCGGACAGCGACCCACTGACCACTATTTTCGCGATGTGAACAAGCTGGCTGATGTGATTCTTGGCGGCGGCTTCGAGGAACTGGCCGGCGTGCCGCGGGCGGACATTATGATGAAATACTAAGCCGGAGGGCCGCTTTCCGATTTCCGCCGAGTTTTTAAACCTAGACTCGGCAACGGAGTGCGTCAAATCCCGCCAATGGGGGCAGGCGTTCACAAGGCGTTGCGGTTTCGTTTCATTCAACCCTCGGACACCCCCCCTCCTGAAAACAATCAAAGCCGCTTTCATTTGCCTACCATGCTTTTTGTCCTTTTCTAGTGTGTTTCGTGTTCCGTTTTGGGGGGCTTGAAAAGTTGCACGCAGTCCCGCCCGCCGAGGTGCTAATGGCTGCAACGCCTCCGGCGTAAGGAGGCCCGTGCCCATCACGGTTGGCTTGCTCAACAAAAGTGCGCGACTTCAAAAAGCGTCAGCGAGGACGATCGATACGCCTCGCTGACGCTTTAGCTTTGTGTCACTTTGGAGAGTTCTCGCCCTCCTTCATCGATTCATTTCACTAAACAAACTTCGTTTTCCCCGGCACTGGAATCGGCCCTTCGGGAAGACTCATATTCCAGTCCAGGTTGGCCGGCATGGTGTCTTCCTTGGAGTTCAGTGCCTGATCCCAGGTGATTGCCTGGCCCGTATAGGTGGACATACGGCCCAGGATCGCCGTGAGCGTGCTTTCAGCGACTCTCTTCAATTCATTGAGCGGCTTGCCATCGCGAATGCTGGCGATCAGGTCGGTGTGCTCCTGGATATAGGGATCGGTGCTGGCTTTGTCCTGTTGGCGGCTAAGGATTCGCTTGCCGTTGACTTTGTACTCATTGGCCTGGCACACGCCCTTGGTGCCCACAAACGTCTCGGAGACGTTGCCCTCACAGCCGTCGATTTGCCGGCACATGCTCATGACGTGCACGCCGTTGGGATATTCATAGTCGACGGCCATGTGATCGAAGATCTGGCCATAGTCTTTCGGATTGGGCACGCTGCGTTGGCGGCCGCCCATGCCGACGGCGCGAACCGGATGGCTGCCAAGGCCCCAATTGGCAACGTCCAAATTATGCACGTGCTGCTCGACGATCTGGTCGCCACACAGCCACACAAAGTAGTACCAGTTGCGAAGCTGGTAGACGAGGTCGCTCCAGCCCGGCTGGCGCGGATGGTTCCACAGAAGGCCCTGATTCCAGTAGACCCGAGCGGCAACGATGTCCCCGATCGCCTTTTCTTCGAGCTGCTTCATCGTCTCGATGTAGCCGACTTGATGACGGCGTTGCGTGCCGGACACGATGGCGAGGTTCTTTTTCTTGGAGTCTTCATAGGCGTCGAGAACCTTGCGAATGCCGGGGCCGTCAACGCCCACGGGTTTTTCGGTGAAAATGTTCTTGCCGGCGGCTACCGCGGCTTGCAAGTGAATAGGCCGAAAACCGGGAGGCGTTGCCAGGATGACATAATTAATGTCGGACTTGAGGACTTTCTCGTAGGCGTCCAGACCGACGAAAACGCGATCGCCTACATCGACCTTGTTGCCGAGGCCCTTGACGTCCTCGCCATTGCCGATTTCCTCCAGCCGCCTTTTGCAGCCATCCGCTCGATCTTGAAAAGCATCGCCCAAGGCGACGATTTGAACGTTTTTGGCAGCATGCAGAACATTGTCGGCCGCACCGGTGCCGCGTCCGCCGCAACCGATTAACCCGACCTTGATGACATCATCGCCGGCAGCGTGGACGTTCGATGGGATCATGGAGGTCGTAAGCGCGGCCCCCGCGGCCGCTATAGTCGAAGTTTTCAAGAAATCGCGCCTGTTCTGCTGCCTGTCAATCATGAGAGTCTCCTAGGTAAATCAATTTCGATAGCTCGTGGTCCTTTGCCCCTGCATAAATCGACGAACAACGAACAACGAACGATGAACAACGAACAACCAACAACCAACACCATTACTTACTTTCAAGCGTCACCTTAGAGCGGAGCTTCTTCAGATTCTCCTGCTCCTCGACCGGACATACAACTCGAAAACCGACAAAATCGGCATCGGTTAGCCACCAGATGCTGCGTGGCCGTTGCGGATCGCGCTTCCACGCGCCCCATGCCGCCAGGAAGTCCAGGCCGTGCCCGAAGGCCGTGTCGAGGATGCGCCAGTGGGCCTGGCCGGCCCAGGCGTGCGGGAGGCCGGTGCCCGCGAGGACCACGGTCGTGGCTACGCGGCC
>JBJMQT010000073.1:0-9002 GCA_045802525.1 Gemmataceae bacterium
CTCAAACGTGCCGTCCGTCCAACGGCACACCGCATAAAAACTATGCTTGCCCATATCGATGCCCACGCTCACCGGTTCGCCGGCTTTATCCGCCGTCAACCGCGCTACCTCCACATCCTTGACACGCGTCGCTCGGTAGGCTTTTCTTCTCATGGGGATGACCTCCTACATCGCGGCTTCGGCAAATACCACATTTGCCCCTAATCCGCCTATTGAGGCATCCCCCTCTACACTCGTCTATAGCCAACTGTGGTTCATCACCGAGAAGGCCCGAGCAGATGCCTATCCATTGGCTAGAGCCCTTGCCGCAGCCTTGGGCGTGGCGGTAACGGAGTCGGCTTAGCAAAGAAGGGAATCTGATATTGCGCGCGGGAGAGAAGCCGTTGCCAGCGAAGTGAGGCTATAGAGTGATGCCAACAATAGAGAAGATGTTGATTCTGGCATTCGGCATGCTGCTTGCCGCGGCATTTGGCTGTTTCGTGGCTGCCGGGTTATACGATCATAGGCGATTTGCGCTCTCCGGTATTCCGTCTCACCACTTTGGAGTAAATGAAAACGGCCGCTTTTTTTATGTCAGCCAAGGCGGACCGCCGGTAGACCAGCGGCCCCAGTTTGCGATATCCGCCGAGCAGTATCACACGTGGGAAGATAACGACCGCTTGAGCAATGACTGGGCCCAACGGGCCGCGCTCTGCGTTTTAGCGATGGGCGGAATTGGCGTCTGGCGACAGCTTTCCGAGTCGAAGCATCCGGATCACTCCTCGGTCGAATCATACATTGGGACCATGTAAAGATTACTGGGGAGCGCCTGGAAGTGGGTTACATCACATGCCGCCAATACTACACTCCTTGCTCGGATTCCTAGTATCCGGGTTTGGGGGCCTTTTCCTCGCGACTCTTGGCAACGTGTTCTATCATGCCGCTGCCCGAGAATGGTTTGGCATACACTCGTTCGTCTTCCTCGTTCCAGTAGGAGGTGCGGCCGGTTTCTATGGCGTCCTCACCCTCTGGATGGACTTCGTCCCGATTCGCTGTCCGCGCTGCCGGGGTCGAATGACGACCGAAATCCAAGGACGACGGCAGATATTTCTTTGCTCGGCGTGCGATCACATGCTGTAACCGTATCCCTTTCACGCAACTCCTAAAAGATGTACAAGTCGAATGAGAAAGGGCAACTATCAAGGATTGGCCGTTTCCAAGACCCGCTGCCAGCGGCGCGGAACACCCCGCCACGCGGCGTTGTACGTTGCTTCCAAGGGCACGTGAACACAGCCCTCAGGCTTTAGGAACAAGGGCATGTCGGGCAAGACATCGCCCACAGCAATCGGCTCGACAAATGCGGTCTTGACCACGTCGGCGGAGTAAGCTGCCAGGGTCAAAGGCTTGTCCTGAGGAGCGCGGTAAGAGGCGTCGGCAATTTCTTCCCATATGGCCCCATGAATGCCTTGCGGGTCCCGCGGCCCAGGCGGGTGAAGATCTACAATAAGCAAATGATAGCCTTTGAATAGCGTGGCGGCTGCCTTTTCGACAAACGTCCGTAGAGCGTGGCGGCTGGATTTGTTGCCCGGCGAGGCGATTTCAAGCAACGCGACCACTCGATCACCGCTCGCATGCCGAATGACAATACTGTTTTGTTTCATCACATAGTATTCCATCTCCGTCGTGGCCGTGAAGCGCACTTTGGGCGGCGATTCCAAAGCGACCGACGTAATTTCATTGATACCATCCGCCGAAGCTGCGTCGCTCGACGAATCGTTGAACTGCAACGTCAGGACATCGGGACCAAAGGGGCCAACGAATTGCTCGGCCAGAGCGTAAAACTCGCGCGGGAGCAACCCGCCATTGAGGGCCCGCTGGATCTCATCGATCCAACCAAGATGAAAATGGTGAAAAACGCCAGCGCCGACGCGCGTCCAATCGTGAACGGGCATGATCCTGCCTCTCGAAACGACCTTCAACGCCTCCAGCAAAGATTATAGCCAGATTCGGTGGCCCAATCTCCTAATCATTCCCCATTTGAAGAACAGGTTTGCGATGGCCGCGCGCTATCGACTGCGCTATGGAATACGAAGCATGTTGCAAAGTTTCTTCCTAGCTCGTCTGGAGATCCAACATGGCGTTGAGATTGTCGGACAACAAGATCGGCAAACCCGGAAGGAGCTTGCCGACGAACAAGGGGCGTGTCCACGATTCGCTTAGCTAGGACTGTGCCCATTTTACAGCATCTCTCATTGCTTTTGAGACTCTCGCGTCGCTTAGCCTCTGTCCCCGGTCGCTTACGCTCTCGGCTCGCCACGGATCCTGGAGACGAACTGGTTGAAAATGCTTTCCATTTCTTTGCAGGGGGCAGGCGAAATGGAGAGAACCAAATCGGACGGGCCTTCTCGGCGAGCTAGAAACTAGGTTCCGTTTTTCATGTGACGGGGGATGAAAAACGGAATCTGCTCATTTCGGCCGTCACAAAGGTGTTTGGCAAATACATCGTTTCAGCCCGGCGCTCCAGAGGGTGTGTGAGGGGGTCGAGAAACGATCTTTCGTAAAACACCTATCCACATCAGCTTCCGGCAAAAAAGATCGTTTCTCTACTTGCAACGGCGCGTGAAACGATTTGGCTTGGCGATTGGACTCCGTTGTGGCACGGTCTCCCGACCGTGCCATCGGGCCCGGCCGAAGGTCTCCCTTCCTTCGAGCCGGCCTTAAACCCCAAATGCTTTCCATTTCTTTCCACGGGGGGTCAGGCGAAATGGAGAGAACCAAATGGCCGTGCTGGGAAGCCGCTGGCCGGGCGCCTGGCCTCATGTCTCACGCGACGACCCAGGGACTGTATCGTACGGCCGCTCGCATCACGTTTTTTGCCGCCACCGGCTCAAGGCCGTGTTGGCAATGATTATCACCCCGCTTAGGATTAACTGCATCTGAATCGGCACGTGAAAGCGGTTGACGCCGTTGAAGAGGATGCTGAGGATGAGGACGCCTACGAGCGTGCCCGAGACGGTGCCCACGCCGCCGGCCAGGCTGGCCCCGCCGATAACGACGGCCGCGATGACGTCGAGTTCCATGCCGACCGCGACGGTGGGGTCGCCGCCGTCGATTTGGGCGAAGAGCAATATGCCGGCCCAGCCGCTAAGCAAGCCGGCAATGGTGTATAGGGTTACTTTCGTCCTATCAATGCCGACGCCGCATAAGCGGGCCGTGGCTTCATTGGAACCGATGGCATAGCAATAGCGACCCAAGATCGTCCTTCGTAACAGCAAGGCAACGAGAAATGCCAGGACGACTAGGCTCCAAAAGCCGGGGTTAAAGAGGCCGTGCTTCGGGTAAGTATCGGCTAGTGCGCTCACCCAGCCGGGCCGAGTGCCGCGTGGAAACGGCATGGGCTGGCTCTTAGCAATCCATTGGGCCAGACCTCGCGCGATGTTCAGCATGCCTAGCGTGGCCACGAATGGGGCGACCCCTAGCCGAGTGATAACGAGTCCGTTGATCAACCCGCAGGCGGCCCCTGTTCCAAGTCCTGCGGAGACAGCCATGAGGCTGGCTATCGTGGTTGAGCTATTCCAGGCGTAAGCCGTCTTGAACATGTACATGGTCGTGACCGTGACCAGCGCGACCACGGAGCCGATCGACAGGTCGATGCCGCCGCTAATCATAATGAGCAGCATGCCCAGGGCCAGGACGGCGATGTGCGTATTGCTGTAAACGAGAATCTGCACATTGGACAAGCTGGCAAAGCTTCCGAGCGCCCCTTCCTCGCCCCGGGCGCCGAGGAGAATACTAAAAACCGCCAGCACCGCAATCAGCCCGAGCACCGGTCCCGTCAACAATCGCAGCGGCGACCAGGCCGGCGAAGCAACATCAACAGGCAAAGACTCGTTTGTGGACACCCGTTACACCTTGATGATTAATCAGCGATTATAACGACCCGTCTCCCTGTCTCCTTGTCTCCCTGTCTCCCGACTCCCCATCTCCCTACTCCCTATCTCCCCATCTCCCTCTAGCACCAGTAGCGTAAGCCATCACTTCTTCCGGCGTCCACTCCGCGGCGTCCCGGATAGGGCTAAGCCGGCCGCGGGCCATGACCGCTACGCGATCGCAAACGCCTAACAATTCAGGCAAGTAACTGCTGACAAAGAGGATCGCTTTGCCCTGGGCGGCGAGATCGCCAATCAAGCGATAAATCTCGGCCTTGCTGCCGATGTCAACGCCGCGGGTCGGTTCATCGAGAAGGAGGATATCCGCTTCCTGATGGAGGAGGCGGCCCAAAGCGACTTTTTGCTGATTGCCGCCGCTCAGTTCAGCGACGCTTTGCTCCACACCGGCAAACCGTACATTCAGTTTGCCCAACCAGTGTTGGACCGCCTGCCGGCGTTGGGTCAGGTTGAGCCAGCCCAAACGGCCATACGGTTTAAGTCGGCTGTAAGTTAGATTGTCGGCGATGCTTTGAATGAGAGTCAACCCTTCCGCTTTGCGGTCCTCGCTAAGCAAGCCCATGCCTTGAGCGATGCGCCGGCGCGGCGATGCTCGAGCCAGCGAAGGGACTGCCGCGATCTTTACAGTGCCATGGCGCACCACATCCAGACCAAACACGGCACGCAAAAGCTCGGTTCTTCCCGAACCGACAATGCCGGCCAGGCCGAGGATTTCACCCCGATGCAAGGACAGGCTAACATCACTGGGAAGGTCCACACCGGCTATTTCGCTCAATTGAAGGAGCGGCTCGCCGATCGAATGAGGCACGCGAGGAAACTGTTCATGAAGATCCCTGCCAACCATCCATTCGATAATGCGGTCGCGCGTGAAATCCTTGACCGCGCCGCCGCCGACGCTGCGGCCGTCGCGAAGAACGGTGAAGCGATCGGCAATTTCCTGGACTTCTTCCAAGAAGTGGCTGATGTAAACAATCGTCACGCCTTTGTCGCGCAGCCGGCGGACCAGGTCGAACAGGCGCTGAGCATCTCCCTGGGTCAAGGAGCTTGTTGGCTCGTCAAGGATGAGCAGGCGAACATCAACCAGCAAGGCCCGCGCAATTTCAACGAGCTGTTTTGCCGCGGGGCTTAGCGTGGAGACAGCGCTATCCGGATGGATTTCCGGATGCTGAAGGACTTGAAGAGCGCGTAGAACGCGCTGCCGATCGGACCGCGTGCGCAGAAAACCAAACTGCGTTTGCTCCAATCCCAGCGTGATGTTCGCCTGGACGCTGAGGTGGGGAGCCAGCGTCAGTTCTTGATAGATCATGGCGACGCCCCGGCGGCGGGCTTCTTGCGGGCTTCGGGGAGCGTAGAGTTGGCCGTCCAGGTTCATGGACCCTGAATCCGGCTTTTCAGCGCCGCTGAGAATCTTCATCAAGGTCGATTTACCGGCGCCGTTTTCACCAACCAGCGCATGCACCTCGCCAGGATTCAGGTCCAAGTCGACCCCGCTTAGCGCCTGGGTCGAGCCGAAGCGCTTGGCGATGCCGGTCATGGTAAGGCGGGAGACTTCGGTCATCGCTTTTTGGAATAATCGGGCAAAGTGATCTTTCGCTGCAACTGAAGGGCTTCGTCGAAGAGTTCCTGCGTGGATTTGTCCTTCAAATTGGTCTTGGTGATTAGATGCTCTCCGGTGCTCTGGACTTTGTTGCCGTCGGGGGCGACGTTAAAGCCTTCCAGATATTGCACGTTCGTCCAAAGGCCGAGATAGCCCATGCGATAAGGATCCTGGACCACAAGGCCATCGATCTCGCCGTCTTCCAGGGCTTCCAAGAGCGGAACGCTCGAATCGAAGCCGACAAACCGAACTTTCTTGGGCAACCTTTCCTTTTGGCTGCGCAATACTTGCAGGAGTCCGCTGGCCGATGATTCATTGGGGGCGAAAATCCCGTCGATGCCCTTGTCGCGCAGACTGTCGAGCAGCGTCGCCGCCGCCTTCATGGCGCTGTCCTTGGTGGCGCCAGCATAATAATCGTCTTTGGAAAGCCAGGTGATGCCAGGTTGGTCCTTTTCTTTGGCCTTTTCCACGTAATCTATGAATCCCTTTTCGCGCTGATCGGTGCTTTCGGAACCCGTTTGATAACGCAACAGCACCAATTTCGGAGCTTTGTTGCCATCGTCGCGCAAGATTTTGAGGAGATGCTCGGCGGCCAGTTCTCCTCCGTGGTAGTTGTTCGTCGCGACGTACTTGATGTAGGCGTCGGGATTGTTGAGACCCGAATCAATGATGACAACCGGCACACCCTGTTGCTGGGCCTCTTCCACCGACGCGATCATGGTTTCGCTGTGCTGAGGCGCTAATACCAGGCCGTTGATCTTGTTGGAGAGGTTGAGCTTAATGATGTCAATCTGTTCCTTGGCGTCGTCTTCTTTGCGCGGACCATCCCAGACGATTTGCGTGCTGATGCCCTGATCCGTCAAATCCTTGGCAGCCTGCTCGGCGCCGCGATGGACGGATTGCCAAAACTCATGGGTCAGACCCTTGGGTATAACGGCGATTTTGTACTTATAGGATTGCTTGTTTGTTCCGCCGCAGCCGCAGGAAGCGAGGCAGACGGCTACAGCAAGCGCTAACCGAAATGCACGCACCATGCTCGGGATCTCCGGTTATTCGGCGTGGGAGAGTAGAAGCTCTAAGGTAGTGGCTCCAGGAACAACCGTCAAGGAAGACTCCTTGACGCCTTTGGATTCCAAGGCGGCCAACGTGTTGGGCAGCCTTCGAATGAAAGCGTGCCAAAGGCGCCAACTGAGCGCATAGGTTTACAGGTGTAAACCCTCATACCCTGTAGCTCAGTGTGTGCGGGTCTAGAGGGTGGGGCGCTTGGTCCAGAGGGTCAAAGCGGTTAGTCCAGAGGCCTCAGATATCCAAACGGCTCCGCTTGTCATCCTCCGACCAAAAAGCTACTGTCACTTAACAACGAACAACGAACAACGAACAAGAAGAACGAACCAATCCGTGCTCTGGAACCTCAACTTAATCCATTTTTTCGACTTCTACTTGGCGGTGACGTTTATCCTCAGTCTGGGCCTGCGGATTCGGCAGTACCGGGCCATGCTGGGAATCGTCGGCGCCGTGCCCGGTCGCTGGCCGCGCTTGTTTGAGCTAATCAAACAGCACAAACAGCTCTTTGTGACCGCCTCAACACTGGCGCCGCTAATGCTCACCTTGGTACTCTGGGGCATCCAGATCCTGGCATCGCGCTGGCTTTGGCCGGAAGCCGGCCGGCAGCCCCATGGCTTGACGATCGCTCGCCTGGTTGAGCACGTCGTCCCGGCCATCGTCGTGGCAATGTTCGGAGCGGCCATGTTGGCCTGTGATATTTATTGCACGTTCGTGATCAGCGAAGTAGATCGCATTGAAACCGAGAAGTATCTCGATCAAGCGGAATATTGGTTAAAGACGTGGAAAGCGCCCGTCGTGCGCGTCTTCACGTTGGGCTACATCAACCCGCGCCGTATGGTGGCCCTCGAGGTGCGAAAATCTCTCGAGGATGCCGCACGGGTGCTTAACATGAACCTCTGGTGGATTTGCTTGCAGACAGGCTTGCGGATTGCTTATGGCGTTTCGGTCTGGGCCGCTTACGCATGGACGCGCTCATGAGCGGCGTCCGCCGGCTAACGGCCCAATTAGACCGACTCCGGTCCTTGTTCTTGAGCGCGGGCGGCGCGGGCCATGTTGATGTTTTCCAGTTCAGCGCCGTCATCGCTTAAGAGCGCCTTGATGGCAGGATCGATCAGGCCTTCCAGCCAGTCGCCAAACCGGACATCCATCGGCCGATTCTCGTAATGCTCGAAGGCGTTCAAAAAAACCTCTTCAACAATGTCGGCGATTTCTATCCCTTTGCCGATGCGGGAGCTGACTTCGGGGAACCGCTCTACCCAACGGCCTATGCGTTTGCGCAACGGTTCTTCATAGCCAAAGGTGGCGGTGCGGAACGCCGCGAAATTTCCTTCCCGAACGGCGGCGTCCATAGCCGCGGGGTCCGGATCCAGCGTCGGCTCAACAACCTGGCGCGTGCCTTTCTCCTGCTTGGCCCTCTCGGGCACCTTGCTCATTCGCTCTTTGTATTCGTGCACGTTTTGCAGCAAGTTGTCCACGCAGCGCTCGAAGGCGGGGTGGTATTGGTCATCCTCCTCCACGGCAACAACGGTCTCACCGCTTAGGAACAGGCTCATCCTCACTTGAAAACGCGTGCTTCGCGGGAAACGCTCGATCAAGATGTGCAAGGACGGCGCCGGGAAGGCGAATACCACCTTGTCGAGAGAAACAAGGCCGTCACGCAGTTTTTCTAGTTCTCCTTGGGAAAGTTCGACTTGCCTAACATCCAACTCGACAGGCACTTTGAGTCCTTGATTGGGGAATTGCATGGCAACTGCCTCTCAAACCGCCTAATAACCGGTCCATTCCTCCTTCGAACTAAGGCAAATCGAGTGCCGGAACCGGTCCCAAACTTGGCCGTGATACAAACCCGAAGCACAAGCGACGCAGCGCTTTCTCTCGCTAACGCTTTTGAAATTGTGCTGTCAATAGACACATGAAGGTTTGGGCCGCGGCCTCTTTACGCCGGAGGCGTTACAGCGATTAGCCGGTGGTTGAGCGCAGCGACACCACCGGAAAGCGATTGCACCAACCTGACGACCCCGGCAGGGTCGCAGCGCCCGCGCCTTCCGCCGTTCGATTACGCGGACGCTATTTTGGCAAGATGACGGGTTCGCGATTCTTCGTCGCGAATACCAAAGTAATTCAGGCTCAGGTAGGTGGAACCATACGACGTTTCTCCCATTCATTGAGACGCTGCGACCCCTACCGGGGTGTGCGCCGTGCAAAGGTGTTGTTTTCCAGTGGGTGCGAATCCCACCCGGCAACTTGATCATTCTAGCCGGTAGCAGTTCAAGAGACTCGGGAGGTAACAAACGGGTCGAAGCCTTGAATGACAAAGGATCGTTATAGCGATTCAGCGAGCGTGCGGGCCGTAACTTACGTGAACGCCGGGCAGGCCTCGAAAATGGGGTAATGCAGGAGCCGACCCTCCACCC
>JBJMQT010000074.1:0-7476 GCA_045802525.1 Gemmataceae bacterium
CTTCGGGAAAGATCACGGCGGAAAGAAAGTGACTGCCGTCGAATTTCAGGACTTTATCGAATACAAAACCGACAAGAAGCTCGACAAATTCTTCGGCCCCTGGCTTAAGGAAAAAGGACTGCCCGCCAAATCCGCCAAGGAGGAGCAATCGTCGACCCAAGGCAGCAGCCTTTATACGCTCCTCTCTTTCCACAATGAATTGGAAAGGACGCTGATCGTTTACGGCACGGCGGACGAGATCAACTCCAACCGCGAGGCCGCCGAGGCTCTGCAAAAAGCGATTCGGCAGCTTCATTCCAACATCACGGTCAAGATCAAGACGGATAAAGAGATGGCGGAGGAAGACTGCAAAAACCATCACCTCCTGTTGATCGGCCGGCCCGACAGCAATTCGCTGATCGAGAAGTTCCAAAAGGCCCTGCCAATCCAGTTCGGCTACCGCTCGTTTGTTGTCAACAAGGATTGTTACGCCAACGCGTCCAGCGCCGTCTTGACAGCGGGCAACAACCCGCTCAATGACCGGTATTCCCTAGTGATAATTGCGGGCCTCAGCGGCGCCTCAACGCTGCAAGCCTCTGTCGGCTTCTTCAATTACGGAGACTCGGAAGGCGCCGAAGTCATCGTGGCGCCTAAATACGGTAAGACTAAGGCGCTGGTAATGCCCACACGGGACTCAACTTATCAAGCCAAAGGGAGCCGGTGAATTAACGGGTCGGTCGGCAATGACGATTGATGAGCGCACATCAACTCAAGATCGCTCCCGGATCGGCGCTGCATCGCTTTTTGCGGCTCACACCGGGATATGTGCCGGCATGGCTGTGCTCTCGCGATTCCTGTATGGGGATCGATGCGATGTCTGCTGGTACAAGCGTCCTGTTTTTTGGGGCTATGTTAGTTGGCCAATCCACCGGCAATTGGTTGTTCTTGCTGGCGGTAATTCCGGGCTTGGTGTTGTTCGTCTATTACCTTCACGCGCCCTTTGAGGATAGGGAGCGATGGGGCCGTGCCCGCCGTCGCCGGGGTGAATGCGTTTGGTGCAGGCGAGCAAGCGTATCCCCAGGCGAACGCTGTGAGCAATGCACCCGTACGACGTAATCCGTCCTTTCCTTGTGGTAGAGCACCTGACACTGCGCTTCGAAGGAAACCTTGAGCACCTCGGGGGGGCGGGACCGCGTTCAAGGTTTTAGTCCCCAAATTCCCGAAAGACGGTGACGTCATGAGCAACGAGTGGTATGCGCGGCCGGTGCTGTTCGTGGAGGACGTCGACAGATCTATCAATTTCTACGTGAAGCAGCTTGGGTTCAGCCCTTCATGGCGTTATGAGGAAGAGGGGAAGGCCCAGGTCGCTCAGGTCGAGCGGCAGGGCTGCGCGCTAATGCTCTCCTCGCAATGGCCCGACAAGGTAGGCAAGGGCTTGATGTTCATCTCGCTCGATGTCGAAGTGCTCAACGCCTTGCGCGCGGAGCTGGAAGCAAAGGGCGTGGACGTGAAAGATGGGCGGTGGGGTTACAAGCTCATGGTCGTTGTGGACCCCGACCGCAACGAACTTTACTTTCCTTACCCTTCGGGTGCTAAGCAATTCCCACACGACACCTTCCTATCCAATTGAGCCAGCCTGCGCGACCCTAGTCGGGCTCGCTCCCTTATTTATCACCCCCGCGACCGAAACAGGAGCAGCTATTTCACATACTTGACATGCACTTTCTCTACCCTTGGTTCAATCCGTCTTTAACTGAGATCCGCCGGTCTTGAATTCGACTTTATATTTCAGGGTCATTTCCTTGCGAATACGGGCGGTTTCGGTGTCCAGCATTTTCCAGGCGTCCATGCGGGCGAGATATTCGCCGCTGTTGACGTTCTTTCGCGCATCTTGGACGGCCTTGTAGTTGCTGACATCGAGATACTGATAGCCCCAGGCGGTGCCGTAGCCGGCGCCATAGCTGTTGGCGTAGCCGTAGTTGTAGGGGGTGTATCCGCCGCCTTGGATGTGTGTCTCTTGTTGGGTCAAGACGCCTTGCTTGATGGGCACGCCGCGTGCGGACTGAGAGATGGCACGGAGCGTGTTGCTGACGTTGGAGCCGTAGTGCAGCAAGTCGCTATCGACGTCGAGAACGGGCAAGTTGTCGATCTTTTGACTGTACCTGTCGTACCAGACGGCAAGGCCTTCGAAGTTTTTGGTTTTCTGATCGCGGAGATCACCCAGGTAGCTGGTGATAGCCGCGAGGTAACGCTGCGAGGCGACGAGCTTGGGGTCTTGGTTGGCTTCAAGGGGAGAGCCGTCGTCTTTGACGGTCTCGACGGCATCAGCGGGTGGGGTGATGAAGCTTATAATTTGGCGGATGCCCTTGGGCGTCATCTTGCCGCGCATCTTGACGCTGGCGCCCTCGGCTTCGACGTACCAATCGCTAATATCGTCGATGTGAGCGCCGATATTATCGAAAGCTTCGAGGACCATGGTCTTGGCCAGAAATTTGATCGGTTTGACATCGTCGGCGAAGTCGATTTGCAATTGACCGAGAAGTGTTTGCGTGAAATCGACGGTGAAGGTAAGTCCCTTGATGCCGGCGATGACCTTGGTTTGCTTGGTGATGTCGCCCTTGTTGCCGAGCGTTTTGGAATTCTTGAGGCGATAGGCGATGCCTTCTTCATCGAACATGTCGCTCAAGTCGACGGCCATGATAATTTGTGATTCCTTGGTCTTGCCAGCCGCGGCGAGAAGATAGGGCGATAAGCCCGGCTTGGCAGCCGTCTTGACGCTGCGGACCCAACGCGCGACGGCCTGGCGGTTGGCGGGGCGCATGACGCCGCCCACCTTGGGCTCGAATTGCACGAAGGCGGCATTGCGCGGCGTGAATACGACGGCTTGCCCATTCACTTTGTCCAGCGAGCCGGAGTGAGCCTTGGCGAGCTTCTCCATGCTGATGGTGTCACTGCGCGAGACGACGGCAGCTTCCCAGGTATTCTGCAGGCTGGAGGGATCGACGGACGCAGCCAAGACGAGCTTCTGCACTTTGGGATTGATGCCGGCCGTTCCGGCCAGGTATTCGCTCTCATGCTTGGAGGCAAGATTTTCGCGCTTGCCTATCGGACTGTTCTTGATGCCGCTGATGTTGATGAGGCAAATTGCATTGGCCGAATCCGGCGCCTTGGCCATAAGGTCGGCAAACGACTCATCCGCTCGGCTCGGCAGCGGCAGGAGAGCGGTCAGGTACAAAGCAACAGCCCATCGCGTCTTGATATGCATAAGGTGGTTCCTCGGTGATTCCACTCTAGAAACAAGAGCGGAGTCGATGTTTTGGCGATCGGAAATGGTTCAAAAGATTGCCCATTATGGTCCAGTCGTCTTCCGTCCGCAAGAGGGCGGGTGAATTTAACAAGGGATTGGCACTTGTGAATTGTCATACCAGATTGTTAGGGGACCATTCGACCGTAGCACAAGCGTCTCGCTTGTGTGTTGGGCAAGCGCACAAGCGAGACGCTTGTGCTACGTACCCTAATTCTGCCAGGGTGACAAAACACTAGGGAGAAAAACGGTGTGGCTTGGCGTCTACATCGTCGGGCGGTACGTGAAGAGTTACTTCGATTCCAAGAATTATGCCAAAGATTCGTGAGCCGATTGGATCGCTCACGCGCCCCTGAATGTGAAGAAAGCATTACGCCTATCGGGACCATCGGTCCACGACTGGACGGGCGAGCTAAACCGCAGGAAAGTCGTCGACATGGTTAATAGCGCAGCATCATCTTCACCAGCAAGCTGTTGGCCTCGAAGTCGTGCTGGGAGGCCAGCACCGTCCCGTAGACGGCGCCGAACTCTAGCCGCTCCTTGATGAGCACCACGTTGGCCCCCACCGCCATCGTTAGCACGTTGCCCTGGGATTGGAAGTTCCCGAAGTCAATGAAGCCTTCGCGCGTCGCCAGGCCGAAGCTGACGTTCGACGTGTGATAACTCAAGTTGAACTCAACGAGGGGGTACAGGCAGCCGAAGCAGCGGCGGTCAAGATGGATGTTGGTGTAGAACACGTCCTTTTCAAGCTTGCCCGAGCCGGCGAACGGGAACTGAAAGCCGCTGGTCGCCAGGACGTGAAACTCGCCCCATTCCTTGCCGGCAGTGAAATAGGGGGCCATCAGTGCCGGCCCCATTCCCTGGAAGACCTCGTGCGAGCCGCACGGCGCCACCCAGCGCACGCCGCCCGTCAGCAGGAACTGGTCCTTGACGTTCTCGATCAGCGTGTACTGAAGGAAACCGCCGACGTTTAGAAAGCCGTTACGCTCGCCGCCAGCCTCCACATCCCGAAAGCGGCCTTGAGGATCGAACTGCGTGATTAACTGGCGGAAGCGCGCGCTGCGCGCGGATTCATTCCGGGTGATGTCCAGGTGGGCATACCCGCCCTGATTGACGCCGACCGCCAGCCGCTCAGACAAGGCCACGGTGATGCCCGGCCCGTAGACTTGCCCGTCGGCGTTGGGGATGGGGGCCGTGTTCGAGACCCAGGAGCTGCCGAACAAGGGATAGATCGCCGTCACCGCTCGGGGGTCGATGTTTTCCAACGGGTTGCCGATGAAGCCGATGAAGTTGGAGAAGTTGTGGTTGCCGGCGAGCCGGCCGTCCTCGCGACCAGCCGTCCCTTCCGCGGGGAAGAACGTCGGATCCGCAGCAGACAGTTGCCCGGCAGCCAGCGCTGGCGCTGCCGGATCGCCGCCGGCCGGGGCCGTTTCCTGGGACAACGCCCGGGAAGCCAATAGGACCAGCAGCACAAGACTCCATCGTGCTCTACTCATGGGGATGTCCTTCTTGGATGTACTGACGAGATCTCGCTGGTACTCGCGGCGGGGACTACCCTGGCCGATTCATCGCGCCTCATCTCCCTATCGGGCAACCCGGCGATATCTCCTTAGCGGATTTACCTGTTTTTCGCAGCGAGCCGGCAAATGAGGCCGCGCGGGCCGTAAGGTCTCGAAGTGCGCCCTCTGGGCGTGACGGAAAACGGCAAGCGGGCCGGTGCAAAAAGAATTAGAGTTTCTCGCAATCTTAATGAACCGGTTCTTGGCTGGGACGAAAACTTCACTTACAATCCTTCCTCGCGCCCGCCCTCGCCATTCCCGAAGGAGGAAGAAATGAAGCATTCACGACTCAGAAAGCTGTTCCTCGGTGGTCTGGCGACCGGCCTGATGACGCTGGTTGCCTGGGCGCAGCAAAAGCCAACGCCCACGGATGTTGGCGACTTGGACAAGGAGGCGGTCAAGGGGGCGTTCAAGAAGCCGTACTCGCCCTACGCCGGCCGCAACTATCCGACGCGGCCACTGTTCGGGGACACGCACCTGCACACGGCAGTATCGATGGACGCGGGAGCCTTCGGCTGCCGCCTCGGTCCGCGCGACGCCTATCGGTTCGCCAAGGGGGAAGAACTCGTCGCCTCGATGGGCGAGCGCGTGCGACTGTCCCGCCCGCTCGACTTCCTGGTGGTCGCTCACCACTCCGACGGCATGGGCTTTTTCCCGCAAATGATGGCCGGTGACGCCGCGATCCTTGCCGAACCGAAGGGCCGACAGTGGTACAACATGATCCGGGAAGGCAAGGGCGCCGACGCGGCGATCGACATCATCAGCAGCTTTTCCCAGGGAACCTTTCCCAAGGCGATCATGCCGCTGCCGGGCACGCCCGCCTACCGCAAGGCCTGGCGCGACAACATCGCGGCAGCGGACGCGGCCAACGAGCCGCACCGCTTCACCGCCTTCATCGGCTACGAGTGGACCTCGAACACCGCCGGCAACAACCTGCACCGCAACGTCATCTTCCGGGACGACGGGTCCAAGGCCCGCCTGGTCGAGCCGCTGATCACTCAGAAGCCCTTGGGCAGCGACAACCCCCGCGACCTGTGGAAGTGGATGGCCGCGTACGAGGAGAAGACCGGCGGCAACGTGCTGGCCATCGCGCACAACGGCAACCTGAGCAATGGCCGCATGTTTCCCTTCGTCGATACCTTCACCGGCAAGCCGCTGGACCGCGACTACGCCGAGAAGCGGGCCCGCTGGGAGCGTCTCTACGAGGCGACCCAGATCAAGGGCGACGGCGAAACCCACCCGTTCCTCTCCCCCAACGACGAGTTCGCGGCCTTCGAGCGCTGGGACAAGGGCAATCTCGATCTGAGTGAGTTGAAGAAGAACGAGATGCTGGCCTTCGAGTACGCGCGCTCCGCCTTGGAAAACGGCCTGAAGCTGGAAAACGACCTGGGCGTCAACCCCTACAAGTTTGGCATGATCGGCTCGACCGACGCCCACACCGGACTGGCCACCGCGGACCAGGACAACTTTTTCGGCAAGGTTTCCCCTTCCGAGCCGAGTTCGACCCGAGCCACTAAACCCTTCGTCAAGACCGAACTGGCCACCATTATGTCGTGGGAGGAGGTCGCCTCCGGTTATGCGGCCGTGTGGGCGACGGACAACACTCGCGAGGCGATCTTCGACGCGATGGAGCGCCGGGAGACCTACGCCACAACCGGCCCGCGCATGGCGGTGCGCTTCTTCGGCGGTTGGGAGTTCGAGGCCAAGGACGCGAACACGCGCATGCCGGCGAACGTCGGTTACGCCAAGGGAGTGCCGATGGGCGGCGATCTGAAGGACGCGCCCGCCGGCAAGCCGCCGACCTTCCTCGTTGGGGCGCTTAAGGACCCGATCGGGGCCAACCTCGACCGCATTCAGGTCATCAAGGGCTGGCTGGACGCGGCGGGCAAAGTGCACGAAAAGGTCTACGACGCGGTCTGGTCGGGCGATCGCAAGCCGGATGCCAAGACCGGCAAGGTGCCGGCGATTGGGAGCTCGGTGGACGTGGCCAACGCAACTTGGACCAACACTATCGGCGCACCGGAGTTGATAACCGTCTGGAAAGACCCTGAGTTCGACCGGGATCTGCGGGCGTTTTATTATGCCCGCGTGATCGAGATTCCGACGCCGCGCTGGACAGCCTACGATGCCCACCACTTCGGCATCAAGCTGCCCAAGGAGGTTCCCATGACGGCCCAGCAGCGGGCGTACACTTCCGCAATTTGGTACACCCCCGCGAGTAGCGCGAGGCAGGTTTGGCGGTAGGCCGGTCTGTGATAAGTTCGTTTCAAGCTGCCTGGGGTGGGGGTGTGTGAGGGGGTGGAGAAACGATCTTTCCCAAGAGCAACGGTTACAGAGCTTTCCGGCAAAAAAGATCGTTTCTCTGATGGTAACGCCACCTGAAACGAATACGGCGGGCCTTAACCGAATGCTTTCCATTGCTTTCCACGTGCTTTCCATTTCTTTCCACAGTGGGTCCGGCGAAATGGAGAGAACCAAATGAGTGCGCCTGCCGGCGAGAGTGTTGGGACGGAAACAGTGTTCAACGTACGGTTTCTCGGCGCCATCGCCCTAGCGAGAAAACCCAGAATATTGCTCGACATCGTTTCGAGCGGCGATTAGACTAGCCCCCATTGCGTTGACTATTCTCTGGAA